>JAZUDT010000067.1:0-63466 GCA_045639785.1 Acutalibacteraceae bacterium | reverse complement strand
TTCTATCTTAACATATCAATCATTTTTATTTTATCAATTTTGTCTCACATCATTGACAAACGTACATAAACGAGGAAAACTTTTCACTTTAATCAAAAATCAGCCATTAATGCACGATTGACAAATAAAAATCTGTCTGATAATATATACCCGTAGAAAAAATAAGGAGGGCTTAGCTTTGTCGGAAAAAAATAATTTCATCAAGCCTGTTTTCTCGGCGATGTTTCTTGCGCTTGCCATTGTTCTGCCGTTTCTCACCGGTCAGCTTCAGCAGTTCGGCAAAATGCTCTGCCCTATGCACATACCCGTTATTCTCTGCGGATTTTTCTGCGGTCCGGTCTATGCGCTTGCCGTCGGACTCGTTGCACCGCTTCTGCGCTTTGCCCTCTTCGGTATGCCCGTCATTATTCCGACGGGGCTTGCAATGTGCTTCGAGCTTGCCGCCTACGGCTTCATATCGGGGCTTATGTATAAGCTTCTTCCGAAGAAAAAAATAAATATATATATTTCTCTCGTTGTCTCCATGCTTGCCGGCAGAGTTATCTGGGGCGTTGCCTCGGCGATAATTTACGGTGCGGAAAAAATGCCGTTCGGACTTTCTGCATTTCTCGCCGGAGCTTTCACAAACGCTCTGCCCGGTATTGCGCTTCAGCTTGTTCTTATTCCCCTGCTTGTGATGACGATAGAAAAAGCGGTAAAGCAGCAGAAATAGAAAACGAAAAACAAAAAAGCCCGTTGTTACTCTTTCGGCAAAGAAAGGCAACGGGCGGCTTCACCAAGGGATAAATCGTCTGAAAACGCATTTTTCAGCGAATAACTGCGTCAAAAGCGATCAACATACGACAGTATGCTGACCGCTTTTTCCTTGTTCTTCATCTTAAATATGCTGTTTTCAGATGCTTTGCAGTTTTGAATGAGACAGAACTTCTCAGACGCCGCTGACAAAACCGTTTTCTTCCTTTGTGAAGACGCCCAACGGGCTGTCTGTTTTTGTTATCAATCCGCAAATCCGGGGAAGAACACCGTCGCTATGTATTCAATCAGAATGTTTATACGGCTCAAAAGGTCACGAAGAAAATTGAGGAGCGTATAGGTTTCTTCAGTATTATTCATATTATATATCCTCCTTAACTTAATCAAAGGGGATTCCCTTGTGTCATAATTATAAAACTCTTTGAATTATTTGTCAACCGTTTATTTAACAAAGCGGTGGTAGGTGCGTAAACTGTTTGTTAATAATCATTTGAAAGTGTTGAATCTTTTTTGTTTTTCCTCATAAAGAGCTTCTTTTTCCGCCTGCGTCTCCGCTTTCATCCGAAGATAAGCTTTTCTCTTTTCGGTGCTGTTTTTCCCGTATCTGCCCGTGCGGCGGAAAACCTCAACGAACATGGCGGCAAGCGAGCCTGCCGAGCCGAGAATAAGGTCAATCATGGTGTCGGCAAGTCCGTCTTTGGCGAACACCGCCGAGTGCTGCATATCGAAGCCGTAGAGTCTGTCCATAGTGAACTCATAAAACTCCCAGCCGACCATCAGCGCAACCCCGAAGCCGAGACCGAAAAGAGCCTGAACGGCGGGCTTTATCTTTCTTTTTTCGCCCTGCATAACGTCGCAGAGAATGAAACCGAAGGTACAGCCGAGAAATCCGGCAAAAATATGCTCGGGTATGTCGATGCCCTGAAGAGAGGTATAGTTATTGACCGTCGTGCCGACGACACAGCCGAAGCATATAAAGATATTGAGCTCTGTCTGGAGGTATGACGGCACACGTGTAATGAACGACTTTCCGCCCCAGAGCTGCCACATATCCCAAAGATATGTGAATATTATCGCAAAAATCGCCTGCACAAACTGAACGGTGTAGCCGAAAAACAGACCCAGCACACCCCAGACGAAAAGGAGCACTCTGCACACAAGCCATATTATCTGCTCCGCCCGGCTCAAAGGCTCTATTCTGTTGACCTTTTTCATACGCATACCTTCCGGATAAATTATTCTTTCGCTCTATATGATGAAGTAAAACGCTGAAAAAGTCAATAGAAACAGTGTAAAATATTTTTAAAAATAACAAACAAAATAAAATTTTACAAATTTTCTATTGATAAAGCGCAGTATGTGTAATATAATGTCATAGAATATCGTGCTGTTTCAGCACTTTTCAGGAGGTTAATATTTATGAGATACTTATTTTCGGATATGAATCGTGTGACGAAAGTTGCAATTTGTGCCGCTCTCGCCGGAATACTTATTTTCAGCGTCGGATTTTTCAGCGGCCTCACATCGAATATAACAGCTTCCCTCAATCCCGATGCTGTTTCCGATGCAACCGGCTCGGTACCCGAAAGCACGGCGGCTCCCGCACCGACACAGGCTCCGACCGAGACTCAGCCGCAGGCAACAGAGGCGACTCAGACGACCGAGGCTCAGCCGCAGGGCGACGTGACAGAAGCGACACAGGCTCCGGCAGAAAATTCCGGCTCGCTCTCCACTCCGGCTGAGATAGTTGCATACTTCAACAAGAGCGCAAACAAGGTCAAGACAGACGCCGTGAAGGTCACGAGAAACTGGGAAGACCTCCACGCCGACAATGAATATCTTGAGGTACCCTCAGCACTTCAGGCAATCGGCAAAACTCTCATGACCACCTTCCTCAAGAAGGACGAAACTCCGCTTGTGTGGTCAACGAAAGATGATATAATCGCAAACTTCCCCGTCAAGGGTCAGACCTTTGTCAGCAACACCACTGAGGCGGACATTGCCGAGGCAACCTGCGAGGACGACGGAACATATTACAACATCAAGCTTAAATACAAGGAATGCACAGACCCGACGGGCACCGGCTGTGATTCGGCGTTCAATATCATGAGAGCCGACGACGTTTATGAGGCGGCAAGCATGGTTCAGAACTTCTCTGTCAAGTATTATGACGCTGTTATCGAGTGCAAGATTGACAAGGCAACCGGAAACATGGTTTCGGCGACCTACACACTGCCGATGATTATGCAGGTCACGGCAAAGGTTATTGTTTCGATTGACGCTCAGGTCGGTATGACGTTCATCGACGATTACACGATTGAGTACTGATAATCAATAACTGTTTCATAGCGCAGGCTGAAAGCCGATGACCGGTGAAAAAACATACCGGTCAAGAGAAAAGGTAAGAATAATCCCTCATAGATAACGGGCATATTTATCCTAAAAAAAGCAATTCCGAAATCTGTCTTTTCGGAATTGCTGATTTTTTATAAAACACAAAAAACTGAGGCGGAGCCGATTTGTGGCTCCGCCCGTTCTCTTTCTTGTGTTTTATCTCAGTGCTTCCTGTATCTCTGCACCGTAAATGCCGAGGAAGCCCGAAAGAATGTCAATGAGCTTTGAAAGAACCTCAAGAACCTTTGTGAGGAATGAAAGGAATTTTGACTCCTTTTCCGTCTCCTCCTGAGGCCATTCGCTCTCGGGTATCGCCGTGCCCTGTGCTTTGTCGTGCTGAATTGCAAACGAGTCAACATTCTGCGTCGAGCCGTCTGATAATACCTTGTATGCGTCATAGTAGAGCACGCCGTCTCTGATTTGCACAGCCGCAAACATCTGACTGTCGGCATTGACTATCTTATCCGCTCTCGGGAAAAATTCGTCTGTCTCGTCTGCGTCCTTGGCTCTGTAAAGCTTAACGCCCGAACAGCCGCAGATTTCATACACCGTGCCGACGGGCTCAACCGCCGTTTTGTATGCCTTGTCGTTATATGAAAGATAGGTTATTGCATCGTCCGTCTTTTCGTTTCCGACAAGCGATGCCGTTCTGAGATAAACATGGTCGTGTCCCTGAAGAACAAGGTCAATACCGAGCTCGGGAAGAAGCACCGAAAGCTGTTCACGCATAGCGCATACATCATCGTCGTCAAAGTGAGAGCCGTTTGAATAAAGTGCCTTGTGAAGCATGACTATCTTCCACTCTGCGTCGGTTTCGGTCATATCCTTTCTGAGCCATTCAATCTGCTCACCGGAGAGAGCGTCATCCTTGCCCAGATTGTTTGTGTTGAGAACGGCAACGTGAAGATTGTTGTAATCGTATGAGTAATATACGCCGGTGGCCGTGTCCTGAGCGGGAACATTCGGCAGAGCAAAATTCGACACCGTTGAGAAGTCGTCCTTTTCCTCGTGATTGCCCGTTGCCGGCATAAGGAATGTGTTGCCCAAATCCGTACCGCCCGTCGAGGAAGCCGTGTCAAACATCCACTGCCACATATTCGTATTCATTCCGTAGTCAACAAGGTCGCCCGTGCAGGCAATGAATTTTGCGTCGGGATAAAGCTCAAACGCCGATTTGACAACCTTTGCCCAGCCCTCTGTGTACTGCTTTGCGCTCTGTGACTGCGGGTCGGACATGTGGAAAAACGTAAGATTCTTTTCTTCTCTGCCCGACGAGGTTGTAAAGGTGCGCTCACTGCTCCACCAGCCCTTTTCGGCATTGCCGACAGTGTAGGTGTAGGTCGTGCCCGGCTTTAATGAGCTGAGCTTCACCGTGTGGGAATAAAGATTGAAGAAATATTTGAAGAAGCCGATTATTCCGATGTCAATGCCCGGGAAGTATCTTTCGACAAGTTCATCTTTTATCTCTGCGCCGATTTCGTTTTCACCGCTCACGGTGCTGAACACAACCTTGTCGCCCTCTTTGACGGTTATATCGCCCTTATCAAGCGTATATTTTGAGAACCACTTAAGGTTCGCCGAGGTCTCCGAATTGTCGCCGAGAGTTGCGCTTATCATTGTCGGCAGGCGGTAATTGTCAGTCGTCGCAGACACCGGCAGGTCGTTTGTCGCATACGAAACGCCGTAGTCACCGCCGAGATACGGGTCCTCGTCGGTCGCAAAATCCTTAACAAATTTTGCAAACGTACAGCCGATTGATTCGTCCTGGCTGTCAGTCCAGTATTCCTGAAGAAGCATCTTGTCAACAACGTCATACACACTCGTCCAGGGGAGCACACCGAGACCGAACACCGTGTTGACGAGGTTAAGGTATGAGAAGTCATCACGAAGAACATATTTGAGAAGATAGTTTATTCCCTCTGCGCCCTTCTGGCTGAAATAGTCGGAATTGAAGAATTTATCAATTCTCAGCTCAAGCTTTCCGAGTATAGCTTCGTTGAGCAGGTCGTTGAAAACAACATCTATGAGAGTGTCGAAAAGACCGCATTCGATGACACCTCTGCTGAACGTCTGACAGGCGTCATATATCAGCTCGTCCTCACCGAAGGCAGGCTCATTGCCCGTGTAGAAATAATACACCGCCGAGAAAGCAACGTCCTCCAGTGTGCCGTAGCCGCTGTGACCTTTCATGCCCGTCACTCTTCTTATTTCGTCGCTCATCTCTTTATCGCTGAGCTTTATGTTGCAAAGCTTCTCTATCGAGGGTTTAATCTGGTCAATGAGCTTCTGCGGGTCTCTGAGATAAACCTCGGTGACCTGGTCGCATAAATCCTCAATAAACCACATGATATTATCCGCCGAAAAGACGTTTACACCGCCGATTTTTATTCCGTTGCCGATGTAGGGCTTGAGCAGGTCAACAATGAACTGCTGAAGGTCAAATTCAAACGTGTTTTTAATATAGTTGAGCACACCCTGCTGTGCCATATCCTTAAACAGTCCCGAGCCGTAGCTTAAAAGCAGTCCCTCGGCAAAGCCTGCACCCGAGGCTGTGCCGTTCTCGCTGAATGAGCCGCCGTAGCAGAGACCGAACGACCTTTTGAGGTATTCGTCGTGGGTATAGGTCACGCCGTTGTGAACGAATGTAACGGCATCGTCAAAGCTGATGTTTTCATAGTCAATCTTTGCACTGCCGTCGGTGTAGTTTGTCAGTGCGTATTCACGGTATGTATTGGGGAACGAGGTCAGTGAGCCCGATTCGCAGTCATAGAGCACCTTGCCGTTGTCGTTGACAATGCTTGATATATCCGACTGATGAAGATGTCCCGTGAACGTATAATGAATATTGTGGTCGGCAAAGGTTTCCGCCACTCTCAGATAATCGTCCAGCATGAATGCAAACGTAACAGACGGCTCGCATTCCATGTGAGGTGCCATGTTGTGGTGCACCATGAGCAGATTCGTCATGCCTGCGGCAGTGGCTTCGTCTGCTTTTCTGCATATCCACTCAAGGCAATCGTCGCTTATTGCGCCGTCGGTCTTGCCTTTTTCCGTTTCGCCGAAGGAATACTTGCCCGAATCGACAACTATGAGCTGAGTGTTATCGTCGAGCTTCACCGTGTAGGAGAGTGCGTTGGGTACAGCCTTGACCGTGCCGCCCTCAATGGCATAAAACTCGCTTGCAATGTCATAGCCGAGCTCGGAATAGACCTCATAAAACTGCTGAGCCGTTATGGGCGTGCCGTCTTTCTTTTCGCCCGTCGAAAAATCGGAAGCCTCTTTGACATTTATATCATGGTTGCCGTTAATTACGATAACGGGTATGCCCGTCTGTGTCTCGAATGCTCTGAGCTTTTCGGCAAGCACGGCATGGCTTTCATATTCGCTGTAGCGTGAAAGGTCGCCGGGAACAAGAAGATATTTTGCGCCGCTCTCCTTTGCTCTTATGGCAAAGGTGGCAAGAGCCGTGTCAACAATATCCTCACTTTCGTCATACTGCTTTGAGTCCATTCCGCACGCACGAAGCCAGTTTTCACGTGCCGCCGCATACTCCTCGTCAGAAGCGAAGCTCTCTCTTTGGGGCGTGAGAGACTGGGGAAAAACGTGCATATCCGACATTGTGGCAAATTTAAGAACGCCTTTTTCGCTGCCCGTAGCAAATACCGCCGACGGGATAAGGGAAATTACCATTATCAGTGCCAGCAAAGCGGAAATAACTTTTCTTGTTGTTTTCATAGCTGTTCTCCTTTTGAAATAGAAATACACTATAATATTACTCCGAAAAGGTGCCATTTTCAAGAAAAAGGGCGAAAATTTAATTTTTGTTCAAAGATAAATTTTTACCGTTGCAATAATTACAGCTTTGTGGTAAATTATTACATATCAAAGGAGTGTGATAATATGACAAAAAAGAAAACGACTATCGTTTCGGTTGTGCTGTTCGCCGTGATTTTTGCGGCACTGCTCATAACCGCCACCTTCACCGATTTTCAGGTCAGCAGTATTCTCACCGCAAAGCCGCTCGCTTCTCACGAATACATAACAAATTCCGCTTTCGGCGCAATGTTTGAAGCCTTCGGCAGTGTCCCCGTCTATCTTGTGACGGCTTTTGCCGCCGAAATACTCTTCTGGTACGCAATCAGAAAGAACAAAGACTCAAAAACGGGCATATATCTGCTATCTCTTCTGCCGCTTGCGCTTACGCTCGTGATGAATTACGTTCTGACAAACGACGTTATGAATTACGTGCTCAAGCATTTGTTTATGACTGATGACGCCTCGCCCTATTCCGGTGCGGCATACCTTATCGGCGTTGAGGTGTTCATGGCACTGCTTCTTGCGTTCTTTGAAATAATGGCAGTGAATAATTTTTCAGACGAATCCATCGAAAAGCTCGTGCGCTTTGCCATAGCCGTTCTCGTTACGGCGGCGGTCGCACAGATAATAATTGAGCTTCTTAAATCCCCTGTGGGCAGAATCCGTTACAGAGCGATGAATCTTGACCCCGACAATGAAATTCACGGTTTCTCCGCCTTTGCAAGGTGGTATGAAATAAACGGCGACAAGTGGAAGGCTCTTTATCCCGACCGCGCGTCAAGACTTGCCGAGTTCGGCTCAACCGACACATTCAAGTCATTCCCCTCCGGTCACACCTGCGCCGCCGGTGCGACTTATTCGCTCATTATGCTTAACAAGGCACTCGATATAAAGAAAAAGTCTGTCAGAGTTCTTCTCTGGGTGTGTCCGATTCTCTTCACGGGCACGGTTGCAGTCAGCAGAATAGCTGTCGGCGCACATTTCTTCTCCGATGTTCTTGTGGGCGGCACAATCGCTTTCGTATGTATGATAGCGGCAAGAGAAATATTCCTTTTCCGGGGAGAGCACTTCAAGGCTCTTTTCGGCAAAAAAGAGGGCTGATAAAATGAACGGAAAAAACAAACCTTTAAAATTTGCACACAGAGGTCTCGCACAGTATGCGCCGGAAAATACGCTGGGCGCATTTAAGGCGGCAATAGAGCACGGGTGCGAGGGAATCGAAATAGACATTCATCTGTCAAAGGATAAAATACCGGTGGTCGTGCACGACAACTGGCTCGGGCGGCTCACCGACGGAGCGATTTCCTCCTGGATAAGGGAGCTCACCGCCGACGAGCTTATGAAAATCGACCTGCCCTATGCAGGGCATCTTCTTCGGCACGAAGCACCTGTTCCCTACCCCGAGGACGAGGGCTCGGTGGCGCATTATTCGGCGCAGGAAATAGCAAAAATGCGGGCAGAGGATAAACGTGTGGCACACATTATGACGTTTGCCGACTTTGACAAATGGTTTGAGAGCGTGAAAGAGGACGTCACTGTTGAGATTGAATTTTGCGAAACGGGACTTATGGAGAGTATGTATGAAATACTCGCACGCTCGAAAAACTGCTCAAGATATATTCTCTTTTCGGGCAACAGAAAAACAAACGACGAAATACAGTCGGCTATGAGAGAAAAGGGCAAGCCCGACGGTCTCAGGCTCGGCGCAAACATACGCCGCATAAACGAAGAGACAATGGAGTTTGTCAATTCCGCCGACCTTTATGAGGTTGGGCTCAACGACGGACTTTTCACAAAAGAGGACGTTGAAATGCTTGAGAAAAAGGGCATAAAGGTTTTTTCAAATCTCGGCGACTACCCCGAATGGTGGGCAGAGATGCAGAAAAACGGTGTAACCGCCTTCAAGACAAATTACGCCGAGGCATACACCGAGTGGCTTAAAGAAAACGAATAATTACGAACATAAAAAATCAGTCCCGGGAATTTCCTGAGACTGATTTTTATTTTGCTTTTATTATTCCTTTATTTGAGCCTCGTAGCCGCCGTCTTTCACAGCCGAAACAAGAGCTTCGTTTTCAACATTCTTTGACAGCGTGACCACAGCCGTCTTGTTTTCAAGGCTTATTTCGGCATTTGTCACTCCATCAACCTTTTCAAGTGCCGCCTTTACGTGTCCGACGCAGTGCATACACATCATTCCCTCAACGTGAAGTGTTTTTGTCATCTGTTCATACTCCTTTTTCTTATTGTTTATTTTTTTGCCTTTTTCCGTTTTGACAAAACGCAGTCGCAAGGCGTTTGTGACCACAAATACCGAGCTGAAGCTCATGGCAAGAGCTGAGAGCATCGGACTGAGCTTTAATCCGAACGGCAGAAAGAGCACACCCGCCGCAACGGGTATTCCCACGCTGTTATAGAAAAACGCCCAGAAAAGATTTTCCTTAATATTCCTTATCACGGCACGGCTGAGCCTTACCGCCGCCGCAACATCGCCCAAATCGTTTCTCATCAGCACGGTGTCCGCCGCTTCAATCGCAACATCAGTCCCCGCACCGATGGCAACGCCGACGTCGGCGCAGGCGAGAGCGGGAGCGTCGTTAATGCCGTCTCCGACCATAGCGACCGTTTTGCCCTCACGGCGAAGACGCAGTATCTCTTTTTCCTTATCCTCCGGCATTGCATTTGCGATAAACCTTGTTATGCCGGTCTGACGGCGAACCGCCTCGGCGGTTTTTTCGTTGTCGCCCGTTATCATTACAACCTCAATGCCTATATCCGTCAACGCTCTGACCGCCTCAGGGCTTGTCGGCTTGATAACGTCCGCCACCGAAACCATACCCATATATTCGCCGCCGAAAGAGAGAAACAGCGGAGTTCTGCCGTTTTCAGCTTCGGTTTGCGCCGTTTGTTTCGACTTGCAGGTGTTAATTTCCCTTTCCGTCATCATCTTCTGATTTCCGGCACAGCAAAGCTTTCCGTTAATTTTTCCCTCGACGCCGCTTGAGCGGACAGCGCAGAAGTCCTGCACTTCATATTCGTCTGTTCCTTTTTGTCCGGCATAGTCGCATATCGCACGGGCAAGGGGATGCCCCGACAGCTTTTCGAGCGAATAAAACAGCTTTATCAGCTCTTCTTCACTGCAACCCTCGGCGAAAACTCCCGTGACAACGGGCTTTCCCGAGGTGAGAGTTCCGGTTTTGTCAAGCGCAACGGCACTGACCTTGTGCATCGTTTCGAGAGACTCGGCACTTTTGAAAAGTATGCCACTGCGTGCGCCTCTTCCCGTGCCGACCATAACAGCCGTCGGCGTGGCAAGCCCGAGAGCGCAGGGGCATGAAATAACAAGAACGCTTATCCCCATAGAGAGAGCAAATTCGGCATCTTTTCCGAGAATGAGCCATATAATAGCCGTCACGGCGGCTATCGCCATAACAACCGGCACGAACACTCCGGCGACCTTGTCGGCAAGACGGGCTATGGGGGCTTTCGATGCGGTCGCCTCATCGACGAGCCTTATTATTTTTGAGAGTGCGGTATCCTCACCGGTTTTTGTCACCGTCATTTTGAAATATCCCGTCACGCATACCGCACCGCCCGTTACGTTGTCGCCCTTATCCTTTTCGACGGGAATGCTCTCGCCCGTGAGCGCACTTTCGTCAACGCCTGCACTGCCCTCGATTATACATCCGTCGCAGGGAATGCTCTCGCCCTCTCTGACGAGCAGAACATCGCCTGCCACTACATCTTCTGTCGGGATTGACTGCTCTTTTCCGTCACGGATAACCCTCGCTTTTTCCGGAGCTAAATCCATGAGCTCGGTTATCGCACGTGAGGTTTTGCCCTTTGCCCGCTTTTCAAAGAATTTGCCGAGCGTGACAAGGGTGAGAATCATTCCGGCACCCTCAAAATATACCTCAGACGAAAAATGTCCGACAGCCTCAAGGTCGCCATGCCCGAAAGCAAACGCTGTGCGATATATCGCATAAATGCCGTAAATTACCGACGCACCCGAGCCTATGGCAATGAGTGAATCCATATTCGGCGAACGCCGCAGGAGCGATTTTATACCCTTTCGGTAATATGAAAAATTGACGAATATTATCGGCAGAAGCAGAAGAAACTGAGTGAAAATGAAAACGACAGCGTTTTCGCTTCTGCTTAAAAAATACGGCAGGGGAAGAGCCAGCATACCGCCGCTTGAAATGTAGAAAAGCGGCAGGGCGAAAGCGGCTGAAATGAGGAGCCGGCGTTTCATTGCGGCTGTCTCTTCGTCAAAATGCGGCTGACCTTTTCCGCTCTTTGTTTTTTCTCCGCTGACACGGGCACCGTAGCCCGCTTTTTCGACGGCGGAAATTATTTGTTCTTCACTCAGAGCGTTTTCATCAAACGACAGAGACAGACTGTTTTTGAGAAGATTAACCGAAACGTCGCTCACGTTACCGAGAGCATTTACGCTTTTTTCAACCCGTGCGGCACAGGCGGCACAAGTCATTCCGGTAATATCAAATTTTGCTTTCTTCAAAATGAGGCTCCCTTCTGCTTATTTAGTTCGGATAGTAAAATCGACAGCTCCGCAATATTAATTATTAACTGGGCAATAAGTCGGCTTTCCCCGCACGAATGTAATAACGGGCGGAGGGTAACCTCCGCCGCATTTGTTTATTTTTCTGCTTCACGTGCCTCGATAACCGCCCTTGCAAGCTGGTCGGGGCAAGATGTTTCTTTGAAGCCGCAACGGATACCCGACAGCATATCGTGAACCTCGTCAACCGTCTTTCCGGCGACGAGCCTTGCTATGCCCTGTGTGTTGCCGTGACAGCCGCCCTGAAATCTGACGCTTTTGACAATATCGCCGTCAAGCTCAACCTCTATCGCTCTTGAGCACGTTCCGCTCGTTCTGTATATATACATTGTATCACTCCTTTTCGGGAATATCATAATACCATTATGCTTTTTTGTCAATGGAAACACTTGCTCTTCTGCCCGTAATCTTTTCCCTTTTCCTTGACTTTTTCTCTCTTTATATCTATAATATAGAGAGTTTTGCCGTCTGTAACGATGGCATTTTAAGGCAAATTATCTTTTCGGAAAGGTGAGATATTATGATTAACACTGAAAAATCAATGGAAAAGCTTGTTGCACTCTGCAAGGGCAGAGGCTTTGTGTATGCGGGAAGCGAGATTTACGGCGGACTTGCAAACACATGGGATTACGGCCCTCTCGGCGTTGAGCTTAAAACAAATATCAAAAATGCGTGGAGAAAAAAATTCATTCAGGAAAATCCGTATAACGTCGGTCTTGATTCGGCTATTCTTATGAATCCCCAGACGTGGGTTGCCTCCGGTCACCTCGGCGGCTTCTCTGACCCGCTCATGGACTGCCGTGAGTGCAAGACACGCCACAGAGCGGACAACCTCATTGAAGATTTTGACGGCACAAATGTTGCCGGCTGGTCAAATGAGGCAATGATGAATTACATCAATGAGAAGAACATACCCTGCCCCGCCTGCGGCAAGCATAATTTCACCGATATACGTCAGTTCAACCTCATGTTCAAGACATTCCAGGGCGTAACCGAGGACAGCAAGGCGGAGCTTTATCTCAGACCGGAAACAGCCCAGGGAATTTTCGTCAACTTCGCAAACATTCAGAGAACGACAAGAAAAAAGATTCCGTTCGGCGTGGCACAGGTCGGAAAATCTTTCCGTAACGAAATCACTCCGGGCAACTTCATCTTCCGTGTCCGTGAGTTTGAACAGATGGAGCTTGAATTTTTCTGCAAGCCCGGCACAGACCTTGAGTGGTTTGACTACTGGAGAGGCTTCTGCCGTGACTGGCTGTATTCTCTCGGCGTGAAGAAAGAAAATCTCCGTCTGCGTGACCACGACAAGGACGAGCTTTGCTTCTATTCAAAGGCGACAACCGACTTTGAATATCTCTTCCCGTTTGGCTGGGGCGAGCTCTGGGGCGTTGCCGACAGAACGGACTATGACCTTAATCAGCATATAAAAACCTCGGGCAAGAGCCTTGATTATTTTGACCCGTCAACAAACGAAAGATACGTGCCCTACGTAATCGAGCCGTCTCTCGGCGTTGAGAGACTGTTCCTTGCCATTATTACCGAGGCATACGACGAAGAGGTTGTTGATGCAGAGAAGAACGACACGAGGGTTGTGCTTCATCTTCATCCGGCACTTGCACCGTTCAAGGCGGCGGTTCTTCCTCTTTCAAAGAAGCTCGGCGAAAAGGCAGAGGAAATTTATGCTGAGCTTTCAAAGTCGTTCATGATTGACTATGACGACGCAGGTTCAATAGGCAAGCGTTACCGCAGACAGGACGAAATCGGCACACCGCTTTGCATTACGGTTGATTTTGAGACCGTAGGCGATGAAAACACACCCGCCGACAACTGCGTGACCGTGCGTGACCGTGACACTATGGAGCAGATACGCATACCCGTCAGCGAGGTTAAAAGCTATATTGAAAGCAAGCTTGCTTTCTGATAAGGGTAACGAAAAATGAAAAACGAAAAAGACAACACCAAAAGGTATGCGCCGGTCGTGGCGGTGATTTGCACTCTGACCGTTTTTGTTTCGGCGTGTTGCGCCTTTCTCATTGCAAGCGGAATAAAGCCCGATTTTCGTGAGAGCGTAAAAGAGAACGTCAACAATTTTCTCTATCAGGAAAAGACGGATTCCGCCTCGGAAGCACCGCAGGAAAATCTGACGGCAAGAGTTATGCTTGCGGGCAACAACCTGATTTACAGGAGCATTTACACCTGCGCTTCCTCTCTCGGTGCTCAGAGCTCAAGGGCATACGATTTCGCGCCGATATACGAGAACATGAAAAGCATAATAAGTGAAGCGGATATTGCCGCAATAAATCAGTCCTCGGTCATATCGTCAAATCTGCCCGTTTCGACTTATCCGAAGTTCTGCTCACCGGCAGAAGCGGGCGACGCACTTTATGATATGGGCTTCACCGTCATAAATCATGCAAACAAAAATGTCTTTGACAAGGATATTCAGGGCGCAGAGGACGCCCTCGACTACTGGCAGACGAAGAACGCTCTTGTCACGGGGCTTTACCGTAGCGAGACGGACAGAAACGCCGTGAAGTATAAAGATGTAAACGGCATTAAAATCGCCTTTATCGGCGTGACGGATTTCGTTCAGTCGGAAATTTCGGCACAGAGCGAAATCAACGTGATAAATCTCGGTGACAAAAACCGCTCAAAGGCGGAGGTCTACAATCAGCTCAAGGAAATGATAAAAACGGCTAAGGAAACAGCCGACGCAGTTGCGGTTTATGTTTGCTTCGGTGACAGCACCTCGAATGAAGTGAGCTCTTCACAGCAGCAGACCGTTGACTATCTTGTTTCCTTCGGCGCAGACCTCATCGTCGGCTGCGGTATCAACACCGTGCAAAAGGCAGAGCGCATTGTGCGTGACGACAAATCGAGCGCAGTCGTTTTCTATTCTCTCGGAAACTTCCTTTCCGCTGAGGAGAAAAAAGAAAATATGCTCGGTGCGGTGGCTGACGTTGTTTTTGAAAAGAACGGCGTGACGGGCGAGACAATCGTAAAGAGCGCAAAAGCGATACCCGTTGTAACGTATTATGAAACGGGCTATAAAAATTTCAGCATACTGCCCGCAGAAAATCTCAGCGACAGCGATTTAGCCTCCCACGCTCTCAATTCCTATTACGGCGGCTTTAACCTGCAATATGTGAACGATACCTTTGCAGAGATATTCACGCCCATAGCAGACGCAGACTTTGCCGAAGCACCTGACGAAGAAAGCACTGACATCGCCGGCGAAGAAAGCAAACTTCCCGTGCCGGAAGCTGAAGCGACTGAATAAAAATGAAACGCCCCTCCTTTAAAACTGGAGGGGTATTATTATGAGCTTATACGGTGTTTTTCGGTGTTGTTATTTTAAGCAGGATTTTCACCTGTTCTTCGCCATTTTTCTGTATTTTACAGCATACATAAGATAAATGAAAGCATAAAAAAAGTAATCGAGGTAATTAAAGTTAGACTTTTTATCGTTTCTTTTAATAAAAACCGTCGGAATTTCCTGATATTTCATTCCGAACGCAACAGGCTTTAAAGTGTATTCGTACAGAAAGCTTTTTGCGTTTCCTGTCGGAAGCTTTTTATAAACCTCAACGGGATATATTCTGAATATTGAACACGGGTCTTTTGCATCGCTTTTAATTATCCGTGACGATAGCCGGTTAAGCATACGGCTCCCGAAAAGATGTAAACTTTTCTTTTTATTTATCTGTGAGCCGCTTTTCCATTTTGCCGCACAGATTATAGTGTCCGAATTCTCTTTTGCATGAGAAATCAGGGCTTTGACAGAGAGAGGGCTCATCTCGTTATCCGCCGCCATTATAAGGAAATGAGAGCTTGTGACCAATTCCGGAAGCTCGGACATACACTGCTCTATTCCCGGTTTTTTCTGCACATAGGTTTTAATGCCGGCATATCTTCTCTGTCTGAAAATGTCGCTTCTCAGATAATGCGCCGCAGGACAGTCCTCCGATTTAAGGGCGATTGTGATTTCGGCAATATCATCACTGTCACAGGTATCAATAATCTCATCAATGGTTTTTTTGAGAAGCAGCTCTTCGTTA
This sequence comes from Acutalibacteraceae bacterium, assembly GCA_045639785.1. Taxonomy (GTDB): domain Bacteria; phylum Bacillota; class Clostridia; order Oscillospirales; family Acutalibacteraceae; genus UBA6857. The sequence continues at coordinate 47,863 of JAZUDT010000067.1, read as the reverse complement.
CTTGCCAGAATAAAGATTGTTACACCGCTGAAATTTTCCATATAATCCTCTTTTATACAGTCTGAATATCGTTTCCGACTGCCGCAATTTCCCGGCAAACGGAAATGTGTTTGATTTCGCTTTCTATATCCGCAAATTTTTCCGAAAAATCTTTTCTGAAGCATGCAATATCCGTGTTTTCACTCAGAACGGCAAAGAAATAACCTCCGCCGCCGGCACCGAGTATTGAAATTCCGTCAACATACTTGCGGCAAAACTCTGCAATATATTCGGTTTTATCGTTTGAAATAAAGGGCGAAAGCTTTTTCAGTATTTCATTATGCCGGTTAAGACAATCGCTCAGTTCTTCAATATCTCCGTTTGTGAACGCCGAAACGACATCGCTGTTAAGCTCCCGTATTTCTTCAAAGGGTGCAGTGTTTCCCGAAATATACCGCTTCATGACGTCGGTCACTATGCTTTTTCCAGTGTGCCTTATTCCGGTGGGGATAATGACAAGTCTGCGGTTAAGAAGTTCCGAAAACTCCGGTGAAAGCTTAATGCTTTGAATGTTCAGATACTGCTCCGTTCCCGGCAGAGAGGTGTTGATTTTAACCGAAGGGGTGAGGCCTCCTGCCTGATCCTGCCAGCCGCCTCCCGTACCCATTACCTGTTCGGCAACAAATATCATATTCAGAAAATTTTTATCACCGAGAGATATTCCGAGAAGTCGGCTCAGTGCAATAATACAGCCGCCGAGCAATATGCTGCTGACACCGAGACCGGAATTTCTGTCAATAGAGCTGACGCTCGTTTCAAGTTTTATTCCGCAAAGCTCTGTCTTGTCTGTGAAGCCGAGCACTCTGAGGGCTGAAAAATGAAGCATAAAATCGGGAGGGATGCTGTCGCTCCCACTCAGAAGCTTTTGGTCAATCACACATCTTTTTCCCTCGCTGATTAACTCAATACACCCGCTGTTTGTTTTTTCCGCTCTGACCTCAACGGGCATTTCTCCCTCGACAAGAACAGCCATGTTTACGACCTGACCGCCGCACTGTGTGCAATAAGGCATTGCGTCTGTCCATGTGCCGGAAATATTAACCCTGACCGGCAGTTTTACGGTAACTCGGTTACAGCGGCATTCTGCTTTTTCAAGCTCTTCAAGGTCACTGAAATAGTTGTCGAGTATCTCCTGCCGCAACTGTAAGTATTGATTTTCTAAATTATCCATCTGTCTTTTTCAACTCCAAAAAGTAGTCGTAATCTGCGTTTTCACTGCAAAACGATAAACTGACTTTTTCTTCATCTGCACCGCTTATGAATTTTTTATATGAGCCGCAGATACTGCTGTCTCTGTAGAACATCGGGCTGTCCCATTCCGCAACTCCGTTAATTCTGCCTTTAAAATCAGAGCTGATTTTGCTCACAACGGTTACATACGTTTTGTCATTGAGCCTAACAGAGCAAACAGAGGTGTTATCGGGTATTACAACGTTTTCGCCGACAAACCCGTTAATAACACAGTTGTTGCCGATTACGGAGGAGCCGCCGATTTCCGAATAACAGATTACCGTTTTTTCGCCTACACGGCAGTCTTCGCCGACTTCAGATGATATTATTACGTTGCTGTCGGGTGCGGTAAGCCTGAAAATATTACGGATATAGTCTTCGGTTGTTCCGAAATGGAAAAATCCCTTTTCGCTCATGTCAATATAAAGGTCTTTGCCGTGCATTGTTTTGAACAGTTGCTCTTTTATTTTTCCGGTGAATAAGCTTTGTCCGTCCGGCGGATTGCATATATGACTTTCATTTGCCATAGGAGAAATTATATCTTCATACAGACTCAGCTCTTCGTTTCTCTCCGTGAGAGTGTTCACTATATCCAGCTCTTTTTCGATATTGAAAAGATTTTCTGCCGTTTCGTAATTGAGAAAAACCGTTCCGGTGTCAACCGGAATGAGAGATAAACCGCTCTGATTTGCCAGCTTTTCGAGGAGAGCTCTGCCGCCCTTATGAACATATTTATCAAGACGCTTATCTTTATCCGGAAACATAACTCCGTGATTCTTTCCCACTTCAATACTGTCGTATGCGGCAAACCCGATATTTTTTCCCCGGAGCGCAGCCGGATTAAACGGCTCAAATAATATATCCGCACAGTAAAGAAGAACTCCGTTTTCGACACCGGACATGATTTTTTCTACAGTTTGAAGTATCGGTTCTATCAGAAGTGTATCTTCGCCGCTTATTCTGACGTCAGAGAAAGCTTTTCCGACAAATGAATATCCGACTGAACGCTTACTCAATCCCCCCGAAAGAATAATTGCGATTCTTTCATGCTTCTGCAGATATTGTTTAATTGCTTTTAAAGTAAATCCGCCCGAGCCGATACGGCGACCGGTTTCGGAATCGGAGTCAATAACAATATTATGTGAACCGGAATACTGACGCAAGAGCTTTTCCGTTATATTTGCTTTTTCAGCATTACCTATAGAGACAACAATGAGATAATCATCTTTTTTCATGTTTTTCTCCCGTCGGGTATGTCATATTTTTTTACATTATAGCATTTCGACGGGAATAAGTAAATAACAACGGAAGAAATATTGTTCCCCACAATATTTCATTTCGATATTGCCAAAAGGCGCAGAATGAAATATAATCAGTATATCCGAATGCGCTTCTGCACGGCGGAAATAACTCACAGGAGGCTGACTGCGCTATGGATTTTTCCGATATATCAGTCAATACTGTTATCAGTGCGGAGTTTTCGCTTGACAGCTCAAGCCCCGTCATCACCCCGTTTGATTCTCCCATTGTTGCAGACCCGTCTCTGCTCACCCCGGATAACAGTCCGGACGGAAACTGGCATATATTTTTTCACACCGTCATCGGCGTTTATCACTTTGTTTCGCCCGACGGCATAAGCTTCAAAAAGAGGGCAAGACTTGTCCGCAACGCAATGAGACCGGACATAAACCTCATTGACGGAAAATATTATCTTTTCTTTGAAAAGACAAGAGGTCTTCTCCCGAAAGGGCTGAACCTGATAGGTCTTGCAAGCTGGAAATCGGAGATATATGTTATGACAAGCAGTGACCTTGAAAGCTGGTCGCCGCCGTCGCCCGTTATTACTCAGTCAAAGCCGTTTGAAAAGGCGGGCAAAGGTTATTCGCTGTCAAATCCTTTTCTCCTGAGAGAAAACGGAACAAACCGTCTCTACTATTCCTGCGGTCAGACCTTTATTAAGGACTGCGGCTTCTGCGAGCCGACCTGCATAAATTACGCCGAAAGTGAAAAGCCCGACAGCGGCTACAAGGTTTCCGGCGAGCCGATAATAAAGCCCGACAAAAACAGCGCATACCTCAACTTATGCAGCGGCTGTCTCAAGGTCTATCGGCTGTCGGACGGCTACATCGGCATACAGAACGGCATATATGAAAAAGACGGAAAAAGTCATTCGGCAATTCTGCTTCTGACCTCTTCTGACGGACTTGATTTCAGCTTCCGCAAGGTTCTTGTCGAGCCCGGAATGTATGAGGGGGCAGGCTGGCTTGCGCAGTTTGTGTATGCAAGTCACCTCGTCAGATACAATAACGAGCTTCGTCTCTACTTTAATGCCAGAGACACCTCAAGCATACTCAGGGGCAGAGAATGTATTGGATTTATCAGGGCGTCGCTCTGAAAAAGGAGGATAATATGACAAAGTATAAAATGGGTCCGAGAACATGGTTCAACCTTATTCTGTTCGGGTTTATGGGACAGGTGGCATGGAATGTGGAAAATATGTATTTCAACACGTTTCTGTGCAATTTCATCTACGGCAAGGCAACCCCCGACGCCGTCGGCAGCTCAATAAGCGTCGTTGATGCAGTGGCATACATGGTTGCACTCAGCGCAGTGACAGCCGTTGTCACGACATTCATCATGGGTAACCTCAGCGACAGAATCAACAACCGAAAAATATTCATTTCCGTCGGCTACATACTCTGGGGCATTGTGACGGGCTGTTTCGGCTTCATCTCGCTTGAAAACACCGAAAAGCTCGGGATTTTCTCATCAGCGGCGGGCGTTCTCACCGCAACGGTATGGATAGTAGTCGGAATGGACTGCCTTATGACGTTCATGGGCTCAACGAGTAACGACTCCGCCTTTAACGCATGGGTGACGGACGTCACAACACCCGAAATAAGGACAACAACTGAGACTGTGCTCTCAATTCTTCCCGTTGCGGCTCTGGGCGTTGTCACGGCGGCAGGTGCTCTTGTGACAAAGCTCGGCTACCCCGTGTTTTTCTTCGGTCTGGGCGGCTTTGTTACGGTATGCGGTATTCTCGGTCTCTTCACGATAAAGGATTCCCGAAGCGGTGCCGTCAACAAAAATTCCCATTACCTTGCCGACCTTGTTTACGGCTTCAGACCGTCGGTAGTCAAGGAAAATTCACGGCTCTATCTTGCGCTTACCACCCTCTGCATATACACTACGGCGGTTCAGGTGTTTTTCCCCTATCTCATTGTTTATCTTCAGCACAGCGAGCTTGATTTTCTCAATAACATTTCCTCTCTCTTTGCGGGAAAGGCACTGATAATCACCGTTGTTTCGCTTCTGATAACGGTTGCAGTGCTTGTTACGCTTGTGGTCAGAGTGAACGCCATCGGAAAAGGCAAGTGCCTTGTTTTCTGCGGAGTTTTATTCAGCGCAGGACTTATAGCGGTATATTTCGCACACACGCCGCTTTCATTTCTCGTTTCATGCTGTCCGTTTCTTATAGGCTATGCAATGCTCGGAATAATTCTCGGGGCGGTGATAAGAGACTTCACGCCGGAGGATAAAACGGGACTGTTCCAGGGTGTGAGAATGATATTCATGGTGCTTATACCCATGATTGCGGGACCGAGACTTGCCTCAGCCGCCGCAAAAAATTCAAGCATAACCTATATTAACGACCTCGGTGCAGAGAACGTTCTCCCCTCATCGCTCATGTTCCTCATTGCCGGAATACTCGGACTGTTTATGTTTGTGACGATGATACCTCTTCTCAAAAAGGGACTTAATCCGGAGAAAGAAGAAGCGGCAGTTAATAATTAATATTGCGGAGCTGTGCCGTTGCACAGACCGAAAAGCAATAACAAAGAAAATGGGATTTTAAAGTATCTCCGAGCAAGTGATAACTTTGAAATCCCTTGTTTTATGCGGGATGTTTGCGGATTATTTCATAATTATTAATTCAACACATCTCCTATTGACTAACCCTGCAATTTAGGTTAAAATAAACTGTATTATTGTCTGCGGGCATAATAAATTTAATTTGAGGGTGGTGGAAACGCTTTGGATAACAGTGACGGAAAACCTAAGAGTAGAAATTCCGTGAAATCAGAAGAGCCGAAAGCGAAGCCACCGTCTTGCGGCTTCTTTCGGTGACAGAAAGAAGGCTTTTTTATTGGACGAATATGCATTTGAAGGGCTTTTCAGACTTGTCGAAAAAAACGACTATATCGGACTGAAAAACCGCTTTATCGAAATGAACTATGTCGATATTGCTGAATTTATCATGCTTATCGACAACGAAAAGACGGCGGTCAAGGCATTCCGCATAATGCCGAAGGATATGTTCGCCGACGTTTTTTCATACCTTGACGCAGACTGGCAGCAGCTCATCGTTCAGTCGATAACCGATAAGGAAATCGAAAAAATCATGGACGATATTTTCGTTGATGACGCTGTTGACTTTCTTGAAGAGGTGCCGGCAAACGTCGTCAGACGTGTGCTCAGCAACACCGACAAGGAAACCAGAGAGACTATCAACCGCTTTCTCTCCTATCCCGAAAATTCAGCCGGAAGCGTTATGACCAACGAAATGGTTGAGCTTCACGACCACCTCACGCTCAGCGAGGCGGTCAAGTCGATAAGACGCTCCGGTGTGGATAAAGAGACCATTTACACCTGCTATATCATCGACAACTCGAGACACCTCGTCGGTACTCTGCCGCTTCGCCGTCTTCTTCTCAATGACGAAAACAAGCTCGTCAGTGAGCTCATGGATGACGATGAACAGCTCATTTTCGTCACCACTCTTGACGACCAGGAGGACGTGGCGGCTCTTGCGAAGAAATACGACTTGCTTTCAATCCCCGTTGTCGATAAGGAAAAACGCCTTGTCGGAATAATCACCATTGACGATATTGTTGATATTATCGACGAAGAGGCGACCGAGGACTTTGAAAAGATGGCTCTTCTTCGCCCGTCGGAGGACGAATATCTCAAAACGGGAGTTCTGACACTTGCGAAAAACCGCATAGTGTGGCTTCTTGTACTCATGGTTTCCGCCACATTTACGGGACAGATTATCGAGAGCTTTGAGAACAAGCTCGCCCTCATAGCGGGGCTGACGGCGTGTATCCCTATGCTCATGGACACGGGCGGAAATTCGGGCAATCAGGTCTCAACGCTCGTCATCAGAGGTCTTGCGCTCGGTGACATAAGGATAAAGGATTATTTTAAAGTCCTGTGGAAAGAAATACGTGTTTCGCTGATATGCGGCATCATTCTTGCCATCGCAAACTGTGTACGTATGTACATTCTCAGATACGTGCTTCATAACGACGCATCAAACAGCGTCATCTTAGTTGTCTGCCTTTCAATTATGATAACGGTCATGGTTGCGAAGATAATCGGGTGCTCACTGCCCATTGTCGCAAAGCTTTTAAGGCTTGACCCGGCTCTTATGGCGGGACCGATGATAACGACAATAGTTGATGCCGTTTCACTTCTCATTTATTTCAATCTTGCAAATTTATTCATAAAAATCACGTGACAGACAAATTTCCGAAACCGGGGGGGCGGTCAAACAGATGAAAAAATATTTTGGTTTTATCAAGGGGAGCTGGATTTTTACAATCCTTTCACCGATATTTGTATTTCTTGACGTTATGCTCGAAATGCAGCTTCCGCAGGTAACTGCGACGCTCATAGACGAGAGCATACCCAACAGCGTCAAATCCGGCGACCTGACAGAGCTGAGGCATCAGATTCTTTTGATGCTTCTCTATTCGTGCGGAATGCTTCTTTTCGGCTTTCTCGCCGCAAGGTGCACCGCTATTGCCTCTCTCGGCTTCACGGCGAACATGAGAACGGCTCTTTTCAACAAGGTTCAGGATTTTTCGTTTGAAAATCTCGACAAGTTCACCACATCGTCGCTGATTACGAGAATAATCAATGACACCTCGTCCATTCAGCTCGTGTTTCAGACTGCTCTCAACTTCTTTGTCAGAGCACCGTTCACGCTGGTTTTTGCGCTCGTGCTTGCGCTGAGGGTGAGCCGTCAGCTTTCAAAGGTTTTCATTTTCGTCATTCCCGCACTTCTTGCAGTGCTTGTTTTTCTCGGCGTTCTCGTTGTGCCGAAATTCAGAATCATGCTTGAAAAAACGGATATTTTCAACCGTGTTCTTCAGGAAAATTTCTTAGGCATACGGGTTGTGAAATCCTTTGTGCGTGAAAAAAAGGAAAACGAAAAATTCGGCATTGCGAATAATGACCTCTACAAATCGACAATGGCGGCGCAGAAAATCCTCATCTACAATATGCCGATACTCATGGTTATCCTCTTCGGCTGTATGGCATACACGCTCTGGACGGGCAGTGTGCTCATCTATGACGAGGCGGGCACAGTGGGCGGTATGCAGGTAGGTACTCTCACGCAGTTCACCGAGTACATAGCCTCAGTCATAAGCTCGCTCATGACGATAACGATGATATTTATGACAATGGTTATGGCAAGAGCGTCAATAAAGCGTGTCAACGAGGTGCTCAATGACGAGCCGACCTTCACCGACAGCGACGCAGACAAAACGCTGAGAGTTGAAGAGGGAAGCATTGAATTTAAAAATGTATGCTTCAAATACAGCAAAGACGCCGAAAAGAATGTTCTTGAAAACATAAGCTTTAAAATCAACCCCGGTGAAAAGGTAGGCATTATCGGCGCAACCGGCTCGGCAAAGTCAACGCTTGTCTCGCTTATTCCGAGGCTTTATGACGTGACGGACGGTGAGGTGCTCGTCGACGGCAGAAACGTCAAGGAGTATTCATTTGACCGTCTGCGTGAAAACGTGTCGGTCGTGCTTCAGAACAACGAGCTTTTCAGCGGCACGATAAAGGACAATCTTCTCTGGGGCAAGCCCGAGGCGACACAGGGCGAAATAGAAGAAGCCTGCCGTGCGGCTCAGGCGGAGGAATTTATCCTCGGCTTTGAAAACGGCTATGACACACAGCTCGGTCAGGGCGGCGTGAACATTTCCGGCGGTCAGAAGCAGAGACTCTGCATTGCCCGAGCGTTACTGCGAAAGGCGAAGATTATCATTTTTGACGACAGCACGAGTGCCGTTGACACGGCGACGGATTCAAAAATCCGTGAGGCTCTTGCAAACAACTATCCCGGTATGACACAGCTCATAATCGCTCAGAGGATTAATTCCGTCAAGCACGCCGACAAGATTATCGTTCTTGACGACGGCAGGCTCAACGGAATGGGCACTCACGACGAGCTTATGGAGAATAATGAAATATACCGTGAGATTTACATTTCACAGCAGGAAGGAGCGTTAAAGGAATGAGTGACGTTACTCCCGAAGTAAAAGAAGAACTGACGCAAGCGCAGGACACGGCGGAAAATGCCGCAGAAGCTCTCGCCGAAAGTGTAAATGAAGAAAAAGCCGTTACCGAAGAAGCAAATAAGGCTGTTGAAAACGGTAAGGGCAAAAAGAAACGCCGCAGAAAAATAACCCTTGCCGAGCTGAAAAAGGTGGCAAAAGAGGGCGCGGAAAAATCCGAAGGCGGCGAAAAAAAGAAAAAAGAAAACAAGTCAAAGCCAAAAGACGCAAAGAAAACCTTTAAAAGACTTCTCGGCTACATGCTCAAGAGAAAGAAGCTTCTTATTCTCGTTGCGTTTCTCGTTCTGTTTTCGGCGGCAATGAGTGTTGCCACGACGGCGATAAACGAGCCCGTTGTCAACCTTTGCAAAGAGATTCTCAACCCTGCGGACAGAATGATAAGAAGCGAATTTATCAGAAAGCTTATGCTCTGGCTCGGACTTATGATGGGGCTGAGCATCATATCGGCTCTTGCGAGCTTTGCATATTCAAGAATAATGCTCACCGTTTCGCAGAGGACGATGTATGACATAAGAAAAGACCTTTTCGAGCATCTTGAGACCTTGCCGATAAAATATTTCGACACTCACAAGAGAGGCGACATAATGAGCCGCTTCACCTCAGACGTTTCGACGGTCAACAGCATCATAAATGACGGAATGACAACTCTCATTTCCTCCGGCATAACCCTTATAGGCACTGTTGCCATGATGCTCTATTACAGCCCGAAAATCACGCTTGTACTTTTCCTTTCGGTGATACTCATGGTGATAGTGATAGTGGTTATCGGTGCGCTCAGCTCAAAGCAGTTCAAGAAATACCAGAAAGCTATGGGCGACTGCAACGGCTACATTGAGGAGTATATAAGGGGACAGCGTGTGGTCAAGATTTTCAGCCGTGAAGAGAAAAACAAGGCTGAATTTGCCGTGATAGTTTCACGTCTCAAGCGTGTCGGCATAGGTGCGAACACAATATCCGGTCTTCTTTCGCCGGTCATGACCTTTATTTCCAAGATGAATTATGCGGTATGCGCTCTTCTCGGTGCGACCATGATTATCAAGGGAAAGAGAATGAACGTCGGACGGCTTGTCGCATACCTTTCTTATGCAAAGTCGTTCACAAGCCCGATAACGAGCCTTGCCGCCCAGTTTACCTCTCTCATGTCGGCTCTTGCCGGTGCGGAGCGTATCTTCGAGATTATGGATATGAGCCCCGAAATCGACGAGGGTGCCGTCACTATGGTCAGAGGAATCGAGGACGAAAACGGCAACTTCATTGAGTGCGACGACAATAATTCACGCCTTATGTGGAAAATTCCGTTTGGCGAAAACGACTTTATCTATACCGAAGTGACGGGCGAGGTTAAGTTTGATGACGTTTCATTCGGCTACAACGAGGAAAAAACAGTCCTCAAGCACATCAGCATTGATGCAAAGCCGAATGAAAAAGTCGCTTTTGTCGGCTCAACCGGTGCGGGCAAAACAACGGTGACAAACCTCATTAACCGTTTCTATGATATTGAAGAGGGCGAAATTACTTTTGACGGAATAAACATAAAGTCAATACGCAAGGACGATTTGCGCCGCAGTCTTTCAATGGTGCTTCAGGACACCCACCTTTTCACCGGCACAGTCGCCGACAATATAAGATACGGCAGACTTGACGCCACCGACGAGGAGGTTATCGAGGCGGCAAAGACGGCTAATGCCCATTCCTTTATTTCAAGACTGCCCGAGGGCTACAACACCGAAATAAAGGGCGACGGAAAGAACCTTTCTCAGGGACAGCGACAGCTCATTTCAATCGCAAGAGCCGCCGTTGCACAGCCGCAGATTCTTATTCTTGACGAGGCAACCTCCTCCATTGACACGAGAACCGAAAAGCTCATTGAAAAGGGTATGGACTCAATAATGGAGGGCAGAACGGTGTTCGTCATTGCTCACCGCCTTTCAACCGTCAGAAATTCCGACAAAATAATGGTTCTCGAAAACGGAGAAATCATCGAGAGCGGCAATCATGAGGAGCTGCTTGAAAAAGAAGGTAAATATTACCGGCTCTATAACGGTCTTTATGAGCTGGATTAACAGGAGGATAAAGCTATGAAGAAAACATGGTACAAGGAAATGTCCGTCTATCAGATATGGACGAGAAGCTTCTGCGATTCAAACGGCGACGGCATAGGCGATTTGCCCGGCGTTTACAGCAAGCTTGACTACATACAGAGCCTCGGCGTTGACGGAATATGGTTCTCGCCCATCTATCCCACGCCGAATGCCGACTACGGCTACGATATTTCCGACTATAAGGATATTAACCCCGAATTCGGTACTCTTGACGATTTCAAGATGATTCTTGACGGCGCACACAAGAGAGGCATGAAGGTCTTTATGGACCTCGTTGTCAATCACAGCTCCGACGAGCACGAGTGGTTCAAGGAGGGCGCAAAGGACGTCAACAGCCCCTATCACGATTACTATATCTGGCGTAAGGGAAAGGGTAAAAATCCCCCGAACAACTGGCTCTCGACCTTTGAGGGCGGCGCATGGGAATACAACCCCGATATTGACGAATACTATCTTCACGTTTTCGCGAAGAAACAGCCCGACCTCAATCACGACAACCCCAAGGTCAGAGAAGAGGTCAAGGATATTATGCGCTTCTGGCTCGATATGGGCGTTGACGGCTTCAGAGAGGACGTTATCACGTTTATTTCAAAGGCGGAGGGACTTCCCAACGGCATACCCCTCCCCGTTGCGACGGGCATTGAGCATTACAAGCACGGACCGCATCTTGACGAATACCTTGACGAATACAGAAAGGTGCTCAACGAGTATGACTGCTTTGTTGTCGGCGAGGGTCCGATGACAAGCCTCAAGGACGCTCTTTATTACTGCACAGAGGGTCCCAATCAGAAGCTCGATATGCTTATTTCTTTCGACCACATGAACGCGGACTGCTTTATGGTGGACTGGATTAAGACACCGTTCAGCCTCAAAAAGCTCAAGTCAACAATGACAAAGTGGCAGGACGCCATGTACGGCAAGGGCTGGAACTGTCTCTATATCGAAAATCACGACCACGCAAGAGTTATTGACCGTTACGGCAGTCTCAAATACAGAGTCGAAAGCGGAAAAATGCTGGCGGCAATGTATATTTTCCAGTGCGGCACACCGTTCATTTATCAGGGACAGGAAATCGGTATGACGAATATCGAGGTTGAACATCTTGAGGATTACAAGGACGTTATGACGTTCAACAACTGGAGACTGTTTCACGGTATTCTCCGTTACAGCGAAAAGCGTTATCTCAAGCTTGCAAGTCAGGTCAGCCGTGAAAATGCAAGAACTCCTGTTCAGTGGAGCAACACCGAAAATGCCGGCTTCACGACGGGCAAGCCCTGGTTCAACATTAACAAGAATTACACCGAAATCAATGTTGAGGACGACGACAAGAATCCCGATTCGCTTCTCAACTTCTACCGCAAGGCGATTAAGTACCGCAAGGGCAACGAGCTTGCCATTTACGGCAAATACAACGAGCTTTACAAAAACAGCAAGAACCTCTTTGTCTATGAGAGAGTGCTCGACGGCGAAATGCTCCTTGTCGTCTGTTCGTTCACCGAAAACGGTGTGAAATTCACTGCCCCCGACGGCTATGACCTTTCAAAGGGCGAGCTTGTTCTGGGCAACTACAACACAAATCCGACCTTTGACAACAGCTTCATCACAAGACCTTATGAGTGCAGAGTTTATCACTTTGACAAGTAAGGCGGCGTGAAACAATGTTACAAATAATTATCGGTGCTCTTTTCTGGACGCTTTTTGCAATACCCGTCTTTGAGGGCATTCTCAATATCGGCAACATAACGGGAATGACGGTTTTCGGCTGTGTTTTTCTGTGGGGAATATTCCGCAAAAGGCTGAAAACGCTTGTTTCCCGTATGCGCCGGAAAAAGGCAGTCAAGGTTATCACGAATATATTTTGCGTTCTCTTTGCCTGCTTTTCGGTGTATGCGGTTGTTCTCTCCGGATTTATTGTTTTTGAAGCGGTGAGGACACCGCCGACAGATGTTGACACGGTTATTGTTCTCGGGTGCAAGGTGCGTGAGGACGGTGCACCGAGCACAATGCTGAGACTGCGGCTTGACAGGGCAGCTGAGCTGCTTGAAAAAAACAGTGCCGTATGCATTGTCAGCGGCGGCAAGGGCAGTGACGAGCCGTTAAGCGAAGCAGAGTGTATGAGAAATTACCTCATTTCGTGCGGCATTGATGAAAAAAGAATCATCACTGAGGATAAAGCCTCCTCGACAAAGGAGAATATAGTTTATTCTCTTGCACTCACCGACCCGGCAGACGAAGCCGCTGTGGTCACGAGCAATTTTCACTGCCTGAGGGCAAAGCTCATTGCCCGGGAGGTGGGACTGAAGGCATACTCAGTGCCGGCATTCTCGCCAAGAGAAATGCTCCCGACATATATTCTGAGAGAAGTTTTCGCTATTGGAGCAGAAGTATTTTTAAGATAGCGACAGCACCGGCGGAATGTTCAGAGAACAGGTAATTCTGTATTTATACGTGAAAAGGGGAAAAATATGACAGTTCTTGTTTCACTCATCAAAAAAGGCATCGCTTATGTTCTGGCGGCGATTTTCTCGTTTCTCTCGCCGGTTATCGGTGACATAAACACCGAAAACAAGGTGAAAGACGAAGAGACGGTGCGACTCAATTTTGCCGCCGTTTCAGACGTGCATATTGAAAATGACCTCTTGCGAAAGGGACTGTTTGCCCTTGGTCTTGAAGACATGAAAAACAGCGGTGCTTCCTTTGACGCTCTTATTATGTGCGGCGACAACACAAATCACGGCTACCGCACCGAGTATAAAGCGATAGAAGAGCTTTTCGGCGAATACACACCGGCAAAGCAGATATTCATTGCGACGGGCAATCACGACACATGGACAAGAGAAGAAGCAGGCGACAATTACCCCGAAATATTCTGTGAGTATGCGAATAAGTTTTCAGGACTTGAAATCGAAAAGCCCTACTATTCGGTGAAGATAAACGGCTACAGCTTTATTTTCCTTGCGAGCGAAAAGGACAACACCGGAGCATATTTTTCGCCGGAGCAGCTTAATTGGCTGAGGGCGGAAATGGATAAAGCTTCAGAAAGCGGACTTCCGGTTTTCGTTATCACACACTGGCCGTTTAACGGCACTCACGGTCTTCCCTATGCGTTTGGATATGACAAAGACGCCGACCCCGACGACGGCGGAATGGGTGACCAGAGCGATGAGGTCGAAGCCATACTCAAGGCATACAAAAATGTATTCATGCTGAGCGGACACGTGCACAACGGTCTGACGAACGATTTGACCGATGATATATGCGGCTTTTCGACAGTGGAAAACGACGGCTCGTTCCACTCGGTAAATCTTCCCTCATATAACCTTGCTTTCACAAAGGGCAACATCTTTAACGGCATGGGCTTTCAGGTTGAGGTTTATGAGAAAGAGGTCGTGTTCAGAGCGAGAAATTTCGCACTCGGAATGTTCTACCCCGACTATGATTTCACGTTTGAGCTTGTGTAAAATTAATTCCCTGCTTTTGTATATTGCTGTATTGAAAAATACAAAATTATGTGCTATTATACTTGTGTTTGGAAGAATGTAATCGGGTTTTAAAAGTATTATGCCGATTATGCAATTTCAAGAAGTCATTTTATCATGAACGATTAAAAAGGAGGCAAAAAGTATGAAAAGAACGCTTGCAATTATCCTGTCATTGGTAATGCTTCTGAGTGTGTGTATTTTACCTGCATCAGCAGAGGTTGATGAAAAGCGTGCAAAAATACCGGTTATTCAGGTGTGCGGCGACAGCAGAAAGCTTTATACCGCAGACGGCGAACAGCTTCCCTCATTCAGAGACCTTGAGGCCTTGCTCAACAAAGACGGTGAAAAAGGGAAAAAGACTGAAGGGACTGACACCACAAGCCCTGTGGCAGAAGCTGCAAAGAATATTCTTACTCCCTTTATTATACAGGGTATCTTGTTTGATAACTGGGAGCCCTATTACGATGCAGTTTACAAAGAGATTTCCGACCTGACTTCAAAAATGCTGCCGGACAAAAACGGTGACATTACAGACGGAAGTGACATCCATAAGAACGACAGAGCGAAAATGGCATGGATGCATACGGTTGACTTAACCGGAGCAAACGGAACAAACGGCATTGATGATTACCGTTTCTTTTACGACTGGAGAAAAAGCCCGCTTGAAATTGCAGATGAATTAAAGGAACATATTGACGGCGTTATGGCTGTTACCCATACCGATAAGGTTAGTCTTGTAGGCAAGTGCGTCGGTTCTGCGGTTGTTATGTCATACGTTGCAAAATACGGCACAGACCATATTTACGGCCTTGCGTTGGATGGGCATACAGTAAATGGCAGTGAGTGCTTTTCGGAATCAATCAGCGGTAAATTCTGCTTTGATGCACTTGCAATAGAGAGGCTTCTTTATGACCTTGAGAGCTTCGGCATTGTCAATCTTGACGATTTTATCACAGATACAATAGATCTTGCCGCAAAAACGGGCGCAATTGATTTTATTAAGGAAGACTTCAAAAATAAGGTTTACTATCATATTCTTGAGGGTATTACTTCTGCACTTGCTCTTTCCACTTTCTTTGCAATGCCCTGCTACTGGGCCGCTGTTAAGCCTGAAGACTACGATACTGCATTGAATTATGTTTTCGGTCCCGAGGGTAGCGAAAAAAGGCAGGAATATAAAGGTCTTATTGAAAAAATAGAGAATTATCACAATGAAGTCAGTGTCAAACTGCCTGAACTGATGAAGCAGGTAAACGATAACTGCAACCTTTGCATTATTTCAAAATACGGCACACAGATTGCGCCGATATGCGAATCAAGAAACCTTATTTCAGACACCTCGGCAACGGTTAAGACAGTTTCCTTCGGTGCAACCACCAGCGAGGTAAACACAACTCTTTCCGAAGAGTATATTGCGGGCAGGGTTGCTTTAGGCTATGGAAAATATATCTCACCCGATAAGCAAATTGACGCTTCTACCTGTATGTTTCCGGATTGCACATGGTTTGTAAAGGGACCAAGACATTCTGATTGGACAAATCAGGAAAACAGTATTATAATGAATGTTATTACTGCAGATCATCAGGTAACCGTTGATGAAACAGACTGCACACAGTTTGTTGTTGTTCCGGTAAATGAGGAATGGGGCGTACCGATGACAGCAGAAAATTGCCATACAGAAGCATGGTCAGAGGCCAGCCTTAAATATAATGAGAGCCTCAACACAACTGAAGGAAAGATCTCACTGCTTAAGTCTTTTCTCCGCTGGCTCAGGAGTCTTTTAAGGTTACTTATAGAAAAGGTCTTTATGAAATAAAACACAGGTAAGCGAAGGGGAACCAAGGTTCAGACGAATATAAAACAGTTAAGTTTTCAGAGAGTGAGTTCGGCATTATGCCGGGCTCATTCATGCTTTTACGGCGTTTTTGTTCCTGTGAAAATACAAGCGGTTAAATGGTGAAAGCAGCGGGATTTCTCCATCGTTTTCGCACTCGTCCTCCTGTTTTATTTTTAATTTGTTTGACTTTTCCTCTCTGTGTGTGATATACTTCTTTAGAATAGGTGTATATGTGCCTAAATATTTTCAGAGGTGAGAAAATGGGTCTTTTTTCAAAAATATTCGGTAATTACTCCGAAAAGGAAGTCAAAAGAGTAAGACCGACCGTAGATAAAGTCCTTGCGCTCGAAGAGGAATATTCAAAGCTTTCCGATTCCCAGCTCCGTGCAAAGACAGATGAATTTAAGGAAAGGTTAAAAAACGGCGAAACACTCGACGATATTCTTCCCGAAGCGTTTGCGACGTGCCGTGAGGCTTCATGGCGTGTTCTTCAGATGAAGCACTTTGAAGTACAGATTATCGGCGGCATCATTCTCCATCAGGGCAGAATCGCCGAAATGAAAACCGGTGAGGGAAAAACTCTCGTTGCCACTCTCCCCGCATACCTCAATGCGCTGTCGGGCGAGGGCGTTCATATTGTTACCGTCAACGACTACCTTGCAAGACGTGACAGCGAATGGATGGGTAAGGTTTACCGCTTCCTCGGTCTCTCCGTCGGTCTCATTGTCAACGGTCTCGATAACGAAGAGAGACGTGCCGCATACGCCGCAGATATTACCTACGGCACAAATAACGAAATGGGCTTTGACTACCTGCGTGACAACATGGTGCAGTATCTCAGAGACAAGGTTCAGCGCGGACACGTCTTCGCCATTGTCGATGAGGTTGACTCCATTCTCATTGACGAGGCGAGAACGCCGCTCATCATCTCCGGTCAGGGCGCAGAATCCTCAGAGCTTTACCGCCTTGCCGATGATTTCGTGCGCCGTCTCAAATGCTACCGCATAACCGAGGTCAACACAAAAAAGACCATTGAAGAAGATGAAGAAATAAAAGAAGCCAATCCCGACTACATCGTTGACGAAAAGGCGAGAACCGCTACGCTCACAAAATCGGGTATTGAAAAGGCAGAAGAAGTGTTCGGCATTGAAAAAGGTCATTTCGCCGACCCGGAAAACCTCACCCTTGCCCACCACCTCGATATTGCCATAAAAGCTCGTGGTGTTATGAAAAACGGCGTTGACTACATCGTTAAGGACAACGAGGTGCTAATTGTCGATGAGTTCACCGGACGTATTATGATAGGCAGACGTTACAGCGACGGTCTGCATCAGGCGATAGAAGCAAAAGAGGGCGTTGAGGTTGCAAGAGAGAGCAAAACCCTCGCAACAATTACCCTGCAAAATTATTTTCGTCTTTACCGCAAGCTCTCCGGTATGACCGGTACGGCTCTGACGGAGTCTGAGGAATTTCAGCAGATTTATGCCCTCGACGCTATCGAAATTCCCACAAACAAGCCCGTTCGCAGAACCGACGGCGATGACGCTATATACATGACGGAGGAATTTAAATTCGACGCCATTATCGAGAAAATTCTCGAATGTAACGCAAAGGGACAGCCCGTGCTCGTCGGTACGGTCTCAATAGAAAAGAGCGAAAAGCTCAGCCGTGCCCTCAAAAAGAGAGGCATAAAGCACAATGTTCTCAATGCAAAATACCACGACAGAGAAGCCGAAATTATTGCTCAGGCGGGCAAGCTCGGCGCAGTCACGATAGCGACGAATATGGCGGGCAGAGGTACCGATATAATGCTCGGCGGTAATGCGGAATATCTGGCAAAGAGCGAAATGCGAAAGCTTGAATATTCCGAAGAGCTCATAGCCGAGGCAACGGGCTTTGCCGAGACCGACGACGAAGAGATACTTGAGGCGAGAAAGGCTTTTTCAGAGCTTGAGCAGAAATACAAGAATGAAATTAAAGACGAAGCAGATGCGGTCAGAGAAGCGGGCGGACTTTTCATCATCGGCACGGAGCGGCACGAGTCAAGGCGAATAGACAACCAGCTTCGTGGACGAAGCGGACGACAGGGCGACCCGGGCGAAAGCCGTTTCTTCCTCTCAATGGAGGACGACCTGCTCAGACTTTTCGGCGGGGACAGAATGAAAACGATAATGAACACCCTCGCCCCCGATTCAAGAGAGCCGATTTCGCTCGGACTTATGTCGAAAACGGTTGAAAACGCACAGAAGCGCATGGAGGGCAACAACTTTGCCACCCGTCTTCACGTTCTCAACTACGACGACGTCATGAATCAGCAGAGAAAGGTTATATACGGTCAGAGAGACAGAGTGCTCAATGACGAGGATATGAAAGCCGTTATTTCAAAGATGATTGACGACTCGATAATGGACAACATCGAATTTTTCTGCCCCGACAGCGTCAGCCGCGACGAGTGGAATTACGAGGGGCTTCACCGCAAGTATATCTGGCTTCTCGGCGACGAGGATATTGAGGGGCTGAAGAAAAAGGAGCTTTGCGAAGCGGTATGCGACAGGGCGCACGAGCTTCATGATGAGCTTGAAAGAAAATACACCCCCGAGGTTATGCGTGAGGTTGAGCGTTACTCCATACTTCGCTCGGTTGATATTCACTGGATGGATCATATTGACGCTATGGACGAGTTCAAGCGGAGCGTCGGTCTCAGGGCATACGGTCAGCAGGACCCGATTGTGGTCTTCAGAAACGAAAGTGCCGATATGTTTGAGGAGATGACAAACGAGATAAGAGAAGAGGCGGTCAGGCTTGTTCTCTCGTTCTCACCCAGACCGAGCGGCGAAATCAAGCGTGAGGCTGTCGTCAAGGTAACTTCAGCAGGCTCGGGCGACGGCAGTGAAAAGAAACAGCCGGTCAAGGTTTCAAAAAGCGAAAAAACAGGTCCTAACGACCCGTGTCCCTGCGGCAGCGGAAAGAAATACAAGAAGTGCTGCGGCGACCCGAAAAAGAGAAACGCACAGTAAGGAGACGCATACATGACAAATCCTTTTTCCGTTGTTGCTTACAAGGTAATGGCTCTCGTTATGTCGGTCATGGCTTCATGGGGCTTAATCCCCTCGCCGTCAGCCGATTCCCCGATAACCGTTGACAGCCTCGCAAACCTCAGCTTCATTGTCTGGGGCGATACGCAGGTGTCAAACATTCTCTATCAGCGTGAGGCAAATTTTAAGGCTTCCTGCGACGACCTCAAAAACACAAAGGGACAGCTCGACGCTCTCATTATCGTCGGCGACGTTGCCGAAAACGGTATGCAGAGCGAATATGATACCATAGTATCTCTTCTCAGTCCCGCTTCCGGCGCATACAAAAGCTTTATATGCACCGAGGGCAACCACGACGTGAGAAGCAGAGTGTTTTCCTCACAGCTTAAACGCTTCACTTCGTTTAACAATTCTCTCCAAAACTCAGTCAAAATGGACGGTGAACGCTACTACCGCTCCTGCGAAATAAACGGGTACAAATTCATTTGTCTGGGTACGGAATCAACCGTTTTTGAAGAATCGGATATAAGCGAAAAACAGCTTGAGTGGCTCGACAGTGAAATTGCTTCAACTCAGGGCACGGGCAAGCCGGTTTTCGTCCTCAATCATCAGCCGCTCCAGTTCACGCACGGTCTGCCGGGCACGTGGAATTCACCCTCGGTTTTCAAGGCAGGCTCAATCGGCAAGCAGACCGATAAGGTCAAAGCCGTTTTTGAAAAATACAACAACGTGATTTTCATTACGGGGCATCTTCATACAGGCGTGGGTAAGTACACTTATGAGGATTACGGCTCGTTCAAGTCGATAAATGTTCCGTCGCTGTGCATAAACAACAATGACGGACTCGGCGGCTCAACACAGGGCTATGTTTTCTCCGTTTATGACGACCGCCTTGTTGCACGGGCACGTATTTTCGGCGAGGGCAGATATGTTGACGAAAGCGTTGAAAACGCCGTGATAGAAATACCGCTTAACGAATAAAAATTAACAATTAATAATGAATAATTAATAATTGCGGGTGGGCTTCGCCCACACCCGATTGCATAACCGTATAATCGTATGGGCGGATAATATCCGCCCGCTTTTTTTAATTAATAATTAATAATGAATAATTGTGGGGCGCAAGAATGCGCCAACAGAAGTGAGAAGAGGGTAGGTTTCTTCTCTGAGTTAAAAACCAAATTAAAGACGAAAACAGAAGGATAGCCACCATACGGTTACCCTTCTGTTTCTGTAATATAGCCGTTAATCCTAATTTGTACAATCGGGTGTGGGCGTAGCCCACCCTCAATTATTAATTATTAATTCTTTTCGTCTCAGACCGTTTTGAATATATTTGAAAACGGGTTCGGCACAAGTGCGTTTGAGCCGTGAAGCTTTGAAAGGGCGAGGCATTTGAGAGCCGTCACCGGATTTACCGGCACAAATTCCATCGGGTTGACCTTCATAAGATGGAACATCGCCGCAGCGGAATCGGCAAGACTGTTGCACTTGTGGCTGAGATAAACATTCTTTTTGCCCAGACGCTTTATGAGCCTGTCGCCGACCTCATTTATGGCGCAGTCGCCCACGATGAGCACCTTGCCCTGAATGGCGTCAATCTCTTTCGGGTCATGTCCCTTGCCCATGACCATTGTCCAGCCGCCCTTGCCGTTATGGTCGTTATAAAGTATCTGCAAAAGCGTGAGCGGATTATTCTGACAGCCCTGCTTACAGCATCTTTCCTTGCCCTTGATTACCGTTACGTCCTTGGGATAGCAGTCATAAAGGTCATACGGATACTTTGTATTATACATTGAAATATCGCCCTGAATATCAATATCGTCAAGGCTCTCCACGCCCTCTGAATACCCCTTTTCAACCGCAAGCTTCAAATGCGGAACATCGTCAAGGGTGAAGCCGTATATTCTTGCGCCGACCATATCCGTCGCTACTACATTTTTGCCCGCAACGAGAACCTTGAGAGGAAGCACGGCTTTGTCCGCAAGCGCAGTCACGGGATAATGGCCGTAAATAGTGCCCTCTATGCCCTCAAGTATGGTGAAATCCGGACGCACATAGCCCAGCACGTCAATAAGCTTGTAATGAAGATTATAGTTGTGGTCGAAGCCTCTTGAGGTCTGAACGGGGAATGCCCACTGATTCTTTACGCCCATTGTGACGCCTGCCATTGAATGAGTCTTGAGCTTGGGCAGACTTATGTAAAGATTTTTGTCCTTGTTTTTGATAAGATTTTCCACAACAAAACGGGGCATTAAAAACTTTGTGTTGACATAGCCGTCGGGGTCGTCCTTTATTGACGGTCTGCCTTTAAATTCAAATTCGACGGTTTTATCCTCGTCAAGATAGACGGGAATTGCGCCGGTGCGTTTGCATACCTTGTCGTAGCCGGTTATCGCATACACAAGACGGGTGGCGTTGCTCTGTGTTGAGTTTTCAAAAAGATATACCTTTTTTGCGCCATGCTCATTCCAGTATTCTATCGCCGCTTCGACAAGCTCGGGGCGGGTGTAGCAATACGGCTGACCGTCAATGCCGTTGGGCTTAATGAAAACCTCTTTGCTCGACTTGAGAAGCTCTGCTCCGCCTGCCGCATCGAAGAGCGCATACACAGCACTTTTGACTTCCCTTTTCATTTCCTCACTGAGAGGCAGGAACTTTGTCAGACTTTCTTTCTGATGCTCTGAATTGAGATGATGAACATAAACAACCGCTTTTTTATCCATGTTTTTACCTCCTGCTTTGTGATTAATACCTTATAAAACATTATACATAATTTCACAGAAAAATAAATAGAAAAACGAAAATTTTGTGAAAACATATATAAAGGGCAGGGCAAGGGTGGATTCAACGCCCCGAAACCCCAGTAATATCAAGGGTTTTCATTTTCGGGTATGCCAATGTGAGAAAAAAGGCGTGCCAAAGCCGTGCTATCTCTGGCAATCTTAAAATGACTCAAATTGACTCTTGAAATCGCCGAAAGCCTTAATTATCAAGGAGTTTGGGGTATTTTGAGAAAGAAAAAGACGAGGCTCGAAAACCTCGTCTGGTGGTGGGCAAGGGTGGATTCGAACCACCGAAGTCTCTGACGGCAGATTTACAGTCTGCTCCCTTTGGCCGCTCGGGAACTTGCCCATATTAAATTTTGTGGAGCTGGTGGACGGACTCGAACCCCCGACCTGCTGATTACAAATCAGCTGCTCTACCAACTGAGCTACACCAGCACATTGGGTGCACTCACAAGTGCTTGAATAATATATCACGACTTTTGTTTTTCGTCAAGACCTTTTTTAAAAAAGTTTGCTTACGAGAGAAAGTTTTTTCGTTTTTCTATTGCTAAAAGAAAAAATCCGAGTATAATATCAGTATGCACGGAGGCATAGCTCAGTTGGTCAGAGCGTACGGTTCACATCCGTAAGGTCGTGGGTTCGAGCCCCTCTGTCTCCACCAAAGTCTACAGTCTTCATGAGAGGATTGTAGATTTTCTGCTATTTGGAGAAAATCTGTTTAAAACAGAAAGGAGAAGTATGACTGATTTCTGTAAATATGTCGATGTCTTTTACGGAAGCGGAGAAGTGACCTCTTTCCCCGAAACAGGAGCAGCTTCAAAGTGGTTTGCAATAAAAGCACTTTGCGGAAATACCACACCGCATGCCGCACTGCCTTTCTCAAAAATGTCCGTCGGTGCGTACAGCGGCGGTTATCCGACCGGCTACGGAACACACTGCCCGAATTTCTGCGGAAGAGTGCCGAAGCTTTCGGAAAAAATGAAAATCAGAGGCTTCTCCCACCTCCACCAGAGCGGAACGGGTGCCATTGATTATTACTATAACTATGCTGTCACAACTCCGTTTTACGGCGGTGTTGAAAAAATAGGAGAGCTTTATGAAGCGGAAAACGAGAGCGCAAGACCGGGCGAGTATTCAACCGAAATGAACGGGACGAGAGTGCGCCTTACCGTCAGCGGAGAGACAGCGTTTCACGAGTACGTTTTTAAGGAGAAAAACGGAAGAATTGCCGTTGATTTTTCAAACGACGGACTGTCAAAAAGCTTCGGCAAAAAGTATTACGCATACCCCGAAAACGTATGCGTAAGAGTTAAGGACGGCGATACTGTTTTGTGCCGTGCAACACTGTCCGGCGTCACGCTGTTTTTCTGCGTCAGGGCTTTCGGCGAGAACGTCAGAGCCGGACTTTTTTCCGGCAAAAGGGAAAAGCGAGGGGACAGCCTTTCTTTTAAAAAGCCGTCAAAAAGCTTCGGCGCAGTTTTCGACTTTGACGGGAAAAAGGTTCTGCTGAAGCTTGCCTGTTCGACGACCGGATTTGAAAATGCCGAGGCGGCACTCAGAAATACGGACGAGGATTTCACCGCAGCCGCCGAAAACGCATACCGCACATGGAACACATATCTTTCAGCCGTCCGGATTGAGACACAGGATTCTGCTTTAAAGGAAAAGTTTTATTCCTGCTTTTATCATTCGCTCATAAAGCCCGCCGTTATGACGGGCGAAAATGTCCTCGGCGTATGCGGCGACACCGTCTGCGACTTTGCGACGTTCTGGGACCAGTATAAAACGCTTCTGCCGCTGATTTTTATGCTGTACAGGGACGTGGGGCGGAAAATCGCCGACGGGGTAGTCAATATCAGCCGCACCCTCGGGAAAATTCCGTGCTCTTTCGGGCTGAGCGATATGTTCCCGTGTGAAAAGCAGGCGAAAATGCTCGGAATAATCGCTCTTTGCGATGCATATTATGCCGGACTTTGCGAAAAGGCGGCGATAGACGAGTGCACCGAAAGAGAGCTTGAAAGAAAAGAAATTAAAAAGTTCATCAGAACGGGTTATTTTGAACGCTATACCCATATTTCAGATGCGGCGGACGCCTGCGCCGATGTCGCACGGATAACGGAAAACGAGGAGCTGAAAAAACGCCTTTCTCATATAGCGAGCTACAGCGAAAACGCCTATGCCTCAGACGGACTTTTATCGGAAAACTCACGCTACTATGAGGGCGACCGATACACCTATTCCTTCAGGCTTCAGAATGATATGACAAAAAGAATTGCCCTTGCCGGAGGAAAAGAGAAATTTGCTTCTCTTCTCGACAACTTCTTCGGCTTCGGAAAAGACAGCGTCAGACAGCTCACCGAGCCGGAGAAAATAAAAAAAGCCGAATATCACCGCTTTGAGGGCTTCAACAACGAATGTGATATGGAGGCTCCGTTTGCTTATATCTTTGCACAGAGGCACGACCGGCTGTGTGAAATTGTCAGTGCCGCCGTGAATGATACCTTTAAAACGGGCAGGGGCGGTCTGCCGGGTAATAACGACTCCGGCGGTCTTTCGTCCTGCTTTATGTGGCTTGTGCTCGGTATTTTTCCGTGTGCGGGGCAGGGTAAATATCTGCTGGGCTGTCCGCAGATTGAAAAAGCCGAAATCACTCTTTCAAGCGGAAACACTCTGAAAATAAAAACAGAGAGAAAAGACGCTTCAGCCTCAAAGGTTAAAGAGGTATATTTTAACGGTGAAAAGGTTAATGATTTTACCTTGAGCGCAGATGAGGTTTTCGGCGGCGGTGAAATAAAATTTATTTTTGATTAACGGGGGATTTTTATGCGATACGGAATGTGCGTGCAGAATCAACAGCTTGAGCTTATCGGCAAATTAGCCGAAATGGGCTATGACTATATCGAGTGCCGCTTTAATCTTTTTGCGTCCGACAACGGCGAAAAGGTGAAAGAGCTTATGAGAGAAACCGAAAAAAGCAATATAAAATGCGAAGCGGTGAACTGCTTTATTCCGGGCGATTTTCGCCTGACGGGCGACGGTGTTGATGAAAAGGCACTCAGAGAATACATTGAAAGAGGTATGTCGGGTGCGGCAAAGGCGGGCTGTCAGACGGTTGTGTTCGGCTCAGGCTCAGCCAGAAGTATTCCGCAGGGCTTTGACCGTGAAAGAGGAATGGCACAGATAGAGCATTTTCTGCGTGATATTGTTGCTCCCGTTGCCGAAAAATACAAAATCACGGTTGTCACCGAACCGCTCAGATGTGCCGAGACAAACTCAGTCAACACGGTCAGAGAAGCGGTGAAGCTTGCCGAAAGAGTGAATCACCCGTGCATTTCTTCGCTTGCCGACCTTTATCACATGTACGGTGAGGGAGAAACGCCGGAGAGCCTCTGCTCCTTTGACGGAAAAATAAAGCACAGCCACATAGCGGAGGTAACAACCCGTGCCTACCCGTGCGAGGGTGACGGATACGATTATTCACGCTTTGTTTCGGCTCTTGAAAAATGCGGCTGTGAAAGATGCTCGGTCGAGGGAAGAACAGAGGATTTTCTGAGCGATTCACGCAAAGCTATTGAACTGCTGAAAAAGATAAAATAAGATGCCCAAACGCCGTACCGTACAGATTAAGATATTATAAACAATTAACCGTGCTCCATTGTGAAGCACGGCTTTGTTTTTATGCCTTGAATTTTGAAAGAAAAGCTTTAAGTCTGTCCGATTCGGGATTATTGATAACGTCACGGGCAGAGCCCTCCTCGACGATAACTCCGCTGTCCATGAAAACAACGTAGTCCGAAACCTCACGGGCAAATATCATCTCGTGTGTGACAATGACCATCGTCATCTTCTCTTCGGCAAGCTCCCGTATTACGCTGAGAATTTCGCCCGTCAGCTCCGGGTCAAGCGCACTCGTCGGCTCGTCGAAAAACAGAACGTCGGGGTGCATGGCAAGCGCACGGGCGATTGAAACACGCTGTTTCTGACCGCCGGACAGCTCGCACGGGTAAGCGGCGGCTTTGTCTGAAAGCCCCATTTTCTCAAGAAGCTCCATAGCTTCCTTTTCCGCCTGCGCTTTCGGCATTTTCAGCACGTTTATCGGTGCTTCCGTTATGTTGCGCAGAATTGAAAAATGCGGGAAGAGGTTGAAATTCTGAAAAACGAGGCCGAATTTCTTTTTTATCTGCTTAAGCTCCGACTTTGACGCATAACGTCCGTTTTCAAACATTACCACGTCGTCGTATTTTATTGTGCCGCTGTCCGTTGTTTCAAGAAGGGTTGCACAGCGTAAAAGAGTACTTTTTCCGCTGCCCGACGGGCCTATGACGGAAACGACCTGACCTTTTTCAACCTTGAGGCTAATATCCTTGAGAACATGATTTCTGCCGAAGGATTTTGAAAGATTTGAAATTTCAAGAACGCTCATCATTATCCTCCTTATACCTTGTAATAATTCATCTTTTTCTCAATCCTCTGCATAATGAACGCAACAAGGTAGTTGAAGATGTAATAGAATACTGCGGCTATGACATAGGGGAGCATTGAAGTATTCTTGTTGGCAATATCCTTTGCGACGGTGAACATTTCAAGTATGCTTATCGTGAACGCAAGAGAGGTGTCCTTGACAAGGGTTATCGCCTCGTTTGTTATTGAGGGAAGCACACGCTTGAACATCTGCGGAAGAATTATGCGGATAAATGTCTGTGCCTTTGAAAAGCCGAGAATATCCGCCGCCTCATACTGTCCGACCTCGATAGATTCTATTCCGCCACGATATATCTCCGCAAAGTATGCGGCATAGTTTATCACGAAAGCGATGATGACCGCCGGAAAACGGTAGCCCTCGGAAAGCCTTGCTCCGAAAACGAAATAGGGACCGTAAAAGACGACCATGAGCTGAAGCATGAGCGGAGTGCCGCGCATAATTGAAATATAGGTGTTAGTCAGCCATCTGAGCGGCGAAAACTTTGACACCTTGCCGAAATAGACGATAAGTCCGAGCGGAAGCGAGAGAAGAAGCGTGAGAATAAATATCTCCGCCGATATGAGCATACCGTTGCCGAGCCTTTCGAGAATAAGGGGCATCTGCTCTGCTTTTATTGCAAGATAGTTCATTTCATTCTCCTGTAACTGTGATTTTCCGTCTTAAAAAGACAGCAACCGAGCGGAGATGAACTCCGCCCGTGCGTTTATTTTTAACTTAAGCTCAGTCCTTTACGAGAGCGTCGGTAAGTCCCCATGTTTCAGCTATCTTTGCGAGTGTGCCGTCAGCCTTCATATCGTCGAGAGCCTTCTGGACTGCTTCGCAGGTGGCTGTGTCGCCGAGCTTGAAGCCTACACCGTACTGTTCAGCGGCAATCTGCTCGTCAAGAATGATGAACTTGTCTGCGCCTCTGCTTTCAATCTGATACTTTGCAACGCCTACGTCAAGAGCAACTGCGTCTGCCGCACCGGATTCAAGCTCGATGAATGCGCCGTTATAGTCGGCAACAGTGTTGAGAGCCTTGAGAGAAGCCTTGAAATCGGCCATATCCTTGTTCTCTTCGTCATTGATTGCCGATTCAGCCGAGGAGCCCGCCTGTGTAACGACCGTCTTGCCTGCTAAATCTGCGAGAGCCTTAATTCCGCTGTCAGCCTTGACAACGACAACCTGGCTGTTGTCAACATAGGGCTTTGACCATGTGTAGTCATTTTCTCTGCCGTTAATTGTAAAGCCGTTCCAGATGCAGTTTATCGTGCCTGAGTTGAGCTCGTTGTCCTTTGAATCCCAGTCAATCGGTTTTGCTTCAAATTCCCAGCCGTTTCTCTGGCAGACCTCTTTGGCAAGGTCAATGTCGAAGCCGACGATTGTTCCGTCGTCATCGGTGTAACCGTACGGGGGGAATGATGCGTCAAGACCGACCACAAGCTTGAAATCTGCGGTTGTGGGTTCTTCCGGCTTCTGACCGCAGCCTGTGAAAGCGGCAAAGGATAAAACGAGTATTGCCGCAAGGGCGAGTGCTAAAAATTTCTTTTTCATGATTTGTTCCTCCAAACACGTTTTGTTTAATGTGACATCATATTAGCACGTTAGCACACTAAAGTCAATACCTTTTTCAAAATTTTTTCAAAAATTTTTCCGCATAAAAAAAACGCATACGAAAAATAATACTTTTATAAATACAAGAGGTGATTTTATGCGAAAAAGCGGAATTTTACTCTCAATAAGCTCACTGCCATCCGCATACGGAATAGGCACCCTCGGGAAAAGCGCATACGAATTTGTTGACTTTCTCAGAAAGAGCGGTCAGAAATACTGGCAGATTCTGCCCCTTTCACCCGTCTCATTCGGCAACAGCCCGTATCAGAGCTTTTCCGCCTTTGCCTTTAATCCTTATTATATAGACCTCGGTTTTCTCGTCGAGGACGGTCTGCTCACACGGGAGGAATGCCTCGCCTGCAATTTCGGCGACGACGAAACGAGAGTGGATTATGCGGCTCTGTGCAAAAACCGCCCCGTTCTTCTTAAAAAGGCGGCAAGTCGGTTTGACACCTCAGAAAACGGATATGCTCAGTTTTGCCGTGAAAACAGCTTCTGGCTGTCCGATTATGCCGTTTTTTCGGCGTACAAAGAAAAATGCGGCTTTCTTGCGCTTGAAAAGTTCCCCGATAAAATCAAGCACCGTGACAAAGAGGCTCTCGATAGATTCTGCGTAGAAAATGAAGACGAAATAAAATACTGCAAAATCACGCAATATTTATTTTACAAACAGTGGATAAAGCTAAAAAGATATGCCAATGATAACGGTGTTCATATTATCGGAGATATACCCATTTATGTTTCCGGCGATTCGAGCGACGTGTGGACGCATCCGGAGCTTTTCTGCGTCGATGCTTCGCTTGCTCCCGTTCTCTCGGCAGGCTGTCCGCCCGACGCCTATTCTAAGAAAGGTCAGCTCTGGGGCAATCCCGTCTACAACTGGAGCGAGCATGAAAAAACGGAATACTGCTGGTGGATGAGCCGTCTCAGACAGGCAAACTCCCTTTTCGACGTGACACGCATTGACCACTTCAGAGGCTTCTATTCCTATTACGCCATTGCGAAAGGGAAGACGGCTGAAAACGGAAAGTGGCTCGAGGCTGACGGCGAGGGCTTCATGGAGAAGCTGAAAGCGGAGTTACCGGGAATGAAAATTATTGCCGAGGATCTCGGCTTCATTACGCCGGAGATAAAAAAGCGAATGGAAAAATCAGGATTTCCGGGAATGAAGATAATGCAGTTCGGCTTCGATTCGGGCACGGATAATGAGCATCTTCCGCATAACTTTGAAAAGAACAGCGTGGTTTACACCGGCACTCACGACAACCGCACGGCGGTAGGCTGGCTTGTTTCCTCAAAGAAAGAGGCGGTTGAATTTGCGATGGACTATTTTGACGTCAATTTCACAAAGCGACTGCCCGAGGCACTGATAAGAGGTGCACTCTCATCCGTGAGCGACACGGCGATAATACCTATGCAGGATTATCTGCGGCAGGGCGACACGAGCCGCATGAACGTCCCCTCGACCGTCGGCGACAACTGGGTTTACCGTATAACCGAAGATGATATGAACGACCATCTTGCAGAAAGACTTTACAGACAGGCGAAGCTTTATTCCCGTCTGTGACGAAAGGAAGATTATTATGAAAAGATTTATTTCACTTGCGGTATGCGCCCTGACAGTTTTTTCACTTGCGGCGTGCTCACTCGGAGGAAGCATGGGCACGGAAAATATGTCGCAGGAAAAGGTAACCCAGAACGCAGGCTCGTCACAGGAGATATATTATCTCAATTTCAAGCCCGAGGTCAGCGATGTCTATGAAAAAATAGCCGCAGACTATAAAAAAGAAACGGGTGTTACACTCAAAGTGGTGACGGCGGCGAGCGACACCTATGAACAGACGCTTACATCGGAAATTGCAAAAAAGGATGCGCCGACAATATTTCAGATAAACGGCCCCGTCGGCTATAAAAACTGGAAAAAATACTGTGCCGATTTAAAGGATACGAAGCTCTATTCGTTTTTGTCGGACAAGTCACTGGCGGTCAAAGACGGGGATAAGATTTGTGCCATACCCTATGTTGTCGAGGCTTACGGCATTATCTATAACAAAGAAATAACCGACAGATATTTTGCGCTTGAGAGCAGACAGAAAAAGGTCGGCTCAATGGACGAGATAGACAGCTTTTCAAAGCTGAAAACAGTTGTTGAGGATATGCAGAAGCACAAAAACGAGCTTAAAATTGACGGCGTTTTTGCCTCAACCTCGTTTTCAAGCGGCAATCAGTGGCGATGGACAACCCACCTTGCAAACATTCCTCTCTACTATGAATTCTCAGAGAACAAGGACTATGACGACGCAACTCTGTCCGGACTTGATGCGACAGAGGTCACTCTGAAATACGGCGACAAATTCAGAGATATTTTCAGTCTCTATATTGAAAACTCCGGCACGGATAAAGGACTTCTCGGCTCAAAGTCGGTCAACGATTCAATGGCTGAATTTGCACTGGGCAAGGTGGCTATGGTGCAGAACGGAACATGGTCATATTCGGAAATATCGGGAATAAGCTCGAACAAGGTCAAAGCCGAAAACGTAAAAATGCTCCCGATATATATAGGTATGGACGGCGAGGAAAAGCAGGGCTTGTGCGTCGGCACCGAAAACTATATAGCGATAAACTCGCAGGCTTCAAAGGAGAAGCAGGAGGCCTCGATAAAATTCCTCGAATGGCTTTTCTCAAGCGAAACGGGCAAGAAGTATGTTGTTGATGAGCTTAAATTTATATCACCGTTCAACACCTTCAAGGAGGACGAAATGCCGTCAGACCCGCTTTCAAAGGAGGCTCTGCGCTGGATAAACAAGGATAACGTAAACTCAGTGCCCTGGGTGTTCACATCATTCCCCAGCGACGTTTTCAAGGAGAATGTCGGCTCGTCTCTGCTCGAATTTGTGCAGGGCAAAAAGGACTGGGACTATGTTAAGAATCAGATTATAACCTCATGGAAAACAGAGAGGGCAAACAATAAATAATAACGGCTCCCCCGTGAAACCGTATTAGCTTAAAGGATTGATACCATGCAGAAAAACCTGAAAAAATATTTCCCGCTTTTTGCGCTTCCGACGCTTGCGGCGTTTATGATAGCGTTTGTTATTCCTTTCATAATGGGAATATATCTTTCCTTTACAGAGTTCACGACGATAACCGACGGTGTATGGGTAGGACTTGATAACTATAAGCAGGCTTTTTCCACCCCCGAATTCAGGAATGCTCTCTGGTTCACCGTAAAATTTACGGTGGTGTCGGTTGTGAGCGTGAATATTCTCTCATTTGCTCTGGCACTTATTCTCACCAAAGGGCTCAAAGGGACAAATCTCTTCAGAACGGTGTTCTTCATGCCGAATCTTATCGGCGGAATAGTTCTGGGCTATATCTGGCAGATTATCATAAACGGCATTCTCGCATTTTCGGGGGTAACGATTACCTATGACGCAAAATACGGCTTCTGGGGGCTTGTCGCCCTGATAAACTGGCAGCTCATAGGGTATATGATGATTATATATATCGCCGGTATTCAGAATATACCGTCTGACCTTATTGATGCGGCAAAGGTTGACGGAGCGTCCTCGTGGCAGATTTTAAAGAACGTGACTGTGCCTATGGTAATGCCGAGCGTGACAATCTGTCTTTTTCTGACGCTGACAAACTCGTTCAAGCTTTTTGACGCAAACCTTGCCCTGACTGACGGTGCGCCGTCAAGGCAGACGGCAATGCTTGCCCTCGACATCTATAAAACATTTTACGGCAGGGCGGGTTATCAGGGTGTCGGTCAGGCGAAGGCGGTTGTGTTCTTCATAATCGTTACGCTGATAGCACTTGTTCAGCTTAGTATAACAAGGAAAAGAGAGGTGGAGACTTAATGAAAACAAAAGGCAGAAAAATACTGCTGTATGCACTTCTCATTTTAACATCCGCCGTGTTTCTCGCCCCGATATTCATTGTGCTTATGAACTCATTTAAGGATAAGCTGTTTATTTCCGCAGAGCCTTTTATGCTCCCGAACAGTGAAACCTTTTCCGGTCTTGAAAACTATACCTCGGGGCTTGACAAAACGGGATTTTTCTCCGCCTTCGGCTATTCGCTTTTTATCACGGTCGGCTCTGTGCTTGTGACGGTCCTCTTTTCTTCAATGACGGCGTGGTATATAACGAGAGTGAAGAGCAAATTCACATCGGCGGTGTATTACGCATTCGTGTTCTCAATGATAGTACCGTTTCAGATGGTCATGTTTGCAATGAGCAAAATCGCAAACATTCTGCGCCTTGACAACCCCCTCGGAATAATTGTCATATATCTCGGCTTCGGGGCGGGGCTGTCGGTGTTCATGTTCTGCGGCTTCATAAAGAGCATACCGCTCGAAATAGAAGAGGCGGCAATGATTGACGGCTGTTCGGGAATAAAAACATTTTTCCTTGTCGTTTTTCCCATACTCAAGCCCACCGCAATAACCGTTGCGATTCTCAATGCAATGTGGATATGGAACGACTACCTTTTGCCCTATCTTGTCATCGGCTCGGACTACAAGACCATACCGATAGCGATTCAGTATCTCAGAGGCGGTTACGGCTCGGTCGATATGGGCGCAATGATGGCGATGCTTGTGCTTGCCATAATACCGATAGTCGTATTTTATCTTTCAAGTCAGAAATATATCATCAAGGGCGTTGTCGCCGGTGCAGTCAAGGGCTGACAAGCGGCGCACTGCGCCGATACATAACAACCGGGAGGACAGCTTTTATGGCATCAGTGACATTGACAAACATATATAAAGTATTCGATGACGGAACAACGGCGGTCGATAACTTCAATCTTAACATTGAGGACAAGGAATTTGTCGTTCTTGTCGGACCGTCGGGGTGCGGAAAGAGCACGACGCTGAGAATGATAGCGGGGCTTGAGGAAATATCCAAAGGCGACCTTTACATCGGCAAAAAGAAGGTCAATTCAGTTGCGCCCAAGGACAGAAATATAGCAATGGTGTTTCAAAGCTATGCGCTTTATCCGAATAAAACAGTGTATAAAAATATGTCATTCGGGCTTGAAAATCATAAAGTGCCGAAAAAAGAAATTGATGAGCGTGTTCAGGAGGCGGCACAGATTCTCGGCATTGAAAAATTGCTGTCAAGAAAACCCAAGGCTCTTTCGGGCGGTCAGAGACAGCGTGTTGCACTGGGCAGGGCAATGGTCAGAAATCCCGACGTGTTTCTTCTTGACGAGCCGCTCTCAAATCTTGACGCAAAGCTCAGAACAGCCATGAGAACGGAGATAACAAAGCTTCACCGCCGTCTCGGCACAACCTTTATCTATGTCACGCACGATCAGACGGAGGCAATGACAATGGGTGACAGAATAGTGGTGATGAAGGACGGCGTCATTCAGCAGGCGGACACTCCGCAGAGGCTTTATGATAATCCCGTGAATACATTTGTCGCCTCGTTCATCGGCTCGCCGCAGATGAATTTTATCGACGGCGTGATAAAGAGAGACTCGGGCGAAATGTTCATCGACCTTGGTGGCGACAGAATAAAACTGCCGGAGAAATACTCGTCAGAGAGAATAAGCAGCTACATTGACGAAACCGTTTCCGTCGGAATAAGACCGGAGGATATAGGCGACAGCGAATATTTCCTCTCCGTTCATCCTGAGAGCATTCTTGAGGGTGTGACTGAGGTCACGGAGCTTATGGGCAGTGAGGTTTACGCATACATCAGGTATGCAAATACGAGGCTCACGGCAAGACTGAAGCCCGACACTCAGGCAAAAAGCGACAGCAAAATCAGATTCGCCGTCAGCGAAAACAAAATTCACCTGTTTGACAAGCTGACAGGTATGGCAATATAAATTTATTCCGTCTCGCATCTTCGCACAGAGAGACGCTGTGCGGGCATACGGGGCGGAATACTTTTGCGTATATTTTTAAAAAAGATAAAAATGCAAAATTAAATTTGACTTTTGAAAAATTGCTTGTTATTATGTACTAAGATTTCGTATTTGTTATCGGAGGTAAATCATGGCACATTACATAAAAGCACTTCTCATCATCAACCCCTGCGCCGGAAAGACGAGCAAAAGACATGAGGTTTACGACATTGTCCGCCTTTTCCCCGAGGAGTATAAATTTACAATCGAATTTACACGCTGCAGCGGCGATGCCACAAGAATTGTCAAGGAAAAAATCGCAGAGCACGACATTGTTATATGCGCCGGCGGTGACGGCACCCTCAATGAGGTTATAAACGGCATTATGGAAATGCCCAAGCGTGTCCCCATCGGCTATATCCCAATGGGCTCGACAAACGACCTTGCCACAACGCTCGGCATTCCGACACAGCTTGACAAAGCCGTCAAAAACATAGTTGACGGTCACATGAACTGGTATGACGTCGGACTTTTCAACAACCGTTATTTCACATATACTGCGGCATTCGGCGCATTCACGAAGTCGAGCTACAACACATCTCAGAAGATGAAAAACCGTTTCGGTCACGCCGCATACATAATGAACGGTCTCACCGAATGGAAAAATATTGAGAATATCCACGCCGTTGTCGAGTGCGACCAGGGCACATTCGAGGGCGAGTTTGCTTTCGGCACAATAACCGATTCAACGTCGGTTGCGGGCTTGTTCAAACTCAATGCCGACGAGGTTCGCCTTGACGACGGAAAATTCGAGCTCGTGCTCGTCAGCGCACTCAAGAGCCTCGCTCAGGCCCCCTCTCTTCTCCGACAGATGCAGAAGCAGGACTATGACGGAAAGAGAATATTCATGTTCCACACAAGCAAGGTCAAGATTACCTTTGACAAGGAAATTGCATGGACCATCGACGGCGAATACGGCGGCGCACACAAGGACGTTATCGCTCACAATCTTTCAAGAGCGGTGAGAATATTTGCCCCCTCCGGTCCGCTTTTTGACGCCGTTGTGCCGACAATAAGCTTTGAGGAAGATGCACCGGCAGAGAAGCAGGAAGAGGAAGAGGTTAAAACGGAAGAATAAAAATAACACGGGACTGCCCGAGTGAAGGTGCTCAGGGACAGCTCCGTGTTTTTCTTTAGTTTATGAGTTATTCACCGTAGCCGCAGTGAGGACACGGCATTTTCGACACCGTTGCCCCGCATTTCGGGCAGACACGGCAGTTAATTGTCTGTGCTTCGAGGCTTCTTTTCTTTCCGTCACCCTGAAGCTCATATTTTTTCGGCATATCTCCGTCAAGCGTTCTGCACACATCGGAAAAGCCCTCTTTTGTCTCTTTTTCAAGAAAGTCAAGCTTTTTCGAGAGTGTATCAACGCTTCTTGAGAGAGTGTCGATTTTTTTGTTCAGCTCGGCAATCTGCTCCGTCTGCGTTTTCTCCGCAGTAAAAAGGGAGTTGAGCTTTTTCGTGATTTGTTCAAAAACCGTTTCAAATTTTTCAAGCATTTTTCTCACCCTCAGCAATCTTTGCTCAGACTATCAATTGAATAACACATTGCACGCCTATTCCCTGCAATAATTCAATTGCAGCAATATATTTGTCCATTGTTATTTCTTCTTCTCCGTTAAATAATTGATTATATACATTATACACTAAACGCCGTAATTGTCAAACACGGGCAGGCTTGTTTATTATACAAAAAAGTATGTTACAAATCGTCTGATAACAACACAGCCATTATCTGAAGAAGCAACGTCTTTCCCTGATTCATCACTTTATGTATTCTTCGCTTGCTTTTTCTAAAGCCTTGAAATCGTTACATCTTTTTACCAGCGGAGTTGTATCACCGTATTTTATTTTTATTTTATATAACGCCTGTGCGTTTTTACGGATTTTATCTTGTATCGACTTAGTATATCTGTATTCAGCCAAAAGAAGACTGCGATAATGCGGATCAGGTTGCCCACTGATGTCCACATATTTTCTCGTGTTTTCAGGAGCCGGAAACATATTGTTCAAATTGATAACGGCATAAGCTTTAACTTTCAGAAAATCTATACCGTCTTTCATATTCCGGTGCTTTTCCTTAAAAGATGAAAGCGGGGCAAAATAATCAAAACCGTTTATCGTAAAAATGACACCAATATATTTTCTCTCATTTTTTTGAGAGGCTTTACTGTTCAGAAACAAATGCGGAGCGAATCCGGAAAGATACTCATATATATTTATTATCAATTTTATAAAGCTTTATGCTGTCCATACAATCACCCAAAAATAAAGAGGGTAAGCAATAAGACATACCCTCTCTGTTATCTTTCGCATTCGGAGCAGCGAAACGCTCGCTGTTAACTTTCTTGAAAGAACCAAGAGAAGTCACTAAATAAATCTCTCATTCAGGGCTGAGATACACCCACACTCATATTATATGCAATCTTTCCGAAAGTCAAGCAATTTCATAAAACGGAAAAATTCTGCTGTGTCTCTGAAATTCAGTCATTCGGGGCTTACGGACTTAACGTATCAAAAATCATAGGACAGCCTTAGCACGACGAATTCATTATTTCAACAGTAAAAGAGTAATTCTGATTAACAATCCGGCTGTTGACTCAATGCCGGCAGCCTTTTTGATATATTGCACAATAAAAGACCGTAACGCCTTATCTTCCAAGGTGTTACGGTCTTTTCTGGAGCTGCTAGCCGGAATTGAACCGGCGACCTCATCCTTACCAAGGATGCGCTCTACCGCCTGAGCCATAGCAGCATTTTAAAGTGCTTTGTTATTATAACCGTATTTATTATCCGTGTCAAGCCCAAAAATAAAAAATCTGAACGAAGTGCGGAGCGGCACGAAGCCGCTCCGCATAGCCGTCACTTACATACAGCCGCAGCCGCATGAAGGAGCGGTGTTGTTGCCGCCACAGAAGAGGTTACCGTTGCTCTCGTTTAAGAGAATGAGAACGAGAAGAATAATTATCCATGTACAGCAGTTGCCGCCGAATAAACCGTTACACATCTGCCAGACCCCCTTTCGTCTGCTCTCATAAACATATTATGCTTTTGCGTTTTAAGGGTGAATGTTCATGTATAAGCCGGCACATTAAAAGGCAAACTATTAGTGCAAAATGTATGCGAAAGGCGGAGCGCAAATGAAAATATACTCCTTTGGCGGCAAAAAAAGAATTACCGACAGCTTTGACGAGAATCCGTCGCCGCTTGATCTCGGGCAGAAATTCATTACCGGCACGCAGGAAAGTGCAGAAGCTCAGGAAAATGCAGGCGACGGGGAAAAACAGATTGAAAAATAATTATTTCTGTTGTATAATACTGAAAAAGAGACCATAAAGAAAAGGAACTGACGAAAATGCTTTGTGAAAACTGCTCTTCGAGAGAGGCAACCACGCATATTAAAAAAGTCGAAAACGGTCACGCTACGCAGATGAATCTCTGTGGCGAATGTGCGAAAAATCTCGGCTACGGCGATTTGTTCAGCGATTTCGGCTTCAGTCTTCGTGATTTGTTTTCAAATATATTCGGCGACAGCTCTCTCATGCTTGCCGATAAGAGCGAGAGATGCGACAAGTGCGGGAGCACCTTTAACGATATAGTCAAAACGGGTTATGTCGGGTGCAGTGAGTGCTACCGCAGATTTTATGACAGACTTCTCCCGTCAATCCAGCGTATTCACGGAAAAGCTCTCCACAGCGGAAAAACGCCGGTGAATATCAGATGTGAGGAAACACGTTTAACGGGCGAGGAGCTCATCAGCCGCCTTTCGCTTCAGATGGAGGAAGCGGTTAAAAGCCAGAATTTTGAAGAGGCGGCGGCTCTGCGTGACAGGATAAACAGCTTGAAGGAGGGCAACTGATATGAAGAAATGGTATCAGGTCAGGGGCGAAGAGAGCGATGTTGTCCAGAGCACGAGAATACGCCTTGCGAGAAACCTTGAGAAATATCCGTTTCCCTCAAAGCTGACGCTTTCAGAGAGAGAAAAGGTCAATGAGACGGTTAAAAACATAATCCTTGCAAATAACGAGTATGCGCTGAGCTATGTCGATATGTCAACACTCACCGAGACGCAGGCGGTGTCGCTTGCCGAGCGGCTTCTCGTCAGTCCGGAATTTGCCTCCGACGTGAGGGGCAGAGGGCTTCTTCTCAGCGAGGACGAGAGCAT
Source organism: Acutalibacteraceae bacterium (assembly GCA_045639785.1). Lineage (GTDB taxonomy): Bacteria > Bacillota > Clostridia > Oscillospirales > Acutalibacteraceae > UBA6857. The sequence continues at coordinate 9,810 of JAZUDT010000067.1, read as the reverse complement.
AAGCGTAATGCTGTGCGAGGAGGACCACATAAGAATACAGGCAATAGCGGCGGGGCTTGACCTTGAGAGCACCTTCACTGCCGCCGGACGTATTGACGACGTGCTTGATGACGGAGCAGGCTATGCGTTCGATAAAAGAATAGGCTACCTCACCTGCTGTCCGACCAATCTCGGAACGGGTATGCGGGCTTCGCTCATAATGCATCTTCCGGCACTGTGTGTGACGGGCAGTATGTCAAGACTTTCCTCGACCGTTTCAAAGCTCGGTCTTACGCTGAGAAACTTCTATTCCGACGGAATAAATCCGGTCGGGAGCATATATCAGCTCTCAAATCAGGTCACGCTCGGAATAAGCGAGGAGGCGGCTCTGAAAAATCTCAGGTCAATAGCCACCCAGATTATTTCACAGGAGAGACAGGCGAGAGAAAGCGTTATTACCGACGACAGATACCTCGATAAAATATACAGAGCCTTCGGGCTTATCAGCTCGGCTTACCTGATGACCTGCCGTGAGTTTATGGAGCTTGCTTCACTTGTGCGCCTCGGTGCCGCCTGCGGAATAATCGACGCCGATATTCTGAGCATCGACGAGCTTATGACCGACCTCCAGCCGGCGACTATGAATGCCTCTCACGCACAGAGCTTCACTTCTGCTCAGCGTGACAAAATAAGGGCAAAGGAAATAAAAGAAAAAATCTGCAAATGACAGAAACATTAAGGAAGATAAAGCAATCGTTACCGTATGCGCCGGCGCATACAGCGGTTGCTTTTCTTTTTTCGGAGGAAACGATATGTACAGATTTACCGGCTTTGCCGAAAAAGCGAACAGAGCACTCAACAGCGCAATAGAGACTGCGGAGAATTTAGGGCATACCTTTGTGGGCAGTGAACACATACTTTCGGGTATTCTCCGTGAGGACAGCACACCCGTTTCCTCTCTTCTCGTGTCAAAGAGGGTAACGGCTCAGCGTGTGGAGGAAATAATAAAGCGGACGGTCGGCGTGGGAATACCCACGTCTCTTTCGCCCGAGGACTTTACCCCAAGGTGCAAAAGAATAATCGAGCACTCCGTTCAGCTTGCAAAGGACGACGCCGTGACGGCGACGGGCTGTGAGCATCTTCTGCTGGCGGTGACGAGCGAAAGCGATTGCAGTGCAAGCTACATTCTGTCCGAGCTCGGCGTTTCTTCGGGCGATATTGTCAGCGAAATCACGGGCACAAAGGGAAAAACGCCTTATGCCCAGAGAAGTGTCAGACGTTCATCTCAGAAGTCGCAGACACCTAACCTTGACCGCTACGGTCAGGATTTGACTGTCGCCGCCTCGGAAGCGGATATTGACCCCGTAATCGGAAGAGAAACGGAAATAAACCGTGTTATACAAATTCTCACAAGGCGCACGAAAAATAACCCCTGCCTTATCGGCGAGCCCGGTGTCGGAAAAACCGCCGTTGCGGAGGGGCTTGCACTTAAAATAAGCTGCGGCGACGTGCCGGATATGCTCAGGGATAAGAGAGTTGTTTCCCTTGATTTGACGGGCATGGTTGCGGGCACAAAATACAGAGGGGATTTTGAAGAGAGGATAAAAACCGTTATAGGTGAAGTGGCAAAGGCGAAAAATGTCATTCTCTTCATTGACGAGCTTCACACACTGATAGGTGCGGGCAGTGCCGAGGGTGCGGTCGATGCCGCAAACATTCTCAAGCCGTCGCTTGCAAGGAGGGAATTGCAGGTTATCGGCGCAACGACCATTGACGAATACCGCCGCCACATAGAAAAGGATTCCGCTCTCGAAAGACGCTTTCAGCCCATAAAGGTCAACGAGCCCACCCCCGCCGAGGCGGCCGAAATTCTGCGTGGCGTCAAGGATAAATACGAGGCGCACCACAGAGTTTCAATAAGCGAGGAGGCGATAAACGCCGCCGTCAATATGTCGGTGAGATATATTCCCGACCGCTTTCTGCCGGATAAGGCAATCGACCTTATCGACGAGGCCTGCTCAAAGGTGAAGCTTAAAACTTTTACCCCTCCGCAGGAGATAAAGGAAACAGAGGAAGAAATAAAAAGAATTTCAAAGGAAAAGTATGACTGTGTGACGGCGCAGGACTTTGAGGGGGCGGCGGCTCTTCGTGACAGAGAAAAGAAAATGCTTATGAAGCTCGGCGAAAAAAGAGCCAAATGGCACGACAGCGCGGCGCATACGCTTTCAAAAATAGGCGAGGTCGAGGTTGCGCATATAGTGTCGGAGTGGACGGGAATACCCGTGAGCGAGCTGACGCAGGAGGAGGCGCAGAGGCTTCTCAGGCTTGAGGACGAGCTTCACTCTATGGTTATCGGACAGGATAAAGCCGTCAGTGCGGTCGCAAGAGCCGTCAGAAGAGGCAGAAGCGGACTGAAAGACCCGAAAAGACCGCTCGGCACCTTTCTTTTCCTCGGGCCGACGGGTGTCGGAAAAACAGAGCTGTGCAAGGCTCTGGGCAGAGCTGTTTTCGGGGACGAAAACTCACTCATTCGCTTCGATATGAGCGAATATATGGAAAAGCAGAGCACCTCAAAGCTCATCGGCTCGCCCCCGGGCTATGTCGGCTTTGAGCAGGGCGGACAACTGACCGAAAAGGTCAGAAGAAAGCCTTACAGCGTTATCCTCTTCGACGAAATAGAAAAAGCGCACTATGATATTTTCAATATGCTTCTTCAGATTCTCGACGACGGTATTCTGACCGATTCGCAGGGGCGCAGAGTTGATTTCAGAAATACGATTATCATTATGACCTCGAATATCGGTGCAAAAATTCTCGCCGGCAACAATAACACCGTCGGCTTTTCGACGGATATTGACGCAGACGGCGTCTCACGCACGGAAAACGCTGTCAGAAATCAGCTCAAGCAGACATTTCGCCCCGAATTTCTTAACCGTATCGACGATATAATCATCTTTCGCAAGCTGTCAATGGAGGACGTGACAAAAATTGCCGAAAAAATGCTGCGTGAGCTTTCCGAAAGAGTTTCTTCGCTCGGCATCAGGCTTGAATTTGACAAAAAAGCGGCACAGACAGTCGCCGAAAAGGGCTTTGACGAAATTTTCGGTGCAAGACCGATAAGACGTGAGATTCAGTCAAAAATCGAAGACAGACTTTCGGAAATGCTCCTTGACGGGGAAATAGTCAGAGGAGGGGAATACCTCTGCCGGTTTGACGGGGAAAATATCAGCTTAAGAGAAAAACGGAAAGAGACGAAGCAAAAATAAAAAAATATATAAAACTGCTGAAATTTGTTGACTTTTTTATCCCTTTTTGCTACAATTTAACCATCTACAAGCGTCGGGGGCGGTTCATCGTCGGGTGAGCCGTCACTCACGCTCAAAAAAGGGAGGAAAACACCATGACAGATGCAAAAACCTTAGCGTATATTAACCTTTACGGTATTTTAGGCGCTTTGGAAAACCTTTGCGAACTCGACGAGGAAGCACAGGAATTACTCAAGGGCAAAAAGCCCATCTCAATCGGATTTGAAGTCAAGGGCGGCCCCAGTGCAACTCTTTATTTCAAGAACGGCCGTTGCAGAATGGAAGACGGTGTCGGCAAGTGCGACGTCAAGCTTCCTTTCTCATCATGCGAGAAATTCAACGGACTTATTGACGGAACGGTTACACCCATTCCCTCAAAGGGATTCATTCACATCGGATTCCTTCTCAAGCAGTTCACCGGTCTTACCGACATACTCACAAAGTATCTCAAGGCAAGCGAAGAGGACCTCAAGGACGAGGTGTTCTTCGAGAAGAGCACAAAGCTCATGTTCTATCTCATCATGGTTGCTCTTTCACAGATAGGCAACAACGATGAAATCGGCAAGTTCAGCGCAGCGGCCATCCCCGACGGTATAGTTGAAATGGGCATAAAGGGCTCGGTCGGCGCAACGATTATGGTTAAGGATCATCACCTTATCACCATTAAGCAGAGACCCGAGAAGTACCGTGCTCAGATGGAATTCGGCTCAATCAAGCTTGCAAGAGACCTCTTCGACGGAAAGGTCAATTCTCTCGCCTGCATCGGCACCGGCGACATTGAAATTCACGGCATGAGCAATATGATGGACAACGTCAACAGAATCCTTGACAGAGTCGGACTTTATCTTGCTTAAGGAGGAAACAGAAATGGCATCAAAAGTTATTACAAACCATGAGAAGAGCAGTGAGCTCTTCAAAAAGGCAACAAAATTAGTCCCGTCAGGTATTTACGGTCACCTCGGCCCTGCAGAGGGACAGTTCATTCCCGTTTCGGATTGGCCCCTCTTCCTCACAAAGGCAAAGGGCTCCTATATGTGGGACGTTGACGGCAACAAATACATAGACTATATGTGCGCTTACGGCCCCAATGTTCTCGGTTATTGCGATGAGGACGTTGACGCCGCCGCAAAGAAGCAGATTGACATCGGCAACTGCACCACAACACCCTCAACCGTTATGATTGACTTTGCAGACCTTCTTGTTGACACGGTCAACACAGCCGACTGGGCTTTCTTTGCAAAGAACGGTAACGACGCAACTCAGGGTGCTATGATGTGCGCACGTGCATACACACACAGAAAGAAGATTATCTTCTTCCAGGGCTACTATCACGGTGTTTCACCCTGGCAGGGCAAGAAGGACTATCCCGGCATTCTCGAAGAGGACTGCTGCCACAACATTATCCTTCCCTGGAACGATATTCCCGCTCTTGAGCAGGCAATAGAAGAGAATAAGGGCGAAATCGCCGCTCTTATCGCTCAGCCGTACGATCACGGCAACTTCTACGACAACTCATTCCCCGAAAAGGGCTTCTGGCAGAAGGTACGTGAAATCTGCACAAAGAACGACATCGTTCTCATCGTTGACGACGTTCGTGCAGGCTTCCGTCTTGACCTTGCCGGTTCAGACCATTTCTTCGGCTTTGAGGCTGACCTCATCTGCTTCTGCAAGGCTCTTGCAAACGGCTACAACGTCTCCGCTGTATGCGGCAAGCAGTTCCTTCAGAGCGCAATGAGCTCACTTTCCTACACCGGCTCCTACTGGCTCAGCGCAGTTCCGTTTGCGGCAGGTATCGCCTGTATCGAAAAGATGAAGAAGCTCGACACACCCAAGATGTTCTTTGAAAAGGGCACGGCTCTCACACAGGGACTTGTTGCCGCAGGTAAAGAGAACGGCTTTGACCTTGTCGCTTCCGGCGCACCCGCACTCTTCTATCTCAGAATAGCAAACGACGACACGCTTATTCTTCACCAGGCATGGATTCAGGAAATGATGAAGAGAGGTATCTTCATGGCTTCTCACCACAACCATTTCATGAATGCATCGCTCAGCGACGCTGACATTAAGCACACGATTGATGTTTCAAAGGACGCTTTCAAGGCTGTCAAGGAAAGATTCCCCGAAGCATTCTGATTTCAGTACAGTGCCGTATGCGGCGTACCGTCAGAGGTATGCCGCATACTGTAAGCAAAAATAAATTATTTCTTAGGAGGAAATACTATCATGCCACTTTCAAAACAGGAATGGCTTGCTCTCGAAAAGAAGGCTGTTGAGCTTCGTAAGCTCTGCCTTCAGACAACGGCATGGGCAGGCAGCGGACACATCGGAGGCGGTCTGTCCGTTATGGATCTTCTTACCGTTATGTATTACAAGTACCTCAACATTAAAGTTGAAGACCCCAAATGGGAAGACAGAGACAGATTCATTCTCTCAAAAGGCCATGCGGCTATCGCTTATGCACCCGTGCTTTGCGACAAGGGCTTCAATGACCCCGAAATGCTCAAGACCTTCAACCTTTCCGGTTCAAAAATGGGTATGCACCTTGACTCAAACAAGGTTGTCGGCGTTGACGCTTCAACGGGCTCACTCGGTCACGGCGCATCAATCGCCGCCGGTACAGCTCTTGCGGCAAGAATACTCGGCAAGGATTATCTTACATACGTTGTCACGGGCGACGGCGAGCTTGGCGAAGGCTCCAACTGGGAAGGCTTTATGACAATGAATCACTACGAGCTTTCAAACTGCATCGTTTTCATCGACAGAAACCACTGCATGATAGACGGTCCCACAGAGGAAGTCATGAAGCTCGAACCCCTTGCCGACAAGATGACGGCATTCGGCTTCAACACTGTTGTTGTCAACGGTAACCACATCGACGAGCTTTGCGAAGCTATCGACGGAGCTATCGAGCGTGCAAAGACAAAGTGTGCACCCACCTGTATCATTATGGATACACAGAAGGGCGCAGGCATCAAAGAGATTGCCGGCGATTATCATTGCCATTACATGGGCATTGACGATGCTACATTTGAAAGATATACTGCACAGATTGAAGAGGACTACAAAGAGAGAGTTGCTCGTGCAGAGAAGGAGGGCAAATAATTATGGCAGGCGGATTTGTTTATGATGCTATCGGTCAGACCGATATTTCCACAGCGGAAGTTTACGGTAAGGCACTTGCCGATATTATAATGAAAGACCCCAAGGTTGTTGCTATCACGGCTGACCTTGCAAAGTCAACAAAGCTCGGCGACGTTCTTAAGGTATGCCCCGAGAGAGTTATCAACGTCGGTATTGCCGAGCAGGATATGTTCGGTGTTGCCGCAGGTATGGCAAGAGCAGGTCTTGTTCCGTTCCTTTCCGGCTTCTCGGCATTTACATCAATGAGATCATGCGACCAGCTCCACACTGATATATGCTATCAGAATGTCAACGCTAAGATTATCGCTACTCATGCAGGTACATCTTTCGGTCAGGCGGGCTCAACCCACCACGCTATCGTTGACCTTGCTATCACGAGAGCAATGCCCAACCTCACCGTTATCGTTCCCGCTGACGGACTTGAGACAGCTAACGCAGTCAACGCCGCATACGAGAATGTAGGTCCCTACTACATCAGAATCAATCGTGGCTTCGACCGTGTTCTCTATGATTCACAGGATTACGGCTTTGAGGTCGGTAAGGCTGTTGAGGTTCATGAAGGTACCGATATTACCGTTATCGCCTGCGGTTCATGCGTATTCCAGGCAAGAGAAGCGGCTAAGTTCCTCGAGAGCTCAGACGGACTTAAGGTTCGTGTTCTCAATATGCACACCATTAAGCCCATCGACAAGGAAGCTATCTTAAAGGCTGTTCTTGAAACAAGAAGAATTATCACTGTTGAAGACCACAGCACACTCGGCGGTCTCGGCTCAGCGGTTGCAGAGGTTGTCGTTGAGGCAGGCAAGGGCTGTGCTTTCAAGAAGCTCGGTCACCCCGACAAGTTCGCTCCCATCGGTCTTCAGGAAGATATTATGTCAGAGGTCGGCATTGATTCAAACGGCATTATCGCTGCTGTTCGTGAAGTTATGAAGGCTGACTTTGAAGAAGACGATAACTGGGACGACGAATTCTGATTAAGGAAGGAGAGCAAACAAAATGGCAGTAGCACAGGAAGAATTATATTCCAACAAAATATTTTTGAATGCCGCTCTTCCGCTTATCAAGGTTATCGCAACAGACGTTCCGTCGCTTAAGAAAAAGTTTGAAAAGGCACACGCTGTTATTCAGGTGAGCGCACTTTATCCCGACTGCCCCGAGGGAAAGGTCGGCATGCACTTCGTTGTCAATAACGGCGAATGGCTCGTTCATCCCTGCCTTGACACAACACCCGGTCACTCAGAGCTTCAGTTCAAGTCAATCGAGGCTATGAACAAGTTTTTCAAGGGCGATATTCCCGGTGCTATCAAGGACGGCGGAATACCCAAGATTAAGCTCGGCAAGTCAAAGGGAGCTTTCATCAGCTTCTTTATGGCACTTCTTAAGATGGCTGACGTTCTCGGTGCAACAACACCTCCCGAAGATGAAGAGACAAAGGCACTTATGGTTAAGTGTATGTTCTATCTTCTCACAAGCGGCATCAGCCAGCTCAACAAGATGGGTCACCCCGAGATTCATGACTGGGCACTGAAGTCACCTGACCGTGTCTATGCACTTGCAGTTGACGGACACCCCGAAGCATCGGCATTTATCAGAATCAAGGCCGGCAAATCAAGAGCAGGCAGAGGCGAATACAAGAGAGCAATGCCTTTCTTCACACTTCGTTTTGATTCTTATGACAGTGCGCTCGGCACGCTTTTAGGCATTGACGATATGCTTGAAGCAACAAAAACAGGTAAGATTATCATGGACGGCGGTCCCGAATTCGGCGGAATATTCGGCGGATTCCTTCTTACAATCGGCGCACTCGCAAAGTGATAAGAGCATAAAGCAAAACAGCGGACAGCTTTTGATTGCCCGCTGTTTTTTCGACTCTGCGTATCTTTCACAATTACATGGAAAACAATCCTTATAGAATAATCCCGCCGGCTGAGCCGGCGGGATTTCAGTCTGTCGAAAAAGTCCGGTAAAAGCTGGGCTTTTTCTTTTGTTTATGGTATAATAATTACGGTGATGAAAGATGTTGACAAAAGGAAAAGAAAACAGATATCAATGTGAAATGATCTGTATAGAAGACTTAGTACCTGAAGACCATTTGCTCAGAAAAATAGAAAATGCAGTTGATTTCACAAAGCTGTATGAATTTGTGGAAGAACTGTATTGTGAAGATAACGGAAGAGGAAGCATAGACCCTGTGGTGCTTTTTAAAATGGTACTGATACAACATCTTTACGGTCTGCCGTCACTGAGAAGAACGGCAAGCGAAGTCCGTGTCAATATGGCATATCGTTGGTTTCTCGGATATAGCTTACAGGAAGAAACACCTCATTTTTCTACAGTAAGCTACAATTTCAGAAATCGTTTTACTGCGGAAACTGTAGATAAAATATTCTCGTGGATATTGGATGAAATTAACGAGAACGGATATTTAACGCCGAGTGCCGTTTTTGTGGATGGAACACATATCAAAGCAAATGCGAATAATAAGAAAAAATACGAAGAGGAAGTACCCGTTGCCGCTAAAAGGTATGCGGATGAGCTTATGGAAGAGATAAATCAGGACAGAGAAGCTCACGGAAAGAAACCTCTCAAAGACAAAGATGACAATGACGAAAACAGACCGTCAAAGCCTGATAAAAACACATCAAAAAAGAAGCTTGCACGACGTAAAAAAGCAGCAAAGCAAACAAAGAAAACGGTCAAAAGCACAACAGATCCGGAAAGCGGCTTGTTTGTAAAAGGTGAACATAAAAGACAGTTTGCATATGAAGCACATACGGCATGCGATAAAAACGGATATGTATTGGAGACGGTTGTAACACCCGGCAATGTTCATGACAGCGTAGCCTTTGATGATGTATATGACAAAGTAACCGAAAGATTTCCTCAGATAGAAACAATAGTAGCAGACAGTGCCTACAAAACACCGCACATAGCAAAGAAGATATGTGATGACGGCAGAGTATTATCAACAGCATATAAAAGACCTATGACAAAAAAGGGCGGACATGAATGGTGGAAGTATGTATACGATGAATACTATGACTGTATAATATGTCCCGAATATCAGATACTTAAATACAGCACAACAAACCGTGACGGCTACAGGGAGTATAAAAGTAATTCTGAAATATGCAAAAACTGCCCTACAAAAGACCTGTGTACCGAATCAAAGGAAAACATAAAAACGGTTACAAGGCATATATGGGCAGATTACATAGAGTGGACAGAAGACATCCGGCATACTCCAAAGTATCAGGAGCTGTACAAACAGCGAAAAGAGACAATAGAACGGGTTTTTGCGGATGCGAAAGAAAAACACGCAATGCGGTATACGCCGTACCGAGGCATCGCTCAGGTTGAAAACTGGGTGAAGCTTAAATTTGCT
>JAZUDT010000066.1:0-24289 GCA_045639785.1 Acutalibacteraceae bacterium | reverse complement strand
AATTTTTATAATTCAAAGGTTTACTCCGTTTTGGAAAATGAAGAAACGAAACTTTGGCATTTGAGTCCGAAAGCACTTTACGAACTTTATAAGCAGGAAAAGCAAACGGGAAAAATTGATTTCCCAGAGGAGGCATGAAGTATGAGCCGTGAGGGTGAATTTTTAGTATATTGCATTGAAATATATAAATCCGCAAAAAATCTTTCCGGAAAAGATGTGATGGGGCTTTTTACGAAATACCGAGTAAACGAATATGTCAGAAGTTATTTTGAGGCACTTCATACCACCGGAGAAAAATATATCGTGAGTGACATAGATTTGTATATCAAAGCAAGGCAGACGGTTTGATAACCAAATAAGATTAATATAACGGCTGAAGTGTGACATCATCGCATTTCAGCCGGTTCCTACTGGACAATATTTCAAAAATTGAAAGATTGTCCAGTAGGATTTTTCTCTATTTCGCAAAAGGGTGTCTGAACACCGGATTTTGCAGTATAAAAATTATTTTATGGTTTACCCTTGACATTTACACCTGCTGCTAAGAAGACCATATATGATTTTCTCTGTGAGACAAAGACGAAGCCGGAGGATTACGATATGATTCTCACCGGCGACCTCGGTCAGACGGGCACTCAGCTTTTGAAGGAGCTTCTGGTAAGAGAAAGCGGCGTTGATATTTCGTCCGTTCATAATGATTGCGGACTTATGATATTCGACCGTGAAACACAGGACGTTCATGCAGGAGGCTCGGGGTGCGGCTGCAGTGCGAGCGTTCTGTGCTCAAAAATTCTCAACGGTATGCGTGCGGGCGCATACAAAAATATAATGTTTGTTGCTACAGGCGCATTGCTGTCAGGTGTGTCATCGCTCCAGGGCGAAAGCATACCGGGCATAGCGCACGCAGTAATACTGAAAAGTGAGGTGTGATTATGGAAACAGCCGACTGTGTAAAATGTATAGCCTGCCTTTGCAAAATTCTGAAAATAGTCAAATGCGTGAAAAAGGCGGAAATCTGTATTATCGTTACGGCAATGGTTCTCGTCGGAATCGGAGCTGCCTGTGATAACAAAAAAGAAATCGGAAAATTAGTCAAGAAAATGAAAAAGAAGGTGATGTGATGCCGGCGGCACTTCTTAAAGCGTTTCTCATCGGCGGCGCAATCTGCATAGTCGGTCAGCTTCTCATTGACCTGACAAAGCTTACGCCGGGTAAAATCCTTGTTTCCTTTGTCGTTATAGGCGTCATACTCGGCGCACTCGGTGTTTATGAGCCGCTTGTTAAATTTGCCTCAAGCGGAGCTACCGTTCCGCTTACGGGCTTCGGGTATGCGCTGGCAAAAGGCGTGAGGGAGGCTGTGGCGAAGGACGGAGCGTTGGGTATTCTTACGGGCGGACTGAGTGCCGCCTCGGCGGGGGTAACGGCGGCGGTTGTGTGCGGACTTATACTCTCGGCTTTTGCAAAGCCAAAGGATAAATCGTGAAAATATATTTACAAAACCCTCCTTTAGCCGTATAATAATTACGGTTACAAGGGGGAATTTTATATGAAAGCTTCTTTCATATTTTGTAAAGCAGACAGACAAGATAATCGCCTCTTTTACTCAGACGTAAGAAAATGACAGGCGATGGTATTTGAGCAGGTGAGAAAATGGAAATTATCGGCGAGCTTATCCGTGCAACGCAGGAGATTGCACCGGAGCTTTTACCGGACTGCGACGTGAGAAAAATTCCGTCGGTTTACACAGCGGTACAGTTTAAGGAAAAGCTTAAAAATTCATCGGACAGAAGCGTAGTTATCTTCACAAACTATGTGCTTGAGCTCCATAACGAACTTCTTGCGGGAGTGGCGAATATTCTTGTCTCCGAAATAGCAAGAAGAATAAAAAGCGCACAGCAGCTTTATGCTGTTATGAGCACGGCTCTTTTAAAAGAATACCCATACATAACGGGTATCAATGACAGCCCCGTTTTCTTCAGCGAAGAAGAGGGAGAAAAATATATAGCCGAGATAAGAGAAAAAACGGGCGAAAGAGTTTCTCTGAAAAAGCTTGAAAATGATGAAATATACAAGTATTTTGTTGCTCTGACACGATTCGGCATTGAATTTGTGATGATTGAGCCGACACTCTGTAAGCTTCGCTTTCAGCAAAATCAGCTTTACAAATCCGATTTTGTTTCAATTTCGGGCGGAAAGCTTAATTTTACCGTGCTCAAGTTTCTTCAGTCGCAGGAGGGCAAAAGAAATCCCGTTATTCTCAAAGGGCTTGAGGCGGCTATGCTTCTCGGCATTGCGGGGGGAACCTTTGCCTGTATGGGCAAAACGGTGGGCGGAAATTTCGAGGCTCTGCTCATCACCGATAAAAACGACAATTCAAAGTGGATACCTGTATTCACAGACACCTCCGAAATACAGGAAACATACGAGACAATTCCCTATCTGACAAAATTACTCATGACGAGCGAGACGGTGACGGTGAAGTTTTCGGAGCTTAAAAGATATATGTCCGTTGAGCAGGTGTCGGGTGTGGTCATCAACATAGGCGGCTACGGTCTGAGGCTTGACAAGGAAAAATGCCGAAAGCTTATGGGCACGGGAGGAAAAGCGTGAATACCTTTGAAAGAATATATGAAGCGGTGAAAACCATACCCAGGGGTAAGGTTGCGACCTACGGTCAGATTGCCGTCATTGCGGGAAATCCTCATTGGTCGAGAGTTGTAGGGTATGCGCTTCATGTTAATCCGGACCCGTCAACAATCAAATGCCACCGTGTTGTAAACCGTGAGGGCAGAACGTCAAAAGCATTTGTCTTCGGCGGCGAGGATATGCAGAGAAAACTGCTTGAAGAAGAGGGAATTGTTTTTGAAAAAGACGGGAGCATTAATCTTGAAAAATACGGAATATGAGAGATAAGTGTATGAATATTACAGAAAGATTTTTAAAATATGTATCATTTAATACATCTTCAGACGAATTGTCGGAAAATGTACCGTCTACTCCCGAGCAGAAAAGGCTCGGCGAATACATCACAGAGGAGCTTTTGTCAATCGGAGTTGAAAATGCCGTTATTGATGAAAAGGGCTATGTCTATGCCTTTATACCGGCAAGTCCGGGCAGAGAAAACGAAGAAAATATCGGCTTTATCTCACACATGGATACCTCGCCCGAGGTCAGCGGAGACGTAAAAAAAGCCTCGGTTATCGAATACAGCGGCGGCGATATAATGCTCGGTGAAAAAGAAAAAATCAGCCTGAGCGAATTTCCGTTTATCGAAAACTATAAAGGCAGACACTTAATCGTCACCGACGGCAGTTCTCTTCTCGGCGCAGACGATAAGGCGGGCATTGCGGAAATAGTGTCGGCCTGCGAAGAGCTTGTGTCAGGCAGAGAAATAAATCACCGGGGAGTTGCGCTCTGTTTCACACCCGACGAGGAAATCGGCAGAGGTACGGATTATTTCAACTTTGACCGCTTTAAAGCCAAAGTCGCTTATACTCTTGACGGCGGCGAAGAGGGCGAAATAGAATATGAGAATTTTAACGCCGCATCGGTCAGAATAGAAATAAAGGGCATGAACATTCACCCGGGCTCGGCGAAAAACAAAATGAAAAACGCTGTGCTCATGGGCTGTGAGCTTATTTCAATGCTTCCGCCCGCAGAAGCACCGGCGCATACCGAAAATTATGAGGGTTTTTATCACGTTAATTCGTTTTCCGGCTGTGAGAGCGGGGCACAGATTAAAATGCTGATAAGAGACCACGACAGAAATAAATTTGAGGAGAGAAAAGATTTTATACGCACGGCGGTTGACTTTCTTAATAAAAAATACGGCGAGGGCACTTTCACGTGCGAAATAAATGACAGCTACTACAATATGAGGGAAAAGATTGAGGAGAACTTCTACCTCGTCGAAAATGCCGAAAAAGCGATGAAAAAGCTCGGCATAGAGCCGAAGATAATTCCGATAAGAGGCGGTACGGACGGGGCGAGGCTTTCGTTTTGCGGTCTGCCGTGCCCGAATCTCTGCACCGGCGGAGCTAATTTTCATTCAATACACGAATTTGTCTGTGTGGAGAGTATGGAAAAAATCAAAGAGCTCATAGTTGAGCTTTCAAAATGAAGCAAACAAAATACCCCGCCTGAGATTTTTCGGACGGGGTATTTTTTCGGTTTAATCAGTATATGGGATAGTCAAACTGCTTTCAAAGGTCGTCGGCATCCTGAATGGGCTTTTCGTCCTCGTCCTGAGGTGTTCCCGTCCATGAGCCGAGAACGTCGCTGTTGCCGTCCTTCTCCTGCCAGTTTTGAGCAAGCTTATATGATTTTTCGCTGTTTTTGATGTTTTTCTTTTTCATTTTGTTCACCTCCATTAATATGTTTCCCTGAGCTGTTGAAAAGAATACGAAAAAAATGTAAAATAGATGCAACACTTTAAACCATTTTGTGCACTTAATGTATGACCGGACGGGAGTGATGATTATATGAGCTCAGAAATAAATCATTTATTGGTCATAAAAGCGAAAAGCGGAGATAAGGAAGCATTCGGCGATTTGTATGCACGGTACAGCCGAGAGATGTATTCCTTTGCGCTGTGGTATCTCGGCGACAGGTATTCTGCCGAGGACGCAGTGAGCGACGCCGTGCTCAACGCTTTTTTATCGGTAAAAAACGTAAAGAAGCCGGAAAAATTCAAGAGCTGGCTTTTTACGGTACTGCTGCGTTCGTGTCAGAAACAACTCAGATATGTGATAGGTATGCGTAAAACCGTTGAAATCGGCGAGATGAACGATGAATCGGGAGAAATGTCAACAGAGGAGAGAGCTGAGCTTAACAGTGCGCTTATGAAAATAAGCGAGGAGGACAGGGAAATACTGCTTCTCTCGGTTCTGGGCAATCTCACGAGCACCGAAATCGGCGAAATCAAGTCGATGCCCCCGGGTACCGTCAGGTCAAAAATTTCAAGGGCAACGGATAAGCTTTACGCAATACTCGGTGAAGGGAGTCTGCAAAATGGAGAATAAAGAAAAATTTGATTTTATAAAGCAGAAGCTCAGCGAAAACACGGGTGAGACGCCTCAAAGCCTCAGCCGTGAGGAAATAGTGGCTTCTCTTGAAAATGTCGGGGGCAAAAAGAAGAGCGGCTCTTCGCTCAAAAGAATACTGAGCGTTGCGGCGTGCTTTGCTTTTACGGCAGTTGCGGTTTTTGCCGCAGTGAAGCTTGTGCCGGATATGAGAAATTCGGGCACAGTCTCCTCCGGCAACACCTCTGCGGCGTTACTCAGTGAGGAAAATGCACCCGAAGAAGAAAATTATGACGATATAGTCAGGTTTTTCCTTGAGAAAAAAGCATCACAAAATGAGCTTGACGGAGATGTGAGTGGAGATGTAAGCGGAGTTAAAACAAAGGAATATGGAGTCGTGTATGATGCAGAGGCAGTCAACGCTAAAAGTGCGGACAGCGCAAGCAAAATGTATTCAAACACCAATGTTCAGGTCAGCGGAATAGACGAGGCTGATATTATAAAAAATGACGGCGAATACATCTATTTCATTCACGGCAAGTCCGTTCTTATTTACCGTGCGGCTGATTTGAAAAAAATGTCCGCAGTAAAAATTAAGAGCGAAAAGGATAATTTCTCGGTCAATGACATTTATGTTTATAAAAACAGACTTGTTGTCATCACTACGGAGTATGGAGCAAGTGACGGGAATGAAACAAACGGCTGTTCTGTTTCAAAGTTTGCCGGCTTTTACAACGCCGGTGCAAGATGCTTTATCTATGACACAGAAAATAAAGAGAACCCGTCTCTTGTCTTTGAGCAGACTCAGAGCGGCTCATACGTCACTTCAAGGCTTAACGGAAACATTCTTTTCACCGTTTCTTATTACCACCCCGCATACATGGACGACGGGGAGAAATATGAGGAAAACGTCATTCCCTCCGTCAACGGAAAAATGATAAAAAGAGGCGATATATTCTTTAAACCGGAGGGTGACTCGCTGTGCTATACCGTAGTCTCCGCCTGCAATATCGAAAAGAATGAAAGCGTTGGCACATCTTACGCATACCTTGGCGGATATTCCGACGCCTGCTACTGCACGGGCGATATGCTCTATATCTCAAGACGGGAGAATTTGTGCGAGCGAATTAAAAAGGAATATTCCGTCAGTGAGGACATCATATATACGGAGATTATCGGGCTGTCGGTTTCGGAAAACGAAATAAAGCAAGTCAGCAGCGGCATTGTGAAGGGGATATTCATCGGTCAGTTTGCTATGGACGAATATAACGGGTATTTCCGCTGTGCCACAACAAGCTTTGCCGGAGATGAAATCTTTAAGAGAGAGAGCAATATCTATGTTCTTGACAGCTCTTTGAACACTGTCGGAAAGATAGAAAACCTCAAGGAAAACGAAGAGGTGAAATCGGTGCGCTTTATGGGCGACACAGCCTATGTTGTCACGTTTGAAAACACAGACCCGCTCTTTATCATTGACCTTTCAAACCCGAACAGCCCGAAAAAAACGGGCGAGGTCAAGCTTCCCGGCTTCTCAAGCTATCTTCATCCGGTCGGCGAAAATCTGATTGTCGGCATCGGCTACGGCGGCGATGAAAACGGAGCGGACGCTTCGGTGATAAAAGTCACATTGTTCGACGTCAGCGACAAAAAGAATCCGAAGGTCAGAGACAGCCTGATTTTCAAAGACGCAGAGACAGAGACCTTGTATAATTTCAAAGCCTTTGTTTCATTCCCCGAAAAGAACTGCATAGGTATTCCGCTTCTTCATTTCAGGGGGAGCTACAGCGATAAAGATACCTATTATGACGAAGCAACGGACAGAAGCTATCTGCTCATCTCTCTTGACGGAGGAAAACTGACGGAGAAAAACAGATTTTTCCACGAGACGGATTACACCGCATACGGATGTGAAGATGATGAATTTATTGCCGAATTTTTCAGAGGTATATACATCGGAGAAACGCTCTATACCGTTTCGGAAAACAGAATATGCACCTTTGACATTGAAAGCGGGAAAAAGCTCAGTGAAGTGAAGACAGGAGAATAAATTATGAAAACCAAGCTTTTATGCGCTGTTTTTGCCGCACTTGCGCTTTTAACTCTGCTGTGCTCCTGCGCTCAGAAGACAGATGGAAATGAGCATATTACCGTCAGCGGAGTGCTTCTTAAGGGGAGAAGCGAAAGCTTTATCATAGACGGTAATAATCCGATAGCTGTCAGACCCGTGACGGAGAATGCGGAAAAAGTGCTTGACGAGCTTGAAAGCGGAGACAAAATAAAAATCACCTGCGCCCCGATAAGAGAGACTTATCCGGCGAGCACCGATATATATGAAGTTGAGCTTCTTGAAAAGGGTGACAAAGGGCAGATAGACAAAGATGTAATCAATATGCTTTCGTCGCTGGGGTGGCTGTGAGAAATCTACTTTTCGTAGGTTGCATTTTTACGTCACCGTGATATACTTGAAAACGGAGATGATAAAAATGAACACTTATGTTACGGGTGCAATAATAAAACGCCTGAGAGAAGAGAAAAATATGACTCAGCTTGCTCTTGCCGAAAAGCTGTCGGTGAGTGACAAAGCCGTTTCAAAATGGGAGACGGGCAGGGGCTACCCCGATATTACTCTTGTTGAGCCGTTAGCGACGGCACTGGGTGTTTCGGTCATAGAGCTTCTGTCGGGCGGCGAGGTCATAAATAAGAATAAGAGCTTTAATATGAAAAGAGCGAAATTTTACGTCTGTCCCGTATGCGGCAATGTAATCGTGTCGTGCGGTGAAGCGGTCATATCCTGCTGTGGTGTAATTCTTATGCCGCAGGAGGCGGAGGAAAGCGACGGCGGCCACGAAATAAAGGCCGAGACGGTCGAGGACGAGTATTACGTCACCCTCACTCATGAAATGACAAAGAGCCACTATATTTCATTTATTGCCGCCTTGACTGACAGCGGAATTTCACTGACAAAGCTTTATCCCGAGCAGATGGCTCAGGCACGCTTCAAAATTAACCGAACCTATGCTCTTTACGCATATTGCAACCGGCACGGCTTATTTATGCTGAAAATAAAGAAGAGGGCATAAAAGATAAAATATTCCCGCTATGTGTTGAACAGGTCAACGCATAACGGGAATTGATTTTTATATTCGTTTTATTACTATCTTCTTGTTCTTTCAAGTGCCTTGCACAGCGGCACACCTACCACGCCGCAGAGGATAACCTCAAGAAGTGCATTGAGTCCGCAGAATGCGGCGGCAAAGGCTAAAAGGTTAGTCGTGCCGAATGTGCTCTGAAGAGAGATGAAGTATTCGCTGTTTCTGAAAAGGAGAATAAAGGTCCCGACAAAAAGAAGAGTGTTGAGTATAGGGGTGAGAAACGAAATGACAGTGTATGAAGCGACGCTTTTAACGCCATAGCTTTTCATCAGGTCATAAATAAGACCCACCGCAAAGCCGACAGCCATTCTCGTCAGGAAACAGAGAATTACCGTGTAAAACGGATTGATTGAAAAGAGAGTTGTTCCGAAAACGTCTGAGCCGAAGCACTGAACAAAGCTTGTCAGACCGAACACGAAGCCGAGAAGAAGCCCGCTTTTCTTTCCGCCGAAAAATATTCCGGCTATGAGCGGAATGCACATGAGCGTCATCTGCACAACACCGATTTTAATATATCCGAGAGGCGTAAACGCCATTATTGCCATTATTGCTATAAGCAGGGCATGAACGGTTATTTCTTTTATTTTTCTGCTTTCCATAATTATCCCTCCGTTCTCTGCGAATTTTTCTCATAGATTATTCTGAGCCCTTCCATAATGAGAAATTCATCATGGACTACTTTTTCCCTGCAATAAGGCGCAATACGGGCTGAATAACCGCCGGTTACAATGACGGTGGTATCCGCTTTGAGTTCATCTTTCATTCTTCTTATCATTCCGTCAACCATTGCTGCCGTGCCGAAAATTATTCCGGACTGCATACTCTCGACGGTGTTTGTGCCGATGATTTTGCCCGGTGCGGTGAGAGGAATGTTCGGAAGCTGTGATGTAGAGGAGGAAAGGGCGTTGAGCGAAACTCTCACCCCCGGAGCGATTGCGACTCCGCGAAAGCTTTTATCCTTACCGACAACGCTGATTTTGCTCGCTGTTCCGAGGTCAACGATGAGACACGGCAGGGGGTATTTCTCGGCGGCGGCTACTGCACCGACGAGCAAATCCGCCCCGAGCTGAGCGGGGTTATCAATAAGAACATTTATGCCCGTCTTAATCCCCGGGCATACGATAACAGGCTCACTGCCCGTTACCATTGTTAAGGTACGCTTTAATGTGTCCGTCAATTCAGGTACAACCGAGCTCATAATGCCGGCGTGAAAATCAGATTTTCCGACCTCATTGAGAGCGAAAATCTGACACAGCTCGATTGCATACTGGTCAGCGGTCTTTCCCCTTATGGTTGAAAGCCTCGCAGTGAAAACGAGCTCGTCATCACGAAAAGCACCGAGAGTGATTGTGGTGTTGCCCATGTCAACGGTCAAAAGCATAATAATCACCTCTTGTATTTAATTTTCGGCTATAGTATAATTCAATATAATGTTTTTGTCAATTACTTAAGAACGGAGAAAAACGATGATTTGCAATATTTGCCCGAGAGAATGCGGGGTTGACCGTGAAAAAGAAAAGGGCTTCTGCGGTATGCCGGAGAAATTCAAGGTGGCAAGAGCCGCCCTCCATTTCTGGGAGGAGCCGTTTCTGAGCGGAAAAAGCGGCTCGGGCACGGTGTTTTTTTCGGGTTGCAATCTCAGGTGCGCTTATTGCCAGAATAACAGCATAAGTACCGGCGGCTTTGGTGAAGAGGTCAGTGACCGCCGCCTTATGGAGCTTTTTGATTCTCTCATAGAGCAGGGTGCGGCGAACATAAACCTTGTCACTCCCACACACTATGCTTCAAGGCTTGAAAAGTTGCTCAGAGAGTATAAATCACCCGTGCCGGTCATATATAACTGCGGCGGCTATGAAAAGGTTGAAACACTGAAAAGGCTTGAGGGGCTGATAGATATATATTTGCCCGACATAAAATATATAGACAGCGAGAGAGCAAAAAAATATTCGGGTGCTCCCGATTATTTTACGTATGCGTCGGTGGCGATAGGCGAGATGCTCCGTCAGACGGGAAAAGCCGTGTTCGGCAGTGACAATATGATGAAAAAGGGGACTGTGATAAGGCATCTTGTTTTGCCCAAAAACACAAATCAAAGCATACGTATTATTGACTGGCTCAGAGAAAATGTACCGAATGATACATATATCAGCATGATGAGTCAGTTCACCCCTGTTGTTTATTCGGACAGATACAGTGAGCTCAACCGAAAAATCACAAAGAGAGAATACGATAAGGTGGTGTCACATCTTATTGAAAGCGGCTTTGAAAATGTGCTCATTCAGACGGGGGAGGCGGCAAAGGAGAGCTTCATACCCGACTTTGACCTGACGGGGTTATAAGACAAAATCTGCGCTATTTCTTATTTTTTCTTTACTTTAGAGAATAGCTGTGATAATATTAACTTATCAAAGAAACGGAGGTAAAATAATGAAAAAATTTATTGATGAGTTCAAAACCTTTATCATGAGAGGTAACGTTATCGACCTTGCCGTCGGCGTTATCATCGGCGGTGCTTTTCAGGCTATCGTTAATTCACTTGTCAACGATATTATCATGCCGGTAATTTCGCTTGCGACAAAGGGCATCGACTTCACAAACAAGTTCGTCGTTCTTTCAAAGCTCCCGGACGGAGCCGCTGTGCCGGCAACACTTGCCGCCGCTCAGGAAGCCGGACTTGCCGTTTTAAGCTATGGCTCATTCATTTCGGCAGTTATCAACTTCCTCATTATGGCAATTATTATCTTCCTTATGGTCAAGGGACTTAACAAGCTTGCTTCACTCGGCAAGAAAGAGGAAGAACCCGCTATTGAAGCACCGAGCACAAAAATCTGCCCCTACTGCAAGAGTGAGATTTCCGCAGAGGCAACAAAGTGCCCGCACTGTACAAGCGACCTGTAAGTTTAATTCATACATAAAAATTCGGCTGTGCATGAAGCACAGCCGCTGTTTTTTACTGTTTCTGATTTCAGTCGGTAGCCGGAATAAGTGAGGGGATATCTGCACCTTCGATAGCACCGGCAACGAAGTCAACTATCATCTGCTTGTATTCGCTCAGGTCGAGAATGCCGAACTTGTCAAGAAGATTTGCAAGCTTGATAGCAACCTTGACGAGCTTGAGGACAATCTTTGCAACATGGGCAAGAACCATAAGCTTGTTCATGTCCATATTCTGGATTGCTTCCCACTGGGCATCGCCGTCGAGAGCCATGAACTCGTCATACTTCATACCAAGGAAGAAGATGAACGCTGTGTCGAGAGCCTCTTTAACGGTTTCATCGTCAAGTATGGATTCCTCCGATGTGGGTTCTGCGTCTTCTGCGAAAGCCATGAAGCCGACTGCAAGAGTTGAGAACATCATGATTACCGCAAGTAAAACGGAAATTACTTTCTTCATAATAAATACCAACCTTTCTTTGTGTGCTACGCACTTTTGTAATTACAGTATAATTCAACTTTTTTTAAAAGTCAACAAAAAAAGAAAATAGTAAAAGTTTGTTATCAATTTTGAAAAAATTTTATTATTATATTATATTTTTTGCCGCATTAAGCCTCGGAGCCGTCGCCGAGACCGAGTATTTCTTCGGCTGAGGATTTTTCGATTTCAGCGACCGAGCCGAGCTTCTTTTTTATGATGCCGTTTCTTTTCTGTGCCTCGTCGAGGGAAGAGCCGGCTTCTTCGATTTTCTTTCTTGCCTTTGCGAGCACGTCGCCGAATTTGTCATACTGACTTCTTACAGCGGAGAGAAGCTCTCTTATTTCCTTTGCTTTTTCATTTATTGCAATCGCTCTGAAGCCCATAGAGAGTGAATTGAGAAGAGCGGTTATCGTTGAGGGACCGGCGACCATTATGCTGAATTCGTTTTGCAGTCTTTCGGCTATTCCGTTTGAAGACGAAATTATTTCGCTGTAAAGTCCCTCTGTTGCAAGATACATTATCGCAAACGGGGTGGTGTCCGGCTCGTGAATGTATTTGGTTATATCCTTTGCACTTGAAATTACTCTTCTCTCAAGGGCTTTTTTAGCCTCCTCAACACCTGTGGCATCGCCGCTGTCGGCGGCTTCGCACAGTCTTATGTAATCCTCAATCGGAAACTTAGAGTCAATGGGGAGATAGGCAAAGCTGTTTTTATCATCGCCGGAGGGAATTCTGACGGCAAATTCAACCCTTGCGAGGCTTGACGAATCCGTTGCAACATTCTTGTCGTACATTCCGGGTATTGTCTGGTCGAGTATTCCCTCAAGCTGAATTTCAGCCCACGTGCCCCTCGCTTTGACGTTTGTGAGTATGCGGTTAAGAGATGTGACGTTTGCGGTCACTCCCGTTGAAAGCTCTTTCATTTCGCCGAGTGATTTATAGACGTTGAGGAGCTGTTCGGACACCGCTTTAAAGGTCGAATCAAGTCTTGTCGAAAGAGTTTCGTCGAGCTTTTCATCGACCGTCTTTCTCATTTCCTCAAGTTTCTTTTCGTTGCTCTGCTGTAATTTTTCAATGGATTCTGTGAGAACGGCATTCTGCTTTTCGTTCTGTTCTGAATTAAGCCTGCGAATGTCCTCAAGAGCGGCGGAAATATCCTTTAACACCTTTATACGGTTGTCGGCGTTATCCTGATTCATCTTGCTTATCATTGTGTTGATTTTGCTGAGAGAGTCATTTATTTCACTGCGAAGAGCGGCGTTTCTTCTGTCCTCACCCGATATGCTTTTATCAATCATCTGTGAAAGCGTCTCAGAGGAAGCCTTTATCTGATAAGAGAGAGCCACCTCATGCTCTTCGATTTTGTCAAGCTTTTCGCCGGTACCGCCGTCCATTTTTTTCGTCAGCAGTCTTAAAAGAAGCAAAATGCATACCGCCGAAAGTCCGATAATCACATAAAGCAAAATGTTGTCAGTCATATAACCCCGTCCTTCATTTTTGATTATCTTATTTTAACACAATAATATAGAATTGTAAAGAACATTTGTTCATTTTAAGCATAAAAATATGCCGTGAGATTTTCTCACGGCAAAAGGGTTTTAATATTAACCGAAAATTTTATCAAACAGCATTTTGAAGAAATTGAAAATCTGACTGAAGAAATCGGCTATTTTTTCAAAGAAGCTCTTTGTATCGTCCGCCGTCTGCGGCACAAATTCTCCGTTCTCATTGTAGATGATGAATCTCGGATAATCCTCATAGGTGTCCACCGTAACCTCTTTATCCGCATAAAGAATTGCATAAGTCAGTTCGGGGAGAAGTGTCGAGATAGTGTGACCGAAGTTCTTGACGTACCATGTCTTTTCGGGGAACATACAGGTTGAAGCGTCAACCGTTTTGTCCGGCGAAATGTATTTTGCGTCAACAGACGCTGTGTACTCAGCGGGGAGAGTTTTTCCGTATTCGGCGGTTGTTGCACCGAATGAAGCAAACTTTGTGTCGATAATGCCGTCACTGAGATTTTTCCATGATGACGTGAGGGGGATTGAAGAGAAACCGTATCTTGCATAAACGCCGAAATGACCGTTGTTTTCAAGGTCATACAGCATATCTTCTCTGTTCTCACGCACAGCAGAATTGTAGTTTGCTATCTTTGCTTTCAAGACACTGTAATCACAGCTCTTATCGGTGAAATCACCGTTGAAGACAAAGTCGAAAGCATCGGCAAGATATTCATCGGGAATCATTGCCCAGATTGTCGGCATATAGGCAAACATCGGGAAAATTACCGAGCCCATAATGTCGTCATACATATCGGCTATAAAGTTGTTGCCGAATCTTTCAACAAAATCAAGAAAACCGGAATCGGCAAGCACGTCGATTATTCCGCTGATAGCTTCGTCGTATTCGTTCTCATTGAGCGCATACCTCATAAATGCCTTGACAGCGTCTAAATCAATTTTCATCTCGCCCGTCATAAGCTCGCCCGTGTAGGTCTCGCCGTAAATTGCGGTTGAGTTCATCACGATACCCTGAATTTTATCCGTACCGTACTTGCTCACGTAGGAGAGAGCTATTATTCCGCCGCAGGAATGTGCCATAATGCCGACCTTGTTACAACCGGAGGCGTCAAGCACATAGTCGATGAAGTCGTTGAGCTGCTCGGCACTTTCCATCGGGTCGATACGCCAGTCATATTCAAATTTGAGCGATGACGTCTTTGTTATCGCTGATTTCGGAGGATATTTAAACTTGACGCCGGACGTGCTTTTTACATTTCCGTCCTTATCGGGAATGAAGTCTCCGAAGAGGTTGAGAAGCTCGGGAATAATTGCCGAAGCCAGTGCCTTTGAGTTTTTGTTTATAAGGTATGCACCGAGTGCCGGAGTACATCTTTCGACCGTTTTCACAATATCGTCTGCCTCAGGCGGAAACAGTGCTTTGGCATCGGGGCTTGTCGGGTTGTCATAAATTGTGTTGCCCACAAAGCCGTGTATGTAGATATACGGGCAGTTCTGCGTATAGCTTACGCTTTCGGCGAATGCTACGGGCATAACCGCCGCAGTCATTACGAGCGCAAGTATAACAGCGATGATTTTTTTGAGATTACTCATAAATATCTTCGTCCTTTCGGTTATTTTGCTGATTATATCACAGTTTTTCTCTTATTGGAATACCTGAGAGACTATTTTTTACTTAATTTGATTATTACAAGCGGGAGGTCAGTTTTTTTCAAAATCTTCAATGCATTTCATGGCGAGTGCAAATCCCTGTCTGCCGTCGGTTGACATATATGTACAGTGCGACGCACTCTTTATTATCTGAATACGGCTGTCCTTAATCATGTTGTGCATATAAACGCTGTCGGAAAGCCACATAATGTCATATTCGCCGGCAACAATATAGGTGGGAGCTGTTATCTTCGCAAAATCTTCGTCGGTGAAATCGGGAAGAGTGAGCATCATATCGTTGAGCTTGTCGGGGTGAAAGAGATTACTGATTTTCACTGCAACGGTGAAATACGGTTTGAATGTTTCCGGTTTTGAATTTGCACCGCATGAAATTATGCCCGCAGGTTTATCGGGGTACATTGAGGCAAAGGTCAGCGCAACAATTCCGCCGTCGGAGTGCCCCATAATGTACGGCTTTTCAATTTTGAGTGCCTCGCAAAATTCATATATATCCTTTGCCATGAGCTTATAGGATATTACACCGGGGTCGGTGCTGTCACCGTGACATCTGCTGTCGGGCACATAGACGGTGTAATAATTACCGAGATAAGTGGCAATTTCTTCGATTGTCTTGTGGCTGTTTGCGTTTCCGTGAATGAGTATAACGGTTTTTTCGCCCTCTCCGTATCTGACAAAGTGCATTTTCACCTCGGAAAGCTGAACGTCACTTTCAAGAAGAGGAGCAGACAGGGGCTCGGGCAGGGAAGAGGTGTCAAGAGTTGTGAGATTGTATTTTTTCGACTGAGCTCTGACACATATCTGCCATATTCCGCCGCCCGTCGCAACGAGCAGTACCAGAGTTAAAATCACAGCCAATGCTTTTTTATCGCCTTTTTTCTTCATATCCTTTTCCTTTCACCGTGTGTCAGATAATTTCCGCCAGAGATGAAACAAGCTGTGAATTTCTTGTTGCCGACACGTTATTCATAAAGATAACATCGTCAACCTTGTTTTTCACGACGAAATCCGCCAGCTTTCCGTTCCAGTAGCGGTAGTCGATGACATGAACGGTTTTATAATTTCCGACGATGAAAGGAATCATTGCGTTTGCAAAGCTTTCCTTAACTACAACGCAGGTTTTGCCGCCTTGGTTGTCCTTGTTTTCTATTATCGTGTAAGGGTTGTCGCCGGCGGTGAAAGCGGAGTATTTATAGCTCTTGTTATAGTTTGAAACGTCGTTTACAAGCGGCCAGTCGTAGGTTTTTCCGCTCTTGTCGGTGAATTTGAGACTCGTGCCGTAATAGGGCTTGTATGCGATAAGCTCGTCTGCGTTCTTTTCAAGCTTTGCGCTCTTTTTTGAATCGCCGTAGAATGAGCCGAGAAAATCGCCGTAGGAGACTTTTTCAAACTTGCTTATATCGACGGGGGTGAGACCGGCGGCTTTTGCAAATTCAACATATCCGTAGTATGCGCCCAGTGCCGTCCAGTGGTGGTCAGTGCGGTAGTAGATGTATTCGTCTCTGTGCGAGCGCAGGGTGTCATAGAGATTGACGACCTTAATGCTCTGACTTAATGAACCGTAGAGGTAGTTGATGGCTTTTTTCTGGTCTGAGGAGTTAAGGGAAGCTCTTGTTGCGTCGTCGAGAGTAATGTCAATGCTTGTCGGGGCAATAATGCTGTAAAGCGTCGCCTTGCCGGATAGCTTTTCCTGAGCCCTGTTGAGGGAGGAAATGAACGAGTCGGCGGAGCTTTGAACAAAGTTATAATATTCATAAGCGGCATTGTCAACAATTACTATTGCGCCGATGGTTTCAGCGTCCTTGGGCTTTTCGGAGGCAGTCTCCTGCGTGCTTTGAGCTGTCGTATCTTCGCTTTGCGTAATTTCGGAACTTGCTTCTGTCTGTGACGGTGCGGTTGTGTCACCCTCGGATTTTTCCGAAGCACAGCCTGACATGAAAAGCGGAGTAAGCATCACTGCCGCCATTAAGAGTGAGGTGACTTTTTTTCTTAAATTTGTCATCATTATTCTCCTGTTCTTTCATTTTTTAATCAATTATATCACACTGAAATAAAAAGTCTATATGTAGGGCTGAGTATTTTCAAATATTTTCCCGATATTTTCTTGACCGCCGTCGCAAGGCTGTATATACTGTATATGAACTCAGTCAGAGCAGGGAGGAAATATATATGTCAATTCCGAGAAGCGAGCACCCGAATCCGCAGTTTATGCGTGAAAGCTGGCAGTGCCTCAACGGCGAATGGAACTACACTTTCGACAACAAAAGAACGGGAAAATCAAAAGGATATTTCAGAAAAGATGCAGTCTTTGACGGAAAAATAACCGTTCCGTTCTGCCCACAGAGCAAATTGTCTTGCGTCGAATACAAAAACTTCATAAAGGGCATGTGGTACAGCCGCAAATTCACCCTCACAAAGGAGAACACAGAGGGCAGAGTGCTTATACATTTCGGAGCTGTTGATTACAGAGCCGAAATTTACATTAACGGAAAATTTGTCCGTGAACACACAGGCGGCTACGTTTCATTTTCAGCCGAAATAACCGGTTTTATTCACGAGGGCGAAAATACACTGACAGTGTATGCGGAAGATGACGAGAAAAATCCGTTCGTTCCGAGAGGAAAGCAGAGCGAAAAGTTAAAATCCCACGACTGCGACTACACGAGAACAACGGGTATCTGGCAGACGGTATGGCTTGAGTTTGTTCCGCTTTCTTATGTTAAAAAGGTGAAAATCACTACCGATATAAACGCTCCGTCGGTTACGTTTGCCCTTTCCCTCTGCGGAAAAGAAAAGCTGAACATAAATGTTTTCTATAACGGAGAAAAAGTCGGCTCGGCAGAGACAGACGGCGCATACGGCGAAGAAACCGTCACGGTTTCTCTTTCTCAGAAACGGCTCTGGGAGGTCGGAAACGGCAGACTTTATGACACGGAAATTACATTCGGCACCGACAGGGTGAAAACCTATTTCGGACTTCGTAAAATCGACCTTGAAAGCTACAAGTTTCTTATTAACGGAAAATCCGTCTTTCAGCGTCTTATTCTTGACCAGGGCTTTTATCCCGACGGAATCTACACCGCTCCGACGGACCTTGAGCTTGAAAACGATATAAAACGCTCCGTTGCCTGCGGCTTCAACGGTGCAAGACTTCATCAGAAGGTGTTTGAGCCGAGATTTTTATATCACGCCGATAAAATGGGCTATATCGTCTGGGGCGAATATCCGAGCTGGGGTATTGACATTTCAAAGGGCGAAGCTCTCATTTCCGTTCTGCCCGAGTGGCTCGAAGAGGTTGAGCGTGACTTCAATCACCCGTCAATCATCGGCTGGTGTCCGTTCAACGAGACATGGGCATATCACGGCAGAGAGCAGAATGACGGCGTTATCCGCAGTGTATATCTTGCGACAAAGGCGGCGGACAACACACGCCCCTGCATAGACACAAGCGGAAATTATCACGTTTTAACCGATATTTTCGACGTTCACGATTACGACCAGAATCCCGAGACCTTCAGAGAACGCTACCGCCCGTTCGGTGAAAGGGGAGAGCTTATCTACAAATTCACCGACAGGCAGAAATATATTTTCGGTCAGCCGTCGTTTGTCAGCGAATACGGCGGCATTAAGTGGAGCCCCGACAGAAACGACGGCTGGGGCTATGGCAACGCACCCGAAACAGAGGAGGAATTTATTGAGAGATATAAAGGACTGACGCAGGCTCTTCTGGATAATCCCAACATTTTCGGCTTCTGCTATACACAGCTCACCGATATTGAGCAGGAGCAGAACGGTCTTTATACATACGAAAGAAAGCCGAAATTCGACACCGAAGCTATACGTGCCATAACGGCGGCAAAAGCGGCGATAGAGGATTAATTTGTATTGACATCAGCGGTATTATTGGGTATAATACTAACGAAATTTTTTAATGAAAGGGATTTTTTACCATGCCATTAGTAACCACAAAAGAAATGTTCAAAAAAGCATACGAGGGCGGATATGCCATCGGTGCATTCAATGTGAATAATATGGAGATTATTCAGGGTATTGTCGGAGCGGCAAAAAAGCTCAACGCTCCCGTTATTCTCCAGGTTTCAAAGGGCGCAAGAGCTTATGCAAACCATAAGTACCTTGTCAAGCTCGTTGAGGCGGCTGTTGAAGAAACAGGTCTTCCCATTGCTCTCCACCTTGATCACGGTCCCGATTTCGAGACCTGCAAAAGCTGTATTGACGGCGGCTTTACGTCGGTTATGATTGACGGCTCATCACTTCCCTATGAAGAGAATGTTGCCGTGACAAAAAAGGTTGTTGAGTATGCACACGCTCACGGCGTTGTTGTTGAGGGCGAGCTCGGCACTCTTGCCGGCGTTGAAGATGACGTTGTTGTTGAGGCGGGGAATGAGAGCTACACAAAGCCCGAGCAGGTTGAGGATTTCGTCACGAGAACAGGCGTTGACTCACTTGCAATAGCTATCGGCACAAGTCACGGCGCATACAAGTTCAAGCCCGGTCAGAAGCCCCAGCTTCGCTTCGATATTCTCGAAGAGGTTTCAAAGAGACTTCCCGGCTTCCCCATCGTTCTTCACGGCGCATCGTCGGTTATGCCCGAATACGTCAAGATGATTAACGAAAACGGCGGCGATATGCCCGACGCTATCGGCATTCCCGAGGATATGCTCAGACAGGCGGCGACAATGGCTGTCTGCAAAATCAATGTTGACTCCGACCTTCGTCTTGCAATGACGGCTTCGGTCAGAAAGTATCTCAACGAGAACCCCTCTCACTTTGACCCCAGACAGTATCTCAAGCCCGCAAGACAGGCTATTGAAGATGTTGTTTCTCATAAGATTGAGACCGTTCTCGGCTGTGCGGACAAGGCATAAGAAAAACGGTTGTTTCATTACCGATTAAAATAACTCAAGCGGCTGTCTGAAAACAGCCGCTTGTCGTTTATCTGTATGCCTCCGGCTCAGCCGGAGATTATTTTTGTTTTAATTTTCGTCCTTGCCGATATACTTGAATGCCACCATAGTTATATCGTCAAACTGAGGTGCGTCGCCGACAAATCCGTCAACATCTTTCTTGATAAATTCGCACAGCTTCTGCATATCGTCGAATTCCTTTGAATTTATCGCCGAGAGAAGTCTATCTTCGCCGTAAAGCTCATCCTGTGCGTTTGTCGCTTCGGTGACACCGTCGGTGTAAAGGTAGATTATATCTCCCTTTTCAAGCTGAAGAGTCTGATTCTTGTACTGAACACCCTCCATTCCGGCAAGCACGAAGCCCGCACGGGATTTAAGAAACTCAAACTTGCCGTTTTTGCGCTTTATGAGAGGGGGATTGTGACCTGCGTTTGCAAATTCGACAAGTCCCGTTTTAAGGTCAACACCCGCCTGCCATGCGGTGACGAACATTCCTGCATCGTTGCCCTCGCAGAGTGCGGCGTTTGAATTTGTGAAAATATCACCCGTTGAAATATCGGCTTCAGTGAAACGCTTGAGCTCCGTTTTTGCTCTCATCATGAACATTGCGGCGGGGATTCCCTTTCCGGAAACGTCGGCAATAAGGAAGTTGAGCCTGTTTTTGTGTATAAAATAGAAATCATAGAAGTCGCCGCCGACCTCTTTTGCCGTATCCATAAGAGCATAGATGTCAAAATCGGTACGCTCGGAGAAAGCGGGATAGATGTTCGGCAAAACGGAACGCTGAATATTTTTTGCAAATTCAAGCTCACGGTCAATTCTTGCCGAGGCTTCTTCAATATAGTGCTTGAGGGCGGAAACAGTCGAGTTAATATCGTCAGACAGAGAAGCGAATTCCTCGTTTGAGCGGACGTTGACGGTTTCGTCCAGATCGCCGTCGGTGATTTTTGAAAGAGAGGAGTTTATATCTGCAATACGGTTGACTATTACTTTTTTAACAAGGAAATAAATCAGCGCAAAGAGTATCGCAAAAACGAGTATCTCCGAAAACGTGTTGACATAGAGCACGACGTTTCTCGTTCTCAAAGCTTCTTCGGCAGGCATAACCGAGAAAATGTAATAGCCCTCGTTTGTGATATAACGGCAGTAGTGAAGACTGCCGAGTATGTTCATAGTGAAAAGCGAGGCTTCTTCGGGGGCGAGCTTTTTGAAATCGCTGATGAATCCCGATTCAAGCAGTTTTTCTTTTGATATTTTGCTGTCGGGCATCTCGGTTGTGCCGACAATACCGTGCGTTTCATCGAAGATGAAAACCCAGCCGGTGTCACCTATGCGCCGGTTTTTCGTTATTGTCTTGACCTGATTATATATATCCTTCTGGAATCTTTCGCCGTCGTATCCGACCTGAAGAAATCCCCAGTCGGTTTTAATTCCGGCATATTTTCTTGAAGTGTCACGGTCTGATGTCATTGAGCCGTAGCCCTGGACAAACTCCTGTGTGTCACCGAGCAGACACAGAAATTCCGCCGACTGCTTACCCGATGACATATCAAAGCCGATGTACTTTTTAATGTTGCTGAGATTAATGCGCTTATTCTTACCGACAAGGCTGATTTCGGCCACGTCATATTTTTCCGCCGCAGAGGAAAGAACGGAAATTATATTTTCCTTTTCCTCATCTGAAAGCTTTTTAATACTTTTCAGACCGTTTGCGTTTATTTCGTCATAAATGTCGTAAGTCAGCTCAAGCAGATTTTCGTCTGAGGCGTCGCTTATATCGGCGGCAATATCGTCAAGCGAGGTTGTAAGGAACGAATCAATCTGTGCATCGGCAACCTTTGACTGAAGCGAAAACAGAAATACCGTTGTTGTCAGAAAAGCGAGAAGCACGGTGAGAAACAGCCATCTCTGAATAGTCTGTGATATTCTCAGCTTTTCCGGACGGACAAGCATTTTTTCCTTTGAGAGCGCACAGATAAGAACTGTCGAGAGCAGAAGAGAAATGCCGTTTGACAGAAGCATGGGCACGGTGCTGACCTTGACCGCATACATGGCGTTTATCGGGTCCTTGAGATTTGTGATGAAAACCATTGTGAGGTGGAAGGTCTCCATTACAAGTCCGATTGCAAGAGAAATCAGTCTTCCCGGCTTTTTGTCCTCAAACATATATTTTCTGAGAAAAGCCGAGTATATACCGGCAATTACAGTCGAAACAGAGCAGGCAATTCTCGTGAAACTGCCGACTCCCCAATAGACTGCAATCCAACGCTCAACGCCGCCGATAACGCCCGCAATAATGCCTGCCGGTGCGCCGAACAGAAGACCGGCCGTCAGCACGGCGGCGTCACGGCAGTTGACCTGCACTCCGTTGAGCGGTATGCCCCACTCAGTGCCGACAACGGCAAGACAGCCGAAAACAAGGCCGAAAATGAGCTGTTTTGCTTTGTTGTTAAGCTTGCCAAATGACGTTTTCTTGTCAAGAAGATAGAGAATAGCCGAGGCAATAACCGGCAGAAGCGCGGCTATGGAAAGCTTAAAATATGCTGTATTCATAAGCACAACCCCTTGTTAAAAAGAATCAGTCGTTTTCATAAAAGATGGCTCTCGCAATGCTGACGCATACCATAAAGACCATGTCGAGGTCTGAGGTTCTGCATTTGACGGAATAGAGACCGTTCACGGGCAGGTTGCCTATGGGGTTGTTCTTTCCCCTGAGAGCGTTTGTGCCTACTGTTTTTATGTATGCAACCTCAACGCCGTAGTGCGTGACTCTGAAGCAGGGAGCGATACCCTCGAGAGAAAATGTGAAGCCGTAGCCGTTCTCGGCGAGATAGTCCCAGTTGTTTTTGCCGTCAACGGTGAATGCGGAGCTTATCGGCACGCTGTATGAAAATCCCGAGCCTGTGCCGATGCTCTTTGTAACGGTGTGACCTATTTCGACAGTTCTGCTCTGGCAGGTGATGTGATTGACAAATTCAAACACAAAGGGCTTGAGCAGGTGCATTGAAACCATTTTTGCCTCGTATGCGGTCTCTTTGTTTTCGTCATCGAGAATATAGCTCTGATTAAGGCGTCCGCCGTAATGGAAGAAAAATTCTCTGTAAGGCTCGTCGTTATTTGCTATGGCATCAATCTGCTGCTGTGAAACGCCGGACATATCAACCCTGTTGTATTCGTCATAATCGTCGGACTTCTTGCGTATTCCCTTCACAAGCGTTACAATTCCGCCGATAAATGCGGCAACACCTGCGGCTAAAACAATGTATAAGATGTAATCTCCGCCCTCGGTTGCAATGCTTGTCGGGTCGCTGACGTCATATCTTATCGTTATTGTTTCACCGCTGTTTTTCGGCTCGGGGAATGAGCCGAATTCAACATTTGTGTATTTCTGCCCCTGAACCTCATAGTCGATAAAATAGGTGTAGGAATACTTTTCATTTTCGTTTTCCGCCGTTGCGTTATAGATTTCCTCAACGCCGACCACCGTTGCTTCCGTCGTCTCATAAACGGTTGTTGCGGTTTTATATATTGCAAAGCCGGATATAGCCGCAATAACGATACCGACGGCGATAAGACCGGCGGCAAAACGCACTACCTGAAATTTTCTGAACTTGTTAAAAAAAGACATATTCTTTCTCCTTTTACGCTTGATTTTTACTTTGAGGCAATATACGGGCGTCAGACAGCCGCAATATACCACTATATTTAAGTCATTATAGCAGAAACATGTCGTTTAATCAATGATTTGCGGCGGCATTTTCCGTTTTTTTAAAAAAGTTTTTTAAAGTTAATGAATGTGCAAATTTCGATATATGAACTTGACATAATCGGATTTCGTTGTTATCATATCAAGGCTAAAAGAGTTATTTGTTGAACATTCGGGAGAGTAAAAATGGTAATCACAGAACTGCTGGAAAGGAACGGAAAATGCTTCGGCGATGAAACTGCACTTGTCGAAATAACACCGCCTGAGTACGGAAAGAAAACGAATATCGGCGGATTTTCCGGCGACTGTGCACTTCTGAGACGTGAACTGACGTGGAAAAAATTTGACGAAACGGCTGACCGCTTTGCGAATTTTCTTCTTGACAGGGGAGCGAAAAAAGGCACAAAGGTCGGTATGCTGATGATGAACTGCCTTGAGTTTCTGCCGATATATTTCGGCATTCTCAAAGCGGGGTGTATAGTCGTTCCGCTCAATTACCGTTATGTGAGCGACGAAATTTTTTACTGCGCAGGGTTTGCCGAGCTTGAGATGCTTGTGTTCGGAGAAGAATTTATCGAAAGAATTGACGCACTCAGCGAAAAAATGACAGATATGAAATGGCTGTTTGCCGGAAATGAAGCTCAGACACCCGTGTATGCGGAAAACTGTCTGAGTGCCGTAAAATGTTATCCGGCGGAAAAGCCTGCGGTTGCGCTCAGCGAGGACGATTATGCCGCAATATATTTTTCTTCCGGCACAACGGGATTTCCGCAAGCAATTTTACACAAGCACAGGGCACTCATCAATTCCTGTATAACCGAACAGAATCACCACGGACAGAAAAGGGACGATGTTTTTCTTTGCATACCGCCTCTTTATCAC
>JAZUDT010000065.1:0-18251 GCA_045639785.1 Acutalibacteraceae bacterium | reverse complement strand
CTGCCTCCCTTGTCAAAGGGAGGGGGACCGGCGAAGCCGGTGGAGGGATACCGCTCGCCTTTCCGCCATTTTAACCGTGTCGGTGGAGGGATACTGCTCGCCTTTCCGCAATCACAGATATTCGCTGAGCTTTTCGGCGATAACCCTGAAGCCTGCTTCTGACGGGTGAAGTCCGTCATAGGTGTAATCCGCCGTGAAGCATCCGTTTTCATCAACAAGCACGCTGAACATATCTATATATGTATAGCCCTTTTCACCGGCTTTCTCCGAAAGCTCCTTGTTCACCGTGTCAATCTTTCCGGCACAGTTGTCATGAAGATTGCCGAAAGCACCGTTTGAAACGGGATAGACAGACTGGACAAATATCTGAGCATCGGGATTATACTCCTTTGCCTTTTCAATAATTAAATATGTGTTGTCAAGCACTTCCCTTTCCGTTCTTGTTGTCTGGAAAATGTCGTTTATGCCTATAAGAAGTACTATCTTTTTTGCTTTGACATTTTTGAACGTGAAAGTGCATCTGTCGAGCACATCTGTTGTCCTGTCGCCGCTTATTCCTCTGTTGACGTAATCCTTGCCGGGAAAATTCTCTTCCATATCAAACAGCCATGTTATGCTGTCGCCGATAAACAGAGTGTCACATTCCCCGACGAAAACATCACCGGCGTAGCCCTTAAGTTTGTAGTATTCTCTTGAAAGAGAGCGTTTGAGTGAAAATGTATTTGTCGCCACAAGTGCGGAAAAAACTCCGGCGCAGGTCAAAGCGGCGCAGGCGGCAATGATTTTGCTTCTTTTTTTCACGGTTAAGCCTCCTCGTCAACACCGACTCTGTACTCAGTCGTTGTCATAAATTTCTTGTCTGCTTTAAGTATACATTGCGGGAAATTTTCATGGTTCGGGGTATCGGGATAAAACTGTGTTTCGAGACAGAAAGCATACCTCTTGTCAAATCTGACGTTTTCCTTGCCCGTGTCGTCGCTTGACATAAAGTTGCCGGTATAAAGCTGAACGCCGGGCAAATCCGTGTAGCCGTCAAGAGTACGTCCGGTTTTCGGGTCAAGCACGTGGGCAAATTTTCTGAGCTTTCCGTTTTCGCCGTTTATGCAGAAATTATGGTCATAGCCGCCACACTGAACAAGCTGAATATCGTCAGCATCAATATCTCTGCCTATGGGCTTTGCTGTTCTGAAATCAAACGGTGTGCCCTCAACGCTTCTTATTTCTCCCGTAGGTATGCTGTCGGCGTCTGTCGGGGTAAAAGAATCACACATAAGCGTCAGCTCATGCGAAAGAATATCGCCGTTTCTCGCCGTGCCGAGATTGAAATATGCATGATTTGTGAGATTGATTATAGTGTCTGCATCGCTCACGGCGCAGTAATCAATGCTGAGGGTATTGTCGTCGTCGAGAGTGAATGTAACGGTTACGTCAACATTACCCGGAAAACCCTCGTTGCCATCGTCGCTGTGATATGAAAACTCAACCTTGTTGTCGTCGGCAATTATCGCATTCCATACAGCGTGGCTGTATTCGCCGCCGCCGTGAAGACAGGTCTTTCCGTTTTCGTTTCGGGTGACGTTATACTCCCCTGAGCCGACAGTGAACTTTCCGCCGCATATTCTGTTTGCATACTGACCGACCGTCTGACCGCAGTAATAGCCGGGGTTATTCATGTGCCCCTCAAGAGTGTCAAAGCCGATGAGAATATCCTCAAATTCACCGTTTCTGTCGGGGCATACAAAGCGGTTGAGAGTTGCGCCGTAGGTGATTATCGAGGCTTTCACATTTCTGCTGTTTTCTATCGTGTATTCATACACGTCTTTTCCGTCGGGCATTGTGCCGTAATATTCCTTTGTTACGCTCATATTTTCCTCCTGCTCGGTTTGTTTTAATAAGTATAGCATAATGCTGCGCCGATTTAAAGAGTTTTCTTGCATTTTGCGACGGTCAGCGTGCTATTTTTAACAAAAATATACAAAAAAACAGTAATAACTTTTTCATTTTGTGTCATAATAATATTTACAACGGCGGAAATTTCTGTTAAAATATCAAAGATACGTTTATAGGTGTTATTCTGCTTATATGCGCCTTTGAGTGTCAAAGCTAATTTTGTTAAATTTTTTAGGAGGTTATATACCAATGAGCAAAAAATTCGTTTACTTATTCACAGAGGGCAACGCAAGCATGCGTGAGCTTCTCGGCGGTAAGGGCGCAATCCTTGCTGAAATGACGAACATCGGTCTTCCCGTTCCTCAGGGCTTCACAATCACAACCGAAGCCTGCACAAAGTACTATGAGGACGGCAGACAGATCAATGACGAGATTATGGCTGAAATCTGGGCGAATGTCGCAAAGATGGAAGAAATCAACGGCAAAAAGTTCGGCGATCTCAAAAACCCGCTTCTCGTTTCCGTTCGTTCCGGCGCAAGAGCTTCGATGCCCGGTATGATGGACACCATTCTCAACCTCGGTCTTAACGACGAAGTTGTTGCCGCTATGATAGAGGGCAACCCCGACCCGAAGTTTGAGCGTTTCGTTTATGACTCATACAGAAGATTTATCCAGATGTTCTCCGACGTTGTTATGGAAGTCGGCAAGAAGTATTTTGAACAGCTCATCGACAAGATGAAAGAGGAAAAGGGCGTTAAGTTCGACGTTGAGCTCACCGCCGCCGACCTCAAAGAGCTTGCAAGACAGTTCAAGGCAGAGTACAAAAATCAGCTCGGCGAAGACTTCCCGTCAGACCCGAAGGTTCAGCTTTACGAAGCTATCCGTGCCGTTTTCCGTTCATGGGACAACCCCCGTGCAAATGTTTACAGAAGAGACAACGATATTCCCTATTCATGGGGCACTGCTGTTAACGTAATGCCGATGGTATTCGGTAACCTTAACGACAATTCGGGCACAGGTGTTGCTTTCACACGTGACCCCGCCACAGGCGAGAAGAAGCTCATGGGTGAGTTCCTCACAAACGCGCAGGGCGAAGACGTTGTTGCCGGCGTACGTACTCCGATGCCGATAGCACAGATGGCTGACAAGTTTCCCGAGGCATACGCACAGTTCCTTGAGGTATGCGATAACCTTGAAAAGCACTATCACGATATGCAGGATATGGAATTTACCGTTGAAAACGGCAAGCTCTATATGCTCCAGTGCCGTAACGGCAAGAGAACGGCTCAGGCGGCTCTCAAGATTGCCTGCGACCTCGTTGACGAAGGCATGAAGACAGAGCAGGAAGCTGTCCTTATGATCGACCCGAGAAACCTCGACACTCTCCTCCACCCGCAGTTTGACGCAAAAGAGCTCAAGGCCGCCACACCCATAGGCAAGGGTCTCGGCGCATCACCCGGTGCCGCCTGCGGTAAGGTTGTTTTCACAGCAGAAGACGCTGAGGAATGGAATGCAAGAGGCGAAAAGGTTGTCCTTGTCCGTCTTGAGACTTCACCCGAAGATATTACGGGTATGAAAGCGGCTCAGGGCATACTCACCGTTCGTGGCGGTATGACTTCACACGCAGCGGTTGTTGCACGTGGCATGGGCTCATGCTGTGTATCCGGTTGCGGCGAAATCAAAATGGACGAAGAAAACAAGAAGTTCGAGCTTGGCGGTGAGCTCTTCACCGAGGGCGACTACATTTCAATAGACGGCACAACAGGCAACATCTATAAGGGAATCATCCCCACAGTTGACGCTTCAATCGCCGGCGAATTCGGCAGAGTTATGGCATGGGCTGACAAGTACAGAAAGCTCAAGGTCAGAACAAACGCCGACACACCCAGAGACGCTAAGAAAGCCCGTGAGCTCGGCGCAGAGGGCATCGGTCTCTGCCGCACAGAGCAAATGTTCTTTGAGGCTGACAGAATTGCGGCATTCAGAGAAATGATTTGCGCTGACACGGTTGAGGAAAGAGAAGCCGCTCTTGCAAAGATTCTTCCTATGCAGCAGGCTGACTTCGAGGCTCTCTATGAGGCTCTTGAGGGAACACCGGTTTGCATCCGTTTCCTTGACCCGCCTCTCCACGAGTTCGTTCCCACAGACGAGGCTGACATTGAGGCTCTCGCAAAGGCACAGAATAAGTCCGTTGCCGACATCAAGGCTCTCATTGATTCTCTTCACGAGTTCAACCCGATGATGGGTCACAGAGGTTGCCGTCTTGCGGTCACATATCCCGAAATCGCAAAGATGCAGACAAAGGCTGTTATCCGTGCGGCTATAAATGTTCAGAAAAAGCACTCCGACTGGAACCTTGTCCCCGAGATTATGATTCCGCTTGTCGGCGAAATCAAAGAGCTCAAGTATGTCAAGGAGTTTGTTGTCGCAACGGCTGACGCAGAGATTGCCGCCGCAGGTGCAGACCTTAAGTATCAGGTCGGTACAATGATTGAAATTCCCAGAGCGGCTCTCACCGCTGACGATATTGCTAAGGAAGCTGACTTCTTCTGCTTCGGTACAAACGACCTTACACAGATGACATACGGCTTCTCACGTGATGACGCAGGCAAGTTCCTCGGCGCATACTATGACGCAAAAATCTTCGAGAGCGACCCGTTTGCAAGACTTGACCAGGTTGGCGTAGGCAAGCTTATGAAGATGGCTATTTCTCTCGGCAAGCCGGTCAACCCCGCTCTCCACGTAGGTATCTGCGGCGAGCACGGCGGCGACCCGACATCAGTTGAGTTCTGCCACAGCTTAGGTCTTGACTATGTATCATGCTCACCGTTCAGAGTTCCCATCGCAAGACTTGCAGCAGCTCAGGCAGCTATCGCTAGTGGGGAGGACTAATCTGTACTTCCAAACAAAAATCGGTTTCGATTATGCTCAGAAGTTCAGAAAGGACAACGATCAATATTTACGCCCATCACAATGGGAAGATTTGACCGTTGAAGTCTTTATCTAAAATTCAATAATAAATTTAGGCATATCACTGTAAAAAGTGGTATGCCTTATTTTTTTTGCCTAAAAATAGTCGTTTTTCAAGTTTTTCGGCATTTAAGGGCTGGATTTGTGAACAATTTGTAAACATTTCCGGAAACAGTGCACTTTTTGCCTGTTTTTTGTCCCAATAAGTGAAAGGACTTTTTCAAAAGACAAAGGTTCTTGAAATTGAATATCAAGTCAAGAGGTACATTCCTTATGCATCGAGCACGAGCAGGGGTACGCCAATACACCGCCGAAATCAGAGTTTCTGATTTCCCAAAAGGGCGAATAGCGAGAACTCCCGCTGCTGAATACAGAGTTGCTCTCTGTACTGCAAAGACATGCATAAGGGTTAATGATACTTTCTTCGTTCAGACCGGTGACGAGACAGACCGGAGGTGAGATTCCCATGGAGCTGTTAGCAGACAGCCGCTTGTTGACTTCCCTTTACATTCGGGATGTTGAGAACAAATAGGATGTACTACCTAAACACACAATTTATATATTGTGTGGACAGTTATAAACAATAATAAGAAACAGCTTATTGAAGTTGCTACCTATTCCGGATGCTTCGGGGATGAATTTGAAAGCAGAGCAGAAAGTCTGAAATCGGAGTTTTTCGACTTTGAAGTCAGTGCCGATGCGGACAGCTACTATAACGCAGCATATAAAAAAGTGCAGCTCGGTAAAACAATGAGAGTTACCGTTACGGTGCATACAAATCTCGTGGGCTTAGTTTCCCCGTATGCGTTGGTTTGGAATGATGACTATTACTATGTATTAGGCTATTGTGAGCAACACGATAGAATCTCAAAATTCAGAGTTGACAGAATTGATAATATAAGTATTACAAGTTCTTTTGCTAAATCAAAGCCAAAAAACTTTGAGCCGGTCACTTACCTGAAAAGTTTGTTTTCAATGTATGACGGAGAATTGCAAAAGGTAAGACTTAAATGCGATGCAGATATGATGAAAGTTGTTGTTGACCGTTTCGGCAAAAATGTTAAAACGAAAAATGCGGGATGGGGAAAGTTTTATGCAGATGTTGAAATATCCGTAAGCAGAACTTTTTTCGGATGGTTATTTGGTTTTGGCGGTTCATATGACACAATTAAATATGCAAACAAGAAGCAAAAAAAGTTATCAACTTATTTGGCATCTCCAATATTTCCATCTAATAGGCAAAATATCTGAATTTATAAATATAATATCTGAATTTTCGACAAATTTATTGATTTTTCAGAATCGTTATGTTACGCTAATTACAAAAAATATATAAAGTTATATATGTTGACTTTGAATGGAGGCTGTGTATGGGAGTAACATATAAAAAACTTTGGAAGCTTTTAATAGACAAAAAATTAACCGCATCTGACATTAGAGAGCAAACGAAGTTATCATCATGTACAATGAGCAAGCTTAGACATGACGAACCAGTAAATATTACTGTGTTGCTTAAAATCGCTACTGTACTTAACTGCGATATAAGCAACATATGTGAATTTGAAGAATTTAATATTGAAAGATAGCATATAACAAGTAGATATATTCCATGAAAACTCTTTGTTTGGATAAATAATTAAGGGGAAGGATAATACTATGTTCGGAAAAGTAATTACAAAAGAAATCAATAAGATGGGGTTACCATATGCCATAATTAAAGGAACAGACGGAGTCACTTATTATTGTGATAATCGAGGAATGGAAATAGGCAAAGTTGAAGAACTTGTTATTGGAGCAAATGTTGAATTCTTATCCTATAAGGATAAGAAAGGTAAATTGATTGCGACGCATTTGAAATATTCAGGAAAAAAAACAGCAAAAGCATCAATGTCAAGAGTAAGTACACATACTTCGCTCGACACAAAGGAAAGAGAGAATATACGTAGGGTGATTGTTGATTATTTCGCTGATATTGATTCCATTATGTTAACGCAGTTAAACAAGTTTCTATTAGGAAAAAATAAAAATTATCATACATATGGATATAAAAAACCAAAAAGTTTCCTTATGGAGAATTTTTCTGATGTATTGGATTTTGATGATGTGATGATTAATGGTTGTCCTCAAACTATGATAAAACTAAAATCCAGAGATCTTATATCAGTTAATACAGAAAATACAGATGAAGAGACGGAAATTGAAATAGTAAGTCTTGAGCAGTCTTCTCTCTCAATATATGAAGAGTTTGATCAATTGATAGAAGACGAGGACTACGAGGGTGCGCTACGTTCTAAACTTATTAGTACTGTTGCACCCAATGAGCTTTCTCTAGTATATATGGAGAAGGCTATTTTGGCAGCTCGTAAACTCTTAGCAATAGAAGACGAATTAATAATAAGCGAATTCGACAAGAAGATTATCACAATACCTATGTCTTCGGGCCTTTTTGTCAT
Source organism: Acutalibacteraceae bacterium (assembly GCA_045639785.1). GTDB lineage: Bacteria > Bacillota > Clostridia > Oscillospirales > Acutalibacteraceae > UBA6857. The sequence goes on along the minus strand of JAZUDT010000065.1, from coordinate 10,938 downwards.
GAAGAAAGATGAAAGTTTTATGAAGGAAGGACAAGAAGAATGCTTCGAAAAATGTAATGCAAAAATATTTAGAAATTTCTTTAATGCGTTAAATGAAACTAACACACATAATACAACATATCTTGAAATAGCCAAAAGATTTCAGACCGTATATAATAAACTATTTTTGCCTTTTTATGTTCTTGCCGCCTATGCAAGCAATAAGATTGATGTAGCCGATGAGTATTTAAAGTTTATTCAAGAGAAGTCTTATTTTAATTCGTTTGTTGAGTTTAATAAAATTATTAGAGACACTATTTTCGCCGGGCAAGAAATTAACCCAAATTATACTACCAAAGTTTTAAGTATCGCTCTTGATGCAGATAGATTCGATCTGTTTTCAGATTATTGCTCACAGATTTTAGGCGAAACATATGATTTTGTACAATGGCTTGATGAAGATGAAATTCAATATGAGAAAATTGTCAACTTACTTTCACCGAACAGTTTTTTTAAAGAAAAAGTGGTTGAAAAGTATATTAATTATTATATGTATAGGAAGTTAAATGACGGGAAGCTAAGTATCGAATTAATCCGCTTGTTGTCTGAAATTGCATATGCTTATCCTATATCATACTTAGAAGAAATCATGGCAAACAATAGCTATGTTGGTTTCGGAAGGGTTTATAAGCGTGATTTATTACTGAATAATTTTGTTAACATTATAGAGTACATGAAGATTAATTCTAAAGCATATCCTTTAGCTTGCTTTGTTATTGAGAATTTCATGGCTGATGACATTGTACCGCCGGACGCATTTTTTGAAACGGCGCGAAGGATTACGAACGAACTATCAAGCAAACTTAAGAGTGATCCGATGACTTTATATGAGGTTTATCCGATGTTTAAGCTTGATGCACCCGGCAGGAGTGTTCTTGAAGAAATTTACTGTGATTATATGGACACGGCGTATTCGCAATATATGTCAGTGGATGAAAGTAGATCTGTAGTTTGTGATTTCAATAATAATTACTGTTCTTTTGCAACGGTATATTATATAGAAAATAGAGAAAATCAAGAAGAACTCTTATCGGATAGTGAAATATCACAAGTATATCTTAAGGCTTTAAAAAACAATACAAACTACACAAAGGCCATAAAATATGTTAAAGCTATAAAAAAATCTTCTGACGTAGAGACACGTGAAATTGTCAAAATTCTTTATATGAATTTCAAAGAATATGGAATTTCCGCAAAAGCATATGAAATATTTGATAATGATTTTACGATAGAATATGCAGAGAAAATAGCTTTGGAAAACTTTACTCCAAATAATGGGACTCCGATTATTCTGATGGGTATTTACAGTAAGAAAAATGATCTTGTCAGAGTATTATATTTATATGCTATATTCTATGATCTAACTAAAATAGGAAATAGAACCTTTTATAGTCAATTACACAAAACTGATGCAAGAATATCCAGTATAGATAACCATTACAAGGTAATAAGAAAGGCATTTACAACTTATAACTATGATGAGTTAATCTCGTTTCTTAATTGGACAGGGCGAATTATTATTCACAAAAAATATAAAGGTGGTTTTGAAATATGTAAAAAGGAAATAGATCGATTGCTCAAAATGCCAAAAGCAAAGCAAAACTGGGAAGCAATTATATCAAAATTAGCAAAAGATGATATCAGACAAATAAACTCTCCTTTTGGATATTCTGTTCAATGTATATATCTGCTTCAATTCTATAACTTTGAGGAAGAAACGGAAAGACTGGCTGCTGAGAGCTTAATTGATCAGCTGACACACTTCGCATCTTTTTCAAAGGTAAGTGATACTACTAATTTTATCTCATTAAACATCAAGATGATTAATGCAATGCCCGAAACATATGTGATTAAATTTGCAGAATTCTTTGAAAGAAATAGCGCTTTTTTTGCTGAAAATACAGAAATTGATGACAACGAAATTGAAGAACTCTATGTAATGTTGCTTCAGAAGTATAACAATACTTTTGAGGAAGAATATTTCACTCTTGCAGTAAAGTTTTACGATGTGTTTGCAAACCGATTAACCCCACATTTGGAACTGTACAAGAATTTCTGCCGTTCTTCAAACAACAAAGCGGTTCTTTTCAAAATGATGTTTAAACTGTATTCTCCTGAAAATGCTCTGCTTTTTCACGAATTTATATATTACAATGACTGGAATTGTACCGATGAAGAAGCACAAGTGTTGGAATTGTTGAGAATTATTTATGCATTAGAGGGTGATGAGCTTCCCAATAATCTTTCTTGTATTTCATCTCGCTTATTAGAAAGTTTTAAAATAGATGTTGCAATGTTATTGCAAGACTATCCAAGGTTGACAAAATACAATACATTGATGTCAAAAGATGAAACATTGGCATACAAATATCTCGTACTACAGTATGTAATGAAAGTTGCATTTGATCAAAATGTTTACTGGGATACAAGTGATAAATACTGGGATGTATGTGATCAAAACGGCGTATGGGAAGCCTTAAGAAATGATAGTATCAATGGAATTCGTGCTGCCTTAGATTTCTTTAAGGTGTCATATGCAAAACAATGCAAACACGTTCAATCATTAGGGATAGAGTATATAACGAGAAGATATAATAATCTTTACCTAATTGATTTGTATAACGCTATTGTTGAAAACGGTAATATCAGTGATATTAATGATGAATATATAATTGAATTAATGCGAGAGAATAAACACATATCACTTATATATGACAAAGAATATAAAGCGTTTAAGAACCTGCTCAATGAACTTTGTAATAGTAACATATCTGTAAACACAATGGCTGCTTTATTATTATCAGTAATAAGAGGAACTTTGTGTACTGTTTTTGACGAAAAACAAGCATTTTCAGAATTGTTATGTAAAACAGAGTTACATTCCAAGATAAAAAAGTTGTTTGAAATGACCGGGTATCCTTCTTTAGCTCAGAGTGCATTGTATTTATACTTCAACAGTGCTGTATCAGTAGACCTACTCTCTTTCTGTGAAACTGTTTTGCCTTCCACGTTTAATGCTATTATTTCATATAATAGTTTATATGATGAGGAAAGTAAAAGAACAATGCGAGCATTTATTGACTATGCATGCACGGAAATGAATCATAAGCAGTTCTTATTCTCTGTAATTGAAAACAAGCTCAAATACTACAATGAATCTAATTACAATACATATAAACCCATTTTAATTAACATAATCGTTGCAACAGTCTTCAACTATAATATTCTTAGGGATTTAGGCAATGTTGTGAGACAGGGGAAAAATACATTTTCAAGTGCATTGTTTAAAGATTTGTTGTTCCAAATGGATGAAGAATCAGTATATTGGTATCTTTGTTCTATTCAAAGTGCATTGAGCAATAAGAAGGACGAGGCAACTGCTGCTTTTTACAAGGTTGGAGGAAAAAACAAAGTTCCGGAGTTATGGGAAGCAGAATATGAGAACATGGAAAAATACATAAAAGGCGAAATTCCTAAATTCAATACACTTCGGATTTATAACGATTTTAGTACACAAAGGGAAGATGTAATTGGAAAGACCATATTAGTTGATATCGCAACGAATTCTGTAAATGATGATGTAACTCAAATTGATGACGCGAAAAGCGCAATGGAGGTATTTGTAAACAGTAATAGTACACAGCAGGAACGACTTAACGCCGGTGCGATAATTTTATCTTTTGTTAAAAATGACGCATTGAAGTTTATTCAGAGCATATCAAAACCTAACGGAAACAGTTCAGGAGAAAACCTTACATATAACGAGTTTATATTTGAATATGGACTATTAGTTATCAAGTCAAGAAAAACTTTATCGAGCAAAAAAGTCGATGTTATCATTGAACTGTTTAATTATTTTGAATTGTTGAATGACAAAAACAGAAGAAAATTTGAGGAAAGCTTAAAAAATGCTTTTGTGAATCTGTTAGCAACGGTTAAAACAAAGGACGATGTTATCTCGTATGAAAAATGGATCGCAAAAAGTACCGACATCATTGAAATAACACAAAATCACCAGATAAATTTTGAAGGATATGATTTTTTCCTCAACATTCTCGAGAAGTGCGTTGATTTTGAAGCCAAGTCTTATACTTCGATGGAGAAAATTCATTTTCTCGAATCCTTGCCTGAAGGTATTAGCGTTCAATCAGTCGCAAAGAGTTTTCTAAACGCAGCAAAAAAAGAATTAGAAAAGTTACAAAATGGTGTTATGGCTAAAATCACAACAAACAATTGTGAAATTGAAGATGACTCCATTTTTGTGTTGATTGAAAACATGCCGCAAAGTCATGTTGCTATTAATCTTTCACCGGAAACAGGCACAACAAAGTTTGTGGTAAGTGCATTAAATATTCGTTCTAATGAATCTATAGAACCCTTTGAAATATACTGTTCTGGGAATATAGAAAATATACGTCCGGGCCAGTTCAGTGGTGAGCATATTGTTTTACCTAAATATGTTACAAATTTGTGGAGCGATGGAGACATTATTGATATTTCAATTGCGCTTGATGTTAAAGGCATAAAGATTTGCAACAATACAGATCAGGGTATCCGGTTTAAATATTGCAAAGAACAAGCTGATTCTGGTATAAAAACTCCTCTGCACAGATATGGCACATCATCATGTGCATTTACAGAGGACAACAAAGGGTTTGGGCGAACTTCCGATAAAGAATGGCTTGACACTTATATTCCTACAAAGGGGTTATCAATTATATATGGTCCATCTCGTGTAGGCAAGTCTTCTTTGCTGAAATACATCAGCAATTTCCTTGCAGTCGATTATAAAAATAACCAAGGAGCATTTTCATCTTCAAACAAAAAGACAGATGTTTTATATGTTATTTCACATAGAGAAAACTATCACAAGTTGCCCGAAAGTGAAGATGAAAAAATGACTTTTCTTTTCCTCGAACCTATTAAGACTTCATTGATGTCAATAATCGAGACGGATATGATTGATTCTGAGGATAAAGATGGCGCTAATATTTCAAGAGAATCTGCTGAACAAATTATTAAATTCCTTGACAAATCTGAAAAAGAACTTTCTTTAGAGAAAAAGATAAAAACTATTTCAAAGGTATTATCAAATAACAACGCCGAAATATGGGTTTTAATTGATGAATTTCAGCAAGTTGTTGAAAAGTGGTCTATTACTCAAAGCGTTCAATTCAGAGAGTTCTGCAAACAGCTTAAGGAATCAGTTGATAATATCAGATATGTTCTTTGCGGTGCTGATGAACTGGTAAAGCTGATGATTAACAGAGATCCTGTTATGGTAATGTATAAAGAAAAAACCAGAGCGATTGGGCAATTTACTGAACGAGACAAGCATGATTTTTTTGATATGCTTCGTGATACAATGATTTGGGGAAATAACGGACATCCATACACCCAAGAAGCTCTTGATTATATCTTTACATACACAGGCGGTAATGCAATGTACGGAAAACTAATAGGTAATAGAGTCATTGGCGCAATAGAAGCTGGAGAATTTAATAATAGAAAAAAAATATATCCATATGATGTTTCTTCAGTTGTTGCAAAGATGTTGTCCGAGCAAAAAAGTGACATTCATGCAACAAGTGCTGTCAATGAGTTTATCGCAAATGTCACCAAAAATTTGGAAGCAGAAAGTCCTTACCTTGTGTACATAGCATGGTTAATGCTGCAAGAACCTGATAGGACAAGTGTTTCATCTACCGAGATATATGAGTATTTCGGTGCTACTTCTTCAAATGAAATGAAGATTGATATTGATACAGCATTACTTCTCTGTAGTGTTCGTGGTATCCTCAATTCAAAAGAAGAAAACGGAGAGTCTGTATATTCGTTTAGCACCACCTTCTATTTCAGCCAGTACTGCGAAATCGTAAAAAGAAATGGGGTTCCTAAAAAAGTTGTAACTACTGAAGATATAGAAGAAGAACCAGATGTAACACAACCTAATATTTTGGACATTATGCAAATCTACGATACGCTTACGCCACAAGAAAAATACAGAATATTGTCAATGGTATATGCCGATGAAACTTTACCAGAAAAGGCAATGGAAGAATTTAAGAAGCGAATAGCAAACCATTACAGAGATATTATTGACACACAGAATAACAATAATATTCAAATAAATGCACAAACTATTAACACTGCGTTTAATACATTGTTGGGACCCAGCTCAGATGGAAAAACCTTGCTACAAGCCTTCCAATCGTTGCCTTCTTTGGGGGCGTACATTCCTGATGATCAAAGATCGCTAATTTCGAGTAAAACACAGCAGCTTCTCAATGATTATAAGGCATATGATGCTTGCTTTTCTGATAACGGAGAATGCATTGATTCTGTGCGAAGCCAAGAGCTTAATGAAAGAATAACAGAAGCTGAACGTGAGTTAGAGTATTTGAATGTACCCGCAGAGAGAGAAATGCTTAGCGATACCATGGGCGCGGTAGTATCTTCTGATGCCTTTATGGATGTTAGTGAACAACAATGGACATCTTTGCTCAAGGTAGATGAGGAAACAGTTTCCAAGTTGCGTAACCTTCCTGCAGAGATTTCTACGCCGCTATCTTTTGCGGTTGTTCTTCACAACGTATTTAATGAAGTTTACAAAGGAATAGTCCAGAAAAAGGAAAATGGTGATAAAGAATTAAACGGAATAGCGCCTGATAAAATGGATTTTTGCCCAGTTGCAATCATGTATTGCAAAATAGTAGAATCTATACTCAAAAAGACGCATACGCCGTTATACATCAAAGGCTTGGGAGAAAAATCGCTTAAACTCGGCGGAAACGCTGTATTTGCAGATTTGGGAACACCAGAGAATTTCAATGAAGACCACAAGGATTTATCGATAGGTTCATTTGTAAGTCATTTGGTGTTTTTACCAAAGAGAAAACTATCACTTGACTCACCGATGCGAAAGCCAAATAATAATGATTATTGCTTTGGCGCAATGACCTTTGGTGATACTGACGAAAATTACAGTGATAATATTAGACGATTGATTGACGATGCTGATACAGAGGACGAAAAAATAGGTCCTTGGAAAGTTCATGCTCGTGCATTAAAAATCGTTCACGAAATACGTAATAGGTCAGCACATGAAGCAATTCCTATCACAAAAGAGAATTTTGACTGGCTAATTGAAGTGTTGTTTGAAAAAGGTGAGTTCTTACGCATTTGGGATCTTTCCAAATAAGATTGTTGAATTAACAGGTGATACTCTTTCGCATAAGTATGCGCGGGATGTGCAAAACTCGTTTGCATCCCGTGCATAATATTTACCGGAGGTTATTTATGGCAACGCACAAAGAATTAATAACATCAGGAAAATTCGATGAGAAATTCAAAAGAGCTCTCTTGGATTACTATAGCTATGGCTTTAAGAATCTAAATAGCTTTGATGAGAAAAGACGTCAGACTTTATCAGAGGATTGGTTTCGTTTAAACAGAGTAGTATCAGACTATTTTGAATGGTCGGAGAATCGTAATGATGTAATGTTTGCAAGTGCTGATTCTCAGTCTATGGAGTCAAATCCGTTTCACAGAATATATCGTTTTTGTAAATATACTCCGTTTACATCGCCGGCATACTTTTTGCATACGATGGCGGCTTTAAGTAATTCATTTGAATTACGAGATGGTATATATGCACTTGAACTCAATGATGACCAAGGAATACACTTGGAAGATGTACTTGAAAATAAAGACCACCTCAAAACATCTGACCTAATATACTTCTATACTGATAAACTTGCCCCGGCAGATGGTAACGACAAAAATAAAACGCCTAACAACAGACTCGACGATTTGGCGTTTCTTGGTTTGGTAGCATGTAATCAAAAAGACGGAAGCAAGGGCGGAAAAGGTGATCGCAGATGGAGTTTACCGGGAATTACAATGCAAACAATTCTTGAAACCGGCAATCAGATAAATAAGAATTTTGAACATCATTTACACTCTGCGTTAGACTATTTTTCAAAGTATTATTTGTACGGTGAAGTCGGCACATTTCTTCTTGATCGACTTTGTAATAAGAGCACAAGTCCATTTAGGTTTAAGCATGAATATTTTATGCAGGCACTAAATGACTTTAATATTCTTGACTTGCAATATGCAATGGAACAGAATCAGTGGTGCAGAATTAAATATCGTCACGGCATAAGCGGTGTTGAAACGGAACTTTTGTGTTATCCGCTTGAAATACGTGTCAGCAATATGCAGGGGCGAGAATTTTTGATGTTCTACGAACCTTTTTTGCGAAGCTATTCAGCCCTTCGTATTGAATTTATAGATTCGATAGAGTTATATGATGACAAAAAGATAAAAACTCTTTTAAAAGAAACTAAATACCATGATTCATCAGAAGCCATTGAGAATGATATAGCAAACGCAAAATCATCGTTAAAGTATTCATGGGGAGTTTCTACAACAAAAAATCAAAAAGGAAACGCTATAACTCCCGCCAATCCGCATTTAGTATCGCTACAAATTGCCTATAATCCAACTTCCGATTATTACATTGCAAATAGAATCGATCGTGAACGTCGATTTGGTACTGTATGCGAATTAAGTGAAAAGCATTGCATCCATTATACAGTTAACCTTTCCGATGAGGTGGAACTTAGACCGTGGATGAGAAGTTTTTATTCTCGCATTATTTCATGTAGTGGAATGGATACGGAGAACTTTTCTCTTGAAAAGGATGTTGAAAAAATAGTACATCTTCTTATCCATGATGAACTGACAACACCTTCTGTAAATTCTCAATCCAAATTAGAGGAAAGATGGAAAATTCCCGACGAAATAATTAAAAAACTTGGGAACGGAGCAAAAGCGAGAAATCATGATTTGATTTTCAGTGAAGTCTTCAGCATATATTATTACATAATTGCAGATGTATTTACGGCATTGTGCTCTGCTAATGATAATACAACTTACTCGAAAAGAGAAATAATTGACATTATAAAGAAATCAGTTGATAAATATCAATTCAAAGCTGGGACGGATACTAAGTTTTTAATAGATGACGAGTTGTTTGAGACATTGGTTGCTGGAGGCTTTTTACTTAAAACAACAAGAATAATTGATGGTAAATTTGAATATGTCAAGAATGTAAATGGTTCGGGATATGATAAAAAGCCAGCAATAGAAACAGTCTTTCGTCCAAAATACAAATGCGAGAGCGCAATAGAGTTCTATCGAGATATTGTTCCGCTATCAACGATAGAGATACGATGGTTAAAGACAATTATTCACGATGAAAATCGCAAAATACATTTGTTTATGTCTGAATCCGAAATTAATGTGCTTGAAGCTGTTTTGAAACAGTATACGCCATCCATAACAGAACTCACGATGAATAGAGTTAATTATTTTGACAGATTTCACTTCCAGAAGAAAAACGCGGAAGCTGAAACTACAGTTCTGCCCATATTGTTGGATGGAATTTATAATCAGAAGACCATCAGAATTAGATATCGTACAATGAAAAATCGTACTAAGATAGGTGAATTCAAGCCTATTATATTGGAGTTTTCAAAGCGAAACAATAGATTCCAAGGCTTCTTCCAAGAATGTGGAGATAATAGAATCTGCACTATGAACATTTCTCGAATTGAGACAGCCATTGAAACCGAAAATTCATTTGATTACTCAGATGCAGAACAATCGCTACATTTATTCAGAGAAAGAAATACCATGTCAGTAGAGGTGGAGTTTTATAATGTGCGTAATATTACAGACCGAATACTAACTGAATTTTCCCCGTGGAAAAAACGATGCGCATATGACAAAACTTCCGGTCTTTATAAACTTACTATATTCTATCAACAACAAGATGAAATGGATCTTGTTGTTCGCTTGCTTGGATATGGTAGTAATTTACGGTTCGTTGATAAAAAACATCCAATTTATAAAGAGATTCAGGCTCGCATGAATCGACAGATGGATTTGATTCGTGAAAACCGAAGTTCACATAGTAACAGAGAGCCAGGTGATAACAGATGATTGAAAGGAAATCATTTGAGGCATCATTAGAGAATCCCCTACAGTTTTGGGGAGAAAAAAGTAAAATGGAGGTTAAAGCTTTACTTGGAGATGAAGCAGCTCAAATGGTTGGATTTGACCAAAACAATCCCCACCATTGTTATGATTTGTTTTTTCATACTCTTTACACTGTTCATTTTATTGGTGACGATTACCCTTCCTATTTGCGAGTAGCTGCATTCTTTCACGACATTGGTAAGCCATATGTTGCTCAAGAAAAACAAGGACGTTTGGTCTTTTATGGTCACGCAAAAAGATCTGCGGATATTGCAAAGTCAGTTTTATCAGAGCTTGGATATACTCAATATGAGATTGATTTAATCTGCTTTTTTATCAGTCATCATGATGATTTTATCTCATGGGTGCTTCCAACTGATGTATATGATCATTCCAATCCATATCTAGTTGAAATATCACGGAAAAACCTATTAGTTCACATTGACGACACTGAGAAAAAATCTGAATATCTTATGAAAGAGTCTACACAGATTTTATGGCTGAAATTACTTGTTTTGTGTAGTGCTGATGCGTTGGCACAATCGGAGATAGTCTATAAAGACGGCATTGTGATTGACTCAAAAGTTCACAAATTGAATAAGATTAAAGTCATTGAAAAAGAACTGATGCAATGTAATTTTTATTAAACCAATAATTTTCATATAATCAGGAGTGGTACTTCATTTTTTGAAGTACCACTCCTGTTTTTAACGTAACCCCTAAATAATCCTGCGTTCGCAGACATAAAAAATATCGGAGAGCATCGAATTCGTTTCTGTGCTCTCCGGTTTTTATTCGCTTTTGATTGGCGGTTGACCACTATGGTTTTGAAACAGATTGGTCAGATATTCT
>JAZUDT010000064.1:0-8026 GCA_045639785.1 Acutalibacteraceae bacterium | reverse complement strand
TGCATAGTATAATCGTCAGTATCCTCGTAATCCTTACGGAAATTTATCCGTTTGATTGCGGGGTATTTTTCTTTTAATTGCGTAACTGTTTCATAGCAAAGGCTGTTAAAAGCAGAATTATCTCCGAAGATAAAATTGACTGTTCCGCTCTCAATTAAATTCAGCAAAATGCACCGCAACCGTTTCCGCAGTTCGGGTGTATCGTTTATTTTTCTGTGCCCGATAAAACAAACCGAATGTTCCATATTCCGACCTCTTTTGTTTGCAAATACATAATATATTTTACTTTTGCAAACAATATAAGTCAATAGCAAACAGTGTGATTGCACACTTATAAATCTTCAAGAATTATAATACTTATGAGGAATGAGAGGTGTAGGCATTGAACGAAAACAAATTCAATTATCGTGACAAAATCAACCAGCTTGGCATTACAATCGCATCGTTACGAAAAATGCGTGATATGACACAAGAACAATTATCGGAAAAAGCAGGTATAAGCCGAACCTTTTTGAGTTCGATTGAAGCACCCGGAACATCACGTTCGTTTTCGCTGGAGGTGCTATATGCCATTGCGGAAGCTCTTGACATAAAACCGGGTGATATTCTGAATTTTGCTGATTACCCCGAACAAATTTTGAATAAAAAATAAAAAAAGCCGTCCGAGTGACGGCATTTTTCAGTAATATTAAGTGTCTTTTTGACATTGAGTGAAAATAATTTAAGGTCATATATACTCGTCCGAAAGATGTATGGGTGGATAATCCCCTCACCCTTTAGCAAGGGGAGCTTTTTACTGCCTCCCTTGTCAAAGGGAGGGGGACCGGCGAAGCCGGTGGAGGGATACTGTTCACCTTTCCGCCATTTTAATCGTGCCGGTGGAGGGATACTGTTCACCTTTCCGCCATTTTAACCGTGTCGGTGGAGGGATTGTGCTTATCTTTTCACCGTTTTTCGTCGTATGGGAGGATATTATCCTCCCGCCCTTGTCGATTCAGAAAAGAAACCTACCCTCTTCTCACATCTGTTGGCGCATTCCTGCGCCCCACAATTATTCATTATTAATTATTAATTGTTAATTAAAAAAAGGCGGGCGGATATTATCCGCCCCTAAGATTACTTATCTTTTTTCGTTTCTTCATATATCTTTGCGCAGAGCATGACTATTCTCGGGTCTGCGACGTCGAGGAACGTGTCTATTGTTCTTGCCTGCTCCTTGTATGACGGGTCAACATAAGAATAAAGCTCAAGTCCGAACAAAATCAGGTCGTGGTCCTCGTCATAGTCGCAGAAATAGGGAAGATATTTCCACTCGATTCCTCTGTGCTTTGCCTCGACAATACCGCCGCCGGTCATAAGTGTTGTCGGCGTGAAGCCCGTCGCACCGCCGGTGAAAGCGAAATTGATGTTACCGAATGCCTCCCAGTCCATTTCCATTCCGTAAATCGAAAACGAATCGTTTAAGCCGAGCCCCCATTCTTCGGCAAGCTCTTTGTGATTTTTCGCAAGCTTGTAGTCCCATACGCCGCCGTCCTTGACGTGGTTATAGAACTCAATCTGACCTGCGCCCGGTGTTTCTCTCCACTTCTTTGCGATTTCAAGGTTTTTGTCGAGAAGTGCCTGGTACTGTGCCGTTACGTCCCTGAGGGCGGAAACGTCCTTGTATTTTCCCGATGAATAGACGAGATTTTCGTGATAAAATACATAATACTCATCGTAGCTGTGCTCAACTGTCTCGCCGGAGGTTATCAGCCAGCTGTAATCGGGCTTTGATTTGATATTGTTTATCAGAGCCGGAATGCTTGAAAAAAGTGAAACAACGTACGTAATAATAGCCATAATTGCCGCTATAAAAGTCTGCATAGTATCGCCCTTTCTCTGTGTTTTTTATCATTTTACCTTTTTTTTTGCGATTTGTCAAATTTTTGAAACGAAGAAACCGCCCGATGCTTTCGGACGGCTTCTTCTCATTGTGGGGTGTGAAAGAGAAAGATATGATAAACGCCTTTCGGCGTCTTCGGCTTTCGGAGCTACACCGGTTTTTTTGCTTTCGGAACATTAACGGTTATGGTATAGCTTTCGTCGTTTTCTTTTCTGTCAACGTATGCCTCTATGCCTGCGCTTTGCATTGTTTCAACGGCATGATTAATCGTGTTGATAAAGATTTTTACGTCCTTGAAGAAAATTTTTCGTGTGCCCCGGGGCTTTGCCTCTTCTTCGGCTAATTTTTCCACGAGCTTTTCGGTCTGACTGACACTGAGCTTTTTTTCGTTCACTTTCTGAGCCGCCTCAATCTGTTTTTCGGGCGAAAGGTGCAGAAGAGCCCTTGCGTGCCGCTGAGAAAAGCCGTTTGAAGCGAGAATGTTCAGAGCCTGCGGCTCAAGACGCAGTATGCGCATAAGATTCGATATTCCCGACTGGCTCATACCGAGCGAGGAAGCGATTTCCTCCTGCCGCATACCGTAATAGGCGCAGAGTGTACGTATCGCCTTTGCCTCCTCGAGAAAATTGAGCTGGCTTCTCTGTGTATTTTCTAATAAAGAAATAACAGCCGAGCTTTGTTCGTCAACCTCCATGACAATACACGGCACGCTTTTGAGGTTTGCCGCCTTTGCCGCTCTGAGCCGCCGTTCTCCGGCAACAAGCTCGTATGCGTCGCCGCTTCTTCTGACAGTGAGCGGTTGTATTATACCGTTTCGCCGTATGCTGTCGGAGAGCATTTCGATTTCCTGTCTCGGAAAATTCTCTCTCGGCTGATTTCTGTTGGGAAAAATACGGTTTGTTTCGATAAGAAGAATCTGACCGGCCGTTTTTGTTTTAGCCGTTTTGGTTATCAATCAGCCCACCCGCTTTTCTCTTTGCTATGCGGACATTCTAATACAAAAAAGGCGGCTTGTCCACTGCTTTTCACCGCAGAAAACAAGCCGTTATTTCATTATTCAACCTTATTCAATGGGAAATTTAGCCATTTTTGCCGAAGCTCTCGGATAAGTTGGCGGAGTTTGCGATATTTTTCTGATTAAAAGCACCGTTCTCGCTCCCGCACCGTCAAGATTAAAGGAAGCTACCCTCTCGGTTTTGCCGCCGAGAACTTTTATTGCCTTTTCGGCAAGAGCGATTTCCTCCTCTGTCTTTGCGCTTTTCATTGGTACAAAATATCCGCCCTTTTTCACAAACGGCAGACAGTATTCGCAAAGGTCACGCAGGTTTGACACCGCTCTGGCTGTCGCAAAGTCGTATTTTTCACGGTATTTTTCGTCCCGTCCGCTGTCCTCCGCTCTTGCGTGGACAACCTCAGCCGAAAGCCCCGTTTTTGAGAGCACCTCACGGATAAATTCAAGCCTTTTGTTCGTGCTGTCGAGAAGAGTTACCTTTAAATCGTTTCTCGCTATGAGAAGCGGTATTCCCGGAAAGCCGGCACCCGTGCCGACATCAATGAGCGACGCCCCCTGCGGTATCTCCACCGCCGAAAGCAGTGAAAGACTGTCAATAAAATGCTTTTTCACAATCTCCTCCGGCTCCTTTATCGCCGTGAGATTCATAAATGTATTCCAGCGCACAAGCTCCGACGCATACGTGTCAAAGCGTTCAAGAGCCTCTTCGTCAAGCTCAACGCCGCAGTCAAGTGCTCCGCTGAAAAGAAGTTTTTTATCTATCATTTCTTTTGCCTCTCTTTGCAAGATAAATGAGAAGAACCGAAATATCAGCCGGACTTACGCCCGAAATTCTTGACGCCTGACCGACATTCGACGGTCTGACACGGCTGAGCTTTTCCACCGCCTCAAGCCTCAGTCCCGTCACCTCGTTATAGTCAACCCCCTCGAGCGATTTGACCTCAAGGCGGCGCATTTCCTCTATTTGTGAGAGCTGACGGCGAATGTATCCCTCATATTTTATGCCGATTTCCACCTGCTCGAATATTTCTTTCGGCAAATCCGGTCGGTTTTTGTCAAACGGGGTGAGCACCTCATAGTTAAGCTGCGGTCTTTTTATCAGCTCGGTTATGCGACAGCCCGTTTTAAGCGGAGCTGTTTCACGTGAAACAAGAAGCTCGTTCAGCTCCTCGCTCACGGGTACGGAGACAAGCTTTATCCGCTCCTCCTCCTGACGTATGAGCTCTTTTTTTCTGAGAAATCTCTCCCATTTTTCATCACTGACGAGCCCAGCCGCTCTGCCCGTCGGCGTAAGGCGCAAATCGGCGTTATCCTGCCTTAAAATAAGGCGGTATTCGCTTCTTGTGGTCATCATTCTGTAAGGGTCCGAACACCCTTTTGTCACAAGGTCGTCAATGAGTGTGCCGATATAGGACGATGCTCTGTCAAGTATCACCGGCTCTTTATTCTGCGCCTTTTTTGCCGCATTTATTCCGGCGATAAGCCCCTGTGCGGCGGCCTCCTCATAGCCGCTTGAGCCGTTGAACTGACCGGCACCGAAAAGCCCGTCAAAGTCGTGAAATTCAAGGCTTGACCTGAGTGCGAGCGGGTCAACGCAGTCATATTCTATGGCATAGGCTGTGCGCATTACCTGCACGTTTTCAAGCCCGGGGACGGTGTGCAGAAACTGAAGCTGAACGTCCTCCGGCAGAGATGAGGAAAGCCCCTGCAAATAAAGCTCCTCGGTGTTTGCACCGCACGGCTCAATGAATATTTGGTGCCGCTCTTTTTCGGAAAAGCGGACGATTTTATCCTCAATGCTCGGGCAGTAGCGCGGGCCAACGCCGTCGATTTTTCCGCTGTAAAGCGGTGAGCGGTGAAGATTGTCGAGAATGACCTTTTTTGTCTGCTCGTTGGTGTATGTAATGTAGCAAAGCTCTTTGTTTTCGGGGGGATTTTCGCTGTCAAAGGAGAAAGAAACCGTTTTTTCGTCGCCGGGCTGCGGTTCAAGTGATGAAAAATCAACGCTTCTGCGGTTCACCCTTGACGGAGTGCCCGTTTTAAAGCGTCTTGTCGGCAGACCCAGTGCCTTGAGAGACCTTGCAAGGTCGGTGGCGGCAAACATACCGTCCGGACCGCCATCGTAGGAGACGTCACCGACATAGATTTTTCCGGCGAGGAACGTGCCGGTTGCAAGAACGACGCATTTTGCGGTATAGACAGCCTCAAGACGTGTCGTCAGCTCCCAGAGACCCTCCGTATTTTTATGAATTTCGGTGATTTCCGCCTGACGAAGCTCAAGATTTTCCTGCTTTTCAAGGGTGTTTTTCATGTATGCACTGTAACTGCGCCGGTCAATCTGTGCCCGCAGTGAATGGACGGCAGGACCCTTGCCGAGATTGAGAATACGGCTCTGGAGGGTGTTTGCGTCGGCGGCTTTTCCCATTTCTCCGCCGAGAGCGTCGATTTCACGCACAAGGTGTCCCTTGCTCGTGCCGCCGATTGACGGATTGCAGGGCATATTGCCCACCCAGTCCATATTTATTGTGAAAACGGCGGTCAGACACCCGAGACGTGACGAAGCGAGTGCCGCCTCAATTCCCGCATGACCTGCGCCGATAACGGCAACATCATATTGTTTGGCAAAGTATTTCATATTGTATCTCCTTAGTGCTTACTTTCCGACGCAGAAATTCGCAAAAACTTCATCAACCACTGCTTCTGTCGCCTTTTCTCCCGTCAGCTCAAGCAGTGCTTCAACCGCACAGTCTGCGCTCACATTCACTGCATCGAGCGTCAGCCCCGATTCGAGTGCCGACAACGCTTCTTCAAGGCAGGCAACGGCTTTCACCGCACCCGCACGCTGTCTCTCCGTTGTCAGCATTGCCGAGGAGGTGTCGATTTTATCTGTGCCGAGCACCTTTTCAACCGCTGTTTTCAGTTTCTCGTAGCCGTCACCCTTTGAAGCGCATAAGGTGACAACATTATCGAAGTGTTCATATATCTCTTCTGTATTCATAACTGCGGGCAAATCGTTCTTGTTGAGAACGGCAATACCGTTTTTGCCCTCGCAGAAGCGCATGAGCTGTCTGTCCTCTTCGTCTGTTTCACGTGAAACATCGAACACGGCAAGCACAAGCCCCGCCTGCTCAATTTTCTTTTTTGCCATGTCAACGCCGATGCTTTCGACCACATCATCGGTTTCTCTTATTCCCGCCGTGTCGGCAAGCCTCAGCACAACGTCGCCCAGCCTCACCGTTTCTTCGATAACGTCTCTTGTTGTTCCGGCAACCGAGGTGACAATGGAGCGGTCATAGCCCGTGAGCATATTCATAAGTGTACTCTTGCCGACATTCGGCTTTCCGACTATGGCGGTGCTTATGCCCTCGGTTATCGCCTGTCCGGCATCAAAACGGCTCAGAAGTGCGCAAAGCTCATCTTTTGCCGCTGTAAACACATTTTTTATTTCTTTTTCGGAAATTTCATCTATATCCTCGTCGGGATAATCTACCCATGCCGATAAATTGGCGCATACCCTGACAATGCTTTTGTTGATTTCGGCAATTTTCTTTGAGAGCGCACCGTCAAGGGCATTCATTGCCGCCTTTGCCGCCTGCTCGCCCTGTGCGCTGATGATGCCCATGACGGCTTCGGCTTCGGTCAAATCCATTTTCCCGTTGAGAAAGGCGCGCCTTGTGAACTCGCCCGGTGCGGCAGGTACGGCTCCCGCCTCAAGCACGGTTCTGAGCACCTTCTGAAGAACAAAAAGTCCGCCGTGACACGAAAATTCAACAACATTTTCACCCGTATAGCTTCTCGGCGCACGAAAAACAAGGCAAACAACCTCGTCTGTAGCCTCTGCGTTTGTCTCAACCCTGCCGAGTATTGCACGGTAGCCCTGCAATCGGCTCAAATCGAGACCGTTTTTAGCCTTAAAAACACGGCTCGCTATCTCAATGGCGTTTTCGCCCGAAATTCTGATAACTCCCAGACCTCCCGCCGCCTGAGGAGTTGATATGGCAGCTATTGTTGACATAATTTAAGCCTCCGTAAGCCGTAAAAACCGGCTCTTTAATAGTATAAACTGACATTTTATTATACCACTAATCGGCAAAATGTCAATTCCGCTTGACAAGAGAACGTGCCCGATATATAATAAATCCGGACGCAGAGAAAGGCGTCCGGTCTGAACTGAATATAACTTCGGGGGTGCTGATGTTTTCGGCTGAGATTAAGGCAAAAGCCTTTGACCCTTTAACCTGATGCGGATAATACCGACGTAGGGAGAGAGCAGTAGCTTAACGCCGATGAAGTTTTCATTCGGGCGTTATTTTATTTTCAGGAGGCAAAAAATGAGAAAAATTGACAAAAACAACAAAACCTTCAAGCTGTCATTTACCGCCGTGATGATAGCTCTGGGCACAGTGCTTTCAATGCTGACGCTTTTCCGTCTGCCGTTCGGTGGGTCAATAACACCGTTTTCGATGCTCCCGCTGATAACGGTGGGCTGTATGTACGGCGTGCGCTGGGGGCTGTTTTCGGGCTTTACCTACGGCGTGCTTCAGGCTGTGCTCGGCGCAACTGTGAGCGGTGCATTTGAGGCGCAGGGCATAATAAACGTCATTCTGATATGCGCCATAGACTATCTTGTTGCCTACTCTGTCGTGGGGCTGTCGGGTATGTTTCGCCGAAAGGGCAATGTTTTCGCTCTTCTTTCCGGCTCGTTTTTCGCAATGCTTCTGCGGTATGCGTGCCACGTTGTTTCGGGCGCAATCCTTTACGGCTCATGGGCAGAGTGGTATTTCACACAGGAGGGCTTCTATGCGTGGGGCGGCGCACTGATTGAGAAATATTCGGGCTTTTCGCTCTCACTCGTGTATTCGCTCATATATAACGCAATGTATATGGTGCCGGAAATCGTGATAACCCTCACAGTGGCGGCGGTGGTATTTTCATTGAAGCCAACGAGAGAATTAATTAACAATTAATAATTAATAATGAATAATTGTGGGGCGCAGGAATGCGCCAACAGATGTGAGAAGAGGGCCGTTTTCTTCTCTGAATTGAGAAGGGCGGGGCTGTCGCATAGCATTAACAAACTATGAACAGCCTGTACAATATTAACAAAAAATCAGTCTTATCCAACAGGGACA
>JAZUDT010000063.1:0-5227 GCA_045639785.1 Acutalibacteraceae bacterium | reverse complement strand
TTGCAGCCACAGGCTACATAATAAGCATAAAAAAATAACCGCCCCAGTTCCAATGTAGCAGTTATTTTTTAACTAAGATATTTGGGGCTAACCGTCTATCGGTTGCCTTTCTGTTTTTATTATAGCACGATTTTTCATTTTGTCAAGCGCAAAAACCTTTTTCGTGTTCTATATATAATATTGTATGCGTAAATTTATAGGGTGAGGCTCTCTGTGCAGCGCAAATCGCACAAAGTTCCTGCCGCTTTTCTTGCGGGAAAATAATCACCTCACCAAGCTACGCTTATCTGTCTCCCTTGTCAAAGGGAGGGGGACCGGCGAAGCCGGTGGAGGGATTGGCTCACCTCTTCGCCATTTTAGCCGTAACGGTGGAGGGATTGGCTCACCTCTCCGCCATTTTGACCGTATCGTGGAGGGATTGCGCCCCATTATTAATTGTCAATCATTAATTAATCGACATTTTGTGTCTCATATCGGTCAAATACATATATATTGTGTTTTGACACAGGTTTGCAACATTATTTACAACAATTTTTAATTATTTTTTTATTGACAAAATTTTCTAAATATATTATATTATATACGTATTTTTGTTTATATTAACCGAAATTTGAGGTGTTCAGATATGGAAAATGTGAAAAAAACAAACAATTTAAAACGGTCACTCAGCTACGTTCTCACTCTCGTCATGCTTCTCTCCTGCTGGGTGTTCACACCGCTTGCCGAGAAAGCCGAGGCGGCGACGGCGGGAACATACACCGTTAAAGTTGTTATCAATGTTACCGGTACAAACAACATAGAAAGTTCGTATGCGGGATATGATGGAACCCAAGGCGACTCTGCCGGTATAACTATAAGGCATAGGTCGAATAACGGCACCGGTACTGTTTACAGTAAAGATATTGATATCGGGAAAAACGGAAAGAACTGGATGAACAGTTCCGGCGAGCACATAATTGAAGAATCTGGTCTTGGCTTTCCGGAAGAAATTTACGGCTATTTATGTGATAACTATTGGTTTAGTAGCATCGGCTACTCATTTACCGGTCTTTATGTAAAAAAAGATGGTGCCAGCGACTATGTAACTCTTTGGACAGGAACAGCTCACTTGCAAAGTAAGACAAATGGCTATTATTTTAAAATAAGAAGTAGTGGAAGTTCAGAAGTTTTTAAAGATGACGGAAAAGACAAAGATAAAAATAACTATATTGGTAGCACGGGGAATAACGGTAACCAAAGTACAACTTCTTGGACTTCAAAATTCCCTTATGCCAATTCTGTTGCTGTTTCAGCCAGCCCAACAGCTTTGATAGCAAATGCAACAGGTAGCACAACAAATGTAACTGCAACAGTCACCGGCACAGTTAAAGACCAATACGGAGTTAACTGGTATCAAAGTCCAACATCTTGGAAAACTACAAACAATAACGGAAATACCAGCATAAACTCAACAGGTTCTGCCGATTCCGTTACAATGTCTGTTAAACCGACTTCAGCAAATGTTTCAGAAAAGAAAGAAACCGTTACAGCGAATTTTAATAGTATTTCCGGCAGTACTACTGTAACTGTCACTCCTACATATAAAATCACTCTTAACCCTAATGGCGGTAACTTCTCCGGCTCAACCGCAGATAGGGTGGAAACGCCGACAAACGGAACGACGAATGCGACGTTCGGTTACAATCCGACTGCTACACCCTCCCGTACAGGCTATGAATTTTTAGGCTGGAATACATCAAGCACGGCGACAACGGGCAATAAGACGAATGTTTCCGTCGGCTACAATACAACTCTCTATGCAATATGGAAGCCGATAACATATACGGTTGCATATAACGGTAATGGCAGTACAACAGGCTCAACAGCGTCTTCAAGTCACACTTACGATGCAGCAAAAGCTCTTACCCAAAACGGTTTCGGCATAGCTTACACCGTCACATACAATGCCGGTGACGGCATTTGCGATACTGCGTCTGCCACTGCTACGGCAACCTTTAACGGCTGGGCAACCTCCGCAAGCGGTGCAAAAGTATATAACAATAATCAATCTGTTACAAATCTTTCAAGTACACAGGGCGCAACGGTAAGCCTTTATGCTAACTGGACACCTGGCAGCGTTACACTTCCGAGTGCGTCAAAGGCTTATGATGCGACAAATCACTATTTATTTGACGGCTGGTACACCGCTGCAAGCGACGGAACTAAAATCGGAGCTTCGGGTGCAAGCTATACACCGTCAGCTGCCACTACGCTTTATGCACACTACTCCACGATTGCTCACACATGGGGCTACACATATAACGGTAACAAAACACACAACAGAAAATGTACTGTTGACGGATATAACGAAAATGTTGCCTGTACGTTTGACAGCGGCACTGTAAAACAAAACTCGACCTGTACGGCAATGGGTGTAACAACCTATAAATGTACTATCTGCGGCGGTTCATACGATGAAACGGATATTCCGATGAAACAGCACACCCCCGTTAAGACGGCGGCGAAAGCTCCTGCCTGTACATCAGCGGGCAACAATGAATATTACACCTGTTCGGTCTGTCACAATGTGTTCAAGGATAATGACTGCACACAGCCGACAACGGTTGAAGAAGAAACGCTTTCCTCTCTCGGTCACAACTTCACCGGTGCATATAAATACAATGAAGCAGCAAAAACGCACACAAGACAGTGCGTGAACAGCGGTTGCGATCTGTACGGTGATGAAACAGCGTGTGAGTTCACCTCTGAAATCACAACACAGCCGACCTGCATCGAAAAGGGTGTGAGAACATACACCTGTTCAGACTGCGGCGGTCAGTACACCGAGGATGTCGCACCTTTAGGGCACAATTATCAGCCCTACAACTGGACATGGAACGGATATGAAAGCGCGTCTGTTTCTCTTGTCTGTGCCAATGACAGCAATCACACTCAGACAGAGACGGCGGCAATTACAAGCGAAATCACCACTGAGCCTCTCTGCGAAACAACGGGCTTAAAAGTCTACACGGCAACAGTTTCTTTCAACGGTCAAACTTTCACCAACACCAAAGAAGAGGTGCTCCTCGCTCTCGGTCACGTCGTGGTTACCGACCCGGCGGTTGAGCCCACCGAAAACTCAGTCGGTTTCACTCAGGGCTCTCACTGCTCACGCTGTGATAACGCTATTGACAAACAGGAGGTACTGCCGATGAAAAAGGGCGGTCACTCCGAGAGCGCAGACGCAAACGCCGTCAAGACCGAATATGCACCCGCAGAGGGCTGCACCTACGTCGGCGTGACGACAAATGTCAGTGACGATTCTCAGATTCTTGAGGCTGACCCCAAAAAGAGCACCACTGTCAAGGGCAACTTCGGCACTTTCACCATTTCTCCCGACGGTGAAAAGGCTGATTTCAAAATCAACTCAATGCAGTTCACCGAAGTTGAGACGTTCTATCTCGTGACCAAGGTGCAGATACCTCACACCGACGAATTTGTTTACGCATACGAAAAAATAACCGTTGTGCCCGATTCGGTCATCTATTACGAGGACAGCTTCGAGACCGAAACAGACAGCGAAACGGGTGCTCAGAAGAAAAACGGCATTGTTTACACCGACGGCACGGGCGCAGGCTACGGTGTCTGGGAGGTATGCGGAAGCTCTGAGGCATCTGAGGCTGTTGATTTCGGCGGCACTTATGAAAACTGCGCATCTTTTTCAAACGGCACAGCCCACAGTGTTACCGTTTCGGACGCTAACAACCCGTTAAATGGCGGCACTTGGCCGAAAGCCACGTTCACTTTCGCCGGCACCGGCTTTGACATTGTCAGTCTGACCGACTCCGGCAGCGGCATTTTCGCCGTTACGGTTATGCAGGGTGAAGATATTGTAAGAAAGTGTGTTGTCGATACTTATTACGGTTACACCTACGGCAATCTTTATTACAGAACGCATACAAAAGAAATCGTAACCGACACCGACGTCAGATTTGCGACCTACGGTGATGCTGTGGCACTCTATCCGACAGGTATTGTTCCTAAAGACAAAGACGAAAGAGACAAGTACAAGGATGACCCCGACTATGTCATTTCTTCCGGCAACGGCAAGGTTTACACCACAAGCCCGTCACTTTCAAATAACGGCGGTGTTCAGGCAACGGGCTGGTACCGTGACAAATTCGCGGCTAATTCTGAGGTGATTTATCAGGTTCCCGTTATTCATATAACCGACCTTGCCTACGGCACCTACACCGTAACCGTCGAAGCGAGATTTTATTCGTCATTCGGTCATTTCGGCGTTGACGGCGAGGGCAACAAGTTCTATAATCTCTGCATTGACGCCGTGAGAGTTTATAATCCGGCTCAGAACAGTGAAGTCGCTAAAGAGGCGTATGCGGCAAAGGGTGAAGCCAATGTCGGATATACGCTCATCAAAGATGCCATTGTCGGCACAGACCGTGTTGACGGTTTCGACTCAGTCAGCGGTGCGCTCTTCCTCGACGGTTCTTCGACAATAGACTCGACAAATCTTGCGGAATATCTCAGAGTTTCACCGAACAACGAGCTTTATCTCTCTGACGGTCAATCCATTACATTCGATCTCAGCACACTTGCTTATAACAAGGTGCAAATCGGTATGAAAGCCGTCAACGGAAAGACAGTCTCCGTCACCGTTTCATATAACGGAAAAACCGCTGATTTTCAAATAAAGACAGCGACCGAAATTTATTATTCGCTCACTGAGCTTTTAAGAGTTGAAACAATTAGCGGCACAGTGGTTATAACAAATTCCGGCAACGGCTCGGCTATTCTCGGTCTGACAAGTCTGAGAACGGCATACACGGAGAAAACACAGTCCAATTCCTCACCGATGATGTTGTCAGCGAAAACGGCTCCTGTGGCTGAGGCTCTCGTTCTTGCGAATGCCCCCGCCCGTGAACAGTCGAAGACAGCCGAAACGGCTCCGGCACTTCAGAAGCTTCTCGAAAGAATCGCAATGATATTCAGAAGTATTATTGAGATGTATTTTTCAAAGTAATTCGGAACCGTCGCAGTTAAAGACAGCAATACGGTTGACAAAATGAAAAATCGTGCTATAATAAATACAGAAAGGCAACCGATAGACGGTTAGCCCCAAATATCTTAGTTAAAAAATAACTGCTACATTGGAACTGGGGCGGTTATTTTTTTATGCTTATTATGTAGCCTGTGGCTGCAATAAGGACTAATACTAATAAAAAGTAAT
>JAZUDT010000062.1:0-227125 GCA_045639785.1 Acutalibacteraceae bacterium | reverse complement strand
CAATAATCGAGCACGGCTTCGGTGTTCTCTATATGATAGCGCAGAAGCTTGTCAAAAATTCCGAAGAGCACGGCTATCACGTCGGCTCAAGAGGCTCGGTCGGCTCATCGTTTGTCGCCCACGCCAGCGGAATTTCCGAGGTTAACCCCCTCGCTCCGCATTATCGCTGTCCTAAGTGCAGGCACAGTGAATTTTTCCTTGACGGCAGTGTCGGCTCGGGCTATGACCTTCCGCCGAAAAACTGCCCCGAATGCGGCGCACCGATGGCGAGAGACGGGCACGATATTCCTTTTGAGACGTTTTTGGGCTTCAAGGGTGATAAAAGCCCCGATATCGACCTTAATTTTTCGGGCGACTATCAGTTTTATGCCCACCGATACACCGAAGAGCTGTTCGGTAAAGACCATGTTTTCAAGGCGGGCACTATTGCTACCGTCGCTGAAAAAACCGCATACGGCTATGTCAGAAAATATCTTGAGGAAAGAGGGCTTCTTGCCACCACCTCAAAAGCGGAAATCGAAAGGCTCAAGAACGGCTGTACGGGCATTAAGCGTACAACCGGACAGCACCCGGGCGGTATGGTTGTTGTGCCGAATGAATTTGAAGCGGAGGACTTCACCCCCATTCAGCATCCTGCCGATGACGCCGAAAAGGGCATATATTCCACTCACTTTGATTTCCATTTTCTTCACGACACGATTTTGAAGCTTGATAACCTCGGTCACGATGTTCCCACGCTCTATAAGCATCTTGAGGATTCGACCGGCATACCGGTTATGGATGTTGATATATGCGACCCCGAAATATATAAGCTTCTCGCTTCGCCCGAGCCTCTCGGTGTGACGGCGGAGGACATTGACTGCCAGACGGGCACGCTCTCAATACCCGAAATGGGTACTCCCTTTGTAATAGGTATGCTTCTTGAGGCTAAACCGAAGAATTTTTCCGACCTTTTACAGATTTCGGGGCTTTCGCACGGTACGGACGTCTGGCTCGGAAACGCACAGGAGCTCATTCATAACGGAACCTGCACGATTTCTGAGGTTATCGGAACACGAGACAGTATTATGGTCTATCTTATGCACAAGGGGCTTGAGCCGCAGATGGCGTTCAAGATAATGGAAATAGTGCGTAAGGGCAACGCAACAAAGCTTCTCACCGACGAGCACATAAAGGCAATGAAGGATAACGGCGTTGAGCAGTGGTACATAGACTCATGTATGAAGATAAAGTATATGTTCCCGAAAGCGCACGCCGCCGCATACGTCAGTGCCGCAATGAGGCTCGGCTGGTATAAAATCTATTATCCCGTTGAGTATTACGCCGCATTTATGACCGTGCGTGGCGGAGACACCGATGCTCTGACAATAAGTCAGGGCAGAGATGCCGTCAGACGCAAAATGGCTGAAATCAAAGAAAAGGATAACAACAAGGAAGCCTCAAAGACAGAACAGGACCAGTATGTTGCTCTTCAGGTCGTCAACGAAATGATGGCGAGGGGAATTGAATTTCTCCCGATTGACCTTTACAAATCCGACGCAAAGGTCTATAAAATCGAGGACGGAAAAATCCGTATGCCTTTCGGCGCCATGTCCGGAACGGGTGACGCCGCCGCAGAGGCTCTTGCCGCCGCACGTGATGACGGAGAGGGGAAATACATCTCCATTGAGGATATCAGAAACAGAGCTCACGTTTCCTCCGCTGTCATTGAGTCGCTCCGCTCTGTCGGTGCACTTGCCGGTCTGCCGGAGGACAGTCAGATTTCACTTTTCGGTTAAGGCATTACTCTTAATTATTCATAAGCTGTAAAATTACGGAAGCTACCTGTATTTTACAGCTTTTATTTTTGTGTATTAATATTCTGTTCACATTATTAACACACCGTCATTAAAAACAGCACAAGTTTATTTTATTTTAGAAATAATTAATACTTTATGTATTCAATTAGAACGAGCAATCTGTTATAATTCAATGCGCAAAACTGTAACAAGGAGTTATACAATGAAAAAGAATGTCTTTTTAACCGGTGCTTCCGGTACAATGGGTTGGGCAGGCTTCAAGGAGTTTATGAAGCATAAGGACGAATTTAACGTTTGTGTCCTTCTTCGTGACAGCGCAAAGAACAGAGAGCTTTTCAAGGATTATATGAATGATTCCTCAGTCAGAATTGTCTGGGGCGACTTCCTTGAATACGACAAGATTCTCGAATGTGTAACGGGCAGTGACTATGTTCTTCACGTCGGCGGACTTGTTTCACCGGGCGCAGACTATTATCCGAAAAAGACCATCACCGTCAATCCTGCGGCAATGGCAAATATCGTAAAGGCTGTCAAGGCACAGCCCGAGCCGGATAAAATCAAGGTTGCCTATATCGGCACGGTTGCCGAGACTGGCGACAGAAACAGACCCACACACTGGGGCAGAACGGGCGACCCCATTCAGATAAGCATTTATGACCACTACGCAGTCAGCAAGGTTATGGCTGAAAAGATTATTGCTGAGTCAGGTCTTAAATATTGGGTTTCACTTCGTCAGTCGGGTATTCTCTATCCCGAAATTTTAAAGAATCTTGACCCGATTATGTTCCACGTTCCGATTAACGGTGTTCTCGAATGGGCGACGGTTGACGATTCGGCAAGACTTCTTGTCAATCTTTGCGGCGACGATGTTCCCGAGGAATTCTGGCGCAGCTTCTATAATATCGGTTCCGGTAAGAGTTACAGAATTACAAACTTTGAGTTTGAGGAGCTTCTTCTCGGCACTCTCGGTCTCGGCTCAACTAAAAAGCTGTTTGACCCGAATGCTTTTATTCTTCAGAACTTTCACGGTCAGTGGTACTACGACTCGGATAAGCTTGAGGAATACCTCCACTTCAGATTGAATATCCCCGTCAAGCAGTATTTCAAGGACATGATGAAGAAGGTCGAGTTTGTTTATAAGCTTGCATTTCTTGCAAAGCCGTTCCCGTTTGTTCTCAAGCCTCTTCTTATGAACTTTGCAAAGAAAGAGACCTACGGCACACTCAACTGGATTGAAAACAATGTGACCGACAGAATTTCATCTTATTTCGGCACAAAGGCAAGATGGGCAAAGGTCAGCAAGAAGTGGGACGATTTTGATATATGGTTCCCGCAGGAGAGCGCAAGAGAGCCCGAAGCGGCAATGCTTCTCGATCACGGCTACGACGAGAGCAAGCCTCTTTCAGAGCTTGATATTGAGGATATGAAGAAAGCGGCGCAGTTCAGAGGCGGCGAGTGTCTTTCCGAGACAATGGTCAAGGGCGATATTTATACTCCTCTTAAATGGAGATGCGCTCACGGTCACGAGTTTGAAATGACACCGAACCTTGTTCTCAGAGGCGGTCACTGGTGCGAAAAGGAAGTCCCGACCGATTTCCACTGGGCTTATGACAAGGAAGCAAAGGTCAATCCTTTCTTCGCACAGGTCTGGTATTCACACCACTCACCCGAAGAAGACAACGAATACTTCTGTGATATATTCAAGGGCTTCTCGGGCTTCGAGACAGACGAGGATATTGAAAACTTCAAAAAAGCCTGCGTTGAAAAAGAGTAAAACGCTGTTTAACGGACGGTATGCCTTGTGCACCGTCCGTTTTTTGCTATTGAAACGGGCATTGTTTTGTGCTAAAATGACACGGGTGATATAATGGCAAAGGATAAACAGGTCAAGACAAACGCAATGCGCATACTTGACAGAAACAAAATCAGCTACCGCGTCAATCTCTATGACTGTGATGAGTTTATCGACGGCGTTCATATAGCCGATATGCTTTCACAGCCGTATGACAAATCGTTCAAAACGCTTGTGATGCACGGAAAAAGCGGTGAGCATTATGTTTTTGTATTGCCGATAGATAAAGAGGTCGATATGAAAAAGGCGGCGAAGGCGGTCGGCGAAAAAAGCGTTGAGATGATTCATGTCAAAGACATCAAGGCGATTACCGGCTACATACGTGGCGGCTGTACTCCGCTCGGAATGAAAAAGCAGTTTGTGACGGTTATACATTCATCTGCTCTTCTTTTTGACGAAATCATCATAAGCGGCGGTATGCTCGGTGCACAGATTTTCATTAATCCGAAAGACCTTATCGCCGCGACGGGCGCAAAAACAGAAGATATAATTCTCGGTGAATGAATTAAAATTTTCTTGATTTTTTGTCGCCGGTTATGTATAATGTGCGGGCGGGGGTGACTTGTTTGAAAAAGGGTAAAGGTATATTATCCGTATGCGCCGTTGCGTTTTCGGTCAATGCGGCTCTGTTTCTTGTCAAGCTCTATATCGGGCTTCGCACAAATTCAATAAGCATTTATTCGGACGCCGTCAACAATTTATTCGACTCGCTTTCGGGGCTGATAACACTTGTCAGTATGCGCCTGATAGTCGGAAAGAGCGATTTTTCGACCGAAACGACTTCGGAAAAAAGCGAACAGCTTTTTTCGTTTCTCATTTCGCTTGCCGTTGTTTTCACGGGATTTTATTTTGCTTATTCGTCACTTGAAAGGCTCATGTATCCGACTCCCGTCTGGTACACATGGCTTTATCTCTCGGTGCTTATGGCAACGGCGGCTGTCAAAATCGGACTTTTCGCATTTTATAAAGCTTTTTACAAGAAAACAAATTCTCCCGTAATAAATGTGATGGCTTATGACAGCGTGCTTGATTTTTTCATCACGTGTGTCACGGTTCTCACCCTATACATTTCCGGCAAGGGTAAATTCTCCATTGATGCCGTTTTCGGAATTATTATAAGCGTGATAATCGTTATTTCCGCTTTGAAGCTTGCGGTGTCTGCCGTCAAAAAGCTGATTGATTACGTAAAATTCTCGGAGCGTGACGAGCTTGAAAAAATACTCGCTCTTCACGGAGCCGATATTAAGAGAATAAATTACATTTCTTTTTCCGATAAAACAGAAGCTTACGTCTGCGCCGGATTTGAAAACGACTGCGACCTTGAGCTTCTTAAAAAGGAATGTGAGGAAAAAACGGGCATTATATTGAATATAATCATATAAAAAACAAAAGGAGGAGCGGATATTTCCGCAAAAAAAGACATGAAGACAAAAGAAAAGAAAAAGACGGGCAGAGGCAAGGTTGCGCTTAAGGTAATCGGCGTTATACTTGCAGTAATCGTTGTTGCTGTCGGCGTTTGCACGGTTATCAATATCGTCGGTAACAAGGCAAATATGAAAAAGGCTCTCTCGTTCGAGACGGTGAAATATGACAATCAGCTTGTTCCCGAGCTCGACGTAAACGGAAACTGGACATTCACCACCGACGGCAAATTCAAGGTTTTACAGCTTACCGATGTACATATCGGCGGCGGCTTCCTCAGCCTTAAAAAAGACGCTATGGCTATTAACTCCGTTGCGGCAATGGTCACAGCCGAAAAGCCCGACCTCGTTATCGTCACGGGCGATATTGCTTATCCCGTTCCTTTCCAGGCGGGCACGTTCAACAACAAAAAGCCTGCCGAAATTTTCTCGGCACTTATGAATAAGCTCGGCGTTTACTGGACCCTGACTTTCGGCAACCACGACACTGAACTTTACAGCTACTATGACAGAGAAGAAATGGGCGACTTCTATCAGAACGGCGGCTTTGAAAAATGTCTCTACAAGAAAGGCCCCGAAAAAATCTCCGGCGTCGGCAATCAGATTATCAATGTCAAAAATTCGCAGGGCATTTACACCCAGTCGCTCTATGTTCTTGACAGCCATTCCTACACCGGCGGCGACTTCCTCGGCATAATGTGGAAATACGACAATATACATCAGGACCAGATTGACTGGTACAAAGAGAATGTCGAGAAATATAACGAATACAATGCGGCAAAATTCAAGGAGCTTCGCATAAAGGGCGACAGCACCGTCAAATCCTCAATGTTCTTCCACATTCCTCTCACAGAGTTCAAGGACGCTTGGTATGAATACGCCGACAACGGATTTGCCGACACGGAAAACACAAAGCTTGTTTACGGCACTGCGGGCGAAGAAAACAAGGTCATCTACTGCGGCATCGGTGAAGATGAAATGTTTGAGACAATTTCTGACCTTGGCTCGACAAAGGCAGTGTTCTGCGGTCATGACCATAAAAACAATTTCTCTCTCGATTACAAGGGAATACGTCTTACCTACGGCATGAGCGTTGACTATCTTGCTTATCCCGGCATTTACAAGCTCGGCTCACAGAGAGGCTGTACTGTTATCAGCTATACACCCGACGGTTCTTTCGAGTGCAAGGCGGAAAATTATTATCAGGAGAAGTATTCTTCGCTCTATGAAAAGGAGCCCGTCGAAATGCAGACGGTGGTGCCCGTTGAAATCACGGAAAAATAAATTAAGCGAAAATTATTTCGGTGTCCGCTCCTTCGGGGGCGGATATGTTGTTTTGTATTGACTATACATACATAGTGTGCTATACTTTACGGGTATTGACAAATATATACAATATCTGTCATTTATTTTAATGATTGCGGAGGTCAGAAATGAAAACTATTGTTGAATATGTTGCACATTTTGCTTGTGAAAAGCCTGATTATACAGCCGTCATAGCTGAAGAAGAAAAGATTACTTATGCCGAGCTCTGGCGTGAGGTCAGAGGCTTTGCCGCCTATCTGCGCTCTCTCGGATTTCCCAAGGGCTCACGTGTCGTGATAAAGGCTACGCCCTCAATATGGTTTGCTGTTTCGGCGTTTGCCGCTCATCTTGCCGGTTATGTTAATGTACCTCTCGAAAAAACCGTTGCGAGAAACGGGCTTTTCGACGTTGCAAAACAGCTTTCCGCCTCTGTTGTCATTTCGGACTTTGAGCATGATGACAAATACACCTGCATTGATTCTTCGTCCGTCAGAGAGCTTGCAAATAAATATTTCAGTGAAAATCTTGAATTTGATTTTCCCAAGGAAGACGATATATGTGATATTCTTTTCACAACGGGCACAACGGGCAAGTCAAAGGGAGTTATGGAGTCTCACCGCGCGGTTGTGGCTGTCGTCGAAAATGTACGCTACGGCGCGAGCGTTCCCGACAATAACGTCTATCTCGTCCCCGTGCCGATTAATCACGCCGGCGCAATAAGAAAGCTCTATGTCAGTATGATGACGGGTACTACCGTCGTTCTTCTCGACGGCTTCACGAATATAAGAAAATTCTATCACTATCTTGAGGAGTATAAGGTCACGTCTGTTCTTATGCCTCCCTCAGCCGTCAGAATGCTTCTTGTTCTCTCGGCAAAGGAGCTTGCAAAGTTCTCCGACCAGCTCGACCACATTCACACGGGCTCGTCCTCGTTCCCCGAAGCGGATAAGGAAAAGCTTTGCGAAATTCTCCCGCATACCCGTCTTTATTACGGCTACGGCTCAAGCGAAGCCGGCTGTTCCTGTCTTTTCGATTATTCAAAGCAGAGGGGACTTGTCTGTTGTGTCGGTCGCCCCAACGTCAATTCGACGGTACTTATAGTTGACGAAAATCATAATCAAATCAAAGGCACAAAGGATAATCCCGGACTTATTGCCGTCACCGGCCCGACGGTTATGAGCGGATATTTCAATGAACCCGAGCTTACTGCCGGCTCACTTGTGGACGGTGTAATTTATACGAACGATTTGGGATATATCGACGATGACGGTCTCGTTTATGTTCTGGGCAGAAGAGATGACGTTATCAATATCGGCGGTCTTAAAATTGCACCCACAGAGGTCGAAAGCATTGTTCTCCGCTATCCCGGCATTGCCGAGTGTGCCTGCTTTGCGGTTGAGGACAGAATGGGCGGCAGTGTGCCGAAGCTCAATGTTGTGGCTGAAAGCGGAAAGACCGTTGACCCGACTGACCTTCGCCGCTTTATGGCTGAATATCTTGAAGCTTTCAAGATTCCCAAGCTCATAGCCTTTGTTGACGAAATTCCCAAAACCTTTAACGGAAAAATCAACAGAAAGCTCCTTAAATAACAGCTTCCTGTTTTTTCGGACGGTAAATGACAATTTTTGCGTTTTGTATTGAAAAAAATAACACATTATGATATAATTACTCATCATTATTTACGGAGGCATTTTATGGATAAGATAATCAATATTCTCAAACAGATAAGGTCAGACGTTGATTACGAAAACGAGAAAGCACTCATTGACGACGGTATTTTCGATTCATTCGATGTTGTGAGTATCGTAACGGATATCAGAGATGAATTTGACATCGACATTTCAATCGACGATATGGTGCCCGAAAATTTCAACAGCGTCGAAGCTATCTACGCACTTGTTGAAAGAATACTTGACGAAGACTGATTTTAATAATGCCGCTGGTACTTATTTCCGGTATCAGCGGCAATATCTTGAAAGAATACGGTGATAATATGTCGTTTACATCATTAGCATTTCTTCTCTGCCTTCTCGGACTGACGCTCATTTATTATCTTGTGCCGAAGAAAGCGCAGTGGGTTATTCTCCTTATTGCGAGCTATGCTTTCTATATTTTCAGCGGCGCAAAAGCGGTTGTTTATCTTGTCGGAGTGACGGCAATAGGCTACGTCGCCGGTCTCATTATGCAGAAAATGCGTGACGGCTACAAGAAAGAAATAGCCGCACTTGGCGAGGACGCTGACAAGCAGCTAAAGCGTGAAATCAAGAAAAAGGGCACTGAAAAAATAAAAAAGGTACAGGCGTTATTTGTTGTTATCTGCCTTGCCATTCTTATTTTTGTCAAATATATAAATGACGGAATCAGCAATCTTAACGAGATTTTTTCACTTTTCCGTTATGATAAAAACATACCCTATCTCAATCTTCTCGTTCCGCTCGGAATATCTTTCTTCACCTTTGCTTCACTGGGCTACATTGTCGATATAGGCAGAGGCAAATATGATGCCGAGAAAAACTTTTTCAAGTATGCGCTGTTTATTTCGTTCTTCCCGTCGATAGTGCAGGGTCCGATTAATCGCTTTGACGACGTAGGAAAACAGCTTCAGCAGGAGCATAAATTCGATTATGACAACTTTGTTTTCGGCGCAGAGCTTATTCTCTGGGGCTTTTTCAAAAAGCTTGTTATTGCCGACAGAGTTGCACCGATAGTTACGACCGTTTTTTCGGCGGATTATCTGAACTATTCCGGCACTGAGTATCTCTTTGCAATCGTTGCATACGGAGCACAGATATACGGTGACTTTTCCGGCGGCATAGATATTGCAAGAGGTGCGGCTCAGATTTTGGGTATTGAGATGCCCGATAACTTCAGTCGTCCGTATTTCTCAACCTCACTTGCCGATTTCTGGCGCAGATGGCACATCACACTCGGCGGCTTCATGAGAGACTATGTGTTCTATTCGATAATGCTCTCAAAGCCGATTACCAAAGTGAGCAAGTTTGCCAAAAAGCACATCAGTCAGCACATGGGCAAGACTCTGCCCTCGATTATTACATCATTCTGCGTGTTTACGCTTATCGGCGTCTGGCACGGTGCAAACAGCAAGCAGGTGGCGTTCGGACTTTATAACGCAACCGTTGTTTCACTCGGCATTGCGCTCACACCCGTATTCAAGTGGATAATTGAAAAGCTTAAGATTAACACGGAAAATTTCAGCTATAAGGTTTTCCAGATTGTGAGAACATTTTTAGTCATATCAATAGCGAGAATTTTCCCGAAGGCACCGTCATTCCGTGCGGCTCTTCACATTATCAAGGCTATCTTCACCGATATTGACCCCGACTGCCTCTTCGGCGGCAGCAGAACGATATTCAGCCTCGGTGTTGACGGTAAAAATATGTTCGTTCTCTTCATTGCCTGCCTTGTGCTCTTCACAGTCAGCGTTCTTCAGGAAAACGGACTTCAAATCAGAAAAACTCTCTCAAAACAGAGCTGGGTTTTCCGCTGGGGACTTCTTCTTCTGCTCCTTGTCGCCGTTCTTGTTTTCGGCGTTTACGGACCGAGCTACAGCGCAAGCGATTTCATCTATCAGGCATATTAAGGAGGCTTCGCTATGAAAAAAAAGCATATTTTCAGGCTTTCGGCGTTTCTTCTTATTGTTGCGTGTATCCTTGTCATTCTCTGCGACCTGTTTGAGTACCCCAATTCACACATGTCGGAGCGGTTCAAGACATACGAATCCTTTGAAAAAAACACAGTCGATGCCGTTTACATCGGCACGAGCGGCACTGACCGTTTCTGGCTCAGCGCAAAGGCGTTTGAAGACTACGGAATGACGGTTTATCCGCTGTCGATTGAGGCTCTTCCGTCATGGAACACTCTCAACGTGGTTAAGTATGCATTTAAATATCAGAATCCTAAGCTTGTCATTATTGACACAAGGTCGTTTCTATGGAATCCGACCGAGAACGTCAACACTGACGCAAAGCGGTCAAGACGTGTGGCAGACCAGTTCAGCCTCTTCTCATATAACAGGATAGATGCCATTAACCGTTCGCTGAAAATGATGAACGAAATCGACCCGACCGTGAAGAAGTTTGACCTTTCTTATTATCTTCCGTTCATACGCTATCACAATATGTGGAGCGACGAGGATTTCACATTCGGAGAGATAGGCAGAAGCGGTACAAAATATCTCGGCTATCGCTTTGTCAGCAACAAGAGCATAAGAATCAGGGCGATTGATGAGCCGGTGTTTTCCGACAAAACCGCCGAGCTTGATAAATATAATACATTTTATCTTCATGAGCTTATCGACTATTTCAAGGAAAACAAGATTGATGCGCTCTTCGTCTCTTCCCCGAGACAGATTGATGAAAGCAATGTTTATTTAAACAATGCGATTTATAAGATTATCAGAGAAGAGAGTATGAACTGTATCAACTTTTCAGAAAAAGAAAATGTTGAAAAATATCAGTTTGATTATTCCCATGACTTCTTTGATGAAGGTCACACAAACTTCTACGGTGCGGTCAAATACACCGATTATTTTGCGAAATATCTGAGCGATAACTATGACCTGCCCGACCACCGGGAAGATGAGAAATGTGCCGAGTGGCACGGAGTCTATGAGTATATCTG
This sequence comes from Acutalibacteraceae bacterium, assembly GCA_045639785.1. Classification (GTDB taxonomy): domain Bacteria; phylum Bacillota; class Clostridia; order Oscillospirales; family Acutalibacteraceae; genus UBA6857. Next base: position 216,107 of record JAZUDT010000062.1, on the reverse strand, counting down.
TTCACAGATAGAAAAGCTTGAGGCGAAAAAAGCGAAATAAAGATAAAAAATAAAAGTATGAAATGTGCGTCAGACGGCATTTCATACTTTTTCTTTTTATGTGTATTTAATTAAATCAGATGATTTTGATACCGAGAAGCTGCTCGATAACAGTGGCTATTCTTGTGATGATGACATTCATAATCGAATTAACCATGCTCCAGAAATCTCCGGAAGCATCTTCACCGGGCTCTTCATCCTCGACCTGAGCAACTTTTTTCTGTGCCGAAAGCCAGCTTATTACGCCGCTTGAGTCAGAAAAGTCAACCGTTTTTCCTTTCGAGTCAAGGGTGTTTGAATAAGCGTAAAGGCTACCGTCCGCCATGTGCATATCGTAGGTTACTGCTTCCCAGATACAGTGCTCGGCGTCATCAGAGAGCTTCGCCTGACCGTTTTTCCATTCTGTCTTTTTGCTGTAATCGGCAAACACAGCTTCACTCATTGTCGTAATACGTACTCCGGACGGTCTCTTTGTCATATTGCCGAGTGATGCAAAGGTCGTGAATGCGCTCTCCGTTTTTGCAAGGGGAGAGGGGTCCTTGTCACATGAGAATATCCAGACTGAAGTATATTTAAGCTTTGAAAGCGTTGTAGAGGCGGGCTGAGAAGATGCGCATACGGGAATGCCTGCGGCAAAGAAATCAGAAAATGTGTCGAGCATATTCCAGACCATTTCTCCGCCTGTCGAACAGCCGGCAATATAAATTCTGTCGGTGTCGATATGCGTTTCATTCTTTCTGATGAATTCATCTATTACGTCCTTGAGGAAAAATACCTGAGTGGAATCCCAACTGTTAGCGGCGGTGAGATTTGCTCTCGGAGCGAGAATGAAACAGCCGCCGGCGTTTTGAAATCTTGCCTGATATTCGTCGCTTGCCCAGTTGCTCAGCTTATACGGCTGAAGCTGACTTCTCTTGTATTTTGCGGAATTTTCAGCATGAAGCCATATAAAAAGGGGATATTTAACGGGGTCTTCACTTTTGACGGGCGAGAAATAAACATAGTCTATTCCGTTGGAGGCTTTGTCGTTTTTAAACTGCAAATCGAGCATCGGAGTACCTTCTTCAATGCTTATAGCCGAAGCTGACGGGGCAAAGCAGAGCACAAGCATTAATACCGAGAGTAAAACGGAAATTGTTTTTTTCATAATGAGTCTCCTTTATTTTGTTTAAATCTGAGCGATAAGCTCTATTTCGCAAAGCACGTTTTTCGGCAGTGTTTTAACCGCAACACAGGAACGTGCGGGCTTTGAGACAAAGTATTTTGCATACACCTCGTTAAATGCGGCAAAGTCAGCCATATCGGCGAGGAAGCAGGTTGTCTTGATTACGTTTTCAAAGGTTGTGCCCGCTTCACTGAGAACAGCGGCAAGGTTTCTGCACACTCTGTCAGCCTGAACTGAAATATCCGTGCCGTCGATTTCGCCGCTCTCGGGCACAACGGGTATCTGACCGGAGGTGAAGAGGAAGCCTCCCGCAATTTTTGCCTGACTGTAAGGTCCTATCGCCGCCGGAGCGTTATCGGTATAAATTTCTTTAATCATCTTGCTTCTCCTTTGAGTTTTTTCTTATTATACCTTATTTTTCCGATTAATTCAAGTTTATTTTTTCTGCTTGACACGCTGTATATTAATGGAATATAATGGAATTAATAAAAAACGGAGGAAATTTTTATGAAGAAAGTATTTTCTGTTATTTTGGCGGCATTAATGCTTTTGACGCTTATGCTTCCGGCATTTGCCGAGACCGGAAAATCACCGTTGAGATTTAACTCGGACGGCAAATTTAAAATTATGGTATTCACCGACGTTCACGAGGGCGGCACGGGCGGAGGCGACGCCTGTCTTCAGATAATGAGGGAGGCACTTGATAAGTATGCGCCCGACCTTGTTGTTTATCTCGGTGACAACTCGATAGGGGACACTATTGAGTGGCACGAAGAGGTTATCAAAAAAATAACTGCGCCCGTCAGAGAGAGAAATATACCGTTCGCAATGATATTCGGCAATCATGACGCACAGAATGAGGGCATAGAAAAAGAGGCTCTCCTCGACATTTATCGCAGTCTCGGCTGTCTTTCATACAACGCCGATGATAACATTTACGGCTACGCTAACTTTAATCTGCCCGTATTATCCTCAAAGTCAGATGATATTAAACTCAATCTCTGGTTTTTTGATTCCGGCAGTGACCACCCCGACGAAGAGGTGGGCGGATACGACTGCATAAGAGACAGTCAGCTTGAATGGTACAGAAAAACTGCGCTTGAGCTCAAGGAGAATAACGGCGGCAAAGTTGTTCCGGCACTTGCGTTTCAGCATATACCTGTTCCCGAAATTTATGAAAAGGCATTCACTCAGCTTCCGTTTGAACTGGGCGATGCAACGATTAACGGCTATAACGGAAAAACCTATTCATATATTCCGCAGTTTTTCGGCTATGAGGGCATAATGTATGAAAAAATCGGCTCGCCGTATAACAAGACGGCTGAGCTTGAGACTATGCGTCAGACGGGGGACGTAATGGCGGCTTTTGCCGGTCACGACCATGTTAACGCATACAAAATAAACCTTGACGGGATTGACTGGATAGGTGTGCCCACCGTTCACAACAAGAACTATTCAAATGACGGTCTCAGAGGCGCAGGACTCATAACCGTTGACGAAAACAAACCCGGTGAGTATGAATACGAGCTTGTCAGAGCGTGCCGCCTTGTGTTTGAAAAGGGCTCGAAAATAAGCGAAATGAGCGACTCAACGAGCAAATTCAAATACCTGATTTCCGGCACATTTGTCGATGTCGTTCTCGCTGTGCAGAGAGCGTTCAACTTCCTTTTCGGCTGGACGAAAAGGTGATTGAAATAAAATTTTTAAACAGTTTTTGATTAGATGAAAGAGAGGGGAGTCTTATGAAAAAAACAGAATTTCGGCGGGAAAAGAACTGCCGTCCGACAGCGAACGAAGGGCGATTGCGTACAAATACTATGAAGCCTCTTTAAACAAAGGATACCCGAAAGCATATAACAGCTTAGGCAAGTTTTATCAATACGGCTGGATTGACGGAACTCCCGATAAGGTTAAAGCAACGGGGAATTTTGCACAAGCGGCTGAACTTGATGACGTTTACGCAACCTTAAATTGCGGACACTTGCAGATGAAAGATTATCTGTCTGCTACTAAAGCTGAGGGTACGTTATTGAAAGCTGAAGCATACTTTAAAAAAGCTTCAGAATTTAATAATGCGGAAGCATGGCTCTTCTTGGGAATTGTCAGCGAAGAGAAGATAGAGCTTTACAAAAACGACAAAGATAAAGATAAATATAAGTATATAAACGATGCTGTGAAATACTATAAAAAGTCGTTTGAAAAAACAGGCAGTCAGTATTCCGCTGCGGGATTATATCGTTTGGGTTTACTTATCAATAATTATCCTCAGCTCAAGACAAATCAGAGCTTGGCGGAAGCTTTAAACGCAGACAATGCGTCAGACCTTGAAATAAAATGCTTTTCAAAGGCATATATCGCATTTGAAAAACTTATACTTGAGGGGAACACCCTCAGCGGACAATATGCAAGCTGCTATAATGAGCTGTCAAAGAGCTTTAAAGAGATTAAGTCGGTAAGTATTTATTGATACCGCATTTAAAATTCTGTAAGTAATTTAACATTCAAATAATCGGGATAACCCGACAATTCTCTCGGAATAGTTTTGTAATAAGGCAGAATACTTATTAACGTGTTGCACGTGGTCTGAACATAATTTTACCCCCTGATATTTCGTAACGCTATGTTAAGTAGCTTCCGAATATCAGGGGGTTATTTTGCTCATCCGCAAATTATTCAAATTCCGCTATTATACACGACGGAACATATCAGAACTTTCTGTCACGTTCGATTTTATCGTATCTCTTGTGTAAAAGCGGATAAATAATGAAGAACATCAGCTTGTTGTCAAGGTTAAACCAATATATGACCTGAGTTGCGGCGAACGCTGTAAATCCAAGTCCGAAAATTACTGCAAATATCTTTTTCAAAGCTTTCATAGTGTCCTCCTTACCAGCCCTTGCTGTCATCAAAATCGAGGAGAGATTCATCAAGCGGCTTTTCGTTCATAACTGTAAACATAAATTCATTGAACTGGCGTCGCATTTCACTTCTCGGAATTGTTCTCGGGTCAATAACGTCGTGTGACACCCACATAAGAGGAATATTCCTCTCGTTTGCAGTGTCCTGAATAATGCCCGTCATCGACTTACTGCCCTTGCAGGTTATATCGTCATAGAACATTATCATATCACAGTTGAAGCGTTCGTATTCCTCGAACATTTCAAGCATATTCTCATAACCGCCCACAAGGTGACGGCGCATTATCGCCTGTTCCCAGAGCTTGGCAACGCCGAGAAGAGCCTCTTCCTTGTCGGTGGTGCTGATATATTCGTGGTGAGAAAGGTTATTCATAACAGCGACCGTGTTTACACCCCAGCATTCATACATCCATGTCGAAAAGTGCATATAGTACGAGGCAGGTGCGCCGCATACGAGCAGTCTGTGACGTGTTTTCGGGCGCATATTGATTTTCTTTTCGTAGCATTCCTCACAAAGCTTCAGCATTTCACGGCTGACCTCAACAACCTCTTCTGCAAGTCCGCTTGAAAATGAAAGCTGGAACGAACGGAAAAGAAGATTAGCTACCGCCGGAACGGGATAATACGGAGTTTTTGCAAGCTCCCATAATTCAAGCTGTATTCTTGTCTCCTCGTTATAGTTTTCAACAACCTTGAAAAATGCGTCCCAGTCAAATTTTTCGCCCGTTGTGTCTTCGATAAACTTTATTATCTCTTTAACGTGTGCAACCGCATATTCCTGAGTGCTCTCGTCTCTCCAGCGCATAGGTGTACAGCCGGGGATTGACGGAATATTCAGCCTTCTTGCAACCACCGAAGAGTTCATTACGCTTGAATCGCAAGGTGCATTGCTTGTAATAACGCATGCACCCTCAATAGGAAGCTGGTCATCTATCGCAACACCGCAGATTGAAGAGCTGACACGGCAGGAGTCGGAGGGAAGACCGAAGCTGTCGATAATATCGCTGAAATAATATCCTCCGTGCTGGTCGTTTGCTGTGGGGAGAATGGTATGATACGGCTCCTGAACCGAATGAACGAGATTGGGAAATCCGCCTATAAGAATAGGGGAGGTAATCTGCTCAAAGAGTACCATTTTATCCGCAAGCTCGTTATCGCCGAAACGCTTATCGGCTTTGATTATCTTTACAAGAGCCTTCACGTTGCTTTTAAGTATAACTCTCATAAATTCATGCCCGATTTTAAGCGACACACCCTCTGCATCCTCAAGAGTACGGTCAACCATAGCTCCGCTGGCAAGATAAGGTGCCATCCAGCGATATGTCGTGAATGCCTTGAACGCTCTTACCGGGTCACCCTTGATAAGCTCGCCGCTCACCTTTCTGTCCTTGAGCCATTCCACATAGTCAAGCCATGAATCCTTAACTCCACGCCATTTACGGTATTTTGCAAGCTCATAACCGTCATAAAAGCGGTTTCGAGTGCCTCTGTCCTTTTTCTTTTCAGCCATTTTGTTTCACCTCTTCCTTGACCTTCTTTATCTTTTTAAGCTCAAGTGCCTCAACAAATGCCTGGAATCTCGTTCTGAGCTGTCCGGAGGTTGAGGTAACATATTCCTTTTCTATGCCGAGACAGGGGAGCGCGTATTCGCTTTCCATAACATTCATGCAGTACATACGCTCATATTCCCAGTATTCGCAGAACTTCATCTGCTCAATGATGAGTCCGTCAGCGTTGTATTCTTCGGCAAGCTCCTTGAAATACTGCTTTCTTCCGTTTACCTTTTCGACGTTCATATATCTCGGACACTGGCTTGTTTCCATATAGTGTCTCGCTATAGCACGAAGAGGTGTTTCGCCGTCATTGACGGAAATTCTTTCTCTTCCGGGCAGTGAGCCGTAGCAATATCTGTCGGCGACAACCATTGCGCCGCATTCCTCAATGAGCTTTGTAAAATACGGGTCATCGTTTTCGCCGCCGGCAAGAACAACTCTCACCTTATACCAGGGCTTTGCGTCAACCTTGCGTTTTTTGATTTCGTCAAGCGTCTCTCTGAGATACGGCAATATCAGATTTTGCGGGCAAACCTCGCTGACAAGCTCTATCAGGTGAAATTCATATCCGGTTATCGGCGGATTTTCAAGCTTTCTCATATCGCCTATCTCGGTAATAATATCGCATATCTCGTTATGAGCGTCTATCGCCTTGAGCAGTGCCTCGTCGGACGTATCTATTCCGTATGCGTTTTTAAGTGCGTCGAGAATATGTATCTGAAGCTGTTTTTCATAGTGCTTCAAGGCATAGTCCTTTGTTACAAACGGGGGGTCTATGTGACTGACGAAAAATTTTTCATTGACGTCTTTGACAAGCCCGAGCATCTCAAAATGTTCCTGAGAGCGGTTCATCATACTGCAGGTTTCGGTGCCGATGAGAGCCGCAAGAAAGTTGTAGCCGCCCTCTATTGCTCTTTCAAGTATGCTTCTTGAAAACATACACGTCTTTTCCGACATATAGTATGTGGCAATGCCGGTATCTGCGGTACCCGGAGCGCGCATTCTCACTGAAAAGCAACCGTCAAGATTGAGCAGTACCTCAGGTATGAAATAGCAGGTGAAGCCGAGAGGAAGCTTTCCGTCGTCTATCGCCTTTGAAACAAGCTCGTTTTTAATATCCGAAAGAAGATTCTCGAAATAAAACTGATACTTCAAATCCTTCATAAGTTATGCTCCTTTCTTTCTTGCGTATTCGGCGGCACCGAGAGCACCCATGAGCTGTGGGTCGGTTTTAAGCGATACCACCTTTATTTTAAGCACCTTTTCTATTGCCTGCTTAAGACCTTCATTTTTGGCACAGCCGCCGGTGAGAGTAATATCGTTCACCGCTCCGGCCTTTTTTGCCATGACAAAGCAACGCTTTGCAACAGCCATCTGAATACCTGCGGCTATCTCTTCCGGTGCCTTACCCTCTCCGACAAGGTTAATAACCTCAGATTCGGCAAAAACGGTGCACTGCGCCGTGACGGGGATAACATTTTTCGCTTTGAGCGAAAGAACCGAAAAATCCTCAAGGCTCATTTCAAAGCTCCTTGCTATCGCCTCATAAAATCTGCCGGTTCCTGCTGAGCACTTGTCGTTCATTGCAAAGTTCTTCACCGTTCCGTCGGAAGCGACCGCAATTCCCTTTACATCCTGTCCGCCGATGTCAATTATCGCCTTAACATTGGGGTCGGTAACGTGTACACCCATAGCGTGACAGGATATTTCCGATATGTTTTCATCTGCGAACGGAACACGGTTTCTGCCGTAGCCCGTGCCGATAAGATACGTGATTTCATCAACACTTTTTAAATCGGGCACCTGAGAAACAACCTCGTCCATTGCCATTCTCGACGATTGTTCGGCATTCATTTTACTGCGCAGAATAGTTGAAGCGCACATTTTTCCGTTTTCGTCGATAATGACCGCTTTTGTGTAGGTCGAGCCTACGTCACAACCTGCAAAATACCTCATATTTCCTCCTTGATTTTTACCAGAATAATATTTTCCAGCAAGTCTATATTGAGAAGCACTCCGGCAAGCTCTGTCTGTATTCCCAGAAGATTGGTAAAGATGAGCTTTTCGCCGTCGGCTTCAACCTTTGCAATATTTTTCAGCATGAGTACGTTTTCATCATCGTCTTTTCTGTAAACATTTGAAAGGCACATTTCAGTTCTCCCTTTTGCATATTGCATTGAGTGCTCTTGCGAGCTTATCATTGGAGCTTTCAATATCAATTACAGCCCCGTGCACAAGCTCTCTTGCCTCACCGTCAAGGTTGTGCGCAAGCTCGTGAAGCTCGTCGGCATGGTGACGGTTATGCTCAAGCATATATTTGAGCAGGGCTGTTGTTTCTTCGTCAACTCCCGTGCATACATTACAGCACTTATGTTCGTGTTCGTGCATATTTATTTCTCCTTTCCGAAATGCAGTTTGCGAAGTCCCTCCACTTCGTCGCAGATTGGCTTTAATTCGCAGGTGTCACAGCTTATTTCAAGCCCCTCGAGTATCTTGTTAAGCGACTCCGTAATATCGTATGCCCTTGAGGAAAGTGTACACAGCTTTTTATAATCAAAATTCTTTTCGGTGATAAAAATTACGGTAACCGCCTTAACAAGCGGGTCCTTTTTATATTCTTCAATGAAACCGCAACCGATATTTTCAAAAGACAAGCCGTTTCTGACAGCCGCTTTGCCGATTCTGAGCTGTTCTCTCCTGCTTTCCGGTGACTGCCTGAGCAGACAGCCTGCGGGGTGAACGTGATATTTGACAAATTCAATATCCTTGAGCCGTTTATACAGACTGTCATCATCGGGCATTTCGCTTTTATCAAGCGAAATAACAGCTATGCGTGCATACGGCAAATCGGCGTCGGCTTCACCTATATCACTGCCGATGAGCATTACCTTGTCCGTTATGTTTTCGCTGTCGGTGAACAGCACCGAATTTATTGCCGGCAAAGGCTGTGCGCCGTATTCAAATGCCGTCTCCTTTGAGAGTATAAGGGTGCCCGCATCGGTCATTTCGCATACCTTGGAGCGGTCAAAGCAATAGGACCGGCAATCACCGGCTAAGTCAAAAATCTCATCAATCAGTTTATCATAAATTTCCATTTTTTCACCTTAAATAATACCGAGCTTTTTCAGTGCTTCATTTGCGCCGCAGAGTAGAGGCGAGGTTTTTTCCAGTGCAAAAACGCTGTCACCGTACATATCGTTTCTCGCCTGTGCCGAATCATCGGGTATAACCGCAAGAAGCCTGTCTTTGTCAATTTCAATGTTTTCGCACGAAAAAGAAGAGGGGAGACGGTTGACGATAATTCCGTATTCATCATACATAACAAGCCCGTCAGCCACATTTTTAATCGTGTTTATGACCTGTATTCCCTTGCGGGAAGCGTCTGTGACGAGCACGAGGTGGGTGACCTTTTCCATAACACGGCGGTTTATCTGCTCAATGCCCGCTTCTCCGTCGATTACGACGAAATCGAAATCCTGAGTTATCAGCTCGATAACCTCTTTGAGGTATGCGTTTACCTTGCAGTAACAGCCGGCTGTTTCGGGCCTGCCGATAGCCATGAAAGAAAAGCCGTCTTTTTCAGTGAGTGCATCGAGCAGACGAAAACGGGCTTCGCTGAGCATTTCAACAGCTTCACGCTTTTTTCCGTTTTCAACGCTTTCAACAATATTTTTCCTTATATCATCAAGCGTTGTTTCGACCTCAACCGAGAGTGCGGTTGAAAGTCCTATGGCAGGGTCGGCGTCTATTGCGAGTATTCTTTTGTCGGGATACTTCTCTGAAAGTATGCGTATGAAAGCCGCAGAAAGGGACGTTTTTCCGACGCCGCCTTTTCCGACTGTTGCGATAAGCTTAACTTCATGCGACATAGTGTCACCTCATATTTTTCTTGTCGCCGAAACGACATAGCATTTTTCATCGGATAATATTGTGAATTTTTCAAAGTCACTGCCGAACATTTTGCAAAGCTCATGAGCCTGCGGCAACGGCACCGAAACATCAGAGACGTTTGCGTGACATTTCAGCACATCGTCACGGCTTATTGAGTGGGCAACGGTGAGCGTTCCCCCATGCGCTGTCAGACACTTAAGATTTTCAAGAGCCTCTTTCTGCCTGAGAAAATGCGGAAATGCGTTGTGCACCACTACACAGTCGAATCGGCACTCGCAGGAAAATGACGTAATGTCACCGCATACAAACCGGATTTTTTCGCCCGGATATTTTCTTTCGGCTATATCAATCATTTTCTGCGATATATCCACAGCGGTTATCTGCGCTGAATTTCTTTTAATATAAAGGGGTAACATTACTCCCGTGCCGCAACCGACATCAAGTACGCTCTTATTCTCTGAGATTCCGGCAATATCGGCAATCAATTCAAGAACCTCTGAAGCCGGTTTATTTGTTTTATCCCAGTTTTCCGCAACAGAATCAAAAAACAATGCAACTTTATCTTTCATACATCAACCTGTCCGTAAAAACACACTGCCGGCAAACCCTGCACAGCGAGTGGTAATCTGTTTCTACATTATACTTAAATTATAAATAAAAGTCAATTAAGTTTTATTAGCTTTTGGAACAGCTCTTTCTTACTGCCTTTTTCTGTTTTCAATTACAAGTTATCACGAATTTTATAATGCAGGCTGTTGCAAAACAAAGTGACGTTAAGCAACAGCCTGAAGTGTTTATCTGAATAAGCAGCACATAAGAACGGCAAGAGAAATTACAATTAAAATGAATGCGGCAAAGAAGAAACGGGATTTACTTTTGCGAGACGGGGAAGGAACCGGAGCTTCAGCCATAGCTGCATCATTAATCGGGGCTTGTTCGCTTTTTTTGTTTGCTGAATTTTCGGTTTTGACTTTGCTTCGGTTGATTTTCTCAGTTGTGATAAAATGTATCATTGCCGATTTTGATTTTTGGCAAAAATAAAATCCGCCTTAAAAAGACGGATTTTTGGTTGCGGAGACAGGACTTGAACCTGCAACCTCCGGGTTATGAGCCCGACGAGCTACCAATTGCTCCACCCCGCGATATTCGGCACTTCTTAAAGTGCTCTCGTATTATATTACCGATTTTTTGCTTTGTCAAGCCCTTTATTGAAATTTCTGAAAAATAATTCGCCGAAAAGCTTACGTCCCTTTCAGTCTCCTCATTTGCGACACCATTATACAATAACGGCGGAAAATTTACAAAAATTCAATATATGGTATTTTTTACTTGATTTTTTCTTGCATATAGTATAAAATAAACTGGATTATGGACAGGTGTCAGTAATTTTTACCCATTGAGGTTTTCTATAAATATTGTCACTGTTTTTACGGAGGGCTATATGGCTAAGAAAAAAACTTACAACAACGAGGATATTGTATCTCTTGAGGGTGCCGACCGTGTGCGTAAAAGACCGGCTGTTATTTTCGGTTCGGACGGTATTGACGGTTGCGAGCACTCAATGTTTGAAATTCTTTCAAACTCAATAGATGAGGCGAGAGAGGGCTACGGCACGAAAATAATCGTCACCCGTTTTCTTGACGGCGCAGTTGAGGTGCAGGATTTCGGACGGGGAATTCCGGTCGATTACAACACGAAGCAGAACAGATATAACTGGGAGCTTCTTTTCTGTGAAATGTATGCCGGAAGCAAGTATGACACCAACAACGGCGGCGCATACGAGTATTCGCTCGGACTTAACGGACTCGGTCTCTGTGCAACGCAGTATGCGTCAGAGTATATGGATGCCGAGATAAAGCGTGACGGCTGTAAATATACCCTGCATTTTGAAAAGGGCAATAATGTCGGCGGACTTGTGAAAGAGCCCTACGGCAAAAAGGGTGATACCGGCTCAAAAATCAAGTGGAAGCCCGACCTTGAGGTTTTCACCGAAATTGATATTCCGCTTGAGCATTACCAAGACGTTATAAAGCATCAGGCGATTGTCAACAGCGGTGTGCGCTTTGTGCTTAAAAATCAGGTCAAGGGCGGTACATTTGAAACATTTGAATACTTTTATGAAAACGGTATAACCGATTACGTCAAAGAAACGGTGGGCGAAGACGCTCTGACCTCCGTTCAGTTTTTCAGCGGCGAAAGAACAGGCAGAGACAGAGAGGATTTGCCGGACTATAAAGTGAAAATGAATTTTGCCGTCGCATTTTCAAATAAGCTTCAGCTTATTGAGTATTACCATAACTCAAGCTGGCTTGAGTTCGGCGGCTCACCCGATGACGCCGTCAAAACTGCGCTCGTCTATCAGATTGACGCATACATCAAGCAGAGCGGAAAGTACACGAAAAGCGACGCAAGAATCAAATTTCAGGACGTTGCCGATTGCCTCGTGCTCGTTTCCTCGTCATTTTCGACGGTTACTTCTTATATGAATCAGACAAAAAAGGCGATTACAAATAAGTTTATAAAAGAGGCAATGGTCGAGTTTCTGAAACACAGCCTTGAAATTTACTTTATCGAGAATAAGCTTGAGGCGGATAAAATAGCCGACCAGGTGCTTATCAATATGCGCTCACGTGTCAGAGCCGAAACAACAAGACTGAATATCAAAAAGAATCTCACCGCATCTATTGACATGGCAAACCGTGTTCAGAAGTTTGTTGACTGCCGTTCAAAGGACGTTGCAAGAAGAGAGCTCTTCATCGTGGAGGGCGATTCGGCTCTCGGTGCCTGTAAGCAGGCGAGGGACTCTGAATTTCAGGGAATCATGCCCGTCAGAGGCAAAATTCTCAACTGCCTTAAATGCGATTATGATAAAATATTCAAATCCGATGTCATCATGGACTTGATAAAGGTGCTCGGGTGCGGTGTCGAAGTCAAAACAAAGAGTGCGAAAAAGGATATTTCCTCTTTTAAGCTTGAATCGCTCAGATGGAATAAAATCATTATATGCACCGATGCCGACGTTGACGGCTTTCAGATAAGAACGCTCATTCTTACAATGATATACCGTCTTGCGCCGACGCTTATAAGCGAGGGAAAGGTGTTTATTGCCGAATCTCCGCTCTATGAAATAAACAGCAAGGGGCAGACGTGGTTTGCCTACACCGAAAAGGAAAAGGTTGCCGCCCTTGAAGAAATCGGAAATGCAAAATATACCATTCAGCGTTCAAAGGGACTCGGTGAAAACGATGCCGATATGATGAGTCTGACCACAATGAATCCGTCAACGAGACGGCTGATAAAAATTCACCCGGACGACGTTGAGAAAACGGCAGAGAAATTTGACCTGCTTCTGGGCGATAATCTTGCAGGCAGAAAAGAGCATATAGCAAATAACGGTTATCTCTACATTGACCTTACTGATGTAAGCTGATTTGTGAAAGGAGAAAATAACTTGGCAAAACGAAAAAACACCAAAGAGGAAAATTCCGGCTTTGACCCGGAAATTCTCAGAAATACACATATTATCGGTGCCGGTGACGTTGTCGAACAGCCCATCACCGATACCCTTGAAATCAACTATATGCCGTATGCGATGAGTGTTATTCTCTCCCGTGCGATACCCGAGATTGACGGCTTCAAGCCGTCGCACAGAAAGCTGCTTTATACAATGTATAAAATGGGACTTCTCACGGGTTCAAGAACAAAATCGGCAAATATAGTCGGACAGACAATGCGCCTTAATCCTCACGGTGACGCCGCCATTTATGAGACAATGGTGCGTCTGTCGAGAGGCAACGAGGTTCTTCTTCACCCCTACGTCGATTCAAAGGGAAACTTCGGTAAGGCGTATTCGAGAGATATGTACTATGCCGCATCGAGATACACCGAAGCAAAGCTTGAAAGTATATGCGGCGAGCTTTTCAGGGATATTGACAAGGACACGGTTGATTTTGTCGATAACTATGACAGCACAATGAAAGAGCCGACCCTGTTCCCCGTTACATTCCCGTCGGTGCTCGTCAATTCAAATCAGGGTATAGCCGTCGGTATGGCGAGTAATATCTGCTCTTTCAATCTTCGTGAAATCTGTGAAACAACGGTCGAGCTTATTAAAAATCCCGACCACGTTATCGCCGACACTCTTCTTGCACCCGATTTTATCGGCGGCGGAATAATTTTATATGACAAAAACGCCATTGAAGAAGTGTATAACACGGGCAGAGGTTCAATTAAGGTACGCTCAAGATATTCATACGATAAGGAGTATAACTGCATAGATATAACCGAGATTCCGCCGACAACGACCTCAGAAGCGATTATCGACAAGATAATTGAGCGTGTCAAGGCGGGCACGGTTAAGGATATATCCGATGTGCGTGACGAAACCGACAAAACCGGTCTTAAAATCACGATTGACCTTAAAAGGGGAGTTGACCCGGATAAGCTCATGCAGCGTCTTTATAAGCTGACACCGCTTGAGGATTCTTTCCCGTGCAACTTTAATGTCCTCATCGGCGGAGCACCTAAGGTATGCGGTGTGCGTGAGCTTCTCGATGAGTGGATAGCCTTCCGTATGGAATGCGTGAGAAGAAGATATTGCTTTGACCTCAAAAAGGCTGAGGATAAGCTTCACCTGCTTGAGGGACTTCAGAAAATACTGCTTGATATTGATAAAGCAATTTCGATAGTCAGAAATACGGAGGAAGAAAGCGAAGTCGTGCCGAATCTTATGATTGGCTTCGGCATTGATAAAATTCAGGCTGAATATGTCGCCGAGATAAAACTGCGCCACCTCAACCGTGAGTATATTCTCAACAGACTTTCCGATATTGAGAATCTCAAGGAGCAGATTGCACAGATGAACGACATTCTCTCAAGCAAAAACAAAATCAAAAAGGTAATCATAAAAGAGCTTGTCGAGGTCAGCAAAAAATACGGCATGGACAGAAAAAGCGAAATCAGCTATGCCTATGAAGAGAGCAATGAAAGCGAAGAGGAAAACATACCCGATTATCCCGTTACGCTGTTCTTCACAAAAGAGGGCTATTTCAAAAAGATTACTCCGCTGTCACTGCGCATGAGCGGCGAGCATAAGCTCAAGGACGGTGACGAGATAGTTCAGACTGTTGAAACCTCCAATAACAGAGAGCTTCTCTTCTTCACCGACAAGTGTCAGGTTTATAAAGCTAAGGTGTCGGAGTTTTCAGACACAAAGGCGAGCGTTCTTGGTGACTTTATACCCGGCAGGCTCGGTTTTGACGAGAACGAAAACGCTGAGTACATGGTCGTCACGTCCGATTATTCGGGCAATATGCTCTTCTTCTTTGAAAACGGAAAAGCGGCAAAGGTTGAGCTGAATGCCTATGCGACAAAGACGAACAGAAAGAAGCTGATAAAGGCATATTCCGATAAATCTCCGCTTGTGCGTGCGGTTTATGTATCCGACGAAAGAGAGCTCGTTCTCAAGTCGTCCGCCGGAAGATACCTTTTGTTCAACACCGGCGCAATCATGTCAAAAACCACAAAGGATACTCAGGGTGTCGGCGTTATGACCGTCAAAAAAGGTCACCGTCTCATTGAGGTCAGAGAGTACCGTGAGGGAGAATTTGTCAAGCCCTACCGCTACAAGACGAAAAATCTTCCCTCGGCCGGAGCCGTGCTCAGCGCAGAGGATGCCGGAGCGGGCGAACAGCTTGAAATGAAAATATAAAAACCGTTTACCCCAGGCTTTTCTGCGATAAACGGAGCAGAAAAGACCCGGCAAACGCTGACAAAGTTTTTCCGCTAACAATATTCTTTACAATGAAAGTATTAAAATTCAAGTAATTTTATGGTAAAGAGGCTAAAATATGAATTACGATTTTGAATACGAAGCAATAAAAAGCGGCTACCCGATTGTGTGCGGGATTGACGAAGCCGGAAGAGGACCTCTTGCGGGTCCGGTATGCGCCGCCGCCGTCATTCTGCCGACCGGACTTGAAATTGACGGGCTTAACGACTCAAAAAAGCTGAGTGAAAAAAAGCGTGAAGAGCTTTATGACGTTATAACCGAAAAGGCTGTCGCATACAGTGTGGCTCTGGTCGATGAAAAAACCATTGACGAAATCAATATTCTTCAGGCAACCTTTCTTGCTATGCGAAACGCTGTTGACGGACTTTCCGTAAAACCGGATATTGCACTTATTGACGGCAATATGAAGCCCGGACTTGATATTGAGGAAAAAACCATTGTCAAGGGCGACGCAAAGAGTATGTCGGTCGCTGCCGCCTCAATTCTTGCCAAGGTGACGAGGGACAGGTATATGCTTGAGCTTGACAGAAAATATCCGCAGTATCAGTTTGCAAAGCATAAGGGCTACGGCACAAAACTGCACTATGAGTGTATTGCAGAATACGGTATAAGTGAGGTGCACCGTAAAACTTTTCTCAGAAAGCTTACGGGTGACATCAAGTGATTGGCAACAAGAGAGGAAACGACGGTGAAAATATCGCCTGCCGTTTTATCGAAAAAAAGGGTTACACCGTCATTGAGAGAAATTATCGCAGTCAATACGGTGAAGTTGATATTATAGCAAGATACGGCGACTTTATAGTTTTTGCCGAGGTTAAGCTGAGAAAAAAGAATTCCCGTGTCAGCGGAAAGGAAGCAGTCAGTGCTTCAAAGCAGAGAAAGATTATATCCACTTCTGCTCTCTATCTTCAGGATAATCCGACTTTGCTTCAGCCGAGATTTGACGTTATCTGCGTGACTGACTGTGAAAACGGGGAATATATAACGGAACATATCGAAAATGCGTTTGACACGCAGAGTATGTTTCTGTAATGATGCTTTTTACTTGTGAACAGCTTTTCACAAGAGGGGAAACAATTATATAATACAATTCACGGAGGAATAAAATGTTTTATACCAGCACAAGAGACAACAGCGTCAGGGTTAATTCCGCCGACGCAATAGTACACGGCATTTCATCGGACGGGGGACTGTTTGTACCGACCGAAATTCCGAAAATCAGCCTTGATTTTATTGAGTCTTTAGTTTCACTCGATTATATTTCAAGGGCAAAGAAAATATTGAAGCTCTATCTTACGGATTTTACCGATGATGAGATTTCACAGTGCGTTGAGGGCGCATATAAGGACGGAAAGTTCTCCGATAAAAAGGTCGCTCCGCTTCGCACCTATAATGACAGCGCAGAGGTTCTTGAGCTGTGGCGGGGTCCCACTTGTGCTTTCAAGGATATGGCTCTTCAGCTTCTTCCTTATCTTCTCACGGTTTCGGTCAAAAAAACCGTCTCCGATAAAACCATTGTTATCCTTGTTGCTACAAGCGGTGACACCGGCAAGGCGGCTCTTGAGGGCTTCAGGAACGTGCCCGGAACGAAAATTATGGTATTTTATCCCAATGACGGCGTCAGCCCCATGCAGAAGCTTCAGATGGCTACTCAGGAGGGCGACAATGTTGCTGTCTGCGCCATTAACGGCAATTTTGACGACGCACAGAACGGTGTCAAGGCGATTTTCACCGACAAAGAGGTCGCCGCAAAGCTTGCCGAAAACGGCATGATGTTCTCCTCTGCAAATTCAATTAACTGGGGCAGACTTGTTCCGCAGATTGTCTATTATGTTTCTGCGTACTGCGATATGATTGAAAAAGGAAAAATCAAAAACGGAGAAAAAATCAATATTGTTGTTCCCACAGGCAACTTCGGCAATATTCTCGCCGCCTACTATGCGAAAATGATGGGCGTGCCGGTCGGCAGACTTATCTGCGCTTCAAACGCAAATAATGTTCTCACCGATTTTCTGAGGAGCGGAACATACGACAGAAACAGACGTTTTTATACAACCACGTCGCCGTCGATGGATATTCTTATTTCAAGTAACCTTGAGCGGCTTCTTTTCCATCTCACCGGCAGTGATAAGACTGTCTCTTCACTTATGAAACAGCTTTCTTCAGACGGAAAATATGACGTTGACAAGGCTACATTTGAAAAGCTTAATGAGCTTTTTGACGCAGGGTGCTGTGATGACGAAATGACGAAGAATACTATTTCACAGACCTATGACGGCGGTTATCTTATTGACACGCATACATCAGTTGCGGTGAACGTATATAACGCATACGTCGAAAAAACGGGCGACAAAACGCCGACCGTCATCGCTTCGACAGCTAATCCGTATAAGTTTTCCGCTGCTGTTCTTTCGGCTGTGTCCGACGTTGATATCGGCTCTCTCGACGAGTTTGAGCAGGTTGAAAAGCTGATAGAAAAGACAACGGTTCCGTGCCCGCCTCAGCTCTCAAATCTTCGTGGAAGAAAGGCGAGATTTACCGGTTGCTGTGATAAGGAAAAAATGCTTGATACGGTTTACAAAATGCTTGAAATTGATTAAGGTCGGGTGATGATTTGTCTCTTTATGCAATAGCCGATACCCATTTGTCGCTCAGCGACGACAAGCCGATGGATATTTTCGGCGGCTGGCAGGATTATGTGATAAGGCTTGAGCATAACTGGCGAAGGCTTGTCACCGAAAAGGACACCGTTGTTATTGCCGGCGATATTTCGTGGGCGATGAGCCTTGAGGGGGCAAGAGAGGATTTTCGTTTTCTTGATTCTCTGCCGGGCAAAAAGCTGATTTTCAAAGGAAATCACGATTTCTGGTGGGGCACTCTCAAAAAGACCGAGGAATTTCTCGCCGAAAACGGCTTCGACACGATAGAGCTTGTCCACAATAACGCATACCTTGTTGACGATTATGCGGTATGCGGCTCACGTGGCTGGCTTGCCGACTCGGAAAAAGAAGCCGACCAAAAGGTAATTCTGCGTGAAGCGGGGCGGATAAAACGCTCAATAGAGAGTGCAAGAAAGCTCGGCGGCGAGCCGGTTGTGTTTCTTCATTATCCGCCTCTGACCTGTGACAGCGTATGCGATGAGATATTCAGCGTGCTCAAAGAAGAGAACATAAAGCGGTGCTATTACGGACATCTTCACGGACCTGCGCTGAAAAGTGCGGTTACGGGCGAGAGGGACGGTATAAAATTTTCCGTTATTTCGGCTGATTATCTCGGCTTTTGCCCTCTGCTTGTAGAAAAGATATAATTTTTTTAAAAAAGTATAGATTTTTCAAATAAAGACTGATATAATATATCGGAAAAATTTTCTAAAGCTTAAAAGGAGTTTTAAAAATGGAATTGAAATCAGTTAATGCGAAAGAGACAAACATTTATGAGCTTCTGGTCTCTATCGACGGTGAAACCTTTGCCGAGGCGAGAAAAAAGGCATACGCAAAGTCAAGAAAAGATATTGCTATCCCCGGCTTCCGCAAGGGCAAGGTTCCTATGAAAATGATTGAGTCCCGTTACGGTGAGGCATTCTTTTATGAAGATGCTCTTGAAATCTGCTATCCCGAGGCTGCCGAGGCGGCAATAAAGGAATCAGGTCTCAAGTTCGTTGCGGTCAATAATGTTGACGTGAAGAAAATGGACAGTGACGGCGTTGAGCTTGCTATCGAAATCACAGTCAAGCCCGAGGTCGAAATCGAGGAATACAAGCTTCTCAAGGCAACTCAGAAAAAGGTTGAGGTTACCGACGAAGAAATCGACGAAAAGATTAACCAGCTTCGTGAGAGAAACTCAAGATTAGAAGCTGTTGAGGACAGAAATGTTGAAAACGGCGATATAGTCACCATAGACTTTGACGGCTCTGTTGACGGCGTTCCCTTTGACGGCGGCAAGGCTGAGGAATACGACCTCACCATAGGCTCCGGCAATTTCATTCCGGGCTTTGAAGAGCAGATTATCGGACACGCAAAGGAAGAAGAATTTGATATTAATGTTAAGTTCCCCGACGACTACGGCGCAGAGAATCTTGCAGGCAAGGATTCCGTCTTCAAAATCAAGATTCACGAAATCAAGGTCAAGCTTCTTCCCGAGGTTGACGATGATTTTGCTCAGGAGGTCTCCGACTTCGACACTGTTGACGAGCTTAAAAAGGATATTGCCGAGCAGATTAAAAAGGACAAGACAGAAGAAAACGAGAGCGAAATCAGAAAACAGCTTCTCGATAAGCTTGCCGATAATCTCAAGGCGGAAATTCCCGCTGCTATGATTGAGAACGAAATCGACAGCGAAATGAATGATATGAACTACCGTCTTTCAATGCAGGGACTCAGCCTTGATGCATATCTGGGTTATCTCGGCATGGAGAAAAAGGATTACCGTGAACAGCTCAGAGAGAGTGCCGAAAAGTCAGTTAAAATCAGACTTGCTCTTGAAAAGATAGCCGAGCTTGAGAACCTTGAGGTCACAGAGGAAGATTTTGAAAAGCTCTATAAGGACTACTCCGAGCAGTATCAGATGAGCATTGACGAAATCAAAAAGGCAATACCCGAGGAAACCGTCAAGGGCGACCTTCTTGTCGAAAAGGCAATAAAGTTTGTCCGTGACAACGCAAAGGTTACAACATCACGCAAAAAGAAAGCCGTCAAGACGGAAGAAACCGAAGCGGCTGAATAATTGATTATTTGCATTTGATTCTGACAAGAATATCTGAAAATACGGATATTCTTGTCAGAAATATTTAAATAAAGAGAGGAGATTTACTATGGGCTCTGTTTTAATCCCTAACGTAATTGAAGAAACAAGCAGAGGCGAACGTCATTTCGATTTATTTTCACGTTTGCTCAACGACAGAATTATTGTCCTTTCCGATGAGGTGAATGATGCAACGGCGGCAGTTATAGTCGGTCAGCTTCTTTATCTTGAAAGTCAGGATTCCGAAAAAGATATAAGCTTTTATATCAACAGCCCCGGCGGCAACGTCACCTCGGGACTTGCAATCTATGACACTATGCAGTACATTAAGTGCGACGTTTCGACTATCTGTATGGGCATGGCGGCGAGCATGGGTGCATTTCTTCTTTCTGCCGGAACAAAGGGCAAGAGATTTGCCCTGCCCAACAGTGAGATTATGATTCATCAGCCCTCCGGCGGGGCACAGGGACAGGCGACCGATATAAAAATAGTTGCCGACCACATTTTAAGAACAAAGACAAGACTCAATAAAATACTTGCCGAAAACACCGGCAAGCCGATTGAGGTTATCGCTGAGGATACCGAGCGTGACAACTTCATGTCCGCCGAGGAGGCACTCGACTACGGTCTCATCGACAAGATTTTATATAAGAGATAATTTTGCTTTCTCTGAAAGGTAGGATTGATTATGGCTGAAAACAGAGATAAGCAGGTTCGCTGTTCATTCTGCAACAAAACGCAGGAGCAGGTCGGAACTCTTATTGCCGGACCCGGAGTATATATATGCGGCGAATGTATTGACCTTTGCCGCTCGATAATGCTCGAGTCTCCCGAGAGCGAAGAAAAGAAGGGCAAGGGCGAAAGGGATATTTCCACTCTTCCGAAGCCGCATGAAATAAAAGAAAAGCTTGACGAATACGTTATAGGTCAGGAGGAAGCGAAAAAGACGCTTTCCGTTGCCGTATATAACCACTACAAGCGTATATTCACAAATTCTTCTGACGGCGTTGAAGTGTCGAAGAGCAACATTCTGCTTCTCGGCCCGACGGGCGTTGGAAAAACGCTTCTCGCGCAGACTCTTGCCAGAATACTCGATGTTCCGTTTGCCATTGCCGATGCGACGACCTTAACCGAGGCGGGTTACGTTGGCGAGGACGTTGAAAATATACTTCTGCGTCTTATTCAGGCGGCTGATTTTGATGTTGAAAAAGCCGAAAGGGGTATTATCTACGTTGATGAAATTGACAAGATTGCCCGAAAGAGCGAAAACGTGTCAATAACACGTGATGTCAGCGGCGAGGGTGTTCAGCAGGCACTTCTGAAAATACTTGAGGGTACCGTTTCAAACGTGCCCCCGACGGGAGGAAGAAAGCACCCGCAGCAGGAGTTTATTCAGATTGACACAAAGAATATTCTGTTTATCTGCGCCGGCGCATTTGACGGAATAGAAAAGCAGATAGAAAAGCGTCAGGGAAAATCCGGTCTCGGCTTCGGTGCTGAAATCAGGACAAAGAAAGAAACCGATACAAGCTATCTTGTCAGTCAGACAACACATCACGACCTTGTTAAATTCGGTCTTATTCCGGAGCTCGTCGGCAGACTTCCGGTTATCACAACCTTGCAGGCACTTGACGAAGATGCGCTTGTCAGCATTATGACCGAGCCGAAAAACGCACTTGTGAAGCAGTATCAGTATCTTTTCGGGCTTGACGGTGTTGAGCTTGAATTTGAAGAGGGCGCGCTCAGAGAGCTTGCGAAGAAAACGCTTGAAGAAAATACGGGCGCAAGAGGACTTCGCTCGGTTATCGAAAAAATACTGCTTAAATATATGTATGATATTCCGTCTGACGAAAATATTAAGCGTATGATTTTCACCGCAGAAGCTATCACTGACGGAAAAGAGCCTTTGATAGAGAGAGGCGCACGCAAAATAGAAAAAACAAATGCCAAAGCAGTGAAAAAGAGCGTCAATCAGTAAAATATAACAGCACTGAATCCGAAAGGAAACGGTGCTGTTTTTCAGTGTAGATATATGTGCATAAAAACCGTCAGAAGTATGTGTATGAGAATAATCACGGGCAGACCGAGCATAAACTTTTTGTGACGGGTTTTGTGCCTGATTTTTTTCATTGTCAGGTATTCGGCAAAAGCACCGCCGATGAAACCGAGAAAAATCAAGGTTGCTTCGGGTATTCTGTATTTGTGCTTTTCGGCTTTTTTCTTGTCGATAATTGCGGCAAGCGAAGTGATAACGGATACAGCCGCAAAATAAGCAAGAACGTAAAGGTGAACGGGATTATTCATCTTTTGAAGATTTCAGCGTAATGAGGTGGTATTCTTTCAGCGGTGAATTTTCAATGCCGTAGGAGGACATATTGACCTTAAAAACGCTTGTACAAAGCGGACAGACGGCGAAGTTGAATTCCTTATCCTTGCCAAGGAGCTTGCCGATGTAATTGTCGGTGTCGTAATTTGAGAAAAGCTCCATTTCTGTTTTTCTGTTACAGACAGGGCAGGTCACGGGATTTGATTTTCCGAGCCCGTCGGTTTTATTGTTCAGAAGAGTTCTGATTGCCATTTTTCTACCCCCAATCAATATGTGTAAATTTTATAATGAAAAGCTTTTCTTGTCAATAGGTGATGTGTGTGAAACGGTTATTAATATGTTCGCTCTGTCTTCTGCTTGTTTTTCTGTGCGGCTGTGAAAAAATGAGAACGGCAGAAGAAATGCCCGGTAAAAAAGCGAAAGAGCAGAGTGAAAATATAGGTCTGTGGATAGCTGTCTATGAAGGTGCGCCCGACGAAAAAAACGAAAAGGCATACCGTGAGAAAATTTCGCAAATGACAGAAAAAATTTCCCGTTTCGGCTTCACGGATATATTTTTTCAGGTCAGAGCAAACTGCGACGCCGTTTATCCCTCCGCCTTGTTTCCTGCATGTTATATGTATGCAGATGAGGGTGAGCTCTGCTTTGACGCACTTGAAATAATGTGTGAAGAGGCGCACGAAAGAGGGCTTAAAATTCACGCATGGATAAATCCTTACAGAATATGCTCCGATATAAAAAGACAGCCGCTTAATCTGCCTGAGGGCATAAATGAAAATGAAATCTACAAAAACGGAGACGCAAGGTATCTGAATCCGTGCTCTGAAAAAACCACGTCGGTTATACTCGGCGGCATACGTGAAATAATAGAAAACTATGACGTTGACGGAATACATATCGACGATTATTTTTACCCCACGCAGGATGAGAAAATAGACAAAAAGGAATATGAAGCTTTTAAAAAAAGCGGGGGAGTCTGCGATATTTCGCAGTACAGACGTGATAATGTTTCCGCTTTGATTTCTTCTGCATATTCGCTCATTAAGTCTCAGAATGAAAAGCTTGTTTTTTCAATAAGCCCCGGAGCAGATATAGATAAAGACAAAAATTTGCTGTATGCCGACGTTGAAAGGTGGTGCACCGAAAGCGGCTATTGCGATATGATAATACCGCAGATATATTTCGGATTTGAAAACGAGAATATGCCGTTTGAGTCTGTTTTCGACAGATGGAAAATTTTGACGGAAAAGAGCGGCACCATGCTTTTGACGGGACTTGCAATATATAAATCCGGCAAAGAGGACAAATACGCGGGCGAAAGCGGAAAGAACGAGTGGAAGAAAAACAGCGATATAATCAGCCGCCAGATAGAGTATATTCGGAAAAACGGCGGCGATGGCTTCTGTCTGTTCTCATACAGTTACGTTTTCGGTAACAGGAATTTTACAAATGAAGAGATAAAAAACCTCAAAAATGTGTTATAATAACTCTATCACGAATGAAAAGGGATAAGTATGAGACAGAGCACCGAAGAGAGAAAATTTATGTTAATACTTATTTCAGCGGCAGTAGCGGTTATAGCATCTGCCGCCGTATGCGTTACCGTTTTTGTCAAGTCGGGAAAATCTCTGAACGCATTTTCCTCTAAAACAGAGGCTGTTGGTGAATTTGTGGGCTATGTTACGCCGTCTGAGGATAAAATTTATTCCCCGGGCGATACGGTTTTGCTTTCGGTCAGTGCAAAAAACGGTGCTTCGGCTTATGCCATGATTTCGGGCGAGAAAATTTCACTTAATGTCACCGAGGAGAAAAAGGACGGGTATTCCGTTTTTTCCGGCAGTGTTATAATGCCGCAGGCAACAGATTATGAGCAGGAGCTCGGAAACGCCGCATTTTTTGTCACCTACGGCGGAATAACACAGATTTGCTACGGCGGCAGAATTACCGTCACTGCGGCGGCAAAATCAAATTTGGTCATTTCCTCCGAAAATGAAGCGCAGGGCGAAAAGAACGCAAAGCTTCTCACCGTTACGGGAATGATGACAGAGGGCAAGGACGTGACTACAAACGAGCTCTTCTTCAATCCGCAATACGGAAATCTTGTCTGCGGAATGACTGACTATGTGACGGGCAAAATCATTGACTATGACGACGACGGAAATGAAGCGCAATACTATAAGCTGCTGTCGGGCAGGGCGGTCAAGGCGGACTCAAATGTAACTCTCACCGACGCAGGCTCGGTTATGACATATAACACAGCTTCGCTCAGCTCCTCCGGCGGTAAAATCATCATGAACGAAACAATGAAAGTGCCGTATAAGCTTCGCTATGTCGGTCAGAGCTTCACTAAGGGCTATGAAACGCTCGCCTATAATGCAAAGCCCTTCACTGCGACGGCGATTGATTTCATTTTTGAATATACAACCTCGTTTTCCGGCTCACTCTCGTCTTATTCCGATGAGGTAATTTCGGGAGTAGATGTTTTCACAAACGCCGATGACAAAACGCTTATACTTCATTGCCGCTTAAAACGTGCGGGCAAATTTTTCGGATACATAATGGAATATGACGAAAAGGGAAGCCTTTGCATTTCATTCAGAAAGCCCGTTAAAAGTCTTTCACAGATGAGTATTATTATCGACCCCGGTCATGGTAAAAATCCGGGTGCACTCGATTTCACGGGAAAACACGGCGAAGCTCAGCAGGTGCTCCGAATTTCAAAGCATCTTGCCGCATACCTTTCATCGGCGGGGGCAAAGGTCTATATGACGAGAACGGCTGACACTGAGGTTTCGCTTGAAACAAGAAGACTTATGAATCAGCAGATAAAGCCGGATTTATTCATAAGCATACACCTGAACGGTGCAGAAAACACCTCACGAAGCGGCACTTCAACCTACTATTTCACACCGTTTTCACAGCCGCTTGCCGAGTGCATAAACAAAAGGCTTGCGGAAATATACACAGAGTCGTGCTATAAAAATAATCCCGAAATGAGCAGAAAGGCAAACGGGGGCGACCGCTATTATCCGTTTTTTGTCACAAGAACCGATGTGTGTCCGTCCGTGCTTGTTGAGGTGGGATTTTTCACAAACGAGCTTGAAAGTAAATATCTGCTCGATGAAGCATATCAGCAGGCATTCGGCAGGGCAATATTCAATGCAGTCTCGGATTTTGCCCAAATGAGCTGAAAAAACGGAAAAATCAGCCAAAAATCAAACAAATTTATGTTTTTTCTTTAAAATTAGTGTATTGTTTCTTGACATTTGAATTGCTTAGTTGTATTATATACAAGTAATATTATGAGATTCTGTGTTTTGACGACACTACATATAGGGGGTGTAACTGTGAAAAGCAAAAAAGTATTAAGCGCACTTATTTCGTTTACAATGCTTCTTTTGATTTGTTGCAGTCCGTTTGTTTCCTATGCGTCGTTTTTTGTCAGCGACGGAGATATAGATTCCTGCCCCGGCAATACGAGAGTTTATACCGAACCCGAAAAATATAACTATGCGTGGCTTGATTCTGTCATACTCAGAGATGACACTCTTGCCGTCACGCCGCTCACGGTGTACCCCTTGAGCGAATACCCTTACAGAGTGACGTGTGAAGAATTTGTCAAAGAGTGCAACAGCTATATGAAGCTGTTTGAGGCTTCTGACACGGTTGTTCAGCAGACGGTTATCGACTCGCTCAAAACCGTATATTACACTCTTGTTTCGACCGGAAAGATTACCGATTCAAATCAGGACATGCGTGCCTATAATGAGAGCTGCGGAATAGTTTATCCCTATACCGAGAGCAAATTCACCGATATTTACACGCTCATCACCTATGCGTGTCTTAACACCGACCTCTATAAGCTCGTCTCTGACAAGAGCGTGAATATAACGAGGGGCACCACCATTGAGGGAGCCGTTGTCAGATATCTTTCGGTGGTATGCGGTATGGATTTACCCGAGAGCGTTGACACCATTCCCGCTTTTTCGTATATGTTCACAAAGGAGTATATTGTCGATGATACGATGTACCCCGTGAGTGAGAATCCCTCCGAGGAGGAAGTGTATTACTGGGTTAAGCTTCAGGCAGCTCAGAGAGCAGGCTACAGCGTGCCCGCTTCTGTGAGATACAAAGACCTTTCGAGCGAACAGATTGACTATGTTACATACGCATATTACGCCTCAATTCTTACGGTGAAATATGACGTTGCGGTTAATCCCATAGACCTCAAGGCGGCTTTACTTTCGGGCGAAAAGAATGTAAATGTTCCGAGGCTTGTTCTCAAATCAATGCTCGACAATGTCAGCGTTTCCTATTCGGACAATGAATCGACGAGAAGCCTTTTCAACAAGGCGGCAGGCGAGGGATTTTTCAAGCTTGACGACGAGTTCTACACCGACATATACACCTATAACGTGTATGTTCCTGCTGATTGCAAGAAGATATGGATAACCTGTTTCCCCGTTGCACAACAGCTTGAAAACGGAAGCGACGACTATGTTTCAACCTATATCAACGGAGTACCCGTCAAGACAAATTCGACAAATTCCGCTGATATTTCGGGCAACAACTCAAAGGTTACCGTTGATATTGTCTATTCAAAGAATAACGATAAAGCGACTTACGTCTTTAACGTAATCAAGACGGAAGAAGCCGGTGAAATGAACCGCGCTCCGTCAGTCAAGCTTTCCGACCCCGTTTCGGGGCTTGCGGCGTCGCTTTCAAATATAATCAACTCGGCATCGGCGAATAACGATTTTGCCAACAGCTCATCTGAGGGCTTCACATTTGCTTCGTCACTCACGACTTATCCCGCTGACGAACAGCAGAGTCCGTTATTCCCGAATTATGAGTCGAATATAGAAACCTATCCCACCGATAATAACGGAAACATTCTTACGACCAATAATCCGCTTGAGACAAATCCGAGCGAGGAAGAGACAGCTTCGGTGCTTGACAACGTAGCTGAGACCGTGAGAGAGAATCCGGTCGTTGTTGCCGCTCCCGCAGGTCTTTTGGCTGTCGGTGCTTCGGCAGGCTTCATGTTCTACCGCAAGCGCAAGGACGAAGACGGCAGTATTGAAGAAGAATAAAAGATAAGAATTTAACCGCTCTCTTTGAGTTTTTCAAAGAGGGCGGTTTTTCGCTACGGTTATATGTTTCCGGCGGCTTAATCGGTGCGCTTTCCAACGAATAAAAAACAAAAAGCTTACCGGATAAATTAATGCGGATACCGCCGTTTTTACGTGCAGTATCCGCATACTTTTTATGGGCTTTAACCGTTTTCTTCCTGATTTGTCTCAGAAGCTTCGGTTGATTTGTTTGACTTTTTAAACGGATTAATCCATTTTGCTTCGCCGTTGAAATACTGAAGCACGAAGCACAGCACAACGGTAATCGTCGAAGCCTTAATGAGATATACGTAGTATGTCTTTGAAAGGAAGGTGCAGATTAATTCCGCCGTTTCGCCGCCTGCACAGAAAGCAACGACAAAACCGATAAATCCGAGACCGCCGAGAAACAGACAGGCGGCAAGTGCTGTTCCGATTATCCATTCGAGAACGGTCGCAATCTTTTTACATATATTATTCATCTGCTTACCTCCTTACAGTCCCAGAATGGGAAGCCAGCCAAGAAGCACGATGACTTCAAGCGCATACTGAATGGCAACCCACCAAAGATCGTTTTTGATTGTTTTGCCCGGGTCTGATTCCGCAATGGACATACCCGCATACATACCGAGTGCAAGGGGAGGAGTAATTCCGCACATAACACCGCAGAAGCAGGGAAGCATTGCCGCAACAAGCACAGGGTTACTGCCCTGAGCATAGAACAGGCTGATGAATAATGCGCCGAATATCGAAACGAGCGACGAGCCGGGAATAACCATACCCATAAAGCAGGTTATCAGCGGAATGATGAACGCAAGACCTATGCGCCCCATGTTGAGGCTCTCAAGGAATACGCCAAGCTCGGTTGTTGCTTCGATTTCCGAGAAGAGTGCGCCTATCATGTAGCCGAAAAGACAGGTGCCGACGGTTGTGGCAATTCCCTTTGCACTGCCAATCATCATCTTGATTGTGTTCTTCGGGATGACTGAGCTCTTGTTTTTGAAGAGCATTACAATAATCGCATATATGGCGGCAATACCTGCAACGAAATAAAGAAGCGCACTTGAATAAGCCTTTGCGCCGTCTTTTCCGAGACGGTCAACAAATACAGCCATATTGGGGAAAGCGGTTGTGTTGTTGAAGAAGAAATCAATAATGAACGGAAGAAGAATGATAACGGGGAGAATAAGTCCCTGCCAGTTATTCTTGAAGGTTTCCTTTATGCTCGGTATCTTTTCTTCCTCCATAGGTCTGATTTTGTAGAATTTCACAAACGCAAACACCGTGATAAGCTTTGAAAGAATGAACCATAAGGAACAGCCCCAGCATACAACCCAGAATGAACCGATTGACATTGTGTCCTCAACGCCCTGAGCCGCCCAGAATGTTGTCAGTGCGCCGAGAGCGGCAACAATGTTTGATGACGGAGGAATCATGTTTCCGAGATAGCTTGCGTTACTTTCGATATTTGCCGCAAGCTCGGACGGATATCCCGATTCTTTCATCGCCTTGATTGTGATAACGCCCGTTGACATGACGTTACCCGGACCGGAGCCGGATAAAGCTCCCATAAAGCCGGAGGCAACAACAGCCGCATAGCCCGCTCCGCCGGGGAGTCTGCCCAAAAGGGCAAGAATAAAGTTGACTGCACCGTCGATAATCTTTGTCTTTGTCATAATTGCTGACATACAGATAAAGACCGTCATCGAGTAGAGCAGTGAGGTGGACAGACCTTTTTCAATAAAGCTCCACAGACTTCCCCATGTTCCGGTGACAGCGACCAGAACAAGAAAAGAAAGTCCCATTGATTCCCATATCGGTCTCTTCATAAGAATAAACCAAACGCAAATCACGCCGAGCATTATCAAAAGGTACACTAATGACATTGGCATTTTCTTTTCAACTCCTTTTAAATTTTATACGAAACCGGATATAATTATCCGATTAAATATACCATAATCTTTTGATTATATGTTCTCCCGAATAAATCCGCACTCAAAGGTGCGGTTATTTCGTATTTTACCAATCTATCTGCTTAATCACCGACATCAAATCGAGTACGGTTTTCGGCAATTTTCTGTCTTTGCGCCACATTGCAACCACCTCTCTGTGGGGCAGGGACTGAGCAAAGGAATAGAATTTTACCTCATCACCGTTACAGAATCTCTCAATTCCCGTCGGAACAATCGCCATTCCTATCCCTTTACGCACCATGTTGATTTGTGCCTCAAGGGAGCGGACAACAGCCGCTTTTTTTAGTTCAAGGCGATATTCGTCGCAGACACGGCTGAGCATCTGCTGCATTGCCTGCGAGTCTGTGAGCATTACAAACTCACCGCCGTTAATATCTGAAATATCAATAACGGGATATTTTCTGTTTTCTTTTACACAGGAGAAAAAATCGGGATAATCTTTCGGAACGGCAAGCACCGTTTCCTCCTCCATGACTTTTTCGTATGCGAAAATCTTTTTGTCAACGGGAAGTATTGTCAGACAAAGGTCAAATGCACCTTTCTCCGATTTGACAATCAGCTCGGAGGAGAGCATTTCTTCAATAACAAGATGTATTCCCGGGTATTTAACTTTAAATGCTTTAGCAATTTCGGGTATCATTCCCGCACTTCTGTAAGGAGAGGTGCCGACGATAAGCGAGCCGGTTTTGTTTTCGGAAATATCGGAAAACTGTGTTTCCATCCGGTGCTCTATGTTGAGGATTTTTCTGCCGTTTTCAACATAAATCTCACCGGCATCAGTCAGACGAACATTGCCGTTGCTTCTCTCAAACAAGGTCATTCCGACCTGCTTTTCGATTTTCTTGATATATTGGCTGAGAGACGGCTGAGAGATATTGAGAACCTCTGCCGCACGTGAAAACGAGCCTTCCTCCGAAAGTACAAGAACATATTTTAACTGCTTGAGATTCATCGGATTGCCTCACTTCTTTCTTAACCGACACGAGCCCGTATGCGGCTATTTTATACCAAACCGAAAAATATTTCAAGACTTTTTTTAAATTTCGTGTTTTTTCACTGTAATAAATCAAAGCGTCAATTACGGCGTTATCTTATTACTCAGACTGTTTTTCGTATTATTTTCTCAAATTTGACAGACTTTTATTGCTGTTTTACTTGAAATAAGCGGCAGTAAATGATATTATATAAAATAGTTTATCATGAGGTATTATGGCTATGAAGAACAAAAAACACGTGAAGCTTTTATCGGGCGTTCTGATTTTTCTGCTTTCGGGCGTTCTCATTGCCCTTGTCGTTTCCGATATTCTCAGAAGCAATGTCAAAGAGACGGATAAAATGTCCGTTGCAATGGGCACTGTCATTTCTCAGAAGCTTTATTCCGGAAAGGACTGCACAGCCGAGTGCGAAGAAATAGCCGGAATAATTAAATCGCTTGAGGAGAAGATTTCATGGCGGGTTGAAAATTCGGTTATCAGTACCTTGAACAGAGACTTTGCCGCACCTTGTGATGACGAAATGAAAGATGTATTTGAAAAATCAGCTGATATTTTCAAAGCCACTCACGGCGCATTCGATATAACGGCAGGCAAGCTCACTGCACTTTGGAACATCGGCGAAGAAAATGCCCGTGTTCCGTCAGAAAAAGAAATTGAAAACAGTCTTGCATACGTTGACGGCTCAAAAATAAAGATTAATGGCGGAAAGGTCAGCGTCGGAAACGGTCAGTTTGTTGACCTTGGCGCAGTCGGAAAAGGTCTCGCCTGCGATAAGGTCAGAGAATACCTTGAAACCGCAGATATTAAAGGAGCAGTCGTTTCCGTCGGCGGAAGCGTTCTTCTCTTCGGTGACAGCGGAAAAAAAGAGGGCTGGTCTGTGGCGGTGCGTGACCCGAGAGGCGAAAGCACCGATTATATGGGACTTCTCACTCTTTCTGACTGCTGTGTTTCCACCTCGGGCGATTATGAAAGAACACTTGAAAAAGACGGAAAAATCTATCATCATATTCTTGACGCAAGAACGGGTTATCCCTGCGAGAGCGGTCTTATCAGTGTGACGGTTGTGTCGGAAAGCGGCATGATGAGCGACCTGCTGTCAACTGCCTGTTTTCTTCTCGGCGGACAGGAGGGGGCAAAGCTTCTTGAAAAATACAACTGCGAGGGCATTTTCATAGACGAAAACCGAAATGTATATGTAACTTCCGGTCTTTCGGAAAATTTTGTTCTTCGCTCTGATAATTATGTTTTATGCGGTGACCTGACATGAAAAGATTTTTCAAAAAAGGCGACTTTGTTATACTTGCCTGCGCTCTTTTACTTTGCGCTGTGATGTTTCTGCCGAGACTTTTTTCAAAAAGCGGAAATCTTGTGGCAAGGGTGTATGAAAGCGGTGAGCTGACTTATGAAATCAGCCTTGATAACGTGAACGAAAGCCGTGAAATCAAAATAAACGGAGCTGTGCTTCTCGTTGAAAACGGCTCGGTGAAATATTTGACAGCCGACTGTCCGGATAAAATCTGCGTAAAATCGGGGAAGCTCAGCTTGGCGGGAGATACCGCCGCCTGCATACCGGGTAAAACGGTCGTGACTGTTGTAAGAGCCAAGGAAAGCAATGAAAACTTTGACGTAATGACTTACTGATATGAAAAACACAAAGACGGAAAAAACAGCTTTTATCGGAATACTCGGTGCACTTGCGCTCGCTCTTTCGGCGTGTGAAAGCTATATTCTGCCGGCTCTTCCGTTTCTGCCGCCCGGGGCAAAGCCGGGACTTTCAAATATTGTCACAATGTATGCCGCTTCATGCGTTTCGGTGCCGGTGACGGTGTACGTTGTGCTTATCAAATCGGTATTTGCGCTTATTACGCGTGGTGCGACGGCATTTTTTATGAGCCTTGCAGGCGGGGTGCTGAGCGCATTGACGATGATTATAATGCTTAAAAAGCCTTTTAAAAATGTCAGCTATGTCGGTATCGGCGTTGTCGGTGCGGTAATGCATAACACCGGACAGCTCATCGTTTCGCTGATAATGACGGGCACAGGGGCAATTCTCGGCTATGCGCCTTTTCTGATGCTTTTCGGAGTTATAACCGGCTTTATCACGGGCAGTATTCTCAAGGTTACAATACCGGCGATTGAAAAAACGGTGAAGAAGTAATCACCTTTGTATAGTTATTAATTATCCACTTAAACGGAGGTCTGAAATATGAGCAAATTGGTTGACGGTGTAATGACAGCCGTCAAAAAGGGCAGGGGCGGAATATACGTTGCGCACCATAAGAATACCGCAGAGTATCCTATCGAGCGTATGCCCATGCCGCAGACGGTAGTGCTTCCGATGCAGCAGCACATCGGCGCACCTTGCGTGCCGCTCGTCAAAGCGGGCGACAGTGTCAAGGCAGGTCAGGTGATAGGTGACACGGATAAATTCGTATCCGCTCCCGTTCACGCAACAGTATCCGGCACGGTCAAGAGCGTCGGTGATGTTTACCTTGCAAACGGAACGGTATGCACGGGTGTTACGATTGAATCCGACGGACTTATGACGCTCAGCGAGGACGTTAAGCCGCCTGTTATTGAAAATAAAGCCGATTTTATAAAGGCGGTAAGAAATTCGGGACTTGTCGGTCTCGGCGGTGCAGGCTTCCCCACGCATGTAAAGCTTTCTTATGACGAGAGCAAAAATGTTGACACTCTCATTGTCAATGCCGCCGAATGTGAGCCGTATATTACCGTTGACTACCGTGAAACGCTTGAAAATGCAGATGACATTCTTTTCGGTATAAATCAGCTTCAGAAATATATGAATTTCAGGCAGATAATTATCGCCGTTGAGGACAATAAGCCGGAAACCTTTAAAGTTCTGAAAGAGATTGCCGATTCCGACAATGAACACGGCGATATTATCAAGCTCATGTCACTCAAGTCAAAATATCCGCAGGGTGCGGAAAAGATGATGATTCTCTCCGCCACAGGAAGACGTGTTCCTCCCGGAAAACTGCCCGCAGATGTCGGCTGTGTCGTGATGAATGTCGGCTCAGTTGCATTTGTCGGAAGATATATCAGAACAGGCAAGCCGCTTATCAGCCGCTCAATCACCGTTGACGGTACGGCAATAGCCGAGCCGAAGAACGTCAGAGTGCCGATAGGTACAAACATTCAGGATATTATCGACTTTTGCGGCGGATATAAAGATGAAGCGAAAAAGGTTATCTTCGGCGGACCGATGATGGGCATTGCGCTCTCCTCAACGCAGGCACCCATCTGTAAGCAGAATAACGCTGTTCTTGCGTTTGCCGATGACAGATACCTCATTAAAAAAGAGCGTGACTGCATACGTTGCGGCAGATGCGTCGAGCATTGTCCGATGAGCCTTATGCCGACACTTATTGAGAGATACGCAAAGGCAAAGGACGCTCAAAAGCTTGCAAAAATCGGCGTTAACGTCTGTATGGAATGCGGCTCGTGCGCTTATTCGTGCCCGTCCGGCAGACCGCTCGTTCAGTATATGCGCCTTGCAAAACAGGTAATGAGAGAGGAGGCAGTGAAAAATGGCTGACAACAGAAAATTTACAGTTACCGCTTCGCCGCACGCACATTCGAGCGAAACGACAACGGGAATAATGCTTGACGTAATAATTGCGCTTTTACCGGCCGCAGTTGTCAGCGTTATCTATTTCGGAATAAAGGCCTTTGCCGTTATCGCAACAACAGTCATTTCCTGCGTGCTTTTTGAGTATTTAAGCAGAAAAATTCTCAAGAGAAGCAACACTCTCGGTGACCTGAGCGCAGTTGTCACCGGCCTCATACTTGCCTTTAATCTGCCACCGACAATTCCTCTCTGGATGGC
Organism: Acutalibacteraceae bacterium; assembly: GCA_045639785.1. Lineage (GTDB taxonomy): Bacteria > Bacillota > Clostridia > Oscillospirales > Acutalibacteraceae > UBA6857. The sequence continues at coordinate 181,755 of JAZUDT010000062.1, read as the reverse complement.
GGTTATCGGCTCGTTTATAGCGATAGTTATCGTCAAGCAGATGTTCGGCGGAATAGGAATGAACTTTGTAAATCCCGCCATTACGGCGAGAATAATACTTATGTCGTCGTTTCCCGTTGCCATGAGCACGTGGGTACAGCCGCTTGTCACAAAGTCAAGCGGAAACGACGCAGTTACATCGGCTTCACCGATGGCACTTCTTGCAAATGTGTGCAATAAGACCGCTTCACTTGAAGAAGCCGGACTTCCCACGCTCAAGGATATGTTCCTCGGTTTAAGACCGGGCTGTCTTGGTGAGGTATGCGCCGTAGCTCTGCTTTTCGGCTTCATATATCTTCTCATACGCAAGGTTATTTCTCCGATAATTCCTCTCTGCTTTATCGGTACGGTAGCCCTCTTTATGCTTATAGCGGGCGGCGGAGATATAAAGTTTGTCGCTTATGAAATTCTCGGCGGCGGACTTCTTCTCGGCGCAATATTCATGGCGACGGATTATACAACCTCTCCCATAAATAATAAAGGCAAGGTTATTTTCGGCATAGGGTGCGGGCTTATTACCTGCGTAATAAGATTTTTCGGCACACTTCCCGAGGGCGTTTCTTTTTCAATTATAATAATGAATATCCTTGTTCCTCATATCGAGAATATCACCACTCCCAAGCCTTTCGGCAGTGAAAAGGAGAAAAAGGAAAAGGAGGCGCAGACGGTATGAAAAAAGCTAAAGAAATAATCGTCCCCGCCGTTGCACTTTTTATTATCTGCCTTGTTTCGACGTTCCTGCTCGGCGGCACAAACCTTCTGACAAAGGATAAAATCGCCGAGGTTGCCGAAAAGTCAGCTCAGCAGGCACGGCTTAACGTATGCCCCGACGCCGTTTCGTTCAGTGAAAAGGAAGTTACCGTTGACGGTGTGAATTACACCGTTTTCGAGGGACTCAGTGCCGACAAAAAAACTGTCGGCTATGCCGTAAGCGCATACGATAAAAGCTACGGCGGTGAAATCCAGGTTATGACCGGCTTTGACTCGGAAATGAAAATCACGGGTGTCGAAATTCTTTCCATTGACGACACACCGGGTCTTGGTATGAATGCCAAAAAAGCCGATTTCAGAAATCAGTTTGCGGGAAAAACCGGTGCTCTTTCGGTTTCAAAGCAGGCTTCAGCCGATGATGAAATTCAGGCACTCACCGGTGCGACAATTACATCAAAGGCAGTCACAAGATGCGTTAACGCCGCTTTTTCTGCGGTGAACAGTTTGGGAGGTGAGAACTGATGGCGGAAAAGAAAAAGAGTCTCGGCTCTGAATTTACAAAAGGACTTGTGGCTGAAAATCCCGTTTTCCGTCTCGTTCTCGGCACCTGTCCCACGCTTGCCGTCTCAACCTCAGTCGCTTCGGCGATAGGTATGGGACTTGCGGCGACGATTGTTCTCACCTGCTCGAATATCGCTATTTCGGCACTGAGAAAGGTTATTCCCCAAAAGGTAAGAATACCTGCTTACATCGTTATTATTGCTTCGTTTGTTACGATGATTCAGCTCATTGTCAAGGCGTTTGTTCCCGCTCTTGATACAGCTCTGGGCGTTTATCTTCCGCTTATTGTTGTTAACTGCATAATCCTCGGCAGAGCGGAAGCCTTCGCCTCTAAAAACTCAATCGCCGCCTCCGCTCTTGACGGTCTCGGAATGGGCATAGGCTTTACCGCCTCGCTCTTCTGCATGAGTACTGTCAGAGAGGTACTCGGCTCGGGTACTTTTATGGTCGGCATTAACGATTTGCTCTCCGTTTTCGGAGATGTCAGCTTCAACGGCTTTAAAATTCCCTGGCTGAGCGAAAATCCTATGATTATATTCGTTCTTGCACCGGGCGGCTTCTTTGTGTTCGGCATTATGATTGCGCTTTCAAATAAGCTTGCCGAAAGAAAGGGTAAAACAAAAGCTGAGCTTCGTGGCTGTGAAGCCTGTCCTATGGCGGCAACCTGTTCTGTTAAAGGGAGCTGTGAAAACGCAAAAGAGGAGGCACTGGTGAAATGACAATGACAAAAGGTTTATTTTCCATTCTTCTCACGGCGATTCTGACAAACAACTTTGTTCTTTCAAAGTTTCTCGGTATCTGTCCTTTCCTCGGCGTTTCAAAGAAGCTTAAAACGGCGACGGGAATGAGCATTGCGGTTATATTCGTTATGGTGCTTGCCACCGCCGCAACCTATCCGATAAATAAATATCTGCTCGTGAAAAACGACCTTGAGTATCTTCAGACGATAGTTTTTATTCTCGTTATCGCCGCTCTCGTTCAGCTTGTCGAGATAATACTCAAGAAATATATCAAGTCACTTTATAACGCTCTGGGCATCTATCTTCCGCTTATCACGACGAACTGCGCCGTTTTAGGTGTCGTTCTTCTCAATATTGATAACGGCTATAACTTTGCCCAGTCAATGATTAATTCATTCGGCGGCGGCGTCGGTTTCATGCTTGCAATGGTTATGTTTGCGGGTGTGCGTGAAAGACTTGAAAGTGCCGATATTCCCAAGGGCTTGCAGGGACTTCCGATAACGCTTATTGCCGCTTCACTCACTTCGGTTTCTTTTCTCGGCTTTACGGGAATAGTCGAAAATATTTTCGGTGCATAAGGGGGCGGCTATATGAACAGCATTATTACTGCGGTTATTATCGTTGCCGCTATCGGACTTATACTCGGAATCGGTCTTGCGGTTGCATCTGTCGTGTTTGCCGTGCCGGTCAACGAGAAAACCGAAAAAATAAGAGAATGCCTGCCCGGTGCAAATTGCGGTGCCTGCGGCTTCAGCGGCTGTGACGGCTATGCCGGAGCACTCAGCGAGGGCAAGACGGATAAAACAAATCTCTGCTCACCCGGCGGAAACGAAGCGGCAAAGGCTATCGCCGCCGTTCTCGGTGTTGAGGCTGAAAGCGTGAAGCCCTCTGTTGCGGTTGTTCTCTGTCAGGGAAATAATCAGAACGTCGGCACAAAGCTTGAATACAGAGGTGTTGAGAGCTGTAAAATGGCGTCTCAGCTTTTCGGCGGCCCGAAGGACTGCGTTTACGGCTGTCTCGGCTTTGGCGACTGCGTGATAGAATGCCCCTATGAAGCAATCTTCATTTGTGACGGCGTGGCGAGGATTAACCCCGACAAATGCCGTGCGTGCAAGATGTGCATTAATACCTGCCCGAGAAATCTCATTGAGCTTCTGCCGCTTGAAACGGCTCAGGCGGGTGTGTTCTGCAAGAACAGAGATAAGGGCGCACGCACGAGAAAAGCTTGCAAGACGGGCTGTATAAGCTGTATGAAATGCGTGAAATCCTGCGAGAGCGGGGCGGTCACGGTGGCAAATAATGTTGCCCATGTTGACAGCGAAAATTGTATCGGTTGCGGAAAATGCGCCGAGAGCTGTCCTGTCGGGGCGATAAATCTTATAACTCTGACAAAAAGCACGGTCAGCGATTGAAATTGAAAGGATTGACTTTTTTATGGCTGAAAAGAAAAAATTAGTTGAAGATATAACGCCGATGGACGTTGACTTTGCACAGTGGTACACCGACATAGTCAAAAAGGCAGAGCTTATCGAATACACATCGGTCAAGGGCTGTATGGTCATAAGACCTTACGGCTATGCAATATGGGAGAATATTCAGCGTATTCTTGACGGTAAATTCAAGAAAACGGGACACGTCAACGTCTGTATGCCGATGTTCATTCCCGAAAGTCTGCTTTTAAAGGAAAAAGAGCACGTTGAGGGCTTTGCTCCCGAGTGCGCCTGGGTCACCTATGGCGGAAGCGAAAAGCTTGAAGAGCGACTCTGCGTCAGACCGACGAGTGAAACGCTGTTCTGCGAGCACTATGCAAATGTTGTTCACTCCTACCGTGACCTGCCGAAGCTTTATAATCAGTGGGTGAGCGTTGTCCGTTGGGAGAAAACAACGAGACCTTTCCTGCGCTCAAGAGAGTTCTTATGGCAGGAGGGGCATACAATTCACGAGACGGAGAAAGAGGCTATTGAAGAGACTGAGAGAATGCTCAACGTCTATGCCGATTTCTGTGAGGATTACCTTGCGATTCCCGTCATCAAGGGAAAAAAGACGGAGAGCGACAAATTCGCCGGTGCGGTTTCGACTTATGCCATAGAAGCTCTCATGCACGACGGAAAAGCTCTTCAGGCGGGCACATCTCATTATTTCGGTGACGGTTTTGCCCGTGCATTCGGTATTCAGTATCAGTCGAGAGACAATAAGCCCGAATACCCGTTCCAGACCTCATGGGGCATGACAACGAGAATGATAGGCGCAATTATAATGACTCACGGCGACGACAACGGACTTGTTCTTCCTCCGGCAGTCGCACCCATACAGGCGGTAATAGTTCCCGTTGCACAGCACAAGGCAGGTGTGCTTGAAAAGGCGGGCGAGCTCAAGGAAAGACTTGAGGAAAAATTCCGTGTCAAGCTTGACGACAGCGACAATTCCCCGGGCTGGAAGTTCGCTGAATATGAAATGAAGGGTGTACCCGTCAGAATAGAAATCGGACCGAGAGATATTGAAAACAATCAGTGCGTTATCGTCACACGTCACAACTCGGAGAAAGAGTTTGTTTCTCTTGACAACCTTGAGGAAGCTGTGGAAAGAAAGCTTAAAGAGGTACATGACGGGCTTTACAAAAAGGCTCTTGAAAACAGAGAAAGAAGAACATACGCCTGCACTTCTCTTGACGAAATCACAAAGAAGCTCAGCGAAAACGGCGACGGTTTTGTTAAGGCAATGTGGTGCGGCGACGAGAAATGCGAGGACGAAATCAAAGAAAAAACCGGCGTCGGCTCAAGATGTATTCCTTTTGAACAGGAAAATCTCTCCGATGTATGCATTTGCTGCGGCAAGAAAGCAAAGCAGATGGTTTATTTCGGCAAGGCATATTGATAAAGGAATTTACTCACAAAAAAAGTTTTATTTACTACTTGATATTTTCGCTATATGTGATACAATGATTGAGCGAAAGCTGTTTTGCAGTTTATGAGCTATTTTTACAAGGAGGATATACTATGGCATACGTAATTTCAGACGAATGCATTGCGTGCGGCGCATGTGCAGCAGATTGCCCCGTTGAAGCTATCAGCGAAGGCGACGGAAAATTCGTTATTGACGCAGATGCTTGCATCGAGTGCGGTGCTTGCGAAGGCAACTGCCCCGTAGGTGCTCCCTCACAGGGCTGATAAATCACAGAAACACGGACTGTCGCTCAGCGGCAGTCTTTTTCTTTAAAAAACACCGTAAATATTGCAATTATAAAATTTTGTGATATAATCTTATTGATAATCATTTTCATTAAGGAGTGCAAATGGAAATTTTACCCGATTTTGACGAAAAAACAGAGCCTCTCGGTGCTTCATGCAAAATTATCGTCAGCTCTGCTCATACATTCGGCACGGATGCACTTCTGCTCGCTCATTTTGCCGAGGTAAAGAGAAATGACAAAGCGTGCGACCTTGGCACCGGCTGTGGAATAATACCGCTTATCTGGTACAAAAACGGGGCGGCACGTTTAATTGATGCAGTGGATATTCAGCAAAAGGCATGCTCACAGCTTGAAAAGAGTATAGCTTTAAACTCGGCTGAGAATAAAATATCCGTTTATAATGCCGACCTGCGCTCGTTAAAGGGCGTTTTACCGTTAGGCGTTTATGACGTTGTGACGATGAATCCGCCGTATAAAGAAATGGGCACGGGAATAGAAAGTGCGACGGACTCCGACCGCATTGCAAGACATGAGACAGAGTGCACTCTTTCTGACCTTGTCACTTCGGCAAAGGCTCTCCTTAAATTTGGCGGCAGACTTTGTGTCTGTCAGCGACCGCAAAGGCTTGTTGACGTTCTCGTTTCAATGCGAAACGGAAAAATCGAGCCAAAGAGAATACGTTTTGTTGCTCAGAGTGAGGGGAAAGCTCCCTGGCTTGTTCTGGTTGAGGGAAAAAGCGGCGCAAAGTCCGGTGTGAGAGTTGAAAAGACTCTGTTTCTCAAAGAAAATGACGGAAGCGATACCGCTGAAATGCTTGAAATATTCGGTGATTACCGTGATAATGCTTCATTTAACAAGAGGTGAAAAAATATGGCTCAATGGTTCATTGATAATTACATTATAATAACAGTTGTTGTGGCTGTGCTTTGCGCCGTTGCACTTTATTTTGCTGTCAGAGCGACGGCGAGACACAATAAGCTTTACCGTGAGGAGGAAAGCCGTATTCTTCATCTCAAGGCTCTCAAGGAAAAATTTTCCTCTCTTTCGCCCGAGATAATTTCCTCTGCGGAAAAAGCCGAGCTTCTCGAGGGGGTTGCGCTTCACTATCAGCTTCTTATTCAGAAAAAGGAAGATATTGAAAAGGAATTTTCTCTTCTTCCGGTATGCGCCCGCTATGTTTATACCCTTGATATATTCGTCTCTGAGGGCGGTGTGCTCTCTGAGTTTTACAAAAATAACGGCAATATTCTGCGTGAGCTTTTCATACCGGCTCTTAATGAAATAGGGGAGACGGAGCTTGCGAAAATTGCCTGTCCTCTCAGCAGAATGTATGACCCGTCGGACGAGGACGCTTCAATAGATAACAGAATAATAGAAAAGCTTGACAGGGATTTTGCCGAAAATTATGACAGAGAACGTCTTGTTCTCTGTGCGGCGGAATACATTATCAGAGAAGCCGAAAGCTTTGTTTAAATTAAGTTAAATATATGCGCCGAAAACATACCGACGCATACAAAATATATGTTTCAGGAGGATTTGCTATGGAATTTAAAGGCAGCAAAACAGAAAAAAATCTTATGGCGGCTTTCGCCGGCGAATCACAGGCGAGAAATAAGTACACCTACTACGCAAGCAAAGCCAAAAAAGAGGGCTATCAGCAGATAGCGGCAATTTTTGAAGAGACGGCGGGCAACGAAAAAGAGCACGCAAAAATCTGGTTTAAGGAATTGAACGGCGGCGAAGTGCCCGACACAATCAAAAACCTTACCGATGCGGCGGCGGGCGAAAACTATGAGTGGACTGAAATGTATAAAGAGTTCGCAGAAGAAGCAAGAGAAGAGGGCTTCACAAGAATAGCCGCTCTGTTTGAAATGGTCGGCAAGATTGAAAAGGAGCACGAGGAAAGATACAAAAAGCTCCTTGCTTCTCTTGAGGGCGGAATAGTCTTCGAGGACACAGACGAGGTCGTGTGGGTCTGCCGCAACTGCGGTCATATTCACGTGGGCAAGTCCGCTCCCGTTGTATGCCCCGTCTGCAAGCACCCGCAGGCATATTTCGAGAGAAAAGCAACAAACTATTGATAATCATATAAACCGGCAGCATACGTCAGGTATGCGCCGGTTTTTTCTATATTCAAAAAACAAGTTTACCGAACTGTTAAGTGCTTTAATAATTTCGACCGTATTTAAATACAGAATTTTCAAAATGTCTTTTAATTTCATATTTTGGAATTTAATTATTTAATTTGTTAACAAAATAGTCTTTTTTTTTTTTTTTTTTGAAATTAAATTTACAATTACGACATATATAAGGCAAGAAATGCTGTTAAAATCAGAAAGGTTAAATATAAATTTCCGGAGGTAGACTATGAAACTCAAAAAGCTGACAGCAATAGTTCTCTCGATTATTATGACTTTCGCCATTCTTGCTCCCGCCGTTTCAGCGGCAGGCACACAGGATTTGCCGGTTATCTTTGTTCGCGGCATTACTGGTGAAGTCTACAATAAAGATGGTGAAAGAATCTATCCCGATAATATTGAGCTTTCCGATGTTATTACAGATAAAGAGCTCATGGGACCGCTTCTCACAAAGCTCGGTCTGAGTGCGGCTACGGGCAAATGGGAGCCTTATGCCAACGCTCTCGCAGATGTGCTTATTGAGTATCTTTTGCCGTCGGCTCTTGATAAGAACGGCGAGCCCTATGAGGGTGACCGTTATGACGGCGGCAGTAATATTGTAAAGGGCTGGACAGAGGAACAGATAAAGAGACTTTGCAGAAAGAGCGGATATCAAATTAACGATTTTGAATATTCGTATGACTGGCGTTGTGACTATAATTCTCATGTTGACGACCTTCACGAGCTTATTAAAACCGTGCTTAAATACACAGGCAAAAGTCAGGTCAATCTTCTCGGTCTCTGCTTCGGCGGCTCTCTCGTTGAGGCTTATCTCGTCAAATACGGTGATGAGGGACTTGTCAACACCTGCATAAGCTGGGTTTCCTGCGCCGGAGGTGTCAGCGCAGTCGATACAATGTTTTCCGATAACCTTTCACTTGACCCCGATGTTCTTGAAAGATTTGTCAACTATTATTTCACTTATGATGACAGAAGCGAAGGTATGATTGAAGATACGGGACTTTTAGAGCTTCTGTTCTCGGGCGTTGCCCTTGTCAATCAGTTAAAGATACTCGGCTACGGCACTGATGTTATAGAAAATTTCTGGTACAGCTTCAGCAAAATTACAATGCCCAAGGTGCTCAGAGCAACATACGCTTCCTATCCGTCACACTGGGAGAATATGTCCCCCGAGTATTTTGAAAAAGCAAAAGCGTTTATTTTCGGCGGCTGTGAAGATGAATATGCCGGACTTATTGAAAAAATCGACAGATATTATGAAGAGGTATCTTCACATCACAAAGAAAACTTCAAAAAATTCCATGATGAATACGGTATCAAATGCGCTTTTATCACTCATTACGGTGCTCTCAACTTCCCCGTTCTTGTTGATGCCGATGAGCCGAGCGATAATCTCTGCTCCGTCAGGTGTGAGACAATGGGTGCAACCGTCGGCACATACGCTAATAAGCTTTCCGACGCATACGTTGAAAATGCGAAGAAAAACGGAACGGACAAATATATTTCGCCCGACAGAATGATAGATATGTCAACTGCGGCAATGCCGGACTGCACATGGGCTATCAATAACGCAAATCATGATGACAGATATAATTGCACATATAATCTTTGCATGGCGATTTTCAGAAGTGTTGACGAGGTGACAGTCAATACATTCAGTCAGTATCCGCAGTATCTTGTTCTTGACAAAGGCGCAAATACTCTTTCGCCCATGACGGACGAGAACTACAAGGACGATATTTCAATCGAAAAAGACAATTCAAAGTTTGCACCGCTGATGGCGTTCTTTGATTTCCTTGCAAGAATATTCAGTTTCATTTCTGATTTGTTCACCGGCAAGCTTTTCAAGTAATCAAATATTTTTTCAGCCGCTCTTTTTCAGGGCGGCTTTTTATTATAAAAAAATTAATTATATTCACACTTTGTTAACATTATTTGAAAAATCACATGATATTATATTAATCAAAGCATAGTGCCACAAAATATGGGAGGTTGTTTTATGAAACTGAAAAAGCTGATTTGCGTTTGTCTCACTTTGATTATGATTTTTGCTGTTCTTGCTCCCGTTGCTTCAGCGGCTGAAAAACAGGATTTGCCCGTTATATATGTGCACGGAGTCAACGGTGAGGCTTATAATATGGATGGCGTGAGAACTTATCCCGATAATATTGAGCTTGCCGATGTTATTACCGATAAAGAACTTATGGGCTCTCTTGTCACAAAACTCGGTATCAGTGCGGTTACCGGCGAATGGGAGCTTTATGCCAATGCCCTTGCCGATACACTTATTGAATATCTTTCGCCGTCGGCTCTCGACAAAAACGGTGAGTTATATGAAGGGGATTATTATGTCACTGAGGGCTCAATACCGAAAAACTGGACTGATGAAGATATTAAAAAGCTTTGCAGAACAAGCAATTTTCAAATTACAGATATTGAGTACTATTTTGATTGGCGTCTTGACTACAATTCACACGTTGACGACCTTCATGAGCTTATAAAAACAGTACTTAAATACACCGGAAAAACTCAGGTCAACCTTTTGGGACTGTGTCTTGGCGGTGCTCTTGTTGAGGATTACCTTGTCAAATACGGTGATGAGGGCCTTGTCAATACCTGCATAAGCTGGATTTCATGTGCCGGAGGAATAAGCCTTGCAAACACAATGTTCTCCGACAGCCTTTCACTTGACCCCGATGTTCTTGAACGGTTTATCAATTATTATTTTACTTATGATTCTTCCGGTAAGAATATGATTGACGATACGGGACTTTTGGAGCTTCTCATATCCGGTGTGGCTCTTGCAAATCAGTTGAAATTACTCGGCTTCGGCACCGATGTTGTTTCCGATTTCTGGTACAGCTTCAGCAAAATAACAATGCCTAAGGTGCTCAGAGAAACATTTGCCACCTATCCGTCATATTGGGAGAATTTATCGCCCGAATATTTTGAAAAATCGAAGAAATTTGTTTTCGGCGGATATGAAGATGAATATGCCGGACTTATTGCGAAAATAGATAAATATTACGATGAGGTTTCCTCGCATCATAAAGAAAACTTTGAAAAATTCCACGATGAATACGGCGTTAAATGCGCTTTTGTCACTCATTACGGCGCACTCAACTACCCGATTCTTGTTGACGCAGATGAGCCGACAGATAATCTTACTTCAGTCAGGTGCAACACAATGGGCGCAACCGTCGGTACATACAGCAATAAGATTTCCGACGCATACATTGAAAATGCTAAGAAAAACGGCACGGAAAAGTATATTTCTCCCGACAGACTGATTGATATGTCAACTGCGGCAATGCCCGATAACACATGGGCGATAAATAACACAAATCACGATTCGAGAAATAGTTGTATCTATGATTTATTCATGACAATTTTCAGAAGCGTTGATGAAGTGACAGTCAATACATTCAGTCAGTATCCGCAGTATCTTGTTCTTGACAAAGGCACAAATACTCTTTTGCCGATGACCGAAGATAACTATGTGGACATTATTTCAATCGAAAAAGACAATTCAAAGTTTGCACCGCTTATAAAATTCTTTGACTTTCTTAAGAAAATGATTGCTCTGATTAAAGAGTTTTTCACGGTCAGGCTTTTCAATTAATCTAAAGACAATTTCAGCCTCCCTTTGAAACAAGGGAGGTTTTTTCTGCGAATTAAAGCGAATTTAATAAAAAAACAGTAGCAAAAAAGAAATTTTTATGTTATAATACTCAAAATAAAAATTCGGGTTGGTGTTAATATGAGTAAAAATGCAGAGAATCCCTTGTCAAAAAAGGTTGTTTCTCAAAAAGAACTGATGATGTATTCCATCGGTGCAATGGGGCAGGGTATGATTTATGCGACAATGTCGGGCTTCATAAGTGACTATTACACAAACGTCCTTATGCTTCCGCATATATTTGTCTTTATGCTTATGCTTCTCGCCCGTGTCTGGGACGCAATAAATGACCCTCTTATGGGAATGATAGCTGACCGGCATACGACAAAATGGGGCAAATTTAAGCCCTACATTTTGTTCACCGCATTACCGATAGCGGTGCTCACGTTTCTGATGTATTGGTGCCCGGGCGGACTGACGAAGACGCAGATAATGATTTACTGCTCCGTCGTCTATGTCCTCTGGGGAATGATTTACACAATGAGCGACGTTCCGTTCTGGTCACTGCCGAATGCAATGACGCCCGACCCCGAGGAGCGTGGCAAGGTTATTTCGTTCGGTCGAATGATTAACGGCATCGGCTCGGCGATACCGACAGTGCTGTTTGCCGTTCTCGGTATGATATTTGTCACCGACGGACTGACTGCGGCAGAAGCACTTGATGTCAACAAGAAAAAGTATCTCATAATAGCGGTCGTTGCCTCCGTGCTCGGAATAATACCGTTTGTCAATTCGTATTTCCACGTAAAAGAGAGAGTTATCGTTGCGCCGAAGAAGAAAGTCAAGGGCGAAAAGGGCAGTCTTGCGAGAATTTTCACCTGCAAGCCGCTCATGCTTGTAATCATAATGGGCGTACTTTCGAGCGGACGCTATCTTATGTCTGCGGCGGCAATTCACGTTTCAAGGTATGCGTTTGACGCAAGCGCAACGGGCGTATTCATAGTGCTTCAGGTGTGTTCCGCGGCGGGCTCATTCGGAGCAATGCTGTTTATGCCGGCACTGATGAAAAAATTTGAGTATAAGAGCATAGTTATTGTTACGGCACTTGCCGGATTCGGCGCAAGCATAGTCACAACTCTTGTCGGCTGGTTCACCGGTAACTTTTACATCTGTGCACCGTTCATACTTTTACAGTGTCTTCCCATTGGCGTTATCAATACAATTTCCTACGCTATGATAGGTGACTGCCTTGACTATATGGAGGTTGAGACAGGTTACAGAGACACAGCTCTCGGCTCATCGTGTCAGGGCTTTGTCAATAAGCTCGGCAATTCTCTTGCAACTGCGGGCATAAGTCTCATGTATATATTTATCGGACTTAATCCCGCCGATTCGCTTTCGGGCGACGCTCTTATCACAGCGGCAGACCTTGCGGCAAAACAGCGTTTCGGAATGTTCTCGCTCATTTCGATAATTCCGGGCGTATGCTTCCTGCTCTGTGCAATTCCCATCTTCTTCTATGACCTCACGGGCGATAAGAAGAGAGATATAACAAGACGTCTCGCCGAAAAGAGAGAAGCTGAGGGAATGGTTATCGAATAAAATAATAATAAACATAAAACCGGCGGCATACTGAAGAGGTATGTCACCGGTTTTCTCAGTTTGTGTCTGTTTCCGTCAGTTCAAGCTCCTGCTGAAGCTTCTCCCATTTTTCCATTAGTGAGTCAAGCGTTCCTTTAAGCTCGTCAAGCTCATTTGAAATCCCGGCTATTCTTTCATAGGAAGAGGCGTTTTCGGGCTCAAGAAGCTCGTTTTCTTTCTGACGCATATTTTCCTCTGTTTCTTCAATTTCCCTTTCACAGCGTGAAATTGCGCCTTTTAAGTGCCTTATATTGCTTTCCCGTTCTTTTTTCAGCTTGTAATCGTTAATTTTCGGCTTCTCAGCGATAACTTTCTTTTCCTCCTGCGGCAGGGCAAAATGCTCCGTGTAATAGTCGTAGTCGCCGTTAAAGATTTTAATTCCGCCTTTGTCAATTCGGAAAATCCGTGTGGCAAGCTTGTTAATCAGGTATCTGTCGTGCGACACAATGAGCATTGTGCCCTCGTATTTATCAAGTGCATTTTCGAGTGCCTCTCTTGACTTAATATCAAGATGATTTGTCGGCTCGTCGAGAAGCAGAAGATTTGCGCCCCTGAGCATTAATTTCAGCAGTGCAACCCTTGCTTTTTCACCGCCGCTGAGCTCACCCGTGTTTTTGAAAACATCGTCGCCCTTGAAAAGAAAAGTGCCGAGAGCTGTTCTTATGCGGCTCTCTGTCATTTCGGGATAGCTGTCCCACACCTCGTCAAGCACGGTTTTGCTCTCGTCAAGCTTTGCGAGTGTCTGGTCGAAATATCCCGTTTTGACATTTGCGCCGAATTTGAAAAAGCCGCCGTCAGACGAAATTTCACCGAGCAGAATTTTTAAAAGGGTTGTTTTTCCGCACCCGTTATCACCGATGAGAAATACTCTTTCGTTTCGCTTAATCATAAAGCTGACATCTTCAAACAAAAGCCTGTCACCGAATGATTTGCTGATTTTCTCCGCCGTCACAACCTCATTGCCGCTGACGCAGTCTGCATTAAAATTGAAGCGTATTCCCTCAAGCTCGTTTTCCGGCTTCACAAGATTTTCGCTCAGCCGGTCAATGCTTTTCTGCTTGTGAGCGATTGTGATATAGTTTCTTTCCTGACCGAAATGCTTTTGCTGAGCGATTATTCCCTCAATGCGGTTTATCTCGGCAACAGCTTCGTTGTATCTGCGCTCTTCGTTCATTCGCTTTTCTTCTTTTAACTGACAAAAACGTGTGTAGCCGCCGTTTGTCATAACGAGCCTGCCGCGTTCAAGCTCCATAGTCTTGTTTGTCACCTTATCGAGAAAATATCTGTCGTGAGAAATAACAATAACAGAGCCGGAAAACTCATTTATCCAGTTTTCAAGCCATTCCACGCTTTTAATATCGAGGTGGTTTGTCGGCTCGTCAAGCAAAAGAAGCTGTGCGCCCGATAAAAGCAGTTTTCCGAGACTGAGCTTTGATTTCTGACCGCCGCTGAGAACGCAGACAGGCTTTGAAAAGTCTTCCTTTGAAAAGCCGAGACCGATAAGGGCGGCACTTGCTCTGCTTCTGAATATGAGCCCTCCGCCGTTATTGTAGCTGTCGGTTAATTCAAGCTGAAGCGCAATGAGACTGTCAATATCTTCGGGGCATTTTTCAATGGCGAAATTCAGCTCTTCGATTTCTTTTTCAAGCTTGATTAAATGCGAAAAAACAGTCAGTATTTCTTCATAGACCGTTCTCTGTGAATTATGGCAGGCGTGCTGCTCCATATATCCGACGGATATGTTTTTACCGAGAATAAGGCTTCCGCCGGTTGGCTCATATTCTTTTGTGAGCACCTTGAAAAGGGTGGTCTTACCCGCACCGTTCACGCCGATAAAGCCCACCTTGTCATTTTCGTTTATTTCAAATGTAACATCTGAAAATATCTCGTTTGCGCCGAATTCCATTTTCAGCGACTGCGCCCTAAGAATAGCCATAATCTACCTCATATAAAAAATACGCTGATATTGTATAATAAAATCGCAGTATTATCAAGATAATTTTTACTGTTTTGTATTGCAATATTACTTTTGTGGTAATATAATATATACAGTTTTCTAAGGAGGATAATAAAATGACCGAAATTACAAAGGATACAACAATAGGCGATATTCTTGATTTTGACAGAGGAACTTCAGTCTTTTTCTTACAGATGGGTATGCACTGTCTCGGCTGTCCCTCATCGAGAGGCGAGAGCATTGAAGAAGCCTGTATGGTGCACGGTGTTGACGCCGATGAGCTTGTCAAGAAGATAAACGAATATCTTGCATCGAAATAATAAAGCCGCCCGAGAGCGGTTTTTTTGATATTGTGACATGAAACTGAGCAAAAGACTTTTAACTGTTGCTTCCTTTGTCAAAAAAGGGAGCATACCCGCCGACATCGGCACTGACCACGCATACCTGCCCGCATACCTCATAACACAAGGGGTATGCGAGAGAGCGTTCGCCTCTGATATAGGGGAATTCCCGCTTTTAAATGCAAAAGAAACGGTCGAAAAATACGGCTTGTCCGACAAAATTATGCTCGTTCTTTCGGACGGGCTTGAGAAAATTGACCTTGATAGTGTTGATACGCTCATTTTCGCCGGTATGGGCGGCGACCTTATCTGCGATATACTCTCGGCGGCAGATGAAAATAAGCTCAGAAAACTTCGGATAATCGCACAGCCGCAGACGCATATCGAAAGAGTCAGACTGTTTCTTATGAAAAACGGTTTTGAGACCGAAAACGAAAAAATCTGCCTTGACGCAAAGCATATATATATTTGCCTTTGCGCAGAATACACGGGCAGAACGGATTATCCGCCGTGCTATGAGTATTACGGAAAGCTTGCCGGAAGCAGTGATGCTTTGACGCATGAATATTTTGAAAAACTGCTCGGAAGTCTGAAAATAAAACAGACGGCTCTTCTGAATAACGGAAAAGCAACCGAAGCGGAAGTTGCCGCCGGAATAATTAACAATATAAGTATCGCATTGGGAGAGAAATATGAAAGTTAAAGAAGTAAAAGAATACCTTGACGGGCTTTATCCGTTTTCAAATAAGTGCGAATGGGATAACTGCGGTCTGCTTATAGGTGACGGAGAAAACGAAGTCACCTCAATCGGCTTTGCCCTTGATTTGACAAGAGTCTCTCTTAAGGACGCAGAAGAACAAAACATAAATCTTATTATTACGCATCACCCCGTTATTTTTTCGCCGCAGAAAAGCTTTCTTTCGGGCAATATTGCCTATGAAGCGGCAGTCAGAGGTATCAGTGTTATTTCCTGCCACACGTGCTATGACAGCGCAGACGGCGGCGTGAGCGATATTCTCGCCGAAAAAATCGGGCTTAAGAATATAAAAGTGCTTGAGACTGAGGAAAAACCGTTCTGCGTGAGAACGGGCGAAATAAGCCCCGTTTCTCCCGAAGCCTTTGCCTTTAGTGTTTCAAGTGCGCTTTCTGCCTTTGTACGCTTCACAAGGGGCAACAGAGACATAAAGAAAGTTGCGGTTTGCGGCGGTGGCGGCGGAGATTTTATGGAAGAGGTTATTCTGTCGGGGGCTGACGCCTATGTTACGGGCGATATAAGTCATCATCAGTTTTTGACGGCGGCGGAAAACGGCTTGACTTTAATTGCCGCCGGCCACTATGAAACGGAAAATATCAGTATGTTGCCGCTTAGAAATAAGGTCAGCGAAAAATTCCCGAAAGTGAAATGTGTAATGCTTTTCTCGGAAAATCCCGTTTCATTCATTATGCCGGAGGAATAGACTATGGCACTTGACGGAATTTTTTTATCCGGAATAAGAGCTGAAATTGAGAACAGCTCTCTCTTTTCAAGAATAGATAAAGTCTCAATGCCGGCCAAAGATGAGCTGATACTCACTCTCAGAAGCCGTGGCGGCGTAAAGAGGCTTTTTTTCTGCATACGTCCGGATTGCCCAAGGGTGCATTTTGTGACAGAAAGCATTGAAAATCCTCCCTCACCGCCTATGATATGTATGCTTCTTAGAAAATATCTTGTCGGAGCAATGATAACGGGAATACGTCAGCTTGAAACGGACAGAGTGCTTTTCTTCGACCTTGACGCAACAAGTGAAATCGGCGACAAAATAAAGCTCATGCTCTGTTTTGAAATAATGGGCACCTATTCAAACGTCATACTTCTTGACGGCAATATGAAAATAATCGACTCGCTAAAGCGCATTGATTTTGCCGCTTCATCAGTCAGACAGATAATTCCCGGACTTGACTATACTTTTCCGCCGAAGCAGGACAAGCTGTCTCTTGAAAATGCAAGCGCAGACGAGGTTTTATTGTTCATAAAAGAGAAAAATACACTGCTTCTTTCAAAGGCGTTTTCGTCCTGCGTTCAGGGCGTTTCACCCGTTATCGGGCGTGAAGCGGCACATATTGCCTGCGGGGGCGACAAATATGTTTCCGAGCTTTCGGAAAATGAGACCGAACGTCTGAAAAAAGCGGTGAATATGATAAAAGAGCGTGTCGGAAAATATGACAGCGCATATATGCTCAAAAATGAAGAGAACAAGCCGTTTGATTTTTCATTCATACCCGTTAATCAGTATGCGGACAAATTTGTTATGACCGAGTTTTCTTCATACAGCGAGCTTCTTGAGTGTTTCTACCGTGAAAAAGATATAAACGACAGAAACCGTCACAGAGGGCAGGAGCTTTTCAGAGTTGTTAATAACAATATCGAGCGTGTATCAAAAAAGCTGAATTTACAGCATGAGGATTTGAAAAAATGCGCCGACCGTGATAAGTACAAAGTATATGCCGAGCTTATAAATGCCTATATTTATAAGCTTGAAAAAGGCTCGTTCTATTATGACGTTGAGAACTATTACGAGGGCGGAAAAACGATGAGAATACCGTGTGAAGCTTCACTTTCTCCGCAGAAAAACGCACAGAGATATTTCCGTCTCTACAAAAAAGCTGTCAAAGCCGAGCAGATGCTTATAACCCTCATTGAAAAGGGCGAAGAGGAGCTTGAATATCTTAAAAGCGTGGAAGATGAACTGACGAGATGCAGAAGCGAAGCAGAAACAAACGCAATAAGAGAGGAACTCACCGAGTCGGGTTATCTCAGAAAGCGAAACATAAAAGGCAGTAAAAAGAAAGCGAAAGCACTTGAGCCGCACCGGTTTATCACAAGCGACGGCTTCACCGTTCTTGTCGGCAGAAACAACGTGCAAAACGACAGGCTTTCCATGAAAGAAGCCAATAATCATGATATGTTTCTTCACGTTCAGAAACAGCCCGGCTCTCACGTAATTATTATCAGTGATAACCGTGATATAAGCGACAAAGCGATTGAAGAAGCGGCAGTTATTGCCTCTGTTTACAGCTCGGCTTCACAGTCCTCACTTGTTACTGTTGACTATACATTTGTCAGAAATCTCAAAAAGCCCGTCGGCGCAAAAGCGGGCTATGTAATATATCACGTCTATAATTCAATTAATGTAAAGCCCGACGCACAGCAGGTCGAAAAAATGAGAGTTAATTATTAAGGAGGTTAAGCGATGTCTTTTACGCATTTACACGTTCACACGCAGTACAGTCTGCTTGACGGTACCTGCAAAATCGGAAAGCTTCTCGACAGAGCACAGCAGCTCGGTCAGACGTCGCTTGCCATCACCGATCACGGTGCAATGTACGGTGCGGTCGAATTTTATGAGGAAGCGAAAAAGAGGGGAATAAAGCCGATTATCGGCTGTGAGTGTTATGTTGCCCCGAGAGACCGCAGAGACAAGGTTCACACCATTGACAGTGAAAGGTATCACCTTATTCTGCTGTGCCGCAATAACGAGGGCTATTGCAACCTTATTAAAATGGTCAGTGAAGCGTGGATTAACGGCTTTTATGTCAAGCCGAGAATAGACAGAGAACTGCTTGAAAAATATCACGGCGGTCTTGTCTGTCTTTCGGGCTGTCTTTTCGGAGAAATACCGAGACTTATTCTTCGCGGAGAATATGAAAAAGCTAAAGAAACGGCACTCTGGTATAAAAGCATTTTCGGCGAGGACTACTATATTGAAATTCAGAATCATAATCTCTCCGAGCAGAGGGAGCTGATACCTCAGCTCATACGTCTTTCCGAAGAAACAGGCATTTCTCTTGCGGCGACAAACGACGTTCACTATATTGAGCGTGAGGATGCATACGTTCAGAGAGTGCTTATATGCATACAGACAAACCATACAATTGACGAAAATAACGGTCTTGAGTTTTCGACTGACGAGCTTTATCTCAAAAGCGAAGATGAGATGAGACTGCTGTTTCCGCAGATTCCCGAGGCAGTGGATATCACCTCTGAAATTGCCGAAAAATGTAATGTTGAATTTGAATTCGGAAAGATAAAGCTTCCGTTTTTCGATATACCCGGCTGTGACGACCACTACAAATATTTCAGAGAAAAATGCTATGAGGGGCTTTATAACAAAGTCGGTCAGAATCCGCCCGCAGAATACACAGAAAGACTTGAATACGAGCTTTCAGTTGTCAATAAAATGGGCTATGTTGACTATTATCTCATTGTCCACGACTTTGTTGACTATGCCAAAAGACACAATATCCCCGTCGGACCCGGCAGAGGCTCCGGTGCGGGCAGTCTTGCCGCATACTGCATCGGTATAACTGAGATTGACCCGATGAAATTTGACCTGCTCTTTGAGAGATTTTTAAATCCCGAAAGAGTCAGTATGCCCGATTTTGATATTGACTTTTGCTACATTAGGCGTGACGAGGTCATAAACTATGTCAATGAGAGGTACGGCAGTGACCATGTGGCGCAGATTGTCACTTTCGGTACTCTTGCGGCAAAGGCGGCTGTGCGTGACGTTGGCAGAGCACTCGGAATGCCCTATGCGACGGTTGACAGCGTAGCAAAGGCGATACCGTCCGAGCTGAAAATTACTCTTGACGACGCTCTGAGCGAATCGCAGACGCTGAAAAATATGTATGAAGAAAACAGTGAGATAAGAAATCTCATTGACACGGCAAGAAAGGTTGAGGGGCTTCCCAGACACACCTCCACCCATGCGGCGGGCGTTGTTATAACTGATTTGCCCGTCAATGCCTATGTGCCTCTTGCCGTCAACGACGATGTCACCGTTACACAGTACACCATGACGACGCTCGAAAAGCTCGGGCTTCTGAAAATGGATTTTCTCGGGCTTCGCACTTTGACGGTCATTGATGATGCGGTGAAGCTTGTCCGTGAGAAAAATCCCGGGTTTGACATTAAGAAGACTGATATTGAGGATAAAGAAGTATTTGAAATGCTTTCACGGGGCGAAACTCTCGGCGTGTTTCAGTATGAATCAGCCGGAATGAGAAGCGTTTTAATGCGTCTCAAACCGAGAAACATTGAAGATATGATAGCTGTTGTTTCGCTTTTCAGACCGGGACCTGCGCAGTATATCGACACATATATCGAAAACAGCCACAATCCCGAAAAGGTGACATATAAAACCCCGCTTGTAAAGGATATTTTCGACGTTACCTACGGCTGTATGGTCTATCAGGAGCAGGTTATGCAGGTGTGCAGAAAGCTTGCCGGTTATTCCTACGGCAGAGCCGACCTTGTTCGCCGTGCAATGAGCAAGAAAAAAGCTGACGTTATGGAAAGCGAAAGGCATAACTTTATTTTCGGCCTGACAAACAGCGACGGCACAGTTGAGTGTGAGGGATGTATAAAACGAGGTGTTGACGAAAAGACGGCTAATGAAATTTTCGACGAAATGAGCAGCTTCGCAAGGTATGCATTCAATAAGTCTCACGCCGCCGCATACGCATACGTGGCATATCAGACGGCTTATCTCAAGTGTCACTATCCCTGCGAGCTTATGGCGGCGACGCTGACAAGCGTGCTTGACCGCACGTCAAAGGTTTCCGAATACATTGAAGAGTGTAACCGCCTCGGCATAAAAATCAAAGCTCCCGATATTAACACGAGCTATGACGGCTTCACCGTAAGGGACGGAAACATTTATTTTGGGCTCAGGGCAATAAAAAATATAGGCAGAGGATTCATTGATTCCATTGTCAGAGAAAGAGAAAGTGGCGGACCTTTCACAAGCTATTATTCTTTCTGCAAGCGTGTGCACGGCAAGGAGTTTAATAAGCGTGCCGTTGAGAGCCTTATAAAATGCGGCGCACTTGATTCACTCGGTCTTAACCGCCGTCAGATGCTCGTCATGCTCAGTGAAATAATCGGTGAGCTTGACAGTGACAGATACAGATGCGGCGAGGGACAGATGGGCTTCTTCGATATAGGCACTTCTTTTTCAAAAAGCTATGAGCCTGTTGCACCCGATGTGGCTGAGTTTTCAAAGAGTGAGCTTCTTGAAATGGAGAAGGAAATGTCGGGGCTGTATTTTTCAGGGCACCCGATGAGCGAATACAGAGAGCTTGCCGCAAGAATTAAGGCGGCGAGAATTTCCGATATACTTCTCAGCGGTGAAGAAGACGAGCAGCTCTATAAAGACGGACAGAATATCAGAATTTTAGGTATGATAACGTCGGTGACTAAAAAATCAACGAGGAACAATTCGACAATGCTCTTTATCACCGTTGAAGATATTACGGGTGCTATGGAGTGCATTGTATTTGCTTCGCTTCTTGAAAAAGCGGCATCGTATCTCCAAAAGGGAAGTATTGTTCTTATTGACGGCAGACTTTCTCTCAGAGAGGATAAGCCCGCCTCTCTCGTGTGCTCGCTTATTCAGCCCTGCCCGAAGAATGCAGACAAAATAATTGCATCTGAAAGTGAAAAAACAGCTATAAACAGCTCGGGTGGCGCCAATAATAAAGGCGGAAAAAAGGGCATTTTCATAAGACTGCCGTCAAAATATTCCGATTTAACGGCAAGGGTCAGCAATCTGATTTCTATTTTTGACGGCAATACGCCCGTATATTTCTACTATAACGACGAGGAAAAGTATGACAAGCTTCCGCCCTCAAGGTGGATTCAGCCTGACGGTTCACTGATAAAAGAGCTGATACGTATGCTCGGCGATTCAAATGTTGTCATACGCTGACGGTTTTTGCTTTATGCTGTCGTAAAAGTATTGACAATTTATGGGAATAATAGTAAAATTAAAACTCAGTGATTTTCAGTTAAAGGAGCATTTTTTCAATGAAAACAATCGGTATTTTAACGAGCGGCGGAGATGCGCCCGGAATGAATGCGGCTATCAGAGCAGTTGTCAGAGCTGCCTGTGAAAAGGGCATGAGAGTTCTCGGCATTCGTCGCGGATATAACGGTCTTATGTATGACGATATGTACGAAATGAATCTTCGTACGGTTTCGGATATTATTCAGAGAGGCGGCACTATTCTTTATTCGGCAAGAAGCCCCGAGTTCAAGACTGAAGAGGGCATGACGAAAGCTATTGCAACCTGCAAAAGACATGATATTGACGGTCTTGTCGTTATCGGCGGCGACGGCTCATTCAGAGGCGCAAGAGACCTTTCACTCAGAGGTATCCCCTGCGTTGCAATTCCCGGCACCATTGACAACGATATAGGCTGCTGTGATTATACAATCGGCTATGACACCGCCCTTAATACGGTTATGCAGATGGTAGACAGAATACGTGATACAACGGAATCGCACGACAGATGCGCCGTTGTCGAGGTTATGGGCAGAGGTGCAGGCTATATTGCACTTAATGCCGGTATCGCCTGCGGAGCAACTTCAATACTCATTCCCGAGATTGATTATGACTTTGAAAGAGACGTTATCGACAGAATGAAGCGCACACAGAAAACGGGCAAGGTTCATTTTGTTATTCTCGTTTCAGAGGCTATCGGCGGAGTTGAAGAAATGGCAAAGAGAATACAGAGTGAAACGGGTGTTGAAAGCCGTGCGACAATTCTCGGTCACGTTCAGCGAGGCGGTTCGCCCACAGTCAAGGACAGACTTGTTGCTTCACAGATGGGCTATCACGCCGTCGAGCTTCTTGAAAACGGCATAGGCAACAGAGTTGTCGCAATGCAGAAAGAGAAAATACTCGACTTCGATATTTATGAAGCTCTTTCAATGAAGAGCGGTATCGACCTTGACCTTTATAAAATAGCTATGGAGATTTCAATCTGATAAGAAACGGACTGTCTTGTTCTCGAACGGAAAGCACAATTTAAGCTTTCTGCGCTGAATACGGCAGTCCATATTTGGTGTAAAGTATGAAAATGAAACATCTTAGAATACCGTCGTTTCTTCTTGCCGCAGTTCTTTTTCTGTCAGTGTTTTTCACCCTTAATGCGGCAGGGGACAGAGAAAACGGAAATACGTTTGTTGCATCTGCGCTCACGTACGTCGGAAACTGCGGCGAAAACTGCAAATGGACGCTCAATCTCAAAAGCGGAACGCTCATCATTGACGGCTCGGGTGCAACAGATAATTACAGCGAATGCGGCGAATGTCTCTGGTATAAATACCGTGACTCAATAAAAAAAGTTACCGTTTCCGGCAGTATAAAAAGCATCGGAAGCTATTTCTTTGCGTGTCTGGACAGGTGCGAGGAGATTACGCTCTCTTCCTCCGTCAGTCAGCTCGGCGATTTTGCTTTTTACGGATGTTCAAGGCTGAGAGAGGTTAAATCACCGTCATCAAAGCTTAAAAAAATCGGCGAAAGCGCGTTTGCATATTGCCGGAAGCTGAAAACGGTTCCCGCATTTTCTCATCTTAAGGAAATCGGAAAGAACGCATTTTTATACTGTTATTCGCTCGACGGTGTTGCTTTGGGCTATTCGGTCAGTGCAATAGGCGAGGGAGCGTTCAACTGCTGTGAGAGCCTTAAAAAGCTCAGAATTGTCAATTACGACTGCGATATATTCGACAGTGCCGAAACAATTTATGATACCGTATGCGTTGAGTCGTTTAAAAATTCAAATGCAAAGAAATATGCCGACAAATATTCTCGCCGATTTAAATTAATTAAGGATATAAACTATCTCAGCGACCTGAATGTTAAGCTTGAATACCGCAGTACACAGTATAACAAAACAAGAAAAACACCGGCGGTTAAAATCAAGGGGCTGAAAGAGGGTAGAGATTTCACCGTCAGCTACCGTGACAATAAGGAGCCGGGAGCCGCCTGTGCCTGTGTGAACGCTTCGGGCAATACTCTCGGCGAAAAGACGGTCACATTTAAAATCGTTCCTCAGCGTGTTAAGAATATTAAGCTGACGGCGAGAAAGACACATTCTCTCTCAATAAGCTGGTCAAAGGTGCACGGTGCGGATAAATATGAAGTATTCATGCTCTCGGGCAATAAATGGGTTAAAAAGGCAACCGTGAAAAAGACCGCATACACCGCAAGGGGACTTTCGGGTGCAGGGAATTATTCGTTCAGGGTGAGGGCTGTCACTGTTGACGGCAAGACAAAATGCACCGGAAAATTCAGTCCGGCTTTTACATCTTACACCAAACCGGAGGCAACCGAAATAACAAAGATTTCGCTTATCAGGGGCGGAGGAAAGCTTCGGGTGAGCGTTAAGCGTGTGAACGGTGTTGACGGCTATGAAATACTAATGTCAACGAAAGAAAACGGAAAATACAAAAAGGCGGGGGATATAGTAAACAATAAGAAGCTATACACCGTGATAGACAACCTCAACAGCTCCGATACATATTATTTCAAGGTCAGAAGTTACATCAAAAACGGAAAAGCTGTCGTTTACAGCACAGTCAGTTCAGCGGTTGCGTCGGGTGCGCTTTAACACAAAGGAGTAAAAATGGCTACCTCAAAGGAATACTGTGAATACATAGTCGAAAATCTCAGCAGAGCGGGCAATATTACGGTGAGAAAGATGATGGGCGAGTACTGCGTGTATTTTAACGGAGTACTTGTCGGCGATATATGCGATAATCAGCTTTTCTTAAAAATAACCGCCACCTCTGAGAAGCTTCTTTCCGAGTGTGAAGAAGCCTATCCGTATTCCGGCTCAAAAACGCTTATGCTCGTGGTCGATGATGTGAGCGATACATTACTGATGACGGCAGTTTTGAACGGCATTTATAACGAAACAAACAAAAGGAGGAATTAATTATGGAAAACAAACTTAATACAGTGGTCAAAATTTCAAAGGTTGCGGCAGTTATATGCAAGGTTGTTTCTATTCTCTGCATTGTCGGTGCCTCTTTATGCCTTGCGGGTGTAATCATTTTTGCCTTTTTCGGTGATTTTGAGCTATCCGTCGGCGGTGTAACCCTGTCCGGACTTATAAACAACGAAGCGGGTATGAGTACAAAGGATATAGTCGTATCGGTTATATGTGCGGCTCTTGAGTGTGTTTTCGGTGCGGTGCTTTTCACTCTGGCAAATTCGCATTTTAAACATGACGTGGAGGCAGGCACGCCTTTTTCATCAAAAAGCGGGAAAGAAATAAGACTGCTCGGTATTCTTTCACTTGCTTTCAGTCTTGCCGAAAGTATTATCACATCTGGAATTATCAACATGACCAACAGCTCTGCTGACGTGAGCACAGAGTTTAATATCACGCTCGGTGTTGCACTTATTCTTATTTCGTTTGTGTTTGAATACGGCGCAGTGCTTGAAAAAAGAGCGAAAGAAAGAAGTATGCCGGAAGAGGAATAATTTTCGGCTGTACGGAAAAGAAAAATTATGATTATTACATCTGAAAGTCTCGGCTTTACCGATAAGGCGGATTGTACGCTGTGCCTTATCCGGCTGAGTGAAAAGCTTAAAGAAATCAGTGAGCCTTCGTCGGTGATTTTTACAAAAGGCAGTTATTATATTGACGCCGACAAGTGCTGTGAGGTTTACCGTGCAATAACAAATACGGCGGGCAAGAGTGAATATAAGGACAAAAGCAGAATTAATCTTCACCGTGTCCCGTTCCTTTTTAAAAATGTGTCAGACTTTGTTTTTGACGGTAATGGCAGTGAATTTATCATCAGCGGAAAAGTAACGAATATGATAATTTCGGGGTGCGAAAATATCACGTTCAAAAACCTTTCAATAAGAACGCTTAACCCGAATCTGCACTGCTTCACAGTTAAAAAGAGCACACCTTTCAAAACGGTATTTACATTAAACAGGGAAAGCGAATACATAAAGAAAAACGGCAAGTTTTATTTCACCGGAAAAGGCTACACCTACGGCTTCACGGAAAACGTAAAAATTGCATGGTGGACGGTCAGACTTGACGGTGAAAACAAAAATCTTGCATTAAGGTCAAGACACCCGTTTGACGGCTCGTTTAAAATACGTGAAAGCGGAAAGAATGAATTTAAGGTATATTATCCCGTGCCGAGAAAATTCAAAGCCGGTCAGAGCTTTTGCGTGTATGACTGCCTGAGAGACGACGTCGGTATTTTTGCGGAAAACAGCAGAAATCTTGTTTTTGAAAATGTTGAGCAGAATTTCAATTATTCGCTTGCTTTTGTTGCGCAGAAATGCGAAAACATAACGCTTGAAAACTGCCGCTTTGTGCCCGAAAAGGGGAGCGGTCTCGGCATTGCCTCACTTGCCGATTTTATGCAGATTTGTATGTGCGGCGGCAAAATCAAGGTGAAAGGTTGTCTTTTTGACGGCGCAGGTGATGACGCAATCAATGTGCACGGCATACATTTCAAGATAAAAAATATCAGAAATAACACATTAACTGCCGTTTTCGGTCATTCCCAGACCTGGGGCTTCAATCCTTTGTCAAGCGGTGATACCGTTGAGTTTATTGATTCAAAAACGCTTATTTCAAAGGACAGTGCACACATTATTTCGTCACGTCTCGTTTCCGACGGCGAAATAGAGGTCACTGTCGATAAAAACATACCCGACGCATACGAAAAATATGCTCTTGAGGATATTACTCTCTGCCCCGAGCTTGAATACACGGACAACGAGATAACGAGAATTGTTACGAGGGGGATTCTTTACACCTCACGTGGAAAATGCGTTATCAAAAACAATCTTTTCCGTTTTACCGGCATGAGCGGCGTTCTTTTCTCCGACGACGCAGAAAGCTGGTTTGAAAGCGGAATGTGCAAAGATGTCACCGTTGAGGACAACATTTTTGACGAAACGGGTGAAAATGCAATTCTCATCAAGCCCGAAAACAGGTCGTATGCGGGTGCGGTGCACGAGAATTTCAGAATTATAGGCAACACCTTTAAAAAGTATGCGGGCGACTGTATAAGCATTAAGGCGACGGATAATGTTCTGATTAAAGATAATTCGTTTGCAAACGAAGCAAGGGTGAAAACCGAAGACTGTCATGGAATAAGCTGTGATTTTTGATATAAAAAGAACATTCGGAGTTTGTCGGCTCCGAATGTTCTTTTTATGCTGTTAATTTATAAATCACCCGAAATATCTCTCAAGCAGTCCCTTGAAAGCTTTTCCGTGTCTTGCTTCGTCTCTTGCCATTTCGTGAACTGTGTCATGAATTGCGTCAAAGCCGAGCTCCTTGGCTTTCTTAGCAAGCTCAAATTTGCCCATTGTTGCGCCGTTTTCAGCCGCAACTCTCATTTCAAGATTTTTCTTGGTGCTGTCAGTGATAACCTCACCTAAAAGCTCAGCAAATTTTGCGGCATGCTCTGCTTCTTCATAAGCCGCCTTTTCCCAATAAAGACCGATTTCGGGATAGCCCTCTCTGTGAGCAACTCTCGCCATTGCAAGATACATACCGACCTCGGAGCATTCGCCGTTGAAATTGTCACGAAGACCCTGGATAATCTCTTCGGTAGCTTCCTTGCCGACACCGACAACGTGCTCAGCCGCCCAGGTCATTTCGGCGTTCTCTCTTGTCTTCATTCTCGCTTTGCAGATGGGGCAGACCTCAATGGGCTCGTCGCTTTCGTATCCGCATACGGGACAGTAATACTTTTTCATTTGTTTTTCCTCCGTGATTATAATTTGTTTTTACACTCTGAGCATAGACCGTAGAAAATCAGCCGGCAATTTTCAATCTCGCCGTCAAACGACCGTCCCGCCTTTTCGATAATTTCATCGGTTACGTCAACATCAATGTCGAATATTCGCCCGCAGTTATTGCATATAACGTGCCTGTGCCCGTTCGTATGCGCATCGTACCGAACCACATCCTTTGTGAGAATGGAGATAATCACTCCCTCGTCACTGAGAAAATTAAGATTACGGTAAACGGTGGCAAGGCTGATATTCGGCAGAATTTTTTTAACGCTTTCGTAAACCTCTTCTGCGGTGGGGTGGTCATACCTTGAAAGCAGATTTTCAAGTATTGCCTCACGCTGTCTGCTTTTTCTTGATGCAGTCATTGCCTTTAAGTCCTTTCTTAATGATAATCATTATCATTAATAAATTCATTATATAACATCTTATTGACTTTGTCAAGGAGCAAAGTCAATTAATTATGTAATCGAATAAATCAATACCAAAACAGCGGTCGGGGAGGCTTCTCCCTGACCGCTGTTGCTTAGTTTTTATAAAATTATCGCACCGTCTTATAGATAAGAGGCATTTTTTCAGGCTTATTTTCACTTATTTCAAAAGCTGATAAAAACTCTTTTTCGGCAACGGGAATTTTATCGCCGTTGTTGGTGTAAAACTCGCAAAGCACGTCACCGGTCTTGATATAGTCGCCCGTTTTTCTTCTGAGAATAATGCCCGCCGCAGGGTCAATCGAATCTTCTTTATTCTCTCTCCCTGCACCGAGAATAACGCTTGAAATTCCGATTTTTTCGGTGTCCATACGGTAGATATAACCGTCCTTTTCGGCTTTGACTTCATATTTGACCGAAGCTGTGGGGAAGTTTGACGTGTCATCAATGTATGAAACATCGCCGCCCTGTGCAATAACAAGCTCACGAAGCTTTTTTAAAGCCGCACCGCTGTCGATAGCCTCCGTAACAAGCTTCTGTGCCTCTTCAATATCAATATCCTTTGCAAGCGACACAATGTTTGAAGCAAGCGAAACGCATACCTGTTTAAGGTCGTTATCAACCTCGCCTCTAAGAACGGCAACAGCCTCCTTGACCTCAAGCGAATTGCCGATGTGCGTGCCGAGAGGTATATCCATATCCGTAATAAGAGCGGCAACCTTTCGACCGGCGTTTTTGCCGATGCTGACCATAGCCTGTGAAAGCTCAGTCGCACCCTCAACTGTCTTCATAAAAGCTCCGCTGCCCGTTTTGACGTCGAGCACAATGCACTGTGAACCGGCGGCAAGCTTCTTGCTCATAATACTTGAAGCAATGAGGGGTATGCTGTCAACCGTTGCGGTGACGTCACGAAGAGCATAAAGCTTTTTATCGGCCGGTGCAAGCTCGCCTGACTGACCGATAACGCATATCCCTACATCTTTGACTTGCTTTATAAATTCGTCGGGGGAAAGCTCCGTTTTGAAGCCCTTTATCGACTCAAGCTTATCGACAGTTCCTCCCGTGTGACCGAGACCTCTGCCGGTCATTTTAGCCACCTTACAGCCGAGTGAAGCGACTGTGGGAGTGACAATCAGGGTTGTTTTGTCTCCGACACCGCCCGTCGAATGCTTATCGACCGTTACGCCGTCAATGCCGCTTAAATCAAGAGTGCTTCCGGAATTAGCCATAGCTAAAGTGAGCTGAGTCGTTTCCTCCTCGTTCATTCCCTGAAAATAGACAGCCATAGCGAAAGCCGAAGCCTGATAATCGGGAATACTTCCGTCGGTATATCCTTTTATGAAAAATTCGATTTCTTCCTTTGTCAGAGAAAAGCCGTCACGCTTTTTCTGAATAATATCATACATTCTCATAACAATACGACCTTATTGAAGAATTTTACGGCAAGCGTATTAATTATCTCATTCCCTTATCGTACGGGATACCCTCTGCCTTGGGAGCTCTTGAATTTTTGGAAGTGAAAGCAAGAACAATGAGAGTGATGAGATAGGGGAGAAGACGGTAGAAGTTTGAGCTTATGCCGAGATTTGCAAGAGCAAATACACCGTCGCCGTTAATATCAATGCTCGAATAAGCGGCGGCAAGGCACTTAAACAGACCGAATACAAATGAAGCAAAGGCTATATTCAAGGGCTTCCAGTTGCCGAATATCATAACGGCAAGAGCGAGAAAGCCGAAGCCCGCCACTTCGCCTGTCGAAGAGCAGTTGGCTGTCGTGAGCGCATAGACAAAGCCGCCGAGACCTGCAAGAGCACCCGAAATCGTTGTGCCTATGTAGCGCATCTTTTTTACGTTTATTCCGAGAGAATCCGCCGCCTGGGGATTTTCACCGCAGGCACGAAGCCTGAGACCGAATTTCGTCTTGTAGAGTATTACCGAAAGTATAACGAATAATACAATGCAGATATAGGTTGTGATATAGACCTTGTTTAAAAATGTTTCGCCCAGAAAGCCTATATTTGCATTTTTTTCAAAACCGAAAGCTGTCTTCTTAATCATGAACCAGCTTCCCGAGTCGCCGGTAGCCATACCGAGAACATTCTGCTGTGCAATGACGTTTATCGCAAAGAGCACAATAGCCGGAGCGAGCATATTGAGAGCTGTGCCGCCGATGGTCTGGTCAGCCTTAAGATTAATTGCCGCAAACGAGAGAAGAAGCGAGAATATAGCTCCGAGCAGTGCACTGACAAGCATTGTGACAATAACAAGAAGCTGTCCCTGCTCCTTTGAAAACCAGTCGTTTTTCTGAGCAATATTGATGAAAAATACTCCGACAAATGCACCGAAAATCATAATACCCTCAAGGGCAAGGTTGATGATACCGCTTCGCTCGGCGAAAACACCGGCGAGAGCAACAATAAGAAGGGGAATTGCATAAATTAGTGTTTGCTGAATTAAGAAAGTCATTTCAAATCCTCCTCCGTTTCCTCATTGTTTTCAGTTTCAGTTTTGACTGTGTCCGGAACAGCCGTAACGGGTTCAGCGTTGGCATTCGGCGCAGAAGCTGAATTTTTCTTTTTTCTTCCGCTGAGAAGAACTTTTATAACAAGTGAGAATGCGCTCAGATAAACAATAGACGCAATAATAATATCGGTGATATATTCGTTATAAGCGGTGAGCGTTTTAAGCTGCTGACCGGAAATGTTGAGCATCGACATAAAACATCCCGAGAAGATAACGCCTATCGGGTTATTATACGCAAGAAGCGCAACGGGTATGCCGTTGAAGCCCTCCGCCGGAAGTGACTGATAGGTTGACCAGAAAAATTCCGTGTTTCCGGCGAGATAGTAGAGAGCCGCACCCGCACCGGAGAGACAACCGGCAATCGCCATTGAGAGAACGATGTTGCGTTTATCCTTGATTCCGGCATACTTTGCGGCGTGTCTGTTACTGCCGCACGCCTTGAGCTCGTAGCCGAGAGTAGTTTTTGAAAGAAGAATATAAATGAGAATTGAAATGATTATAGCTATGAGTATGCCCGCATTGACCTGTGAGCCCTTGAAAAGCTTGTCGAGCCCGAATTTGGAGGTTGAAACGGCATTTGCAACGGTTTTTTTGATATAGCCCGCCTTGCCGTATTCCTCGGCGTTACGCAGGGGACTGCTTTCAAAGAACCATGTGACAAGGTTTGCCGCAATCCAGTTTGTCATAATGCAGGCGAGAACCTCATTGATGTTGAGGTATGCCTTGACAAGTCCGGGAATCGCACCCCATATTGCTCCGGCGAGCATACCGCCGAGAAAGGCGAGAAGCCAGACGACGAAAGCAGGAACGGTGTCTGTGGGAATCGAGAGGGCGATATAAAGGCTTGCCGCAGTACCCATGAGGTACTGTCCCGATGCACCTATGTTGAAAAGACCCGTCTTAAACGCAACGGCAACCGAAAGTCCCGTGAGAATAATCGGCGTCGCTCTGAAAAGCATATTGCCGATGTTTGCCGGATTAAAGCCGAATGTAAGATTACCGAAGGCGTCTCTTCCCGTTGAGAAAAGCCCGAAGAATATAAGCTTGAGTCCTTCCACTGCGCCCGTCAATGAAATCGACTTGTTCGTAAGTCCGACAATGAAAACTATGATTCCGCCGACGAGCATACCGACAAGAATTGAAACAAGAGATGAAATTATGGATTTTGTGGCGTCTTTGCCCATAAGATTTTTAAGCTTTAACGGTTTCTTATCCATCTTATTTTACCTCCTTATCGTCACGTTTTGTGCCCGCCATATAGAGACCGAGCTCAGAAACATTGGTCTTTTTCGGGTCAAGCTCACCGACAATTTCTCCCTCGTACATTACGAGTATTCTGTCGGACACGCTCATAACCTCGTCAAGCTCGAGAGAAACGAGAAGAATGGCTTTTCCGTTGTCTCTTTCTTTCACAAGCTGAGAATGTATAAATTCAATCGCACCCACGTCGAGACCTCTTGTCGGCTGAACGGCAACAATCAAAGGCTGGTCTCTGTCAAGCTCACGTGCAATTATCGCTTTCTGCTGATTTCCGCCCGACATACTTCTTGCAACCGTTACGGGACCCTGTCCGGACCTTACGTCAAATTTTTCTATGAGCTTATTTGCATAGCTTCGGACATTCTGACTCTTTATAAATCTGAATCTCTGGAACTGCGGGTCAAGGTATCTCTGGAGAACCATATTCTGTTCAAGCGAGAAGTCGAGAACAAGTCCGTGCTTGTGTCTGTCCTCGGGAATATGACTCATTCCGGTTTTGCTCTTATTTTTTATCGAATATTTTGTTATATCCGTGCCGCAGAGCGTAACTTTTCCCTCAGCAATCCTGTCGAGTCCCGTCAAGCCCTGAACAAGCTCTGTCTGACCGTTTCCGTCAATACCGGCAATACAGACGATTTCACCCTCTCTGACGTTGAAAGATATGCCCTTGACGGCGTTGTTTTTATGCCTCTTTGAAGCGATAACAAGGTTTTCTACAGTGAGAACGTCTTTGCCGGGCTTTGCTTCGTCCTTCTGAACCTCAAGCTGAACGGGGCGACCGACCATCATTGTCGAAAGCTCCTGCTTCGTTGTGTTCTTTGTTTCAACCGTTCCGATATATTTTCCTTTACGCAGAACGGTAACTCTGTCCGAGACAGCCATAATTTCATTGAGCTTGTGTGTGATGAAAAGAATTGACTTTCCCTCTTTTGCAAAGTTTTTCATTATCGCCATAAGCTCGTCAATCTCCTGCGGAGTGAGAACGGCTGTCGGCTCGTCAAAAATAAGAATATCGTTATCACGGTAGAGCATCTTGAGAATTTCAACTCTCTGTTGCATACCGACAGTAATATCTTCTATTTTTGCATCAACGTCAACATTAAGGCCGTATTTTTCGCTCAGTCGGATTACCTTTTCACGTGCCGCCTTTTTGCTCAGAAAACCGAGCTTTGTCGTTTCTGCGCCGAGAATAATGTTGTCGAGAACGGTGAACACATCAACAAGCTTGAAATGCTGATGCACCATACCTATTCCGAGCGCCGTAGCCTCGTTGGGGTCGTTGATTTTAACAATTTCGCCGTTTTTCTTGATAACGCCTTTTTCAGCCTGATAAAGACCGAAAAGAACGCTCATCAGAGTACTCTTACCGGCACCGTTTTCACCGAGCAGAGCGTGAATTTCGCCCTTTTTGAGCTGAAGAGTAATGTTGTCATTTGCGACAATACCCGGAAATTCTTTTGTAATTCCGAGCATTTCGATTATGTATTCCGAGCCCATTTTTTCTCACTTCCGTTTCACAAAATTTGCACCTATATTTTACACTAAATTATGACAAAAATCAATATATAGCTTTCCGAAAGACGAAAAAAAGAACGCACCCGTGAGGATGCGTTCTGAGTAGGTTAATCAGCTGATTAAACAATGTTAAGTGCAACAGCTTCAAAGTTTGCGGCGTCAAGTGTTGAATAATCCTTGTCAACAACAATTTTGCCGTCCTTGAGTGAGCTGAAGAGGTCGTTGTACTGCTCAACAGTGAACTTCTCAAGTGACCATGTATCTGTCGGAAGACCAACAGCGTCGTTGGAAGCACCGAGAGTTGTCTGAACTCCGCCGACTTCTTCCCAAGCATTGTCATAGAACTTAGCAAGAATGTAAGCAACAGCCTCGCGAAGACCCTTCATAGCTGATGTGATAACTGTCTCGGACTGGCTTGACTGGTCAACGTCAACACCGATAACCTTGCCGTCGTTTGCCGAAGCAGCAGCGAAAGCTGACTGACACATTGAACCGCCGCAGCAGAATACTACTTCTGTGCCGTTTGTGTACCAGCCGTTGAGCATTGTCTGGAGCTCAGGTGAAGCGGAGAAAGCTGCACCGTATTCCCAGCTGTAATTCATATCGACCTTTGTTCCGAGCTCTCTGGCAGCAGCCTCTGCGCCCTGAACGAAGCCGTAACCGAATCTGCAGCAAGCGGGGTTCTCACCGGCACCGCCACCGCTGAAGCCGAGCTTTGTGTAGCCCTCTTTAACTGCGGCATAGCCTGCAAGATAACCTGACTGCTCTTCCTGGAAGTCAACAGCGGCAACATTCTTGAGAGCTTCGCCCGCTTCGTCTGTGAGCGGCCAACCGTCGATAAATACGAATTTAACGTCGGTGAACTCAATAGCGGCCTTTGTCAGAGCTGTGCCCTGTAAGAAGCCTGCACAGACGATAACCTTTGCGCCTGCATTGGCGGCAGCCGCCATTGCGTCGTAACGGTCGTCATCAGTTGCCTGCTCGCCGTTTGCCGGCTGATAGTACTTATATGATAATTTGTTATCATAAGCGTACTTTTTGAGACCTTCCCATGTGCCCTGGTTGAATGACTTGTCCTTTAACTGACCAACGTCAGTGACAAATGCAAGCTCATATTTGCCGTCTTCAGATGTCATTGTATCTTCGATGTCATCATAGCTTACCTCTGTGGGCTGAGCGTTCTCTGTTGTGTCGCCTTCACCTGTGGGCTCCTTTGTTTCTGTACCGCCGCAAGCGACTAAAGCAAATACCATAAGTGCTGCGAGCAATAATGCAAGAAACTTTTTCATTTTGAAATTCCTCCTGTAAAAATTTTCTGCCGATTTGATCGGTCAGCGTTATTATAGCACATTCAACCGAAATTTCAATATTTTACCGAAAAATTATTTAATAAAAATCGGGCAGAAATGACTGCCCGAAAAAATCATTTTAAATCCGACGGTGAAAAACGAAACGGAAGAATCTCAGAAAGTGTTGTTTTGAAATATTCATCTCCGTTTTTTCCGAAAATCACGGTGAAGTCATCGTCACAGAATTCGCTCATAACCTGACGGCAGACGCCGCACGGTGTAAAATAATCGGTGAAGTCGTGACCTTTACCGCCGACGACTGCAATTTTTGAAAACTCATGCTCGCCCTCGCTGACAGCCTTGAAAAAAGCAGTTCTTTCGGCGCATACGGTGGGGGTGAATGAGGCGTTTTCGATATTACAGCCGAGAAACACTTTTCCGTTTTTCGTTTCAAGTGCCGCACCGACACAGTACCCCGAATACGGTGCGTATGCGTTTTCGGCGGCTTTTTTTGCAAGTGAGACAAGCTCTTTATCAGTCATAAAATCACTCCCGAAGAATCAGATTTTTAAAGCTTTCGCCTGAAATATCGGCATCAACACCGAAAATATCCGTTATTGTTTTGCCAATATCGGAAAAACCGTTTCTCGTGCCGAGATTGACGCTTTTAACTTTTTTGCCGTATGCGAGAATGAAGATGTATTCCCTTGAATGGTCGGTGCTCTCGGTGACGGGGTCGCACCCGTGATCGGAGGTTATCATGAGAATATCGTCATCTCTCATTTTTTCCATAAAGGTACCGAGCCATCTGTCAAATTCGGTCAGAGCCGCCGCATAGCCTTTAACATTATTTCTGTGACCGTAGACCATGTCGAAATCAACAAGGTTAATGAAGCACAGCCCGTTAAAATCCTTTTCGAGCCATTCCTCAGTCTTTTTCATTCCGTCAGCATTTGACGTTGTCGGCTGAGCCTCCATGACGCCTTTTCCTGCAAAAATATCATAGATTTTCCCGACGGGGAGAACATCATATCCGGCATTTTTGAGAAAATCGAGAGCTGTGTCCGACGGGGGAACGAGAGAAAAATCATGCCTTCTCGGGGTTCTTTTAAAGTCGGGGTAGCTGCCCTCAAACGGTCTTGCGATAACTCTGCCTACGCCGTGTTTTCCCTTGAGAATATCTCTTGCAATACGGCAGTATTCATAAAGCTGTTCAATCGGGACAATATCCTCGTGAGCGGCAATCTGAAAAACGCTGTCGGCTGAGGTATAAACAATCAAATCGCCCGTTTCAACGTGCTCACGTCCGTAATCAAGAATGACCTGAGTACCTGAATACGGCTTGTTGCAGAGAATGCCTCTGCCGGTTCTCTTTCTGAACTCGTCGAGGACTTCCTCGGGAAAGCCGTCGGGATAGGTCGGGAATGGCTTTTCGGAAACAAGTCCCGCAATTTCCCAGTGCCCCGTCGTGGTGTCCTTGCCCTTTGACTTTTCGCTCAGTCTGCCGTATGCGCCGACGGGTGAGGGAAAGTCGGGCATATAGTCCATGCCGTCGATATTGAAAAGACCGAGCCTTGTAAGATTGGGACAGTCAAACTCTTTCTGCTCTGAGCAGACCCTGACGGTGTTACTGCCCTCGTCGCCGTAATCCTTTGCGTCTGGCATTTTGCCTATTCCGACCGAGTCAAGAACGATTAAAAATACTCTGTTTGTTTTCATTTCAATTATCCATTCTTATTGCTGTTTCAAGCGCAATTTTCATCATATTTGTAAAGGTATTCTGTCTCTCTTCGGCTGTACATTCCCCGCCCGAAAGAGGCAGGTCGGATATTGTGCAGATAGACAGTGCTTTTTTGTGCGCCATCATGGCGTTGAGATAGAGAGCCGCCGCTTCCATTTCAACGGCAAGAGAACCGACATCTCTCCACTTTTTCAGCTCATCGGGGTCTGAGTTATAAAAAATATCCGATGAATAAAGATTTCCTATAACGGGCTTTATGCCAAGCTCTTGAGCCGCCGCAACAGCCTGAGTGAGAAGTTCAAACGAACAGGTCGGCGCAACGAAGCCCTTGACCGCATACTGCTGAGGATAGCTTGAATTTGTGTTGGCACCGATTCCGAAAACCACATCACGAAGCTTTAATTCGGGTGAAAGTCCGCCCGCCGAACCGACACGGATAATGTTTTCGACGCCGAAAAAGTTAAAGAGCTCATAAGAGTAAATGCCCATTGACGGCATACCCATACCGCTTGCCATGACCGAAACACGGTGTCCTTTATATGTGCCCGTATAGCCCTGAACGCCTCTGACGTTGTTGAAAAGCACGGGATTTTCGAGGAAATTCTCCGCAATAAACTTTGAGCGGAGGGGGTCTCCCGGCATAAGAACGGTTTTTGCAATCATGCTTTCGTCTGAATTAATATGAGGTGTATTCATGTGTTTTCTCCTTTCAAAATCAGCCTTTGTTTTCACTTTTGACTATTTTCACAATACGGCTTGTGCCGAGTCTGCTTGCACCAAGGTTAATGAAATCCTCTGCATCTTCAATGCTTGAAATTCCGCCTGCCGCCTTGATTTTAAGGTGGGGCGCAACGTGTGAAGCAAAAAGCTTAATATCCTCTTTTGTCGCTCCGCCGGTTGAAAATCCCGTCGAGGTCTTGATAAAGTCAGCACCGGATTCGGAAACAATTTCACACATTTTTATCTTTTCTTCTTCGCTGAGAAGACAGGTTTCGATTATCACCTTTAAAACTTTTCCCTCGCATGCCTTTCTTATCGCCTTGATTTCTCCGAGAACTTCATCGTAGCGTTTTTCCCTGAGCATACCGATATTGATAACCATATCTATCTCATCTGCTCCGTTTTCCACTGCGTCTGCTGTCTCAAAGCACTTTACCTTTGTTGTGTTATATCCGTTGGGAAAGCCGATTACAGTGCATATTTTCAGCTTTTCACCGACATATTCCTTTGCCTTTTTAACATAAGACGGGGCAATGCAGACGCTTGCGCAGTTATACTTCACCGCATCGTCACAAAGAGCCTTGATATCCTCCCACGTTGCCGCCTGACCGAGTACGGTGTGGTCAACCTTTTCGAGAATTTTTGAAATTTCCATAAATTTTCCTCCGAACACATAAAAATATATCCGACTGAATTTTAAACCAACAGAGTTAAAAAGTCAAATATTTTGTGCATATTTATTGAATTGCCGTTTAATTTATTGTATAATCCGTAAAGGAACAATTTACACGGAGGGAGAAAATGGATAAGAACATAGAAATAAAAAAAGTCCTGTTCGGCGGCTTTGACCGCAAAGCTGTTATGCGCTGTATTGCCTCAATCACCGATGGCTTTCAGAGATACAAAAAAGAAACAGTGCTTCGCCTTGGCGAAATGCAGAAAAACACTCATGAGCTTGAAGAAAAATATAATGCACTTCTTGAAGAAAATGCAGAGCTCAGAGAAAAAATATCCGGCTGTGACGAGAGTGCGGCAAGAGAAAAGGATAAAGCCGACATCAAGGCTCTCATAGACGAACTCACGGAAAAGATGAATGCGCTTGCAAAGTCGCTTTCGTCCGATGAAAACAGTGCAGAAGCACTCCTCTATGACGGCGAGGACAAAGACGTGCTCACTGCTCTTATTGAGAAATATTCCGGAAATGATAATTGAACCGATTGCGTATATTAAAACCGATTTTCCCGAAAAATTCGGTGTTCCGAGACAGAGCGGCAGAGCCTCTGAAGCTTTGGGACGTATATTCTTCACTGAAAAATATTCAAGCAGAGAAGCGATAAGGGGAATTGAAGAGTTTTCATATCTCTGGCTGATTTTTGATTTTTCTCTTTCGCATTCATCTTCGTTCTCACCGACGGTCAGACCGCCGAGGCTCGGAGGGAATAAGCGTGTCGGCGTTTTCGCCAGCCGCTCTCCGTTTCGCCCGAATTCACTCGGACTTTCATGCGTTAAGCTTGAAAGAATAGAAGAGAGTGAAAAAGGTGCGGTGCTTGTCGTGTCCGGTGTCGATATGACCGACGGCACACCGATTTATGATATTAAGCCGTACATTCCCTATGCTGACTGTAAAACCGACGCAAAAGGCAGTTTTGCGGAAGAAAATAAGGCTCACCGCTTAGCTGTTGTTTTCCCCGATAAGCTCCTTGATATAATGCCGCAGGAGAAGAGCAATGCACTCATTCAGTGCCTTGCCGACGACCCGAGACCGTCATATCAGGACGATGCAGAGCGTGTTTACGGAATGAAATTTTCTTCATTCAATGTTAATTTCACGGTTAAAGGCGAAACACTGACGGTTACAGATGTCAGAAAAGACGGAGATTGAGTTTTACGCACAGTTATTTTTGAAATAAATCGCATTAAAAATTCAGGAGGATTACAAAATGCAGGATATTGGACTGCTGAAAGAACAGATTTGCGACGTATGCCATAAGATGTGGCAGCTCGGCTGGGTTGCGGCAAATGACGGCAACGTCAGTGCACGTCTTGACGACGGCAGAATTATTGCCACGCCGACGGGAATCAGCAAGTCATTCATCACCCCCGAAAAGCTTGTTATTCTTGACAAAGAGGGGAATGTGCTTGAGGCACTTGACGGCTACCGTCCGTCAAGTGAAATTAAGATGCATCTGCGCTGTTATGACAAACGTGACGACGTCATGAGTGTTATTCATGCCCACCCGCCCGGAGCAACGGGCTTTGCTGTCGCTCACAAGGCTATGGATATGTATAACATGATTGAAGACGTAGCTGTTATCGGCTCGGTGCCGCTGACGCCCTACGGCACACCCTCGACAAGTGAAGTGCCCGACTCGATAGAGCCCTATCTTGAGGAGCACGATGTAATGCTTCTTGAAAATCACGGCGCATTGGCTGTCGGAAGCGACGTTATAACAGCCTTTTACAGAATGGAAAGCCTTGAGCTCTGGGCGAAAATCACGATTAATGCCGTTATTCTCGGCGGAAGTCATGATATTAGCCGTGATAATATACAGAAGCTTATTGACCTTAGGGGATATTACCGTGTGACGGGCAGACACCCGGGCTACAAGGTGTTTGAGCCGGACGACGAAATTTTGCACAGAAAAGATTGAGGTATTATATGAAAACCGTTCTTGCGTTTGATTTCGGTGCATCAACCGGACGTGCGATAAAAGCCGTATTTGACGGCAAGCGTATTTCAATGGAGGAAATACACCGCTTTGATAATGTTTCCGTTATTGACGACGGTCACGTTCGTCACGACATTGACCTGATGCTCCGTGAAATAAAGCTTGCAATAGAGAAAGCGGGAAAAATTGATTCGCTTGCCTTTGACACGTGGGGCGTTGACTATGCCCTTGTCGGAAAAGACGGAAAAATCGTCTCTCTGCCTTTTCACTATCGGGATTTGAGAACCGAAAACGTGCTTTGCGAAGCGGAAAAAATAATGCCGTTTTCTGAGCTTTACAGTGAAACCGGCAATCAGGTAATGAATATCAATACTCTTTTTCAGCTTCTCTGCGACGAGAATATCGGCAAAGCCGAAAGTGTGCTCTTTATGCCCGACCTTTTCGGTTATCTGCTCACCGGCAAAAAGGTTTGGGAACGCTCTATCGCCTCCACCTCGCAGATGCTCAGCCCGTTAAGCGGAAAGTGGAGCAAAAAGGTATTTGACGCATACGGGATAAAAAAATCTCTTTTCGGCGAAATTACAGATGCTCCCGTAATCAGCGGTGCATATAACGGCATACCGGTTGTTACCGTCTGCGGTCATGACACACAGTGTGCCATAGCGGCAATGCCCGTTGAAAGCGAAAATGCCGCTTTTCTTTCCTGCGGAACGTGGTCGCTTATCGGCTGTGAAATTTCGGAGCCGGTGACAAGCGAAAAAAGCAACCGTCTTGCCCTTTCAAACGAATCGGGCGCAAACGGAAAAACCGACTATCTCAAAAATATCAGCGGTCTCTGGCTCATTCAGCAGATAAAGAAAAATCTGTCCGATGAGGGAATTAAAATGAGCTATAACGAGCTTGAAATGCTTGCTCGTGAATGTGAAAGCTTCAGATACCTTGTTGACCCCGATGACCCGCTTCTTTCTTCGCACGGAAACCTTATCCTTAAAATCAGGGAATACTGCGAAAAGACAGGGCAGGGTGCGCCACGCACAATCGGCGAAACAGTCCGCTGTGTCTATGAGAGCCTTGCGCTTAAATACCGTCTTGCGCTTGAACAGATAGGCGAGTGCACTGGCAGAAAATTTGACGTTCTTCATCTGCTCGGCGGCGGAACAAAGGACGGTTTTCTCTGTGAGATGACAGCTGATTCTCTCGGCATTCCCGTTATTGCCGGACCTATCGAAGCGACGGCACTTGGTAATATTGTCTTACAGCTTATCGCTCTCGGAGAAATTAAAGACGTGAGCGAGGGCAGACAGCTCATAAGAGAAAATGGAATGCTCAGAACATACGCACCGTGTCACAGCGAAAAATGGGACAGTGCGTATGAGAAATATAAAAAAATTATTTGTTAGGAGAAGATACTATGCTTTACCCGAAAATAGGACTCAGACCCGTTATTGACGGACGCTGGGGCGGAGTACGTGAAAGCCTTGAGGAACAGACCTCTTGGATGGCAAAGGCGGCGGCACAGCTTATTGAAAGCGAGCTCAAATACCCCGACGGAACTCCCGTTCAGTGCGTCATCAGCGACACCACGATAGGTGGCGGAGCGGAAGCGGCGAAATGCGCCGACAAATTCTCTAAGGAGAACGTTGTTGCCACCCTCACCGTTACACCTTGCTGGTGCTACGGCTCGGAAACCTTCGATATGGACCCGAACACGATTAAAGCGATATGGGGCTTTAACGGAACGGAGAGACCGGGCGCAGTTTATCTTGCGGCTGTTCTTGCGGCGTATGCGCAGAAAGGTCTGCCGGCTTTTTCAATATACGGTCACGATGTTCAGGACGGCGGCGACAGATATATCCCCGATGATGTCAAGGAGAAAATTCTCCGTTTTGCACGTGCGGCGGTATGCGTCGGATGGATGAAAAACAAGTCGTATGTCAATATCGGCGGTGTTGCGATGGGAATAGCGGGAAGCTACTGCAATGACAACATTTTCCGCAAATACTTCGGTATCCGTGCGGAATGGGTTGATATGACTGAGATTGTCAGAAGAATAACGCTTGAAATATATGACCACGATGAATATGAAAAGGCATACGCCTGGGTAAAGGCTAACTGTCGTGAAGGCTTTGACTGTAACGAGGGCAAGAATTTACCTGAAATAATAAGACGTTCAAAGGTTGTTCCTCCCGATAAGGACTGGGAGTTTATCACGAAGCTGACAATTATAGTCAGAGATATACTCTACGGCAATAAGAAGCTTGACGAAATGGGCTGGCACGAGGAGGCACTCGGAAAGAATGCTGTTGCCGGCGGCTTCCAGGGACAGAGAAACTGGACGGACTGGCTCCCCAATGCCGATTTCACCGAGGCTATTATGGCAAGCTCATTTGACTGGAACGGAGCGAAAGCACCGACGGCGTTTGCTACAGAAAATGACACACTCAACGGTATTTCCATGCTTCTCGGCACACTCGTTTCGGGCACCGCTCCCTGCTTCCACGATGTACGTACATACTGGAGCGCAGAAGCATGTGAAAGAGTTACCGGAAAGAAGCCCGAGGGAGTGGCAAAGGACGGATTTATTCACCTTATCAATTCCGGTGCTACTGCACTTGACGGTTGCGGCGCAAGCAAAAATGCTGATGGCGAAAACTGCATGAAGCACTTTTGGGATATGACTGAGAGCGACATTAAGGCGTGTCTTGAAAAGACAGACTGGTGCAGAGCAAACTATGAATATTTCAGAGGCGGCGGATTCTCAAGTCATTTCCGCTGTGAAGCAGAAATGCCCGTTACAATGCTCAGAGTCAATATCATTGACGGCATCGGTCCCGTTATACAGATTGCTGAGGGTTACACGGCAAATCTGCCCGATGAAATTCACTGCACTATCGACAAGAGAACCGACCCCACATGGCCGACAACATGGTTTGTGCCGAAGCTTACGGGCAAGGGAGCGTTCAAGGACGTTTACAGCGTGATGGCGAACTGGGGTGCAAATCACGGCGTCACCGTTTACGGTCACGTCGGCTCTGACCTTATTACCCTCGCTTCAATGCTTCGTATTCCCGTTGCCATGCACAATGTTGAAGAGGAGAGAATATTCAGACCTCACACATGGGCGGCATACGGCATAGACGACTTACAGGCGGCAGACTATAAGGCTTGCGCTCAGTACGGCCCGATTTATGGCTGACAGTTAAATTTAAAAGGGTGCCTCATTCGTTGCCGCTGACAACAGAATACGTATGTGATGTTTATTTCTGAAAGGAGAATAATATGTCAATAGTTAATTCGATTTTATCTAATTTTCTCGCATTTGTGATGTGTTTTGTTATGACTGCTTTTCCGTATGCGGGCTTTGAGCTTCCGGTCATTGATAACGCAAAGGAAGACTGCAAAATGACAGTAGAGCTTATGTCCGACGTTCATATTGAGAAAGCCGAGCTTATAAGACAGGCTTTTATGAAGACCGGCTTCAGAAATATGAAAAATGCGAAA
Organism: Acutalibacteraceae bacterium; assembly: GCA_045639785.1. Classification (GTDB taxonomy): domain Bacteria; phylum Bacillota; class Clostridia; order Oscillospirales; family Acutalibacteraceae; genus UBA6857. The sequence continues at coordinate 138,564 of JAZUDT010000062.1, read as the reverse complement.
TGCAATGTTGATGCGGTTGTTGTTTCCGGCGATTTAACAAACTACGCCGATGAACCGTCACTTGCAAAATACTATGAAATAATAAAGAAATACAGTCCGGCTCCGGTTATTTCGGCGGCAGGAAATCACGACATAGGTCACGCCGGTGACAGAAATGTAACAGACATAAGTCGTGAAGAAGCTATGGCGAATTACATAAAATATAATAATGAATATATGGGAACCGAACATGAAAGCAGTTATTATTCGACTGAAATAAACGGTTACAAATTCATTATTATTGGCGATGAATGCCTCAACGGCGGAAGCTTTGACCATATTTCAATCTCGGAAGAGCAGATGAGGTTTATTGACAGTGAACTCTCAGACGGTACAAAAGACGGAAAACCTGCATTTGTTATCTGCCACTGGCCGGTTGACAATATAAACGGTCAGGACACAATATGGCCGGGCTGCGGTATTAATCTTTCGGTCAACGATATAAAATCGGTTATGGAAAAATACAAAAATGTTTATTTCATTAGCGGTCACATGCACGCCGGAATCAAGTCAAAGGCAGTCGAAGAAAACTTCGGTCTTTCAAGCTGTGAAAAGGTGAACGGAGTAACATATATAAATCTTCCCACATACGGAATTATCAATATTTTCGGTGAGCCCTGGTCGGGTATGGGTATGCAGCTTGAAGTGTATGAAAATGAAGTTATGTTCAGACCGAGAAACTTCATCACAAATAAATGGTACACAAATTCCGCTTATACGTTTGCACTTGAAAAGTAATCGTGTGTTTAAAAGCATAACTAACCCCGCCGGTCGAAAATGACCGGCGGGGTTGTGTGTTGTTTCAGTATGTATTTTTCATTAAAGATACGCTTTTGCGTATTTGAGCACGAGTGCATCGGCTTTATCCATAAAGGTTTTGTCACTTATAAGTGTTGTATGTCCGAATGCAGAGGTAATGAAATCGTGCGTCACACCGTTAAAAGTAAGTGCGGCGTCAAGCGCGGTGGCGTTGACAAAAGGCACTATCAAATCCGTTGTGCCGTGACCGATGACGGTCGGTACGGTATTTTTATCGACAAAATAAACCGGAGAAATCGACTTAAGTGCTTTCTGTGCGTCTTCACCCATATAGTTTTCTTCTGTTATTTTATATCCGCATACATTGGAAATCAGCTTGACCATGTATGACGCATCGCCGAGGTTGTTTTCAAAAAGAAAACTTTGAATAAGCTTTGTATCGGCAAGGTCGGTCGGTGCACAGAATGAAACAGCAGAGGTTATTTCAACCGGAGAACTGCTTTTCTGTGAATATGCATAGAGCAGTGCGAGGTGTGCGCCGGAAGAAACACCGGTAATAAGAAGTTTTTTGACATTTATGCCTCTTTCGCCGGCTTTTTCTTTTATTGTTTTGAGCGCAAGAGTAATATCGTCCATAATATCAGCGGCACTTATGCTGTCTGAAACATAGCGATAATTCATTGCGGCACTTACATATCCCATTGTTGCGCCGTATTTTACCGAATTTGTATAGAAGTTTTTGTCGCCCGAGGTCCATTCGCCGCCGTGAAGCATAAGTATTGCACCTATTTCGCCCTTTGCGTTCTCGGGAAATGCAATATCGACAGTCTGTCTTTCTTCAGCACCGTATGCAACATTCCAAAGGTAGTTGTCCTTTTGAGTCGGAGTTCCGCCTGCACCGAAAAGAGATGCGAAGAACGCAAAAATTGACATAAAAAAAGCTATAATTTTTTCCCACATAGTAAATTGCCTCCTGATTTTGTTTGGCAGAATTATAAACGATTTTTTTCCGAAAGTCAAATAAACAATAAAATCTTTTTGATTTTCGTTATACTTTATTCATTCACAGCCTTAAAAATGATTATCACAAGACTTGTCAGAATGAGCACAACACCGACAATGCGGTTGAGAAGCTTTGTGTTTGATTTGTTTGCGATTCTTGCCGCTGTAACTGCCCAGAGAAGAGTGAATAAAATACAAAGCAAAAGTATTGTCAAATCCGGCATATTCCCGCCGATTGAAAAATGACTGAGCGAGCCTGTCAGCGCAGTGAAAGACATTATGAAAACGCTTGTGCCGACAGCAGTGTGAAGCTCATAACCGAGAAAAGTCGTCAGCACGAAAAGCATCATCATTCCGCCGCCTGCACCGAAAAATCCGCAGATAAATCCGACTGTACAGCCGCCGATAACCGAGCCGGCAATTTTCTTTTTTCGGCTGACAGCGTTCATCTGCTCCTTTGTGGTGCTTACCGGCTTAATAAGAAATCTCAGACCGATTAACGCCATAGCAAGCATTGTTGAATTACCCATAGCTCTTTCGCTCATAAAGCTTGCCGCATAGCTTCCGACAACGGTGAAAGCAATCACCGAGAGCATCATTATAATTCCGTTTCTGATGTCAATATTTTTATTCTTGCTGTAAGTGCGTGCACAGGCGGCACTTGCGAGAACATCGCTTGCAAGACCTATTCCAACCGCTGTGTATGCCGGAACACCGAGAAATGCCGTCAGCACGGGACCGATTACCGCCGCCGCACTCATTCCCGCAAAGCCCGTACCTATTCCGGCTCCCGCTCCGGCGAGAAAGCACACAAGTATCTTTGTGAAAAGCTTCATTTTTACCTCCCGCACAGTTTTTCCGCATACCGCACGGTTTCCATTGCGTCCTTTGAATAAGCGTCTGCACCTATCTTTTCGGCGTATTCCTTTGTCAGCACTGCACCGCCGACAACAGTTTTACAAAACGGTGTTTCCTTTTTGATAAGGCGGATTGTTTCCTCCATTGCGGGAACGGTGGTTGTCATGAGCGCACTGAGCCCGACAAGGGGAGCACGTGTGTCTTTCACCTTTTCGACTATTGCTTCGGGCGAAACATCTTTTCCCAGGTCAATCACGTCAAAACCGTAATTTTCAAGTAGAAGCCTGACAATGTTTTTGCCGATGTCGTGAATATCACCTTTGACAGTTGCGAGAATAACGGTGAATTTCTTTTCAATGTTTTCGTTTGAGGGAAACGCACGTTTGATTTCTTCAAAAGCATATTTTGCGCTTTCCGCACTCATGAGAAGCTGCGGAAGATATATTTTCTTTTCCTCAAAGCCTTTACCTGCTTCGTCAAGTGCCGGTATAATTTCATTCTTTATTATTTCGAGCGGTTTTTCCGTTTCGAGAAGCTTTTTTGCTCTTTGCGCCGCTTCATCCTTCAGCCCCTTGATAATTGCTCTGTGAAGCGTTATTTCACCGTCTGTGACTTTTATCTGAGCCGTCTGCTGTGTATCGGCAAAGGCAATGTATTCCGAAAATCCGCCGTCAAGCCCCGAAAGAGCACGATATGAGCGGTATGCTTTCATCATTTCGGCTGAGTTCGGATTCATAATAGCGGCATTGAGACCGTGACTGAATGCAAGCGTGAGAAAAGCCGAGCCGAGAAAATCTCTCTGAGGCAGACCGAATGAAATATTCGACACACCGAGAACGGTTTTACAGCCGAGCTTATCTTTTATCAGTCTGAGAGCTTCAAGCGTTATTTTTGCCGCATTTTCATCTGCACTGACCGCCATTGTGAGAGTGTCAAATACAATATCTTTTTTGTCGATGCCGTATTTTTCGGCTTCGGTTAAAATCTTTTTTGCTATTTCAAATCTGCCCTGCGCCGTGTCCGGTATGCCGTTCTCGTCAAGAGTGAGTGCGACCGTAACACCGCCGTATTTTTTAACAAGCGGAAAGATGTTTTCCATGCTTTCCTTTTTGCCGCTGACAGAATTAATCATAGCTTTTCCGTCATAGATACGCAGAGCCTTTTCCATAGCGGCGTAATCGGAGGAGTCAAGCTGTAAGGGCAAATCACTGACGCTCTGCATTGCTTTCACAACATCGCAAAGCATTTCTTTTTCATCAATTCCCGGCAGACCGGTGTTAATATCAAGAATATGCGCTCCGGCTTCCTGTTGGGCGATACCCTGCGAGAGAATGTAACTCATATCCTTTTCTCTGAGAGCCTGCTGAAAACGCTTTTTTCCAGTCGGATTAATTCTTTCGCCGATAATAACGGGGGAGTCAATTTTCACACTGTGTGAATATGAAGAAACAACCGTGTCTGTTTTTTTCTCAGTCTTTTTACGGCTTATTTTTTTCACTTCACGGCAGAGTGCGGAAATATATGACGGTGTTGTGCCGCAGCAACCGCCGACAACGCATACGCCGTCACTGACCTTTGCCGCAACCTCTTTTGCAAATTCGTCTTCGCTTATGTCATAGCAGGTTTTTCCGTCAATAACAGTCGGCAGACCTGCGTTGGGCTTCATAATAACCGGCACCGAGGCGCACTCAAGAAGCTCAGCAACAACGCCCGAAAGCTGTTTCGGACCGAGCGAGCAGTTACAGCCGAGCGCATCTGCACCCATGCCCTCAAGCATGGCGACCATTGCCGACGGTGTTGCGCCGGAAAGAAGCTTGCCGTCCTCACTGTAAGCGTTAGAGACAAAAACAGGAAGAGAGGAATTTTCTTTTGCGGCAAGAAGTGCCGCCTTTGTCTCATAGCCCGAGTTCATTGTTTCGATGAAAATAAGGTCTGCGCCGCACTTTTCGCCCGCTTTTACTGTTTCGGCAAAGAGCGAAACAGCGTCCTCAAACTCAAGCTCCCCGTAGGGCTTGAGCATTTTTCCGCAGGGACCTATATCGAGCGCAATATATTTTTCACCCTCTGAGGAGGCTTTATCTCTTGCTCTTTTTGCATTGTCAACAGCACATTCGACGATTTTATAAAGCGTCTCTTTGTCAAACTTCAACAGATTTGCCCCGAATGTGTTTGTCAGCACAACATTACTGCCGCTGTTGTAATAAGAGAGATGAATATCCTCAATAACCTCAGGGTGGGAAATGTTCCAAAGCTCGGGGTATTCTCCGCTTCTGAGTCCGGCTTTCTGTAAAAGAGTACCCATTCCGCCGTCGAGAATGAGTACGTTTTCTTTCATGTATTCTGAAACTTTCATAAAAATCACTTCCTGTAAATTCCTGAAAAAGCAGTCACCGATTTTGAGGGTGACATAAGAAGATTATCCGATAGGGTCAGTCCCGTTCTCTTTTCACAGCCGAGAAGAGAAAAAATATCCTTTTGGACCGAGAGAGAAAGATTGCCGTAGCCCGGGCTGAATCTCGGTCTGAGAAAACAGCCCTCTTTTTCATATTCAAGGCTCATATCTTTGCAGAATTTATCGCAGAGTGCTTCAATTCTCTCAGCACCGACAGCCTGAAAAACAAGAGCTTTGGCAGGGGAGAGAAGAGAATATTTCGTTATCAGCCGGTCGATTCCGATACCGATTGTGGCGGCGAAAATAATAACTCTTTCGCACCCGCTGAGATTTTTTTCAAGGTCTGAGCTTTCGGCGGAAAATGAGTCAAAGACAAGCTTTCCGTTTTCTTTTTCGATTTGAGATTCATAAGCACAAACGCTCATGGCAAAAATATTGTCGCATTCTCTGAGGCACTCATCTGTCAGGCGAATTATCTCTTCATCGGGATTTTTTGCGCCGAGATAGCGGAAAATCTCGGTTTTGTCATATTCAACCGGCAGAGAATAGTGCTTTACAAATACGCTTTTCATGCCTTTTTACCGAGAATATCCGAAACATTCCTTTCAATGGCAAATGCGACATCGGGCTTGTTCATTGAATAGACGTGGACGAATTTTATTCCGTTTGCATAAAGGTCAATAATCTGCGAGGTTGCGTATGCGATACCCGCCTGCTTCATGGCGTCGTTGTCGCCGCCGAATTTATCGACAAGGCTTCTGAAGGTGTATGGCATAAAGGAGCCGGAAAGCTTCAGTGCCCTTTCAACCTGCTTTGCATTTGTTATGGGCATAATTCCGGGAATAACGGGAGCTTCAATACCCGATTCACGGATTTTATAAAGAAAATTATAGAGAAGATTATTGTCAAAAAACATCTGTGTTGTAAGAAACTGAGCACCGGCGTCAATCTTTTCCTTAAGGTGGAGAATATCCTCTTTCTGATTTTTGCTTTCGGGGTGCACCTCGGGATAACACGCCGCACCTATGCAAAGGTCATAGCCGCTCTCTTTGATTTCACGGATAAGATCAACAGCATACCTGTAATCGCAGTTTTCCGTTCCCTTTTCGCAGAGCTCGGGGGTCAAATCACCTCTGAGTGCCATGACGTTTTCAATGTTTGAGCTGACAATATCACGTATGCGCTGTTTAACGGTGGCTTTATCCGATGAAACGCAGGTCAGATGTGCGAGAGAGGAAACTCCGTATTTTTCCTTTATTTCTCTTGCAATTTCAAGAGTATAACGGCTCGTGCCACCGCCTGCACCGTATGTAACCGACATAAAAGCGGGTGAAAGACGGGCAATTTCATTAACGGCATTTTTTACGCTTTCAAAGGAAGAATCCGTTTTCGGCGGAAATACCTCGAACGACATTGAAAATCTGTCGCTGTTGATTACATCAATAATTTTCATCACAAAGCCCCCTTATAATTTTTCAACATTATACTATCTTATGCAGAATTTTTCAACGGTTTAAGGAAAAATCGTCGCCGTGCCGGTGAAAATAATGGCAAATTTGCTTGATTAATTCATAAACGGGTTGTAAAATACATTAGAAATGAAGAGTGTAATGCTCATTAAATTAATCGGAGGTGCTTTTTGTGTCATACTATACTTTGACTGAAAACCAGGTCAGATACGATGTTTTTCCGCTTGTCGTGCCTGAGGGAAAAGAAACGGTGATACATATCCGTCCGCTCGGCTCAAAAAAAGAGTTTGAAACGGGGAAAGAGTATTTTGTCATCATTACCGATACGGAGGGCGCAGACCCGAGAGATTTTCCGGCAACAGGCAATTACATCTACACTAAGGCTGTTTTCACTGAGAACGGCTTTGACATACCGTGCAGGTTTAAGGGTGAGCAGGAGCATATAATTGCTTTCACCGATGACGGCGAGAGCGTGAAAAACAGATTTGTCAAAAATTTTATCAATAAGTTTTCCGTTTACAGCGTGAAAGAAGATTTATGCAAAAGGTACCCGTTCATCGGTGACCTGCATATTCACACAAATTTATCCGACGGAACGGAAAATCCCGAGATTGTGTGCGCTAATTATCGCAGATACGGCTATGATTTTATGACGATAAGCGACCACCACAGATATTATCCGTCACTCAGAGCGATTGATTTTTACAAAAACATGCCGACAGAGCTCACCGTCGTTCCCGGTGAGGAGGTTCAGCTTCCGCCGATTTTCGGAAAAATGAATGAAGTGCATATCGTGAACTTCGGCGGCGAATACAGCATTAATTCTCTTGTCGAGGATATTGCTTTTGAAGAGGTCGGCGGCAAAGCCGATGTTCGCTCGGTGAGAAAAAATGATATTCCGCCGGTTATGACAAAAGAAGAGTTTTCCGAAAAAATGCAGAGTCTTGCTGACAAAACGCAGGTACCTGACGGTGTTGACGCTCTGCCGGTTGCGGTTTGCAACTGGATATTTGATGAGATAAAAAAGGCAAACGGACTCGGGATTTATGCCCACCCGAACTGGAGAAAGCGTCTTTCTTACCAGCTTCCTGAAAAATTCACCGATTTCATGATGAAAGAGAGAAAATTTGATGCCTTTGAGGTTCTCGGCGGAGAGGAATATTATGAACAGAACGGCTTTCAGACGGTCAGATATTATGAGGAAGCCGCACGGGGTAACAGAATGCCGATTGTCGGAAGCTCCGACAGTCATTCATCTTCACCGCTCATTAAAAAGGGGCATATCTGTTCAACACTTGTCTTTTCACCCGAAAATGAAAGAACTGCGCTGATTGACGCAATTAAGAACTATTATTCCGTTGCCGTTGATACGATAAGCGACGAATTTCGCCTTGTGGGTGAAAACCGCTATGTCAGATACGCCTGCTTTCTGCTGAAAAATTATTTTCCGCTCCATGATGAGCTCTGCTTTGAAGAGGGCAGAATGATGAAGCAGTATGCAGTAGGCACTGAGCAGGAAAAGGAAGAGGCACTTGCTCTTCTGTCATTAATCTGCGGAAGAGTTGAGAGACAGAGAAAAAAGTATTTTGACTTCTGAAAAAAATAACGAAAAATCGGGGCAGATGTTATGCTTGAAAAGATTAACGCATACTTTGAAAATGAGAAAATTGTCGGTGAAATGCTCTCTGACCTCAGTGAGCTGATTGAAATTCCGAGTGTCAGAGGTGAAAGAGAAGAAAACGCACCGTTTGGCGCAGAACCGAAAAGAGCACTTTTAAAAATGCTTTCATTTGCCGGGAGAGACGGATTTCATTTTGAAAATATTGACAACTGCGCCGGTGAAATTGATATGAACGGTAATCAGACCGCTCTCGGAATACTCGGTCATCTTGACGTTGTTCCGGCGGGTGAAGGCTGGAACTGTGAGCCTTTTAAAATGACGGTTTGCCGTGATAAAATCTACGGCAGAGGAACAAGTGACGACAAGGGCGCCGTTATTGCCGCTTATTATGCAATGAAAGCCGTCAGAGAAATCGGCACTGAGCTGAAAAGTAACGTGCGTCTTATTGTCGGCACAGCCGAAGAAACAGGAAGCCCCGATATAGAGCACTATATGTCCGTGAGAAAAATGCCGCCCTCAGTCTTTACCCCCGATTCGTCATTCCCAGTGACAAATATCGAAAAGGGGAGATTTTCAAAGAGCTTCTGCTGTGATTATTTCTGCAAAGAGAATAAAGGCATTGTTTCTTTTGACGGCGGTGTTGCGGCAAACGCCGTGCCGTCAAGGGCTGATGCTGTGATTAAGGGCTATGAAACGGAATTTGTGAAGATAAAAGCATCTTTCGCCGAAAAAGTAACGGGCGTTTCATTTGCTTGTGAAGAGAGTGGTAACTGTATTAAAATATCCGCCGACGGCACCGGTGCACACGCTTCAACGCCGCATCTCGGCAATAACGCCGTCACAGCACTTGTATATCTGCTTTCACTGCTTGAAAAAGAAAGCGAAAAATGTGACATTTTCTGCCGTCTTAATACTCTGTTTCCGCACGGCTCAACCGACGGCTCTGCTCTCGGTGTGAAAATGTCAGACGTAAAATCAGGCGCACTTACACTTACTCTTGATATTCTGAAAATTGAAAACGGAAAGCTTACAGGTGTTTTTGATTCACGCACTCCGCTTTGCTCAGATACCGAAAACACCGCATACGTTATAAGAGACCGACTGAAAGAAAACGGATTTGATATATCCGATACTGTCATGGTGCCCGTTCATCATGTTGACGAAAACAGTCGCTTTGTCAGAGAGCTTCTTTCTTCTTATGAAAAGGTTACCGGCAGAAAAGGCTACTGCGAGGCTATCGGCGGCGGGACTTATGTGCACGGAATCGACGGCGGCGTTGCTTTCGGTGCGATAATGCCCGAAACCGATACAAATATGCACGGCGCAGACGAATTTATGTATATTTCCGAGCTTGTTTCCGCCGCAAAAATATTTGCTCTTGCAATAATCAGACTTTGCTCATAGGAGGAAAGCATTTGGATAAATATACTGCATTAAAAAGGTATTTCGGTTTTTCAAAATTCAGAGACGGTCAGGAAAAAATAATCGACGCTCTGCTCGACAGAAAAGATGTTCTTGCCGTAATGCCGACCGGCGGCGGAAAATCACTGTGCTTTCAGTTGCCCGCACTTATGCTCAGCGGCACGGCAATAGTCATTTCTCCGCTCATTTCGCTGATGAAAGACCAGATTACCGCACTTTCCGAAAACGGTATAAGTGCCCAGACGCTCAATTCTTCTCTTTCGAGAGATGAGTTCAAGAGAATATGCAGGTCCGCTTTCTGCGGAAAATATAAGCTTCTTTATGTTTCACCGGAGCGGCTCAATTCACAGGATTTTCTCTCTTTGACAAAGAGGCTTAATATTTCTCTTATCTGTGTTGACGAGGCACACTGCATTTCCCACTGGGGGCAGGATTTCAGAAGCAGTTATCTTGAAATTGCGGATTTTATTGCTTCTCTTGAAAAGCGTCCCGCCGTTGCCGCCTTTACCGCAACAGCAACAAAGCCCGTGAGAGACGATATATGCCGTCTTTTACGTCTTATAAATCCGGAAATAACAATAACGGGTTTTGACAGAAAAAATCTTTTCTTTGAGGTTTTAAAGCCCGATGACAAATTCACCGCACTGAGAAAGTGCCTTGATTCTCATATATCAAAAAGCAGTATAGTTTACTGCTCGACAAGAAAAACTGTCTCAGAGGTGTGCGAAAGACTCATTTGCGCCGGATACAGTGCCGCACGCTATCATGCAGGGCTTACTTCTGAGGAGAGAAAGCACAATCAGGAGCTGTTTCTCAAAGACAGGGTTAAAATAATGGTGGCGACAAATGCGTTCGGTATGGGTATCGACAAATCAGATGTTTCGCTCGTTGTTCATTACAATATGCCCGGAGATATTGAGAGCTATTATCAGGAAGCAGGCAGAGCGGGGCGTGACGGCTCGGCGGCGGACTGTATTCTGCTGTATTCACCGCAGGATATTTTCACACAGAAATTCTTTATCAATAACCCTCCCGAAAACGCAAATATGAGCGAGGGGGAAAAGGTGCTTTTCAAACGCAGAAAGACCCGAATGCTCAAAAGCATGATAGAATACTGTCAGTCGCAGACGTGTCTGAGAGGATATATTCTCGGGTATTTCGGTGAAAAAACGGACAAACGCTGTAATAACTGTTCGGTATGCACGGGTGAAAAGAATTACATTGACATAACCGTTGATTCTCAGAAAGTTTTGTCGGCTGTTTTCAGAGGAAAAGGAGCTTTTACACGTGAGGAAATCAGAAGTATTCTTCTCGGTGAAGATAACGCAGAAAAGACATTTTCAAAAATCAAAACATTCTCGGCAATGAGCGGGAGCAGTGCGGAATTTATTGATAAGGTGACGGATAAGCTCATAGAAAGCGGATTTCTCAGCGTATGCGGTAGTGAAAACGGTGCAAGGCTTGTGAATACTCCTCAGGCTTCGGGTGTTCTTTTCGGCTCTGTCAGAGTGCAGATGGAAACCTTCTCGGAAAAATCCGTTAACGCAGTGAAGAAGCCTGCCGCAAAATATAAAACAGACCTTCTGCTGTTCACGATGCTCAAGCTCGTGCGCAAAAACATTGCCGAGCGTCTGAGCTTGCCTCCTCTTGCTGTTTTTACCGATTCGGTACTGCGTGAAATGAGCGAAAAAAAGCCGCTCACAATTTCGGATATGAGAAAAATAAGCGGAATGAGTGAAAAAAAGCTTGAAAAATATGCTCCGGTTTTTCTCAGAGAAATCAGTAACTACGTGAAAAAAGAGCCGCAACACAAATAACGGCGCAGTTTTTAGCTGTAAATCCTTGATTTTTCACAATAAAGTGATATAATTCAGAATTATTTGATATGTATTTCAGAGGTGATTTTATGCAGGATATGCTTAAAAAAATAATCTCGGTTGATAAGAAAGCAAAAGAAACCGTCGAGGAAGCGAAAAGAAAAAAAGAGAACGTCGAAAAGAAGCTTTGCAAGGCGAAAGAAGCTATTGAGGAAGAATATGCCTCAAGGGCAAAAAAGAGAATTGAAGAGATAAGGGAAGAAAAACAGGCTGAGTATGAAAACGGCGAAAAGAAAATCATAGAAGCTTTTGAAGCCGCCAAAAAAGAAATAGAGGATAAATTTTCTCAGAAAGCCGAAGAGTGGATAGCTCAGATAGTGAAGAACGCAACAGAGTGATGAAATGGTGAAATACTGCGAAAGGAGGGCGAAAATTGAAAATACTCGACTACAAGCTCAATGCACTTATGGCGAAATCAAGGGCGATATACGGCAGAAGACTGACCGAAAAGGACTATAATGCACTTCTGAGCTGTACGTCCGTCTCCGAGCTTACGTCATATCTCAAGAGCAATTCCTACTACTGTGAAACGCTTGAGGAGCTTCCTTCGCCCGACATAAGCGCAGGTCACCTTGAATTTCTGATAAGAAAGAGCGAATCGGTTATATTTTCAAAGCTTTTGCGTTATGAAGAGCTGTTCGGGCAGGAGATGGGCGATTACTTTATTAAAAGCCGTGAAATACGTCAGATACTTTCGCAGATAAGAACAATTCTTTTCGGTGCGGACAGTGACGGATATTTTGACAGCCGCACTTACACGGCGAAAACAGATATTGATATGTATGCGCTTTCGGGTGCGACCGATTTTGACGAACTTTGCAGAGTGCTTGACGGCACGCCGTATAAGGCAATAGTTGAAGAGTGTCTGAAAAACACGGCAAACGGCTATCTCGGCTTTGAGTGCGCCTTTATGAACCGGTTTTATGAATATGAATATGAGCTCGTAAAAAAGTGCTGCGGCAAAAAAAGCGGACTTTTGCATCTTCTCTGTCAAAGAGCCGACACCGAATTTACAGATAAGGTTTACAGAGCAAAAAAGTATTTTTCCTCAACGTCAGACTCAATGCTCAGAGACATAGCCCCCGTTCATCTGACTGCATTTTCGGAGAAAGAAATAAAGCTTCTCCTTTCCGCCGAAAACGAAAAAGAAGTCCTCTCTGTTCTTGAAAGAACAAAATACAGAGATTATGCACTGAGGATAAAAAACGAAGATTATGCCGAAAAGGCAATAGCACAGCTTAACTATGAAAAATACAGGCATACACTGAGATTCGGCACTGAGCCGACCGAGGTAATGTTCTGTTTCATATTTCTCATTGAAAACGAAGTTACAAATCTCATTCATATAGTTGAGAGCGTCAAATACAAGACCGATACCGAGAGTATAAAAAATCTGCTCATCGGTGCCGGTGACTGAGAAGGGAGGAATACAGGTTGTCCATTGAAAAAATGAAGCTTATTTCATTCACGGGCAAAACAAACAAGCTTGATAAAATTATCTCAAAGTGTCTGCTTAACGGTAATTTTCACATTGAACAGGCGAGCGAGCACATCGGCTTTTCCGAGATAGTGTCTATGGTCAAGGGGAATGATGCCGCCGGTCAGATTGAGGATATTCTTGAGTACAGCTCAACCGGAGGAAAGTTTAATTCTTCTCAGGCGGTACAGTATATGACCTCTGTTCTCGGCTACAACACCTCGCAGGGCGAAAATCCCTATTCGGCAGTTATTCAGAGCATAAAGGAGCTTGCGACCGAATTCGGCTACGATATTGAAGATTTATCCGGTAATTCATCTGACGTTGATTTTGATGAGGATTTCGGTGAATATGTCATTTCCGTCTGCGAAAAGGTAAAAGAGCTCAATAAAGAGCGAAACGACCTTCTCGAACAGCTTGCAACGTGCGAAAATGCCGTGAAGCAGTTTGAACATTTTATCGGCTTTGATATTCCGCTTGAGGAAGTCAAGCAGAGTGAATTTGTTATGACGAGATTCGGTCACATGCCGGCTGAGAGCGTTAAAAAGCTTCAATATGCATACAGCGACAATCCTTATATACTCTTTGTTCCGTGCAAGAGCGACGGCGGCGAAATCTGGGGCGCATACGTTGCACCGAAAAACAGAATTTCCGATATTGATAAAATTTTTGCCGCACTTCACTTTGAAGCACTGTGGATTCCCGAAGCTGTCGGCTCAACGCAGGAAATTGTTGACAATCTCAGCAGTAATAATTCCGTTATTTCCGCAGAAATTGCGAAGTGCGATGAAAAGATAAATGCACTTTTTGAAAGTGAAAAGGATAAGATTAAGTCAATTTACGCTGAGCTCAGCGCAAAAAATACCGTCTTTGAAATGAAAAAATACGCCTTTATTGTCGGCGGCAGCTTTTACTGTGCAGGCTGGGTTCCTGCAAAAAAAGTGAAAAGCATCGTTTCAAAGCTTGAGTCGTTCAAGGGCGTTGAGGTTCAGGTTTATTCACCCGACGAAGTGCCGGAGCTTGAGCCTCCCGTCAAGCTGAAAAACCCAAAGCTTTTCAGCCCTTATGAATATTTTGTCGGAATGTACGGACTGCCGAAATACAACGATATGGATATTACGTTTTTTGTTGCTCTTGTTTATACCTTTGTTTTCGGCGTAATGTTCGGCGATGTCGGTCAGGGATTTTTGCTTGCTGTCGGCGGTTTTCTTGCCTGGAAGCTTAAAAAACTCGAGCTTGGAAAAATTCTCGTGCCCTGCGGCATTTCTTCAATGCTCGGCGGCTTTGTGTTCGGCTCCGTGTTCGGCTTTGAAGAGGCACTTGACCCCGTTTATAAGCTGCTCGGTATGCAGTCAAAGCCCGTCTCAGTTATGGAAAGCGTAAACGGCGTTCTTGTCTTTGCGATTTTTACGGGAGTATTCCTCGTGTTCTGCGCCATGCTTCTTCACGTTATCATCAGCTTTAAGCGAAAAGAAACGGGCGAGGCTCTGTTCAGTCAGAACGGTATAGCCGGAATGATATTTTACACCGCCGGTGTCTCTGCCGTGTATTCGTTCATGGGCGGAAAAAACCTGATACCGACAAATGTACTTATTCCCATGTTTGCCGTGTCGGGTGTTGTTCTGTTTTTCAAAGAAATACTTATCGGGCTTTTGTCGGGCAGTAAAAATGTCAAGCCGGAATCAATCGGAGATTTCATTTTGCAGAATTTCTTTGAGTGCATTCTCTATGTTCTTGAATATTTCAGCAATACACTTTCTTTTCTGCGTGTCGGCGCATTCGTTATTGTGCACGCAAGTATGATGATGGTCGTCTTCACTCTTGCGGGTGACGTGCACAGCGTAAAGGGAATTATCGTTATCATTCTCGGCAATGCGCTGGTTATTGCTCTTGAGGGACTTTTAACAGGCATTCAGGGACTTAGACTTGTGTTCTATGAAATGTTTTCACGTTTCCACGAAGGCGGCGGCAAGCCTTTTTCGGCAGTCGGCGTTATGAATAAAATCAAAAACAAATAATCGGAGGATTAAATTATGGATACAGCACTTATTTCACTCATTATTATTTTACCCCTTACCGCAGTTCTGACGGCGGCAATAATCACATTCAACAAGAAAATGCACGGAAAAAGCACGGGCAAGGCAATGAAGTTCAATCTTTTAACCTTTGCCGTTATCGCCGTTCTCGTGTGCACACTGACTTTCTTTGCCACTGCACAGAGTCCCGAAGACGCTGTCGCTTACGATAACGTACAGCCTGCTTCGGAGACTGCACAGCCGGCAGAAACAGCACAGACCTCTTCAAACGGTCTCGGTCTTCTTGCGGCAGGTCTTGTCACGGGACTTGCGGGTATCGGCGGCGGTATAGCTGTTGCGGCGGGTGCACCGGCGGCAATAGCGGCGACAAGCGAGGACCCCAAATCATTCGGTAAGTCACTCATCTTCGTTGCTCTGGGCGAATCAATAGCACTTTACGGTGTTGTTATTTCAATTCTCATTCTCAACAAAGTGTAATCAAAGGGGAAAACAAAGTGAAATTTTTTCTTCTTTCAAATGATGAAGATGCGCTTGCGGGTATGCGTCTTGCGGGTATTGAAGGAAAATTCATAGACAACAGGGAGGAGCTTATCTCTTCTCTTGAAGAATGTATTAAGCACAGCAGTATCGGCATAATACTCATCAATTCGTCACTTGCCGCTACGGCTGAAAAAGAGCTTATCATGATGAAACGAACTTCAAAAACGCTTATTGTCGAAATACCCGACAAAAACAGCGGTGCAGTGAGCGACAGCATCACAAAATACGTGCGTGATGCAATCGGACTTAAAATCTGAAATAAGGGGGAAATGAAATGCTCAGTCAGGATGAACAGATAGCATTATTCGTTGACGCCATTAATAAAAATGCGCTTAAAATGCGCAGAGAAATAGAAAAAGACACAAAAAAGCTTTATCTTGAGGAAACGCAGAAGCTTGAAGGTGCGGCGAAAAAAGAACTCGGTGAAAAAATCGTATACGCCGAAAAGGAAACCACTGCCTTATTCAGCAAAAAATCAGCCGCTCTTAAGGCAGAGTACAGACAGAGACTCTGCAAAAGAAGAGAAGAGCTGACAGAGCAGATATTCACCGAAGCACAAAAGCGACTTACATCTTTCGTTTCTTCGTCTCAGTATAACGCTTTTCTCGAAAAAAGCATTGAAAATATATGTGCCTTGCTTAAATCGGATATAATTTTTTACGCTAAAAACGGCGACTGCGAGGCTGTCAAAGCCGTCGCAGAAAAGCACTGCACTTCATTCAGCGTTGAAGCTGACAAAAGTATAGCAATCGGCGGCGTAAAGGCTTTCGGTGAAAGCGAAAGAAAAATAATTGACGACACTCTCGACGAAAGACTTTCACAGCAAAGAGATATTTTCCTTTCCCTTGCGGGGAAAGAGCTCAGCATTCAGGGGGGATAATATGCCTGAGAATAACAAAATTTACGGTATAAACGGGCCTATTGTCACCGTTAATGGGAAAACCGACCTTTCGATGATGGAGATGGTTTTCGTCGGCGAAGAAAGGCTTGTCGGTGAAGTGATAAGGCTCGACAGTGATATGACCACAATTCAGGTCTATGAGGAAACGTCGGGGCTGAAACCGGGTGAGCCGGTTTATTCCACCGGCGATCAGATTTCGGTTACGCTCGGTCCCGGAATAATCAGAAATATTTTTGACGGAATAGAAAGACCGCTGAGTGCAATAGAAGAGCTTTCCGGCGGCTCATTTATAAGCAGAGGCTCGTCAACTCCGGCTCTTGACGAAGAGAAAAAGTGGAGCGTCACTCTCTCTGTTAAAGAGGGCGACTGCTTAAACGGCGGCGAAATCTATGCCGAATGTGACGAAACGCCCGTTATCCGGCACAAAATTATGCTTTCACCGAATTTGAGCGGAAAAATAGTTAAGGTTATGCCCGACGGTGAATATACCGCGCACGATACCGTTGCTGTTCTCAAAAACGATAACGGCGAAGAAATCAATCTCACACTCTGTCAGAAATGGCCCATAAGAATACCGAGACCGGTGAAAAAGAGAATGGAAGCGACAAGACCGCTCATAACGGGACAGCGAGTAATTGATACACTGTTTCCGGTTGCAAAGGGCGGTGCGGCGGCAATACCGGGCGGCTTCGGCACCGGTAAGACCATGACACAGCATCAGCTTGCAAAGTGGTGCGACGCCGATATTATTATTTATGTCGGCTGTGGCGAAAGAGGCAATGAGATGACTCAGGCACTTCAGGAGTTCAGCGAGCTTATTGACCCGAAATCCGGCAGACCTCTGACCGACAGAACGGTGCTCATCGCCAACACCTCCAATATGCCCGTTGCGGCGAGAGAAGCGTCGATTTATACCGGCGTTACGCTTGCCGAATATTACCGTGATATGGGCTATCACACTGCTTTAATGGCTGATTCCACCTCACGCTGGGCTGAGGCTCTTCGTGAAATATCGGGCAGACTTGAAGAAATGCCCGCCGATGAGGGCTTTCCGGCATATCTTCCGTCAAGGCTTTCAAAATTCTACGAGAGGGCGGGCTATATCGAAACGCTTTCGGGCTGTGAGGGCTCCGTCACGCTTATAGGTGCGGTTTCGCCGCAGGGCTCGGACTTTTCTGAGCCGGTCACGCAGAACACAAAGCGTTTCACACGCTGTTTCTGGGCTCTCGATAAGTCTCTTGCGTATGCACGGCACTATCCTGCGGTCAACTGGAATACAAGCTACAGCGAATATGTGAATGACTTTTCAAAATGGTATCACGATAACGTGGGCGAGAACTTCTTAAAATACCGTGAAGAAATCTGCCGCATACTTATTGAGGAAAGCTCGCTTCTCGAAATTGTCAAGCTTATCGGCGAGGACGTGCTGCCCGATGACCAGAAGCTCATTATGCAGACGGCAAGAGTAATACGTGCGGGATTTTTACAGCAGAATGCTTTTCACCCCGAGGATACCTTTGTTCCGCTTGAAAAACAGATGAAAATGATGCAGGTCATTTTGCACATGCACAGCCTTTCACGTGAAATAGTGTCAAAGCAGGTTCCCATTTCAAAAATAACCGCTACGGGGCTTTTTGAAAAGCTGATTAAGATGAAGTTTGACGTTCCGAATAACAATATCGGACTTCTTGACAGCTATATCGAAGAGATTGACACTGTTCTCAGACCTCTCAACAGAGCAGGAGGGGATAACGAATGAAAATTGAACACATCGGACTTTCAGGCATAAACGGCTCGCTTGTTATGCTTGAAAATGTCATTAACCCCCATTTTGACGAAATGGTGAGATTTATTCTTTCCGATAATACTCAGAGAACGGGCAGAATTGTCATGATAGAAGATGACAAGGTTGCCGTTCAGGTCTTTGAGGACACAAGAGGAATTTCAATGAATAACGTCAAAACCGTTCTGACGGGCAAGCCTCTTGAAATCAAGCTGTCACCCGAAATTCTCGGCAGAGTTTTCGACGGTCTCGGACGACCGACAGACGGTCTCGGAAGTATTTATCCGGACGAGACAAGAGACGTCAACGGCTTGCCGATTAATCCGGTTTCACGTGTTTATCCCGTCAACTATATCCACACGGGTATTTCTTCGATAGATGCACTGACCACCCTTATACGAGGTCAGAAGCTTCCGATTTTCAGCGGCTCCGGCATGAAGCACAACGAGCTTGCCGTTCAGATTGTCAGACAGGCTTCAATATCGGACAGTGATGATTTTGCCATTGTTCTTGCCGCAATGGGCGTAAAAAACGACGTTGCCGACTATTTCAGGCGTTCATTTGAGGAAGCGAATGTCATGGACAGAGTTACGCTGTTTCTCAATCTTTCGAGCGACCCGATTATTGAAAGAATCATCACCCCGAGATGTGCCCTTACGGCGGCTGAGTATCTTGCTTTCAAGCTGAACAAACACGTTCTCGTTATCATGACGGATATGACATCGTATGCGGAGGCACTGCGTGAGTTCAGCTCTTCAAGAGGCGAGATACCTGCGAGAAAAGGCTATCCCGGCTATTTGTATTCGGATTTTGCCACCCTTTATGAAAGAGCGGGTATAATCAAGGGCGCAAAGGGCTCTGTTACACAGCTTCCGATTTTAACAATGCCGAATGACGATATAACGCACCCGATACCCGACCTCACAGGCTATATAACCGAGGGACAGATTGTTCTTGACCGTGAGCTTGATGCAAAGGGAATATATCCGCCGGTCAGCATTCTTCCGTCTCTTTCAAGACTTATGAAGGACGGAATAGGGGAGGGCTACACGAGAAGCGACCACAAGGCACTCTCAAATCAGCTTTTTGCTTCTTACGCAAAGCTTGCCGACGCAAAGGCACTTGCCTCTGTTATCGGTGAAGAGGAACTGTCGGAGGCGGATAAAAAGCTTATGGTGTTCGGCAGAGAGTTTGAAAACAGATTTATCAATCAGCCCTTTGACGAAAACAGAACGATTGACGAAACACTTGACCTCGGGTGGGAGCTTCTGTCGCTCCTGCCACGTGAAATGCTCGACAGAGTTGACGAAAAGACGCTTGACGAGCATTATAAAGTAAAAGATTAACAAAGAAAGGAGCATTATTTATGGCACAGCAGGTTCTTCCGACAAAGGCAAATCTTATGAACACAAAAAAGTCGCTCGACCTTGCAAAGCTCGGCTATGAGCTCATGGACAGAAAAAGAAATATACTTGTGCGTGAAATGATGCTTCTTATCGACGAGGCATCTCTCATTCAGAAGTCGGTGTCGAAAACATACGGGGAAGCATACGATGCGCTCAAAAAGGCATATATTACACTCGGAAACTGTGACAGCTTTGTTCGTGCCGTTCCGGTTGACAACACACTTTCAGTTGATTACAGAAGCGTTATGGGCGTTGAACTTCCCGTTGTCTCTGTTTCCGACGGCGACAGCGGTGCATACTACGGCTTTCAGAACACAAATTCAATGCTTGATGAAGCATACCTCAAATTTAAAGAGGTCAAAAAGCTGACGGTAAGACTTGCCGAAACGGAAAGCTGTGTCTGCCGCCTTGCCGACGCAATAAGAAAAACTCAGAAAAGAGCGAATGCCCTTGAGCACATTCTCATTCCGCAGTTTGAAACTACCGTGAAATATATCAGCGATGCCCTTGAGGAAAAGGAGAGAGAGGATTTTTCCCGTCTCAAGGTCACAAAAAGACAAAAAGAAACGACAAAAAAGTGAATTTTGTGTTAAAGGCTATACTTTTTACAAAAAGTGTAGTATAATGTCATAAATTCAATAAGGAGGCAGATTTATGAAAAAATCAGTCAGAATTCTGGCAGTTCTTCTCGTTCTCATTCTCACCTTAGGCACCTTCGCCGCCTGCACACTCAAGCCCATGAGCAAACAGCTTATCGGCAAATGGGTTGACAGCAGTGAGCTTAAAAGCGGATATGAGTTTATGGAGGACGGAAAAGTAAAAATCACCTACGCAAACTTCAACATTCCCATTATCAATCAGAATTTCAACGGTACGGTTGACGGAATTTACACAACCTCTCAGCAGGACGATAAAAATCTTATCACTCTTTCCTATACCGTATTACTCCAGTCAATCAACAAAACATACGAATACAACATAAAGGACGGCGTTCTTACACTGACGGATACCGAAAACGGAAAACAGGTTGTATTCACAAGAGGCGAGGTTGCTTCTTCAGTGAGCACTGCTTCATAAGATTACAGAGTGGCGGTGCCACTCTTTTTCTCTTTTATTTTCGGAGGGTAAAATATGAATAAGACAAAGAACATACTTGCGGTGCTGATAGCTCTTGTGGTAATAGGCGCATCGGTTGCTTTCGGATACTTCATAGCAAAGCACCCGGCGGATAAAAAACCTGTCGGCACTTCGGAAAATACGACCGCTTCTTCTCAGTCAGAGACCGAAACAGAAGCAAAAACAGAGATAAATCTGACGACCGAAGCCGAAAAAACACAGACTGACGCTTCTTCGCCCGACAGCTCACTTCTTCTCGGCGCATGGACGGATAACGCAAATTTCAGCGGCTATGAGTTTTTCGATAACAACACAATGAAAGTCACATATTTCAACATGGCGGCAATTAATCTTGAAGATGTTATCGAAGGCACATATACCGGTACATATACAGCTGACGGTGACAGACTGACAATTTCATATACGATTTATTCAAAGGCAATTACAAAAAACTATACTTTCGCCGTTGATGAAAACACGCTCACACTGCGTGGCGACGGAGAAGAAAGCATATATGTTCGCAAGGGTGCGGATACCGTAATAGAAAATGTTGATAAAAAACTTCTCGGCAAGTGGAGCTCAAACCTCAGCGGCTTTGAATTTAAGGACACTGGAATTGTGTCGATAACATTCATTGACCTTGGCTCAATGGGAATTAATCTCCCGATTAACGGAACAGTTGACGGGATATATACCGTTGAAGACGGTGTTTTGACGATTAAATATTCGATATATACCGGTGTTATCGAAAAGAAATACAAATACTCCGTCAAAGATGATGTTCTCACTCTGACGGAAAAGGGCTCAGGCGAAAAGGGAGTATATATAAGGAAGCAGTAATATGGAGCAGAGAGAAAAGGTGCTCGACGCACTTGAAAAACTCGGAATTGAATATAAACTAATAACTCATGAGGCGGTATGCACCATTGAAGAAATGGACAGTCTCGGAATATTTACCGACGGCGAGGTGTGCAAAAATCTCTTTCTGAGAAATGCAAACGGAAAGATACATTATCTCGTCTGCTGTCTCAAGGATAAGCATGTTGACCTTGTTAAGCTCAGAGAGGAGCTTTCCTGCTCACGGCTGAGCTTCGGCTCGGACGAGAGACTTATGAAGCATCTCGGACTGACTCAGGGGGCGGTTTCGCCATTCGGAGTTATAAATAATGAAGACCACGAGGTTGTGGTAGTGCTTGATAAGGATTTAAAAAGCGTTGACGGTTACATCGGCTTTCACCCGAACGACAACACGGCATTTGTTTGGCTCAGGTATGAAGACCTGTTAAAATACATCAGACATTTCGGCAACGACACTGTTCTTGTGCAGATTTGAACTAACGGGGGAATAATAAAAAATGAGGACGCCTAAAGAGACATACGAAAAATATACCGCAATAGGAATGGCGAAAACGCAGACAAAGCCGATAAAGGTATTTGTTCTTGCCGTTCTTGCGGGTGCATACATCGCCTTTGCGGGAATCGGCTCAACCTTTGCCGGCTCACTTGTCAATAAGCTCTGCGCCGCCTTGATTTTCTGCGGCGGGCTTTCAATGGTGCTTGTTGCGGGAAGCGAGCTTTTCACGGGCAACTGCCTTTTGATTATGCCGCTTTGTGACGGAAAGGTTAAGCTTTCCGCCGTAATTAAAAATCTTTGCATCGTTTATATCGGCAATCTTATCGGTTCACTTTTAGTTGCGCTTTTAGCTGTTTATTCGGGTGCACTCGACAGCGTTTCCGAGGCGGCGATTAATACTGCGCTGTCGAAAACTTCTCTCACGTTTTTGCAGGCGGTATTCAAAGGTGTCCTCTGCAACATTCTTGTATGCGTTGCCGTGTGGATGAGCTTTACATCGGATAAAACGGGCGATAAAATAACAGCCGTAATATTCCCTGTCACACTCTTTGTTCTCTGCGGCTTTGAGCACAGCGTAGCGAATATGTATTTTATCCCTGCCGGTATTTTACTGCAAGGGAATGTCTCCGGCGGTGTCACAGTCGGTGACTTTCTGCTGAAAAATCTTCTGCCTGTAACCCTCGGCAATATCATCGGCGGAATGTTCGTCGGTCTGATTTACAGCTTTGTTTACGGAAAAAGAACGAAAAAATGATAAATAACGGTGTTTACTAAGCCGTCCGTTTGTGATAATATAGCTTAAAATTGTTTCAGAAAGCGTGATTTAATGGAAATCAAAAGAAACGCATACGTTGTCGGGCACAGAAACCCCGACACGGATTCTATCTGCTCTGCAATAGCCTATGCCGCCCTGAAAAATATTGAAGGGGGCAGTGATGAATATAATTTTCTTGCAACGAGAGCGGGACAGATTAATGCCGAAACCGAATTTGTGCTTGACCGCTTCGGCATGGAGCCGCCGGTATATCTCAATAATCTCGGCACCCGTGTCAAGGAAATGGAAATCAGAAATGTTCCGTCTGTCAGGAGCAATCTTTCTCTGAGAAAAGCATGGCAGCTCATGATAGATGAAAAATGCGTTACTCTGCCGATAGTTGACGAAGAAAATCTCCTCAGGGGACTTATTACGATACAGGACATAGCCAAGGCATACATGGAGGAAATGTCAAGCTACATTCTTTCGGATTCAAAAACGCCTTACCGCAATATAGTTGAAACGCTTGATGCAAAAATGATAGTCGGCGATATTGACGGCTGTTTTGATAAAGGCAAGGTTCTGATTGCCGCAGCAAACCCCGACATAATGGAAAACTATATTTCAAAGGGAGATATGGTTATTCTCGGCAACCGCTATGAGAGCCAGCTCAGCGCAATAGAGATGGAGGCAGGCTGTATAATAATCTGTCTTGATTCGCCCGTGTCAAAGTCGATAATACATCTTGCGCAGACGAGCGGCTGTACCGTTATAGTTTCACCGCTTGATACGTATGCGGCGGCACGGCTTCTCAATCAGAGCATGACGGTTGAATACTTTATGACAAAGGATAACCTTGTCACCTTTGACCCTTATGACTTTACCGATACCGTCAAGGAGGTTATGTCAACAAGACGCTTCAGAGATTTCCCCGTGCTTGACAAAAAAGGTCACTATCTCGGTATGATTTCAAGAAGAAATCTTCTCGGCGTGAAGAAAAGAGCCGTTATTCTTGTTGACCACAACGAAATTTCGCAGGCGGTTGAGAATATCAAAAATGCCGAAATCCTTGAGGTTATCGACCACCACCGTCTCGGCTCACTTGAAACAATAGAGCCGGTATATTTCAGAAATGAGCCCGTCGGCTGTACTGCAACGATAATCTATGAGATATATAAGGAAAAGAACATAGAGATTCCCGGGAACATTGCCGGACTGCTCTGCGGAGCGATTATCTCAGATACGCTTATGTTCCGTTCACCGACCTGTACTCTTGTCGATAAGAAAGCTTGCCGTGAGCTTTCGGAAAAAGCGGGACTCAACATAGAAGAATTTGCACTTGAAATGTTTGCCGCCGGAAGCAATCTCAAGCAGAAAACGGCGGAGGAGATTTTCTATCAGGATTACAAGAAGTTTGAATTCGGGAAAATCACCTTCGGCGTCGGTCAGATAAATTCGATGAACTGTGTCGAGCTTTCGCAAATCAGAGAAAAGATTATTCCCATTGCCGAAAAGGTGAGAGAGGAATATAAGCTTGATATGGTATTCTTTATGCTGACGGATATTCTGAAAGAAAGAAGCGAGCTTCTCTGCTTCGGAAAAGATGCCGAGGCGTTTGTGACGGAGGCATTCGGCAGGGGAACGGAAAACGGCTCGATTATGCTCGACGGAGTGATTTCGAGAAAGAAACAGCTTATTCCCGCATTTATGAACGCCATCAGCAAAGACGCACTTGCGTAACATATATACGAAAACGGTTCTGCATTTGTTGCAGAACCGTTTTGAAATATCTGAAAATTAATTATTCGGCAAGTGCTCTTTCAAGCCATATACTGCCTATATCCATTGCGTTATAAAGACCTTTTTTCTCTGTCTTCTGCGCAATTCTGTCGTGAGGTCTCACGTCGGGGTCGGTATTGATAAGCTGAACTGAAACCTTGTCGGCGACCGTGAGCCCGTCAAGCTCCTTTGTCGTGAGAATCTGAAGCATTACTACGAATTTTTCGTCCATATTGCCGTAATAGAGGGTGTTGCCGCAACGCACGAGAGGCTTGCTTTTATATGTGAGAAAATCTTTTTCCGTTTTTTCTTCTTTTTTGACTGCCATAGCGTACTCCTTTCGATTAAAGCCCGAGATAACTGACAAGAAGCTCCTGGAGAAGCTCGTCTCTGTCTATTTTGCAGATAAGACTGCGGGCGTTGTTGTGGGTTGTGATGTAGGTCGGGTCTTCGGAGAGAATATAACCGACAAGCTGACTTATGGGATTATATCCCTTTTCTCTGAGAGCATTATAAACACTGTTGATAATCTGTCTTTTGTCCTCAGGGTCATCTTTAATTGTGAACTTAATGGTATTCGACATTGATAGAGCCTCCTTTGAAAGCGGTATCTTTCTGTATTTACATTCTATAACAAAACTTTTGAAAATACAATGGATATTTAAAAAGATTTTTTGAACAAATTGTTTTTTTGACAATGCGTGAATATTGTGATGTAAAACAAAGCGCATACAATATATTGACATTTAATCCGCTATTGTCAATTAGTTTATAAATTTTCGTCTTTTGAGCCTTTCTTTTTGTTTAAAGCGACAAAGTTATTAAAAATACCCTTTTTTGCGTTGACAATTTCTGCATTGTGTGCTATCGTTTTCACATAACAGAATATCACTTGCCAATATAGGTTCGGATAGAAGGACCGAACGTTTCTACCGCAGCTCCGATAAATTGCGACTATTGGTTCTATTTTCACATTGCGTTTCGCTATGTGATTAGTGTTGTTGGCAGGCGTATTTTTCGTCTGTCATATTTTTTTGGGGGATACCGTTATGAAAAAGCTTGAAGAAAAGATACTCAAAGAGGGCGAGGTTCTCGACGGAGGAATACTCAAGGTCGGCTCTTTTCTCAATCAGCAGATTGACTCTGACTTCATGATGGAAATCGGCGAGGAAATCGCCCGTCTCTTCAAAGACAGCAACATTACTAAGGTAATCACCGTAGAAGCTTCGGGTATTGCGATTGCGCTTGCGGCGGGTGCGGCTCTCCATGTGCCGGCTCTGTTTGCAAAAAAGCATTCCACATCAAACATTCATTCCGAAGTGTATTCGACGGTGGTTTATTCTTTTACCCACGAAAAGCACTACAACATAGTGGTCAGTAAGAACTATCTTAACAAAGACGACGTTGTTCTTATTGTTGACGATTTCCTTGCCAGAGGCAACGCTCTTGAGGGACTTATCGACATAGTTTCTCAGTCCGGGGCGTCGCTTGCCGGCTGTGCGGTAGCGATTGAGAAAGGCTTTCAGGGCGGCGGCGACAGCCTGAGAAGCAGGGGAATAAGAGTTGAGTCGCTCGCTCTTGTGGACTCAATGGAGGGCACAAGCATTAAATTCAGGTAAATTACCCTCGGGTAAAAATATTATTCAAACGGAGGACAAAAACATGAAAAAAATCCTTGCAATCCTTTTGGCAGTAGCTATGGTTGTATGCGGTGCTCTTGCACTGACAGGCTGTGGCTCAACAGAAGAAGGCACAACAACAGCAGCAGACACGACAGAAGGCGGCTCTGAAGACGCACTCAAAGAGCTTGTTCCCATCGAGAAGGCAGCTAAGGTTGAATTAGGTAAAGACACCGATTATTCAAAGGTAAAAATCGGCTTCATTTTCCTTCATGACCCGACAGCTTCCACCTATGATAACAACTTCTATCAGGCAGCTCTCAACGTCAAGAAAGAATTAGGTCTTTCCGACGAACAGGTTATGTTCAAGTGGAACATTCCCGAAGAGGGCAGTGACTGTCTTGATACTGCAACAGAGTTTGTTGACGCCGGTTGCAACATCGTTTTTGCTGACAGCTTCGGTCACGAGTCAAACATGAAGCTTGCCGCTGAGAAATTCCCCGAGGTTCAGTTCTGCCACGCAACAGGTACACAGGGTATCGTTGCAGGTCTTGCAAACTATCACAATGCTTTTGCCACTATCTATGAAGGCAGATATCTTGCAGGTATCGCCGCAGGTATGAAGCTCAACGAGATGATCGAAGCAGGCAAAATCACTGCTGAAGAAGCAAAAATCGGTTATGTCGGTGCATGGCCGTATGCAGAAGTTAAGTCAGGCTATACATCATTCTTCCTTGGCGCACGTTCAGTTTGCAAATCAGCCACAATGGAAGTTACATTCACAAACTCATGGTTTGACATCGCTCTCGAAAGAGAAGGCGCACTCAGCCTTATCAACGACGGTTGCGTTCTCATCAGCCAGCACGCTGACTCCGAAGGCGCACCCAAGGCTTGCGAAGAGAAGCAGGTTCCCAACGTCGCATACAACATCAGCACAATCGACCTCGGTCCCACAACTGCTCTCATCTCCTCAAAGATTAACTGGGAGCCCTATTACAAGCTTATAATCGAATCTGTTGCAACAGGCAAGGAAATTCCCGCTGACTGGTGCGGCACTATTGAGACCGGTTCCGTCGAGCTCACAGAGCTCAATGAGGCTGTTGCCGCTGAGGGTACTGCCAAAGCTATCGACGAAGCAAAAGCCAAGATTATTGCAGGCGAACTCAATATTTATGATATAAATACCTTCACCGTTGAAGGCAAGCCCCTTGAGAGCTATGCCGCTGACGTTCTCGATATGGGCGACTTCGCTCCCGAGACCAACGCGATCGCCAACGGTTACTTCAATGAGAGCGTAGGACGTTCAGCTCCTTACTTTGATATTCTCATCGACGGTATTACCCTTAAATAATTTTTAACCCTGTGGACGGAGGGACTGATATCTCTCCGTCCTGATTTAGTTTTAAAAAGAGTGCCGACAATTCGGCTTTCTTTTAAGAATTAAATTCTTTCCCTATACTTTTAACGGAGGAACTTTTATGGCGAAGCCTGCTATTGAACTGAGAAATATTTGCAAGCGGTTCGGCTATATCGTTGCGAATAAAAATGTCAATCTTACCGTAAACAGAGGTGAGATTTTATCGCTTTTAGGCGAAAACGGAAGCGGAAAAACAACGCTGATGAATATGATTTCGGGTATATATTATCCCGATGAGGGTCAGATTTTCATTGACGGCGAGGAAGCCGTTATCAAGTCCCCGAAGGACGCTTTCAAATACAAAATCGGTATGATTCATCAGCATTTCAAGCTTGTCGATATTTTTTCTGCGGCTGAAAACATTGTTCTCGGTCTCAAGGAAGAAAAGAAATTTGATATAAAGAGAGCTACGGCTGAGGTTAAAAAAATCTGTGACAAATACGGCTTTGACATTGACCCCGACCGCAAGATTTATGAAATGTCCGTTTCGGAAAAGCAGACCGTTGAAATTCTCAAGGTGCTTTACAGAGGGGCTGATATTCTTATTCTTGACGAGCCCACAGCCGTTTTGACTCCGCAGGAAGCTGACAAGCTTTTCACCGTTCTGAGAAATATGAAAGCTGACGGAAAGTCAATTATTATCATCACCCATAAGCTCCATGAGGTGCTTTCTCTCTCCGACCGTGTTGCGGTTCTGAGAAAGGGTGAATACATCGGCACCGTCAATACGGCTGAAACAAATGAAGCAGAGCTTACTGAAATGATGGTCGGCAGAAAGGTCGAACTCAATATCGACAGAACCGAGCCGAAAAATGTTGACGACAGACTTATTGTTCAGGGCGTTGACTGTTATAATGCGGACGGTGTTCACGTTCTCAAGGATATTACATTCACCGCAAGAGCCGGAGAAATTCTCGGTATTGCCGGTATTGCCGGAAGCGGTCAGAAAGAGCTTCTTGAGTCAATCGCCGGTCTTCAGAAGATAAGCGGTGGCGAGATACTCTACAAAAGCCCCGACAGCGACAAAACCGATAATCTCCGTGACAAAACTCCCACACAGATAAGAGACCTCGGCGTTCTTTTATCTTTCGTGCCTGAGGACAGACTCGGCATGGGACTTGTCGGAAGTATGGATATTATTGATAATATGCTTCTGAGAAGCTATAAAAAAGGTAAGAGCGCATTTCTTGAGAAAAAGAGCTCAAAGAATCTTGCCGAAAAGGTTATAAGCGACCTTGAGGTTGTTACACCCGGTGCGTCAACTCCTGTCAGACGTCTTTCCGGCGGCAATGTTCAAAAGGTGCTTGTCGGCAGAGAAATAGCCGCCGCACCGACTGTATTCATGGCGGCATACCCCGTCAGAGGACTTGATATTAACTCGTCATATATGATATACAATCTCCTTAACGAGCAGAAAGAAAGGGGAGTCGCCGTAATTTTTGTCGGTGAGGATATTGACGTTCTTATCGAGCTTTGCGACAGAATACTTGTTATTGCCGACGGTCATATTACCGGCTTGGTTGATGCAAGGGAAGCAACAAAGGAGCAGATAGGTCTGCTAATGACTAAATCGGCGGAGGTGAACGCAAATGAAAAAGAATGATTCTTCGGTTCGTGAGCCGCTTATACATATTACGAAAAACTCATATCTCGTCTGGTGGAAAGCATGGCTTATAAGGCTCGGCGCAATTATTCTCGCCGTTATCACCTCGGGACTTCTCATTGTTGTTCTCACCGGACTTAACCCGATTGACGTCTTTAAGGAAATTGTTGCGGGCAGCTTCAGCACCGACCTTAAATTCTGGGTGTTTCTTCAGAAAACGGCAATGCTTCTCTGCGTTGCGATAGCGGTTACACCGGCTTTCAAGATGAGGTTTTGGAATCTCGGCGCACAGGGACAGATACTTGCCGGCGGACTTGCCTGCACGGCTTGTATGTTCTATTTCAAAAGCTCAATACCGAGTGTACTGCTCATTCTCATAATGCTTGTATGCGCTGTGCTCGGCGGCATAATCTGGGCGATAATTCCGGCATTTTTCAAGGCTAAGTGGAACACGAATGAAACACTCTTTACTCTTATGATGAACTATGTTGCAATTCAGCTTGTTTCATTCAGTATTGCAAAGTGGGTGCCGACCGGCTCGGGTGTTCTCAGCATTCTCAATCCGTCAACGAAATGCGGCTGGCTTCCGTCGCTTTTCGGCAAGGATTATCTGCTTAATGTAATCATAGTCGCCGCACTGACGGCATTTATGTATGTGTATCTCAAATATTCAAAGCACGGCTACGAAATATCCGTTGTCGGTGAAAGTCAGAATACGGCAAGATACATCGGCATTGACGTTAAAAAGGTTATCGTGAGAACGGTTGCTCTTTCAGGTGCAATATGCGGCATTTCGGGATTTCTTCTCGTTTCCGGCACCGGTCATACGATTTCGACCGGTATTGACTCGGGTAACGGCTTTACGGCGGTGCTCGTTTCATGGCTTGCAAAATTCAATCCGGCAGTTATGGTGCTGACCTCAATGCTCATCGTTTTCTTACAGCGTGGTGCAGGTCAGATTGCCACCGCATACCGCATGGACGACAGTATTTCGGATATTGTCACGGGTATTATTCTCTTCTTTATAATCGGCTGTGAATTTTTCATCAACTACCGTATTCACCTGCGTTCACACTCGCATAAGGAGGGTAAATAATGCTTACTACTATTGCTAATTTTATCAACGCTTCAATTATTCAGGGCACGCCGCTTCTCTTCGGCGCAACGGGTGAAATTCTCACTGAAAAGAGCGGCAACCTCAATCTCG
Source organism: Acutalibacteraceae bacterium (assembly GCA_045639785.1). Taxonomy (GTDB): domain Bacteria; phylum Bacillota; class Clostridia; order Oscillospirales; family Acutalibacteraceae; genus UBA6857. The sequence goes on along the minus strand of JAZUDT010000062.1, from coordinate 108,133 downwards.
GTACACCCGGCATTATGTATGTCGGCGGTATTTCGGGCATTATCGGCGGCTACCTTTATGAGCATTATTCACAGTCGCCCAAAGGTATTTTATGCGTGCTTATTGCGCTTGCATCGTGCTTAATCGGCTCTGCGCTCATGTCGCTGATTTACAGCTTCCTCACAATCACTCTCAGAGCCAATCAGAACGTAACCGGACTTGCCCTCACGACCTTCGGTATCGGTGTCGGCAACTTCTTCGGCGGCTCGCTTCTCAACTTCTTCGGTGAGAGCGGCTCAATCGCTCTTAACACAACGGGTGCCGCATTCAAAAAGACGCTTCCGTTTGCTTCAAAGCTTGGCTTATTCGGCGACACGTTTCTTTCATTCGGATTTCTTGTCTATCTTGCAATAATCCTTGCGGTGTTTTTCTCGTATTTTCTTAATAAGACAAGAGCCGGACTCAATCTCAGGGCTGTCGGTGAAAATCCCGCAACCGCTGATGCCGCAGGAATTAATGTTACGTTCAACAAATACTTTTTCACCTGTCTCGGCGGTATGATTTCAGGCCTCGGCGGTCTCTATTTTGTTATGGATTACGTCGGCGGAACATGGACAAATAACGGCTTCGGTGACAGAGGCTGGCTTGCCGTTGCAATAGTTATATTTGCGATATGGCGACCGAAAGCGGCTATTCTCAGCTCATATCTTTTCGGCGGACTTTATATCTGCTGTGTCTATATTCCCGGTCTTTCAAACAGCGATAAAGAGCTTATAAAGATGGCTCCCTACATTGTAACAATCGTCGTTCTTGTGGTTATAAGTATGCGCCGCAGGAGAGAGTATCAGCCCCCCGAAAGCCTCGGACTTTCCTATTTCAGAGAGGACAGATAATTTCAAACTAAAAAAGTGAGTATGAAGTCTTTTACGGATTTCATACTCTTTTTTTCGGAAGAATTTGCATAAATCGACATTTTTTTCACATTATATTGAAAATGTGCGAATTTTGTGATATTATTGTAATACTTAAGCAACAATTTACTCCGTGCCGCTGATATTTTCCCTTATCAGCGGCTGAATCTTGAAAATTACGGTAATGTATTACATAAATTTTTTTGTGCCTTTTAGGGGGTTGTTTTGTGAACAAAAAACAGATTTTCAGAATGACGTCGTTTCTTCTCATAGTTGCGTGCATACTTGTTATTCTCTGCGACCTTTTTGAATCTCCTAATTCTCAGCTTTCGTCAAGATTTAAAACTTATGAATCCTTTGAGAAAAATACTGTTGATGCCGTTTATATCGGCACGAGCGGAGTTGACCGTTTCTGGATTTCCGGCAAAGCGTTTGACGATTACGGAATGACAGTTTATCCGCTCTCGGTCAACGGCCTTCCCTCGTGGAACATTATTAATGTTGTCAAATATGCATATACATATCAGAAGCCGAAGCTTGTTATAATAGACACAAGACCTTTCACATGGGACCCGTCAACAAATATTGACTCAATCCCTTACACAAAGACCGGACGTGTGGCAGATCAGCTTCCTCTGCTGTCGCCCAACAGAATTGACGCAATCAACCGCTCTGTCAGGCTGATGAATGATATTGACCCGACAACTAATCATTTTAAAATTTATTATTATCTGACGTTTATCCACTATCACGATATGTGGAGCGCAAAGAATTTCTCGTTTGACGAAATCGGCAGAGATGAAAGCAAATTTCTCGGCTACCGTTATTATGCAAAAAAGAGTCTTGAGATAAATGCGATTAAAGAGCCGGTGTATTCTGATGAAATCGGTGAACTTGACAAGTACAGTACACGTTATCTTCTTGAACTGATTAACTATTTTAAGGATAATAACATTAATGCTCTGTTTGTTTTATCGCCGAGACAGGTTGACGAGAGTAATGTCTGTCTCAATAATGCCATTTTTGACATTATTAAAAATGAGGGTATGAATTATATCAACTTTTCCGAAAAAGAAAATGTTGAAAAATATAAATTTGATTATTCCCATGATTTCTATGACGTGAGCCACGCTAATTTCTACGGTGCTGTTAAATACACCGATTATTTCTCGGAATATCTCAAAGAAAACTATGACCTGCCTGACCACAGAGAAGATGAAAAATGTGCCGAGTGGAACGGAGTTTATGAAAATATATGTCAGCGGGTTAAAAAGGCGGTAAAATCAAACAATTCATAATAACAAAAAAGTATGAAATGCAATTCAAAACTGCGTTTCATACTTTCTTTTTTCAGTTAACTTTGTTTATCGGTTTATTGTCGAGGTAGGCTCTGAAATTATCCTTAAATATATTCATCAGCCTTGTTCTCGCTTCAAAGTTTGCCCACGCTATGTGAGGAGTTATTAAACAGTTTTTACAGCCGATAAGCACATTGCCGTTTCTCGGCGGCTCGGTTGTGAGTACGTCTGCACCGAAATAAGCAAGCTTTCCGCTCAGAAGCGCATCTCTCACGGCGCATTCGTCAATTACTCCGCCTCTTGCGGTGTTTATAAGATATGCACCGGTTTTCATCTGAGAAATGAACTTTTCGTCAATAAGCTTATCCGTCTCCGGCGTGAGAGGACAGTGGAGAGTGATTATATCGCTCTCTTTCTTTAACTCGTCAAGAGATACAAATTTCACGGTGCCGAAGCCGTCATATATCTTTGCTCTCGGTGCGTATGCAATTACGTTCATCGAAAATGCATTTGCTATCTGAGCTACCGTCTGACCTATTCTTCCGAAACCGATAATACCGATTGTTTTACCTGCAAGCTCTGTCAGAGGTGTTTTCTGATAGCAGAAATTCGGGCATGAGCTCCATTCTCCCGAGTGTACGCTCTGCGAGTGAACGGCAACCTGCTGTGTCATTTCGAGAATGAGTGAAAAAACAAGCTGAGCCACTCCGTTGGTGCTGTAAGCGGGAATATTGCATACAATAATTCCTTTTTCTGCCGCCGCATTCGTGTCAACAACATTGTAGCCGGTTGCGATAACCTGAATATATCTGAGCTGAGGGAGAGAATCCATAATTTCCTTTGTTATCACGCACTTATTTGTGACAAGCACCTCAGCATCCTTTGCTCTTTCGATTATGTCCTTACTTTCCGTTCTGTCATAAACAGTCAGCTCACTGCCGAGCTCCTTTATCCAGTCCCATGAAAGGTCGCCCGGGTTTTCCGTGAAGCCGTCCAAAATTACCGTTTTCATATATTGCCTCCGTTTTTTCTCTATTGTATCATAACAGAGAAAAAAATAACAGATTTTTTCAATATTATTCAGAAAAATAAAATGCTGGACAAAACGGCGAAATTTGTATATAATTATGCTAAATAAAATGGAGGTTATATGTTATGAGAACTGATATTGTTACCCGCTGGGCGGAAAAAGCAGTGTGCGAAATGCCGCTTGCCGAGTATCCCAGACCGCAGATGGAACGTGAGAGCTGGTACTGCTTAAACGGTGAGTTTGATTATGCAATTACAGCCGACAGTACCGAGTGGGTTGAAAAGTATGACGGAAAAATACTTGTTCCGTTTTCGATTGAATCTGTCCTTTCGGGAGTGAATAAAAAAATAACCGAGAAAGAAAGACTGTGGTACAGAAAATCTTTCGCTCTGCCCGAAAACTGGGCGGGTAAAAGAATACTCATTCACCTTGATTCCGTTGACTGGCAGTGTCAGGTCTATGTCAACAGAAAGCTTTTAGGCGAGCATTTCGGCGGCTATTGCCGTATAACCTACGATATTACCGACGCACTCTGTCAGGGCGAAAACGAGCTTGTGGTGCGTGTGTATGACCCGACGGAAAAGGGCTGGCAGAACAGAGGAAAACAGGATTCGGTAAGTCACGGCTTCTGGTACACTCCGACAACCGGTATATGGAAGACGGTGTGGCTCGAAGCAGTGCCGGAAACCTATATTGAAAAATATAAAATCGTTCCCGATGCCGAAAACGGAAAAATCAGCATCAGCACCGAAATCTGCGGCGATAAGAATGCCGATATTGGTATAACTGTATTTGACGGTGAAAATGTTGTTTTGAAACAGCTTATTAAGGCTGAGGATTTAATTACAATACCCGACGCAAAGCTTTGGAGCCCGGAATCACCGTTTCTCTATGATTTTATCCTTGAGCTGAGTACGGGCGACAGAGTTAAGGGCTATTTCGGCATACGTTCATTCTCGATTGAAAATGACGAAAAGGGTTTGCCGAGACTTTGTCTTAACGGAAAGCCGTATTTCATGAGAGGTCTGCTTGACCAGGGCTACTGGCCCGACGGTATTCTCACACCGCCGGTGGACGAAGCTATGGAATACGATATCAGGACGATGAAAGAGCTCGGCTTCAATATGCTGAGAAAGCATATAAAGGTCGAATGTGACCGCTGGTACTATTACTGCGACAAATACGGAATGTTAGTGTGGCAGGATATGATAAGCGGCGGTCAGTATATCGGCGATATTATGGCGGGACTTTATCCGAATCTCGGCATACATCAGAGCGACACCGGCGACAAACAGTACAGAAAGTTCAAGCGTGCTTCAAAAGAGGCGAGGGACGACTATAAGCGTGAGCTCAGCGAGGTCATCAACCAGCTTTATAACTTCACATCAATTTGCTGCTGGGTGCCGTTCAATGAGGGCTGGGGACAGTTTGACGCAAAGCATATCGCCGAAAGCGTAAAAAAATATGACAGCTCAAGATTTGTTGACCATGCAAGCGGCTGGTATGACCAGAAGGGTCCCGATTTTAAGAGTATGCACAGATACGTTGCACCGGTGACAATGCCGAAGCTTGACGGAAGACCGTTCGTTATAAGCGAATTCGGCGGTTATCAGAACAGTGTGCCCGGTCACGTTTGGGACGACGGCAAAACCTTCGGCTTATACCTCAAATTCAAAAACAAGGAAAAGCTTACAAACGCATACCGCAAGCTTTATGAAAAGCAGATTATTCCGCTTATTGAGAAAGGGCTTTGCGCTACCGTTTACACTCAGGTCAGTGATGTTGAATTTGAGCTCAACGGAATGCTTACCTACGACCGAGCTGAGATAAAGCTTGACGAAGAAACAGTCAGAGAAATCAATTCAAAGCTTAAATACTGATAAAAAGTATGCGGTGAAACGTGCCGCAAAAAGGGTGGTGAGCCGTTATGTCGGGACAGGTTGATTCAAAGAAAAAACTGCTCCTTTTGATGGATTATCTGACGAAGTATTCCGATGAAGAAAACCCCGTCAATATGTCTGATTTGCTCGGTATGCTTGAACAAAATTCAATTTTTGCCGAGAGAAAATCAATCTATAAAGACCTTGAAATTCTGCGTGATTTCGGGCTTGATATTGTTAAGACGAAGAATGCTCAAAAGGGTTGGTGCTATTATGTCGGCAGTCGTGATTTTGAGCTTGTCGAGGTGCGTCTGCTTATTGATGCCGTTCAGTCGGCAAGCTTCATAACGGCGAAGAAAAGCAAAAATCTCGTGCAGAAAATCGGCACTCTTTGCAGTCAGGAGCAGATGAAAAAGCTTTGCGGCAGAGTTTATATCGACAACCGTGTAAAGTGCCGAAACGAAAAGATATATTACACGATTGATACGATCGGTGAAGCCATTGACGGCAGAAAACAGATTGAGTGCAGTTATGAAAAACGCAGACCGTCCGATAAGATTTCGTCCTCGAAGCTCTTGGTCAGTCATCTGACGCTTAATCCCTATGCGCTGATATGGTCAAACGACCATTACTACCTTGTGGCAAACAACCCGAAATATGATAATCTTCTTCACCTGCGTATCGACAGAATACGAAGCGTAAAAATTATCGAAAACAGTGTTCAGAGACATTTTTCCGAAGTGTGCGAATACAGGGACTATTTTGATGTAGCCGACTATTCAAAGCGTGTTTTCAATATGTATTCGGGCGAGAGTGTCAACATTAAGCTCAAATGCGATATTGAGCTTCTCGAACAGATGCTCGACCGCTTCGGCGATGATGCGTCGGCACGTGAAAATTTCGATGATAAAGATACCTTTTTCCTCCATGCAAAAGCGGCACTTAGCGACGGACTGATTTCATGGCTTATGCAGTTTTCAGATTCATTGACCGTTATTGAGCCGCAGGAGCTTGCTGACGAAATTAAGGCAAAAGCGGAGAAAATCGTCCGCCTTTATCAGTGATTATTATTTTTGGATTTAACGGCGGACGTGTGTCATGTCTGCCGTTATTTTCTGTAAAAACGTATTAATTCAAAAGCATTGTAAATTATTCGGTTTAATGGTATAATACTCTGAAAGTGCGGGGGTGATTATATGTCCGAAATTCCTGTTAACTGTTTTTTTCAGGGCTGTTATAACGATGAATATGAAATCGAAATAAGAAAATGTAAGGATATTTGCTACGAATACAATAAGCTTAATCCCAATGACAGAGAAGCACAGTCGGCAATTCTCAGAAAGCTTCTCGGCTCAACCGGAAAAGAAGTTATTATAACTCCGCCTTTCTGGTGTGATTATGGTTACAGAATATTTGTCGGTGATTATTTCTATGCAAATCACAATATGATAATTACCGACGGTGCCGAGGTCAGATTCGGTGACCATGTTTTTGTCGCTCCGAACTGCTGTTTTACCACAGCCGAGCACGCAATAGACCCCGAAATGAGAAAAGCGGGTATTGAAATTGCAAAACCGATAACAATCGGCAATAACGTCTGGCTCGGTGCGGGCACAACTGTTCTTGCGGGAGTAACAATCGGCGATAATTCCGTAATAGGCGCAGGCAGTGTTGTAACAAAGAATATTCCGTCAGGTGTTGTGGCTGTCGGAGTGCCTTGCAAAGTTATGCGTCAGATCACAGAAGAGGATAAATACACATATAAGAGAAATTTCTGATAAAGGATATGAGTACTATGTTTGAACTGAAAAAATACTGGCCGCCCGATTTTTCACAGGAAAAATTTATCTGTGCTCCCTGCGTGACCTTGTGCGAAGCACCGTCTGACGGCGTTGCACCCTTTAATTTTCACGCAATGAGCATTTTCCCCGAGTATTTCAAGGTTGACGGAAAATGGCTTCTTGCCGAAGAGAGCAGAATGGACTGCGTTCCCGTTTATAAAGACGACAGAATTTTTGTCTGTGAGCCGAGAAATCTCAAAAAGGGCGATTTGGTCGTGACGGGCAGGAGCGAAAACTGCGAAGACGGTATTTATGTGTATCCTGACGGTTTTTGTGAGAGGGCAGATGAAACAGATACTTTTGCCTTCAGAACGGGCAGGTCACGTGAAACAGCCTTTTCGATAGACTACGATAATCTCTATGAGCTTCTTAAATATGAGCGTGATAACGGAAAAATCGTCTGGGTTATGGGACCTGCGTTTGCGTTTGACCGTGATGCGAGAGAGGCTATGGAAAAGCTTATAGAAAACGGATATGTTCATGCTGTTCTTGCCGGCAATGCGCTTGCCACTCACGATCTTGAGGCGGCATACCTCGGCACGGCACTCGGTCAGGATATTTACACACAGCGTTCACAGCCGAACGGTCACTACAATCACCTTGAGCTTATTAACCGTGTGAGATATTACGGCTCTGTCGGTGAATTTATCAAGAATGAAAATATCGACAACGGAATAATATATTCCTGCGAAAAATACGGTGTGCCTTATGTTCTCGGCGGCTCCGTGCGTGATGACGGCCCTTTGCCCGAGGTTTTCTCAAATGTATATGAAGCGCAGGACAGAATGAGAAACGAAATACGCTCGGCAACAACGGTTATCTGCATGGCGACAATGCTTCACACCATAGCGACCGGCAATATGACACCGTCATTCAGAGTAATGCCCGACAAAACGGTGAGACAGGTCTATTTTTACTGTGTGGATAATTCTGAATTTGTTGTCAACAAGCTCTCTGACAGAGGCAGTCTTTCCGCAAAAGGCATTGTGACGAATGTTCAGGATTTTGTCGTCAATTTAAGACGCGGGCTGAACCTGTAAAAGTTTTGTGTCGGCAATTCAAATTTTTCTGTTAAGCTATTGAAGATAAGCCGGTGAAATGCTATAATAACATTTATTATTATGACTATTTATATATAATTTGGAGGAATTGTCTTGATTTCAGAAAAAAGCTTCCTCGTTTCACAAGAGGAGCTTGAAAAACAGAGGGAATATTCCGCACTTGTCAGAACGGTTGTTTCTTCACGTTTTCCCGTTTCTGCGCCGAAAGCCTTTGTTCACACCTACGGCTGTCAGGGCAACGTATCTGACGGCGAAAAGCTTAAAGGTATGCTTGAAGAAATGGGGTATGCTTTTACGGAAAGCGCAGAAGATGCCGACCTTGTTCTTTACAATACCTGCGCCATACGTGAGCACGCTGAAGACCGTGTTTTCGGCAATATCGGTGCTCTCAAACCGCTGAAAAAGAAAAATCCCGATATGATAATAGCTCTCTGCGGCTGTATGATGCAGCAAAAGCACGTTTCAGAGCGCATTTATAAAAGCTTTCCTTTCGTTAATCTGCTTTTCGGCACTCATGTTATTCATAAGCTTCCCGAGCTGTTATACCGTGTTCTCTGCACAGGGAAGAGAGTTTTTGATAATGAGAACTCCGACGGCAATATAGCCGAGGGACTTCCCGTTCACCGTGACGGCTCTTTCAAAGCGTGGCTTCCGATAATGTACGGCTGTAATAACTTTTGCAGCTACTGCGTCGTTCCCTATGTCAGAGGACGTGAGAGAAGCCGTGACTTTGACACGGTTGTAAGTGAAGCTGAGGAGCTTATAAAGCAGGGATATAAAGAAATTACTCTTCTCGGTCAGAACGTCAATTCCTATAACCGTGACAAGGGTGCTGAATATAACTTTCCCGCACTTCTCAGACGCATAAATGCCATTGAGGGTGATTTCATAATCCGCTTTATGACGTCACACCCGAAGGACTGCACGAAAGAGCTTATTGAGACAATGGCTGAGTGTGAAAAAGTGGCTAAGCATCTGCATCTTCCCGTCCAGAGCGGAAACGACCGTGTTCTCAAAGAAATGAACCGTGTCTATAACCGTGAAAAATATCTTTCGCTTATAAGGTATGCGTACGAGCTTATGCCGGAGCTTTCGGTTACAAGCGATATAATCGTCGGCTTTCCGGGTGAAACTTATGAAGAATTCTGCGACACGGTCAGCCTTATAAAAGAAGTCGGCTACACGTCGCTTTATACCTTTATCTTTTCTGCCAGAAAGGGCACAAAGGCATACGATATGCCGGATACGGTTTCGCAGGACGTCAAGGGAAAGTGGTTCAGAGAGCTTCTTTCTGTTCAGGAGGAAATTGCTTCACAGCGTACGGCAAAAATGAAAGGCAGAACCTACCGTGTTCTTTGCGAGGAAAAGGCAAAGCGTGACGGCTATATCTCGGGCAGAACCTCGGGGAACGTCATTATTGAATTCCCCGCAGACGACGGGGTTATCGGTACTTTCCGCTCAGTCACAGTGACCGAATGTAAAACATGGGTTGTTGACGGAGAACTTGTATAATTATGTTAATCTGCTGTTTATCAGCTGAAATATTTTAAAGGAGTTACACATGGATATTATCAAAATCACAAGAGAACTCGGTGCCGCCATTCAGCAGGACGAGCGTTACCTCAAATTCACAAAGGCAAGAGAAGCAAATGAAAGCGATAAGGCTCTCATGGATCTTCTCGGAAAAATTCAGCTTCTTCAGATGAATTTTCAGCAGGAATCCTCGAAAGAGAATCCCGACAGAGCAAAGCTTGAGGAATACAACAAGGAGTTTGAGGGTCTTTACACAGAGTTTTCATCAAATGAAAAGGTTATCGCCTTTGAGGAAGCGAGAAAAGATGTTGACGATATGATGAACTACATCATGGGTATTCTTTCTCTCTGTGTCAACGGCGCAGACCCCTTAACATGCGAGCCTGAGGAGCATCACGACCACGACTGCGGCGGCGAATGCTCAAGCTGTTCAGGCTGTCACTGATAACTGAAGCTAATCTGCGGCGGATTATTCTGCCGCAGATGATTAGCGTGGCTCGCTAAGAGAAAATGAAGGAATAGAAAAGTGAGGTTCTCAAAATGCCCGATGCAATAACACCGATGATGAAGCAGTATATGGAAATCAAAAAGGATTACCCCGATACAATTCTCATGTACAGACTCGGTGACTTCTATGAAATGTTCTATGACGATGCGAAAACGGCGTCAAAGGTGCTTGAGCTCGTTCTGACAGGCAGAGCCTGCGGAAACGGGGAGAGAGCTCCCATGTGCGGCGTTCCGTTTCATTCTGCCGATTCATATATTGCAAGGCTTGTCAACAACGGCTACAAGGTTGCTATCTGTGAGCAGACGGAAGACCCCGCACTTGCAAAAGGCATAGTGTCACGTGACGTTATACGCATTATCACACCGGGCACGGTTATTGAAAACCTCATGCTTGACGAAGGCAGAAACAATTATCTTGCCGTTATTTTTATTCACGGCGACTGTGCCGGACTTTGCTTTGCCGATGTTTCAACGGGAAAGCTCAGTCTTACTTCGCTTGAAAAGAAGCATAACGAAAACGAAATAATCAACGAGCTGACAAGGTTTTCACCGAGCGAAATTATCATTAACAAGGAAGCTTCGCTCAATAAAAAGCTTGCTTCTTTTATATCCGGTCTCACCTCGGCGACCTGTGATATATTTGCTGAGGAAAAATTCAATCTTGAAAATTGCAGAAAGGAAGCTGTCGGGCATTTCGGCGAAGAAAAGCTCGGCACGCTCTCAGTTCTTGAAGATAGTTATGCCGTATGTGCTCTCGGCTGCTGTATTGATTACCTTAAAACAATGCAGAAAAACGACCTTGCGAATATAACCGATATTGAGTTTTATTCCGACAGTCAGTTTATGCGCCTTGACTACTGGTCAAGAAAAAATCTTGAAGTGACCGAAACGCTCAGAGGCAGAGAAAAAAGAGGCTCACTTCTCTGGGTTCTCGATAAAACCAAAACACCTATGGGTAAGCGGCTTTTACGTGAGTGGCTCGATAAACCGCTTATCAATATGACAAAAATCATAAGCCGCCAGAACGCCGTTGCCGAGCTTTTCGACAGACCCATGCAGTGCGGAGAAACAGTAAAAATTCTCGGCGGCATTTTCGATATAGAACGTCTTATGACACGTATAATGTACGGCACAGCAAACGCTAAAGAGCTCAACGCCTTAAATGCCGCCGTGTCATTACTGCCCGAAATCAAAGAACTTACCTCTTGCTTTGAAAGCGGCGCACTCAGGGGCATACATAACGATATTGATGTTCTCACGGATATACACGAGCTTATTTCCGCCGCAATAGTTGACGAGCCGCCGTTTTCCGTGCGTGAGGGCGGAATGATAAGGGACGGCTTCAATTCCGAGCTTGACGAGCTTCACGATATTGTCAATAACGGCACAGATTATCTTACCCGTCTCCAGCTTCAGGAGCAGGAGGCAACCGGCATTAAAAAGCTCAAAATCGGCTTTAACAAGGTTTTCGGCTACTATATCGAAGTGCCTAACGCATTTAAAAATGAAGTGCCGGAAAACTATATAAGAAAACAGACACTCACAAACGGCGAGCGTTTTATCACGGAAGAGCTTAAACAGTTTGAGAGCAAAATTCTCACGGCTAAAGACCGTATGGAAAAGCTTGAATATGAGATTTTTTCACAGGTCAGACAGACCGTTGCCGATGAATTCCGGCGAATCGAGAGAACAGCTAAAGCGATTGCAATGCTTGACGTTTTCTGCTCTCTTGCAACCGTCGCCACAGAGAATAATTATGTTTGCCCGGAAATCACAATGGAAAGCGTGATTGACATAACCGACGGCAGACATCCGGTTGTCGAAAAAATGCTCAAGGATTCGCTTTTTGTGCCAAACGACACTCTTCTTGACAGCGAAAATAACCGCTGTGCCATTATCACCGGACCAAATATGGCAGGCAAGTCAACATACATGAGACAGGTTGCCCTCATTTCACTTATGGCGCAGATTGGCTCATTCGTTCCCGCAAAAAGAGCAAGACTCTGCGTTACCGATGCTATTTTCACCCGTGTCGGAGCGTCGGACGATTTGTCGGCAGGCAGCTCAACCTTTATGGTTGAAATGAGCGAGGTTGCCTCTATTTTAAATAACGCAACAAAAAACAGTCTCATTATTCTTGATGAAATCGGCAGGGGGACCTCCACCTTTGACGGTATGAGCATTGCAAGAGCCGTGCTTGAATACACGGCAGACAAGCGAAAGCTCGGTGCAAAAACGCTCTTTGCCACGCACTATCACGAGCTGACCGACCTTGAAAACAGCGTTGACGGTGTTAATAACTATAATATTTCCGTTAAAAAAAGAGGGGATAACATCACGTTCCTTCGTCGTATCATAAGAGGCAGAGCTGACGGCAGTTACGGTATTGAGGTAGCTAAGCTTGCCGGAATACCGGGAAGCGTTGTCAGCAGAGCGAGAATAATACTTTCCGAGCTTGAAAACAGTGCAGTTAAAATTGATATGTCGGGTGTTTCTGCGCCGGAGAAAGCCGAAGAAAGAGAGCTTCAGCTTTCGCTCTCCTCGAATATTGCCGACGAGGTATATGATGAGCTGAGAAATATAGACCCCGACACATTAACACCTATCGAAGCGATGAATGTGCTTTATAAGCTGATTAATAAAGTCAGGGATAAATAATAAACAAAAGGAAGTGACAGCCTTGCCTAAAATCAATATTTTACCTAAAAATATAGCTGACCTTATCGCCGCCGGTGAGGTTGTCGAAAGACCGGCAAGCGTTATAAAGGAACTGCTTGAAAACTCTATTGATGCAAAAAGCAAAAATATTACAGTTGAGATTTTCGGCGGCGGAATAAGATACATAAGGGTTACCGACGACGGCTGCGGAATTGAGCCGGACGATATAAGAACGGCATTCATCAGTCACGCCACGAGCAAAATTTCAACTGAAGATGACCTTTACAAAATCTATACGCTCGGCTTCAGAGGCGAGGCTCTTGCTTCCGTTGCGGCAGTTTCAAAGGTTGACGTTCTGACGAGAACTCAGGATGCGCCCTGCGGTGTTCACTACCGTATTGAGGGCGGCGAAGAAAAGGGTTTTGAAGAAGCCGGCTGTCCGTCGGGAACAACGGTTGTCGTTTCAGATTTATTCTATAACACACCGGCGAGAATGAACTTTCTTAAAAAAGACGTTTCCGAGGCAAATGCCGTTGCAGACGTTGTTGATAAGCTTGCGCTTTCTCACCCGGAAATTGCTTTTCGGTTTATCCGTGACTCAAAGCAGGCTCTTATAACGAGCGGAAACGGCGATTTATCCTCTGCGGCCTATTCCGTTCTCGGCAGTGAGCTTGCAAGGTCGCTCATACCTGTCTCGTATGCGCTTGACGGTATTGAAATCAGCGGCTACATCTCAAAGCCGTCTTCGTGCCGTGCAAGCCGCAGTATGCAGTACTTCTTTCTCAACGGCAGATATATTAAATCAAAGACGATTATGGCGGCTCTCGAGGCCTCATATAAAAATTCGGTCATGGTCGGAAAATTTCCGTCGTGTGTGCTGAATATAAAAATCAATGCCTCGTTTGTCGATGTCAATGTTCACCCGACAAAGACAGAGGTGCGTTTCAGCGACGAAAGAAAAATATTCAACGCTGTTTATTATGCATCTGTCAGTTCAATAGAGAATAACGACACCCGTGTTCAGGCGGATTTGAATTTTAAAGCAAAGAGCTCCGCTCAGAAGTCACAGCCCCGCTATTCTCAAATAAAAATGGAAGCAAAGCCGAAAAAGGATTTCTGGCAAAATCTGACAGGCAGTGAGTTCAGGGGAATTTCCGATACAGTGCTTAAAGATAAGCCTTCGGCTTCAGTTACTCTCAGCGATTCCGGCAAAAAGGTAACAGATAATTCTTTTGATGACGGAAAATCATATCTTGCGGAATTTTACAGAAAAAAGGCTGATGAAGAAGCGGCAAAACCGGATTTACAGGATAAATCAGAAGACATAGCCGAAAGCGGCAGTGTGCAGTTCAGCGACAGCGACACTCCCGAAAAGCCCGATATTAAAATAATCGGTGAAGCGTTTAAAACATATATTATCGCTCAGGTGGGGGAAAAGCTTGTTATTGTCGATAAGCACGCCGCTCACGAACGTATAATTTTCAACCGTCTCAGAGAAAAACAGATTTCATCACAGTATCTTTTTACTCCCGTGACAGTCACTTTGGCAAAGGAAGAGTATTCCGCAGTACTCGACAATCTCGATGTTCTGTCAAAGGCAGGATATTCGGTTGAGGATTTCGGCGTGGGCAGTGTTATTGTGCGTGAGTGTCCCGACGGCATTGCCGCAGACGATATAGCTTTGCAGATAAACGAGATAGCGAGCTATCTTGTCGAAAACAACACCGATATTGAAACGGAAAAAATCGACTGGATATACCACAGTGCCGCCTGCCGTGCGGCTGTCAAGGCGGGCAGTAAAATGGAAATATACGAACAGCAGAAATTTGTTGAAGCTCTGCTCGCCGATGAAAGCGTGAAATACTGCCCTCACGGCAGACCCGTGCTTATAGAAATGACGAGAAACGAGCTTGAAAAGCAATTCGGCAGAATACAGTAAATCCGGAGGTAGCGGTATGGATAAGATAAAAACAATATTTATTGTCGGACCGACCGCCTCGGGCAAGACCTCTCTTGCCGTCGAAATTGCAAAGCGTTATGACGGTGAAGTTGTTTCCGCCGATTCAATGCAGATATATAAGAATATGGATATTGCTACCGCAAAGCCGACAGATGAGGAAATGCAGGGCATACCGCACAGAATGATTGATTTTCTTGACCCGTCAGAGTCCTACAGCGTGGCAAAATATAAAGCCGACGCTTTTAAGTGCATTGAAGAAATTGCGGCGAATAAAAAAATACCCGTTGTCGCCGGCGGTACGGGACTTTATATTGATACGCTTCTGAATAATACCGAATTTCTTGATTTTGAGACTGATGAAGTCCTCAGAAACGAGCTTTATGAAAGATTTGAAAAAGACGGTGCGGAAGAAATGTGGCTTGAGCTTGACAAAATCGACCACGCCGCCGCTTTGAATATTCACAAAAACAACCGAAAAAAAATCGTTCGCGCCCTCGAAATATATTATAAAACAGGAAAAACTCTCACACAGCAGAATTTGCTGTCACACAGCGGGGGAGAAATGCTCGATTATGTCATTATCGGACTTAATGCACGTGACAGAAATAAGCTTTATGAAAGAATAAACAAAAGAGTTGACATAATGCTCGCTGACGGTCTTGTCGATGAGGCAAAGCTTTTTTATGAAAAATACGGCTCGGGCACTGCCGTTCAGGCAATCGGTTATAAAGAAATACTGCCTTATCTTGAGGGCAGAGCAAGCCTTGAGGAATGTGCTCAAAATCTTAAAATGCAGACGAGAAGATACGCTAAACGTCAGCTTACATGGTTCAGAAGAAATGAAAATATCAACTGGATTTACATTGATGACGAAGAAAACGACTTGTTGAAAAAAGCGACAGAAATTATAGAAGAGAAGGGAATTATATGAAAAAAAGCACACTGATATTTCTTATTATTCTCGCCCTGTTTGTCGGTTCATACACCGCATACAACATTCATCTGAAAAATCTGAGCGACGTTGATACGCAGTATGCGGTTTTATCGACTGCACAGAGCACTGTTTCAGCCGACTGTTTTGTTATCCGTGACGAATATCGCGGTGAGGGCAAAGGCAATAAGGCAATTATCAAAAATTCAGGCGACGGAGTATATATACCTTATGTTGAGGACGGCTCACGTGTCGCCGCAGGGGATATAATTGCACTCTTTTTCACTTCTGAGGAAAACGCCAAGGCATACCGTGAAGAACAGCTGTTGAAAGAAACGCTTGCCTATTATGAGAAGCTTCAGAATCAGTCCGTGCTCTCAACTCTCGACGTTGACAAGCTTGAAAGCACGATTAACGACAACATAAACCGTTTTATTAAAATGTGCGAAAACGGCGACTATTCTGAGTCGGAGGAGCTGTTATCCGAGCTTAAATTCGATATTTCCGCCAAGAAAATAGCGACGGGTGAGGAAGCTGATTTTTCAAAAGAGATAAGCTCACTGAATAAGCAGATTAAAAAGCTTTCAAAGCGTGGCGACAGCTATAAAACAATAAGAGCCGGTTTTTCGGGCTGTTTTATCAGCAAGGTTGACGGCTATGAAAATTCGGTTGACTACGGTGCTGTTTCTTCTCTTACAAGAAGCGACTTTGACAAGCTTTTATCATCTGAGGCAGAAAGTGTACCGGCCACCGCTATCGGCAAGATAATCGGCGAATACAACTGGTATGCGGTATGCAATGTGCCGAAAGAAATGCTTGAAA
This sequence comes from Acutalibacteraceae bacterium, assembly GCA_045639785.1. Lineage (GTDB taxonomy): Bacteria > Bacillota > Clostridia > Oscillospirales > Acutalibacteraceae > UBA6857. The sequence goes on along the minus strand of JAZUDT010000062.1, from coordinate 91,722 downwards.
AAATAGCACTCGGAAAAAAAGTGACCGTTTCATTTAAGAATACCGATGTTTCAATGCTTGAAATGAAGGTCTTTTCGATTTCTCCCGTTTCGGACGGCTATGCAACGCTCGTCCTTGTTTCAAATCAGATGAGTGCCGATATTTCACTTCTGAGAAAAGAAAGGATAGAGATAATCACTGATGAATTTGAGGGGCTTAAAATACCACGTACCGCTGTGAGAAACGCCGAAAGCCCCGAAAGTGAAGATAAAGCCGATATAGCCGCCGGAAACGGTCTCGGCGTTTATATTCTCTACGGGCAGGTTATACGTTTCAGAACAATTAATGTGCTCTACTATGACAATGATTTCATTATAGCCGAAAGAGAGACCGATAACCCCGACTCCTTGAAGCTTTATGATATGATTATTACGAAAGGAAGGAACCTTTATGACGGAAAACTTATCGGTTGAGGAAAGGTTTTCCTCAATAGAGCATAACCTTGAGGTTATACGTTATAACATTGCCGAGGCCGCCGTTAAATCGGGAAGAAAGCCCGGGGATATTAAGCTTATGGCAGTAACAAAAACTGTTGAGCCCGTTTTTATCAATCATGCAATAGAATGCGGTATTGATTTGATAGGGGAGAACAAGGTTCAGGAATTTTTGTCGAAAGAGCCTTATCTCAAGCTTGACGGGTGCTCCGCTCATCTTATAGGTCATCTTCAGACCAACAAGGTGCGCCGTATTGTCGGAAAGGTTCAGATGATACAGTCGGTTGACAGTCTCAGACTTGCCGAAGAGATTAACAGACAGTCACTCATTAACGAAACCGTAACCGAATGCTTAATCGAGGTCAATATCGGCGGCGAGGAAAGCAAGACGGGTATTGACATTAAAGAATGCTCTTCTCTCATTGAAGAAATGAGCAAAATGGAGGGAATTCGGGTAAAAGGTCTCATGGCAATACCGCCGATTTGCGACAATGATGAAAAACTTAACAGATATTTTTCAAAAATGAACGAAATGTTTATTGACATTCGGAGCAAAAACATAGATAATATCTCTATGGATATTCTTTCAATGGGAATGTCGTCGGATTATGTTAATGCTATTCTGAACGGTGCGAATCTTGTCAGAGTGGGTTCTCTGATATTCGGGCCGAGAATTTACTGATACGGAGGAATAATAAAATGAAAGATGAATTATCGGGAAAAAGATTTTCAAAGCTGAAAGCATTTGCAAAAGATGCATTTTCAAGTCAGGACAGCTACTACCGTGATGATGACGATTACGGCGATGAAGATGATTCTTACGAAAAGGCAGGCTCTAACAATAATCTGTTCGACGAGCCGGATACCTCATATTCTTCGCAGTTCTCGTCGTATCAGCCTCAGACCGAATACAAGCCCTCAGCTTCAAGCTCTTCGTTCGGCTCAGCTTCTTACGGCTCTTATTCGTCCTCAGGCGGTCAGATTTACAAAATGGATAAAAAGACAAAATTCCGTCTCTCTATTCTCAGACTTGAAAAGCTTGACGATGCAGTCAAGGTTGCCGACGAGATAATGTCCGGCAATACGATTACTCTCGTTGATTTGCGCTGTGTTCAGAAAGAAACAGTGAGAAGAATTATCGACTTTCTTGACGGCGTAAGATATACCTGCGAAGCCAAAATGGAAATTGTGGCGGATTATACATATGTTGTTGTGCCCAAGGATGTTGAGCTTTCCGGCGACCTTTTCAGTCAGCTGGATACAGGAAGCTTGTCATAAATTAAAAGTGTGGAGGAAAAAGAAATGTTAAGTATTAGCGATATTAAAAGACATTCATTCGCTTTTCAGAAAGGCGGAAAATTCTATGAAAGCGTTGAGGTTGACTCATTCTTTGCCGATGTGGTCGAAACTCTCGACACCCTCACAGCCGCATACGAAAAGGCAAAAAAGGAAAATGACGAGCTTGTCAGAAAAATGACCGTTCTCAGCGGAAAGGTTGACGATTACAGAAAGGACGAGGACAATATCCGTTCTGCGCTTCTTATCGCTCAGCGTGCGGCAGAATCCGTTATAAATGAAGCAAGAAATGAAGCGAATAACATTGTCGGCAAGGCAAAAACCGACGCCGAAGAAGCGACAACAGCCGCCGACGAATATGTTGCAGAGAAAAAAGCCGAAATCGACTCTTATCTTGTCAGAGTCAGAACTGATTATGATGAAGCCATCAGCGAAGCCGAAAGCAAAGCCGCTCTTATTATTTCCGAAGCTGAGACAAAGGCTAGCGAAATTCTGACAAAGGCAAACGCAGACGCAGAAGCTGTCACAGCTTATGCAGAAGATAAGGTTGCGATTAACCAGAAGAAGATTGCTTCAATGAAGAAGATTACCGCTGAATTCAAGACGGGCGTTATTGACGTTATGAACCAGCAGATAAGACTTCTCGAATCAATAGATGTTGAAGCTATTGACGTCGGTGAGGTTCTTTCCGACTCCGAAGAAGAGACTGAAGAAGTAACCGATGAGGTCTATCACCCCGAGTACACTTCTGAGGAATTCAACGCCGAGATTGAAGAAGCGGAAGAAACCGAAGATGAAACAGAAGAAGCCGCCGAAGAAGACGGTGACGATGCTTCTGATGACGGTTATAATGATGTAATTGCCGAAGATGACGAAATCGAAGAAGACGAAGAAGTCGAGGAAGAGACAGATTCGGACGACGATGAGGTCAATGACTATTTTGATGAGATAGTTGACTCCGAGCCCGAGCAGAAAAAAGCTCCGCAGAACGTGTTTACTCCGATAATGGATTCCGACGAACAGGCGTATCACAAGTCAGAAGAAATCCTCTCCGATGACGGTGAAGAAGATTTGCGTTTCGGCAAGGATTACGATATTTTTGAAGAGGAAGATGACTCTCAGGGTTCATTTTTCGGAAGATTCAAGAAAAAATAAGAGGTTCACTGTATGATTCAGACCGTTACACTGATAATTATTGTTCTGCTTGCATTTGTTGACCAGCTCACAAAGTATTTTGTTGTCACAAATCTTGCAGTCGGCGAGGGCGCGCTCAGAGTTGAGCATTTTATCGAAGTGAGATATGTGAGAAACTTCGGCGGAATGATGGGTACCTTCAGCGGCATGGGAAAGCTTCTCGGGGCAGCGACAATAATTATCTTAGCGGCCGGAATTATTTTACTGATGATAAAAAAAATAAAGCCGGGTGTGCCGTATGTCTGCTTAACGATGATAATCGCCGGCGGAATCGGCAATCTTATTGACAGAATAAGGCTCGGCTATGTTGTTGATTTTATCAATGTGCTTTTCGTTGATTTTTATGTATTCAATTTTGCCGACTGTCTGATAACCGTTGGTGCATTTCTTCTTGTATTCTATGAGATTTATCAGATGGTGACCGACGGGAAGAAAAAGGAAAAAACCGATGAATGATGAAATCGTTTTGACTGTCTCCGCTGAAGACGGCGGCAAAAGGCTTGACAGCTACATAGCGCAGGGCGATTTCGGCATTACACGTTCATCGGCGCAGAAGCTTATAGAAAGCGGCTGTGTCACGGTCAACGGGCTTGCTCTTGTGAAAAATCATAAGCTTAAAAGCGGCGATGTGGTATGCGTTTCCATGCCCGAGCCGCAAATGCTTGATATTGTGCCGGAGAATATCCCGCTTGACATAAGATATGAGGACGATGACCTGCTTGTCGTGAACAAGCCCAAAGGAATGGTAGTCCACCCCGCCGCCGGAAATTATGATAAAACGCTTGTCAACGCACTTTTGTATCACTGCGGCGACAGCCTTTCCGGCATAAACGGAGTCATACGCCCGGGAATTGTTCACCGCATTGACAAGGATACAAGCGGTCTTCTTGTTGTGGCAAAAAACGACCTTGCACACTTAAGCCTTGCTTCACAGATAAAGGAACATTCTTTCACACGGGAATATCATTGTGTCGCCTACGGTCATTTTAAGGAAGAAGAGGGAACAGTTGACGCACCCATCGGAAGACACCCGACCGACCGGAAAAAGATGACTGTCACCGATAAAAACTCAAGAAATGCAGTCACTCATTACTTCACGGTTAAAGAATACCGTGATTTCACACATCTCAGAGTCCGTCTTGAAACCGGCAGAACACATCAGATAAGAGTGCACCTTTCATATATCGGTCACCCGATTGCCGGCGACAGCGTTTACGGTCCGAAAAAATGTATCACGGTGCTTAACGGGCAGTGCCTTCACGCCGGACTTCTCGGTTTTATTCACCCGAGAACAGGCGAATATATTGAAATTTCAAGCGAATTGCCTGATTACTTTCAGACCTTTCTGAATAAACTCAGGGAGTAATAAATAATGGAAAAAGATTTATCAAACTGGCTTGTCGCTTCGGATATTGACGGAACTCTCAATAACAAGATGAGACAGCTTCCGAAGCGAAATTATAACGCAATAGACAGGTTTTCAAATACTCTCGGGGGCAAATTCACCCTTGCATCGGGCAGAGGTATTGAGTCGATGAGACCTCATTACAACCGTCTGCCGACAAAAGAAATCCCTGCTGTGATTATCAACGGTGCGGGTATATATGATTTTAATAAAGAAGAGCTGATTTATTTCAATTCCGTCGGTGAACAGGGGAGAGATGTTCTTATTTCTGTTATGAAACGCTTTCCCGACTGCGAGGTTGAAATTGTTACTCCGAAAGTTAATTATTTTGTCAACGCATACTTTAAAGCGAGATTTATGCTTGTAGGCGACCCGCTTGAGCATAAATTTTACAAAAAGGCTGCTGATGTTCCTTTTGAAAACTGGGGAAAGGTTATTTTTTTTGCCCTGCCGTCAAGGCTGAAGCAGATAATCAAATACATAAATTCACTTCAGACAGATAAGTTGTCCTTTATGTCCTCTTCGGTCGTTTCGTATGAAATGCTCGGTGACGGAGTGAATAAGGGCAGTGCGGTTTTAGCACTTGCCGAAATGCTCGGTATCGACAGAAAATATACGGCGGCAATCGGCGACTATTTTAATGACTATGAAATGCTTAAAGCGGTAGGACTGTCCGCCTGTTGCGGTCAGGCACCAAAGGCACTGAAAGAGATTTCATCTTTTTGCGCCTGCCACTGTAACGACGGTGCCGTTGCCGATTTATTAGAGCATATAGAAAAGATTTCTTAACATAAAAGGAGGAAATTATTATGGAAGATGCAAAATTCAAAGAGTTGAAAACTCTTGCTTGCAAAGTCCGAATGGGAATTATCGAAGGTGTCTTTAACGCAAAGAGCGGTCACCCGGGCGGTTCACTTTCAATCGCCGATATCATGACGTATCTTTACTTTAAAGAGATGAATGTTAATCCCGAAAATCCGAAATGCGAAAACAGAGACAGACTTGTTCTTTCAAAGGGACACACTGCTCCGGCTCTCTATGCCGCAATGGCTCACAAGGGCTATTTCCCCGTTGAAGAGCTCAAGACGCTCAGAAAGAGTGACTCAAGACTTCAGGGACATCCGAGCATGAAATATCTGCCGGGTATTGATATGTGCACCGGTTCTCTCGGTCAGGGAATATCCGCCGCAGTAGGTATGGCTCTCGGCGCAAAATTACAGAACAAGGACTTCAGAGTGTATGCGCCTCTCGGTGACGGCGAAATTGAAGAAGGTCAGGTTTGGGAAGCGGCTATGTTTGCCGGAAACCATGCTCTTGATAACCTTGTCGCAATAGTTGATAATAACAATCTCCAGATTGACGGCACGGTTGAAGAGGTCAACTCTCCCTATCCGATTAAAGAAAAATTCGAGGCATTCGGCTGGAATGTAATCGAAATCAACGGTCATTGCTTCAAGCAGATTGACGAGGCATTCACAGCCGCCCGTCAGTGCAAGGGCAAGCCGACCTGTATCGTTGCAAAGACCGTCAAGGGCAATGGCGTTTCATTTATGGAAAATCAGTGCTCATGGCACGGCAGCGCACCCAACAAGGAACAGTATGATATTGCAATGGCAGAGCTTAACGCCGCCCTTAAAGAATTGGAGGCATAAATTATGGCAGATGTAATTAAATGTGCAACAAGAGATGCTTACGGCAAAGCTCTTTGTCATCTCGGCGAAACAAATGATAAAGTCCTCGTTCTTGACGCTGACCTTGCGGCGGCGACAAAGACCGGTATGTTCAAAAAGGCATATCCCGACAAGTTTATTGACTGCGGTATTGCAGAGGGAAATATGATGGGCGTTGCGGCAGGTCTTGCAACAACAGGCTACACTGTGTTTGCTTCTTCATTTGCGATGTTTGCGGCAGGCCGTTCATTTGAGCAGGTCAGAAACACTGTCGCATACCCCCATGTTAACGTAAAAATCGGCGCAACTCATGCCGGTATCTCTGTCGGCGAAGACGGCGCAAGCCACCAGTGCTGTGAAGACATCGGACTTATGAGAACAATTCCCGGTATGGTAATTGTCAATCCCGCTGACGACGTTGAAGCCTATCAGGCTGTTCTTGCGGCTGCTGAATATGAAGGACCGATGTATATGAGATTCGGCAGACTTGCAGTCCCCAGAGTCAATGATGAGGCTACATACAAGTTTGAGCTCGGCAAGGGCGTTCAGCTCAAGGACGGCAAGGATGTAACGATTATCGCCACCGGTCTCATGGTCAATGAGGCTGTCATGGCGGCTGAGACTCTCAAGTCTGAGGGCATTGATGCAAGAGTTATCAATATTCACACAATCAAGCCCATTGATGAAGATATTATCGTTAAGGCGGCTAAGGAGACGGGCGTTATCGTCACTGCCGAAGAGCACAATATTATCGGCGGTCTCGGTTCGGCTGTTGCTGAGGTTGTCTGCGAGAAATGCCCCGTACCCGTGCTCAGAGTCGGTGTTGAGGACACATTCGGCAGATCAGGTCCCGCAACAGAGCTTCTTCATATCTACGGTCTTGATGCCGACCACATCGTCAGCAAGGTCAAAGAGGCTGTCAAGCTTAAATAAACCGTTATAAATGATTTACAGAACTGCATTTTGCGTGTGCATTTTGCAGTTCTTTTCTTATTCACAGATTATATGTTGACGTGACAACCGACTGATGATAAAATTAAATAAATGAACGGAGGATTTTATATGAAACGATTTATTTCTCTTTTTCTTATTTTGATATTTGTTTTATCTGTTTTTACCGCCTGCGGCTCTTCCGGTAAATATATAATAGCCTTTGATGACAGCTATGAGCCTTTCTGTTCACTTGACAGCAAGGGCAATGTGGTCGGCTTTGATGCTGAGCTTATGAAGCTTATCTCAAAAAGCGAAGCTTTCGGCATAGAAACCGTTTCAGCCTCTTTGACCGAAATTTTCTCTCTGCTCGACAGCGGCGAAGTTGATGCCGTAATCGCCGCCTTGATTCCCACTGATGAAATGAAAGAAAGATATGATTTCTCCGACGCTTATTACGGCAGGTATTCGCTGGCTGTGGAAAAGGGCAAAAACAAAGAGCTTATTGAAAAATTCAATGAGGGTCTGAAAAAGATTAAAGAAAACGGAAAATATAAAACGCTTGCGGAAAAATACTCGCTTGGTGAAACAAAATGAATGAAAAGCTTTCATACCTGAGAAAAAAGGCGATGAATCTGCCGCTTAATCCCGGCGTATATCTTATGAAAGATAAGTCACAGCAGATTATCTATATCGGCAAGGCAAAGCTTCTGAAAAACCGTGTCAGTCAGTATTTCGGTTCACAGAACACGCATACCCTAAAGGTGAGAAAAATGGTCGAAAACGTCGATGATTTTGACTATATTCTCACCGATACCGAGCTGGAGGCTCTTGTACTCGAATGCAGTCTCATAAAACAGCACTCACCGAAATATAATATACTTCTCAAGGACGCAAAGGGCTACAGCTATATCAAAATATCAAAAGAACCCTGGGGCAGAATATCCTCATGCTTTCGCAAGGACGAAGAAAACTGTGAATATCTCGGTCCCTTTACCTCCGGCTACAGTATGCGCCGCCTTACAGAAGAAGCGAACAAAATCTACAAGCTTCCGACCTGTAACAGAAAATTTCCCCGTGATATCGGAAAGGGGAGGGCGTGCCTTAATTTTTATATCGGTCAGTGCTGTGCCCCGTGCTTAGGCAAGATAAGCGAAAAGGAGTATGCCCAGAATCTTTCCGACGCTGTTGAATTTCTCAAAGGCGGTCACGGTCAACAGCTTCGCACTCTGAAAAAACAGATGCAGGAGTACAGCGAAAATCTCGAATTTGAAAAAGCCGCCGTTCTTCGTGACAGAATTAACGCTATGGAAAAACTGCTCACAAGTCAAAAGGTCGTTTCATCGGGAATTAAAGAACAGGACGTCTTTGCTATCGTCCAGAATGAAGAAAAAGCCTGTATCAATGTTTTACGCTTCAATAAAGGCGTTCTCTACGACAGTGAATACTTCATCATTGATTTTGAAGAAGACCTCGAAAAAGCCCGATATGAGCTTATTATGAATTATTATAATACTCTTCAGCGTGAGATTCCGCCGAGAATAACCGTTGACGGTGAAACCGAAAGTGCAGAGCTTCTTTCAAGCTGGCTGAGTGAAAAAGCGGGCAGAAAGGTAACTTTCGGCACGGTGAAAAGAGGAGAACAGGTATCCGTTATGACAATGTGCCGTAAAAATGCCGCCGAAAGACTGGCGCAGCACTACGGCAGAAAAGGCAGTCAGACCAATGCCCTTGACGAGCTGAAAGGGCTTCTCGGACTTGAAAGAGTGCCCGAATACATTGAGTCATACGATATTTCCCACACTGCGGGCAGTGACAACGTGGCGGGAATGATAGTGTTCAGAAACGGCGCACCTTATAAGAAATATTACAAAAAATTCGCAATAAAGGGTTTTTCCGGTCAGGACGATTACGCCTCAATGGCAGAAGTTATCGAAAGACGTTTTCTTCGTTATCTCGACGAAAATGAAACCGACGAGGGCTTTAAAACTCTGCCCGATTTAATTTTGCTTGACGGCGGAACAGGTCAGATTAACGCCGTAGCTCCCGTGCTGAAAAAATTAAACCTTGATTTTATACCGCTTTTCGGCATGGTCAAGGACGATAAGCACAAAACGAGAGCCATCACCTCTGACGGCGGCGAAATCTCAATCACATCAAAACGCCTTGCGTTTACTCTTGTTTCCTCAATACAGGAGGAGGTTCACCGTTTTGCCATAACCTATCACAAGAAAAAGCACACAAAAAATGCGCTTCTAACAAGGCTTATCGAAATTGACGGTATCGGTGAAAAGAAAGCCATGATTCTTATGAAGCATTTTAAAACACTGTCGGCTGTGTCTTCTGCATCGGTTGAAGCTCTCTGCATGGTTGACTCAATAACGAAAACAAACGCAGAAAATATTTTCAAATACTTTAACGGGGAGGGATAACTTTGTCAAAATGCGGCTTTGCGGTAATATCCGACCTACACTATTTTTCTCCAAAGCTTACGGACGGAAAAAGGGCTTATGAGCTGAGAAGCGGCTCAGACCAGAAATGTCTGCTCGAAAGCGGTGCAATTATTGACGCCGCCTTTGAAAAGCTGAAAAAAGACGACACAATAGATTACGTGCTAATTCCCGGCGACCTCAGCGACGACGGGGAAATCTGCTCACATCTGGAAATTGCCGAAAAGCTGAGCGAGCTGAATAAATATAAAAAAGTTTTCGTCACAACCGCAACCCACGATTTTTGCTGTGATGAAAATGCAAGATATTATTTCGGTGACAAGCCGTCACCCTGCAAAGAAACTGCGGATATTCCGTTTCTGAGAAAAATCTATGCACCTTTCGGCGAAAACGGCGCAATAGCAAAGTTTGAAACAAAAGAGGGGCTTTGCTCTTATGTTGCCGAGTTAAAAGGCGATGTCCGTCTTTTAGCTTTAAATGACGATAAAAGCGGGAAAGGCACGTCCGGCTTTGACAATGAACATTTGTCATGGATAATTTCTCAGATAAAAGAAGCGAAACAAAGCGGCAAAACCGTAGTAATTATGCAGCACCATGTTGTTGTCCCTCATTTCACCGGACTTCTCGCCGGCGGCGGAATCTGCTGTGGTGAAAGGCAGAAAATCGCCGAAAGCTATGCAAAAAACGGTGCCGATATTCTCTTTGTCGGTCACTCACACTGGCAGAACATAACCGAATATGAGGCTGATAACGGCAATTTTATGCTTCAGGTAAATGTCGGCTCACTCTGCGGCTATCCGTCACCGATATTCAAGGTATGCATTAGCGACGGTAAAGCTTGTATGCACACCGAATATGTTGAAGAATTTGTATTTAACGGCAAGAAGCAGACCGGCGCATACATAAAAAAACACACCCTCTCATTGATAGAGAATGTGCTCACACCGGCAGTTGAGGGCGATAAAAATGAGTTTTGCGACAGATTAAACGCACTCGGCGTCAAATCGGATATAGTTTTAAAGCTGTTTTTCCTCATAAAAAAACTCGCCGCATACATTAAAAGTGTTGATGTCGGGCATTTTTCAAGAGCGGTCAATCTTCTGACATTCGGCAAAGGCATTGATAAAAAGAGCGCAGAAGAGGTCAAAGAACGGCTTGTGTATGATATTATCTGTAACATTTTTCTCAGCCTGTTTGACGGCGGTCTTAACCGTTATGAAAAAGGCTCGCCCGTTTATAACGTGGTCTCCGACTTTGTCTCAATTCCCTCAAGAGCCGTCAGAAATCTCAGTTTTGTGCCCGTAAAAGCAAAAAATCTCCTTGACGAAATTCATGAGACTGTCTTGCTTCTTATGGACGATGTTGCCGATAATAACAATATTTGTTTTGAGCTTAATTTCTGATTTATCTTTCCATTTGTTGATTTTTGTCTTTCCTTGTGGTAAAATGTCGTCAGTAAGTGAAAGTTGGTGAATGGATTGAATAATACAACAGCTCAGATTATCGGCAGAAGACTTGCGGCACTTCGTGATGAAAACGGCTTCACGCAGGAGGATATACAAAAGCTCACCGGTATAAACCGCACAACCTATTCAAAAAACGAGAGCGGAAAGGCGGCACCTTCACTTACAAATCTCCGGCTTTTTGCCAAGATTTACGGTGTCAGTCTCGACTATCTCTGCAATATTGAAAGCCGTCGGGTCAACGTGCTCTATGATTACGGCAACCGTGTGACCAAAGAAGAAAAAATGCTGATTTCATATTTCCGTCTTCTCAGCGACAGCAAGAAAAAAGAGATTTTGAATGTCATTGAAAAAGAAGCTGAGGACAGCCGCGCAGACGAAACAGATGAATAAAAAATTAATCCGCAGAAATTGCGGATTATATTTTTTTTATAAGGTTAATCAGCAGAAGATATATGCTCCCGCTTATTCCTGTAAATGAACAGAATAATAAAGTAAACCAGTTAATGCTGAGCTTTATACCCGTGATAAACGAAATGAGATTGACGGCAAAAAGAGAGCCCAGACCCGAAAGAGTAGAGACAGTGAATGACTTGAAAAAGTGCCCCGAGCGTATCATCTTAATCAGACAGACCGTCACACCGATAACGGCGGTCAGAAGAATAAACTTCGCACCCTCAGGCATTTGTCACCTTTTCGGGCACACGGAATTTCATATATAATGCCTCGACATTGTTTTCACGAGCGGTTCTTATGAGATAATTCTGTCTTGCCCTGAGTTCTTTTATACGATAAATGCTTGCTTCCATAAGGTCACTGTCCGTCTGTGACTGAAAGCTCTCGTATGCCTTTTCGATTTCACCGTTGACAAGGCGTATTTCATTGATAATAAGGCTGTTATCATCTGCTGTTGAAGATTTTTTCATTTTCAGTCTCATAATTTAATCACCTCTGCATTTTATTTTAGGTTTACAATAACTAATTTATTCCCGCATATTGAAGTTTATGACAATTTCTGTTAACATAACGAGGGTGGTGATAATATGTATGCAATGAAGCTGTTACCCGTATTTAAGGACTATCTGTGGGGCGGAGAACGTCTTGAAAATGAATTTGGATTCAGAAGTGGCTTTGAGAAAACGGCTGAAGCATGGATTCTCTCGGCGCACAATGACGGTGAAAACATTATCGAAAACGGAAAATATAAAGGAATGTCATTTAAGGAAGTAATCGGCGTTCACCCTGAGTTTATAAAAAAAGGGTGGACGGGCGATTTTCCCGTTCTGATAAAGTTTATCGACGCAAAAGATAAACTTTCTGTTCAGGTGCACCCGGGCGAAGAATATGCAATAAAAAATGAAAACGATCACGGCAAAACGGAAGCGTGGTATATTCTTGACGCTGAGGAAAACTCAGAGCTCATTCTCGGATTAAATGGCGATATTACAAAAGAAGAGTTTGAAAAAAAGATCATAAATGATACCGTCTGTGAAAGTGTGAATCGTGTAAAGGTTAAAAAAGGGGAGATATATCTCATTCCCTCCGGCACTCTTCACGCAATCGGAAAAGGAATACTTATCTGTGAAATTCAGCAAAATTCAAACGTAACCTACCGTGTTTACGATTACGGCAGACTTAATAACGGAAAGAAAAGACCTCTTCATATTGAAAAAGCTCTCGATGTAATTGACTTTTCACCGTACAAAAACACAAAACCTGACGGCGAAGAGCTTGTCAGATGTGATATTTTCCGTATAGACAAGGTTTTTGTAAATAAAAAAACCGATTTTTATGCGTCCGATGAAAGCTTTATTTCTCTTGTGTGTATCGACGGTGAGGGAACAGTCGGGCTTGCCGAAGAAAAACAGCCCGTAACAAAGGGCGACAGCTTCTTTATACCGGCTTCATCCGGAAAATATACCCTTGACGGAAATATGACCTTGCTTGTGACACGATTACCTTGACAAGGTGTAAATGATGTTATATAATGTTGAAAATTCAGGGCGGAGTGAAATTCTCCACCGGTGGTAAAGCCCACGAGCGCAAGCTGATTCGGTGAAATTCCGAAGCCGACGGTAAAGTCCGGACGAAAGAATTGTCATAATAATTCGCCCGCATACAAAGCTGTATGCGGGTTCTTTTCGAGGTGAACAATAAAATGAACGAAAAAATAAGAAAGATGACGGTTACGGCAATGCTCGCCGCAGTGTCGGCGGTGCTGATGTTTTTTGATTTCAGCGTTCCGTTCATGCCGGTATTTATAAAAATGGATATATCCGAGCTTCCGGCTCTTCTTGCCGGTTTTGCCTACGGACCGGTTTCGGGCGTAGCTGTCTGTCTAATTAAAAATCTTGTCAATCTCACAAGAACAACCACGAGCGGAATAGGGGAACTGTGTAATTTTCTTCTCGGTGCCGCATTTGTTTTACCCTCGGCACTGATATATAAGCACAAAAAAACAAGAAAGGGTGCCGCTGTCGGTGCCGTAGTCGGTGCCGCTTTAATGGCACTTCTGAGCCTGCCGATAAACTACTTTATAAGCTATCCCGTGTATGCAAGCTTTATTCCCGGTGCTATGGACGCAATTATTTCAATGTACCGTGAAATTTTGCCGAGCGTTGACGGACTTCTTGCCTGCCTTGTTACTTTCAATCTTCCTTTTACTCTCATTAAGGGCATAATTGACGCTGTAATCTGTTTCCTCATATATAAACCGCTTTCACCGGTTTTGCATAAAAAAATACATTAAGGGTATTGACTATGCCCATAATGTGATATATAATTGCTGATGTTGATAATTAAATATCCTTATTGAGAGTAGCTGAGGGAACAGGCCCTGTGAAGCTCGGCAACCTGCAATTTTGCAAGGTGCTAAATCCTGCGGTATGACCGAAAGATAAGGCGTCATAAGCAATCATTCTGCGGTCAATGCTGACCGCAGATTTTTTCGCTCTCTGAGGAACGTGAAAGAAAAGGAGTATTAATAATGGCAAAAAAACTTTTTACATCGGAATCTGTTACTGAAGGACATCCCGATAAAATATGCGACTGCATTTCCGATGCTGTTCTCGACGATATTCTCGCCCACGACCCGATGGCAAGAGTAGCTTGCGAGACCTGCACCACTACGGGAATGATTCTTGTTATGGGTGAAATCAGCTCCGATTATAAGCCGGATATTGCAGATATTGCGAGAAAGGCCGTGCTTGACATAGGCTATGACAGCTCGGATAAAGGCTTCGATGCAAATACCTGTAATGTTATTGTTGCTATTGACAAGCAGTCGGGCGATATAGCAATGGGTGTTGACAAATCGCTTGAAATCAAAGAGGGTGTCGAAGACCCGTATAATCTCAACGGCGCAGGCGACCAGGGCATGATGTTCGGCTATGCCTGTAACGAAACGCCGGAGCTTATGCCTCTGCCGATTTCTCTTGCGCACAGACTCGCAAAACGTCTGACCGAAGTCAGAAAGAGCGGTGAACTGGCTTATCTTCGTGCCGACGGAAAAACTCAGGTTACTGTGGAATATGAAAACGATAAGCCTGTAGCAGTCAAAGCTGTTGTTGTTTCTTCACAGCACAGCACAGACGTTTCGCTTGACAAAATAAGAAAAGATATTACCGAAAAAGTAATTCTGCCCGTTGTACCCGCAGAGCTTATGAATGAAGACACCGAAATATTTGTCAATCCGACCGGAAGATTTGTCACCGGCGGTCCTAACGGCGACAGCGGTCTGACGGGAAGAAAAATCATTGTTGATACATACGGCGGATATTCCCGTCACGGCGGCGGTGCTTTCAGCGGAAAAGACCCGACAAAGGTTGACCGTTCGGCGACTTATGCGGCAAGATATGTTGCAAAGAATATCGTTGCTTCCGGACTTGCCGATAAATGCGAGGTTCAGCTTGCATACGCTATAGGTGTGGCAAAGCCCGTTTCGGTTATGATTGATACATTCTCAACGGGTAAGGTGCCTGACGAAAAGCTCGGTGAAATCGTAGGCCAAGTCTTTGATCTTCGTCCGTCGGCAATAATTGATAATCTTGACCTTCGCCGTCCGATTTACAAACAGCTTTCCGCATACGGTCATATCGGCAGAGAAGACCTTGACGTAAAATGGGAAAAAACAGACAAGGTTCAGAAAATCCTTGAGCTTGCGAAATAAGAAAAGAGGCAATTATTAATGACAAAAATTTTCGGTCACAGAGGCTTCAGCGGAGAATATCCGGAAAACACCATGCTTTCATTCAAAAAAGCCATTGAAGCCGGTGCAGACGGTATTGAGCTTGACGTTCACTTCACAAAGGATAAAGAGATTGTTATCTGTCATGATGAGCTTATTGACAGAACATCAAACGGCAGCGGATATATTAAAGATTACACTTATGAGGAGCTTTGCCGCTTCGATTTTTACGGCAAATTTGAGGGAAAATACGAATTTCAGAAAATCCCCACCCTCAGAGAATATCTCGAGCTCGTCGCACCCATTGACGGTTTTATAACAAATATTGAGCTTAAAACCGGTGTTTTTGAGTATATCGGTATTGAAAAAGCTGTAATAGATTTGCTTGAAAAATATAATCTCAAGGACAGAACAATTCTCTCTTCGTTCAATCATTATACCATTCTCAGGTGCCGTGAAATTGCGCCCGAAATAAAAACCGGATTTCTCACCGACACATGGATACTTGATATGTGGGACTATGCAAAAAAATACGGTGTTGAGTGTGTTCACCCCGATTTTCCGTATCTCACAGAAGAAAATGTCAGACGCCTCAAGGAAGAGGGGCTTGAAATCAACACGTGGACCGTCAATAAGGCAGAGGACATAAAACGTCTTGCGGCTTTGGGAGTTGACACGTTAATCGGCAACTATCCCGACCTTATGGTTTCGCTTCTCAGATAAAAAACCGGCTCTGAAAGCCGGAGTACAGGTGACGCAATGAATATTCAGATTTACGGCAAAACAAAGTGCTTTGAGACAAAAAAGGCGGAGCGTTATTTCAAGGAAAGAAATATTCGCTATCAGTTTATTGACCTCGTCAAATTCGGTATGAGTAACGGCGAATACAGCAATATTAAACGTGCATTTTCATCATTTGAAGAGCTGATTGACGAAAAGTCAAAGGAATATGAAAAATGTTTCATAAAATATCTTGCTTCAGACGAGGATAAAGAAGCAAAGCTTCTTGAAAATCAGGGAATGTTCAAGACCCCGATAGTGAGAAACGGAAAAAATGTGACAATCGGCTACAAGCCGGAAATCTGGAAAACGTGGGAGTAACCTATGACAAAAGAAAAAATTGACAGAATTAATGAGCTTGCCCGAAAATCGAGAACAGAGTCGGGGCTGAGTGAGGAGGAAAAAGCTGAGCAGGCGGCTCTTCGCAGAGAATATATAGATTCTTTTAAAAGAAGCCTCACTTCACAGCTTGAAAACACTTATATTGTCGATGAAAACGGAAACAAGAAAAAGGTTGAAAAAAAGGTCAGGGGGTAGTTGCGCTCTTAAACGTATATTCTACGGCTGTTTCGGGCTGTGACGTTGTCTGAGTGGTAATTTCTTCGTTATACGTTACGGAAAATCTCTGACCTGATTTTGTTTTTGTGTAATAAAGACTTATATATTCAAGAGTATGCATTTCGTTTGCGTACTCTTTTTCTTTGTCTTTCATTATTTCATCGGCGTATTTTTCATCATTTTTACCGTATGCAGATGAAATAGCCGACAGAACGCATTTTACCGTTTTATAATACTGCGGCGGGTTTTTTTCGCAGGTAACACTGACGCTTTTAATATTCATTGAATCAGAATCCGAAACTATACTGATAAGAATATCGCCGTCAAGAACAGTGTAAGATGAAACAGAGTCACCGTTATCGGTGCTGACAAAGCTCTGCCTGTCAAGTGTGCTGTCCTGCGAAGCCATATTGTATCTTTCACAGAATGAATCAATATTGAGAATATGCTCGCTCACACAGCCGCAAAACGATAACATGGCAACGATTAGCGCAGCAAAAATAAAAGCTCTTTTGATTTTGAACGCCCCCTTTGGTAAATAGTATTAGAATGGGCGGGGGATTATTCAACAAAAAAGACGGCAGGCAGAAGTTCTGCCCGACCGTCTTTGTATTAACTGAAATTTATTTAAGTTCTTCGTTATAATGAGCTCTTTCGCCACCGATAAATTTTGCTCTCGTTCTTGCACAGACAACATTTGCCTGACCGATTTTTCTCTGTGAAAGTCTGAGCGGAACAGCAACGTCCTTAAGGTGCATACCGATAAGCGTGTCGCCTATATCAATTCCGGCATCTGCCTTGATATGCTCAAGCGCAACCGGCTCGTCAAAGGTTTCATAAGCTGTCGTTGCAAAAGAGCCGCCGGCTTTCGGCTGAGGCACAACATTCACAATTTCGAGATTTTTCTTTTCCGCAACCTCTTTTTCCGTGATAATAGCACGGTTAAGGTGCTCACAGCACTGACAGGCAAGGAAAATTCCTTTTTCTTTCAAAGCCGGATAAATAACACTGAAAACCGCCTGCGCCGCTTCAAGTGAGGAGCCCTTGCCTATTTCCGAGCCGACTATTTCGCTTGAGGAACAGCCGATAACAAGAACATCACCTTTTTTGAGCTCTGCTTTTTGCATAAACTCATCTATTATCTGTTTTGCCTCTTCTTTTTCTTTTTCAAACATTATCGTTACCTCCGAAAAATTTTCCTTTAAAATCAATTTTGTCAAGCGATGTGCCGGCAATTATAAAAATCACACTTCCGGCTAAGCACTGAATTATGTTGCCCGGAATACTCGAAACAGCGTTAATCAGAGCGACCTCCGGTGTTTTCTGAACAAAGTAATAAAGTATAAACTTAAATATAAAATAGCCCGTTACGGTGATTATAAGCGAAAGCGGCAGAGCAATGATATTTTTTCTGTTGATTATTTTCTTTTCCTTTGCCGTGAACAGCAAAACGACAATAATCCTTATAAGTGCCGACGGAAGCATATAATAAACATATCCGCCCATTAAATCGGCAATCGCAAATCCGGTTGCAGTCGCAAGTGCCGCATAGGGGCAGGGGAGCACTGCGGCACAAAGATAGACCGCCGCTTCGCCCGGGTGAATATATCCGCCAATGGCGTTGGGAATACGTATAAAGCCCGCAAGAGAAGCGCATACGGCGGCGAACACCGCTGAAAGCATAAGAAGATACAGTTTTTTCTCTTTCATTATTTACCTCTTGAATACTTAAACCTTTTTGAAGTTATTTCTTATCGGTACTGCCGAAGCCGCCGTTTCTCAAAGCTGAGCTGTTATCGTCCTCTGTGATACCGAACGGGAGAAAAATGCCCTGAGCAAAGCCGTCACCGGAGCCGATATTAACAGTTTTGTTTTCATTTGAATCATTTGTCAGTTTTATGAAAATATGCCCCTCATTTTCCGAAAAATAATAATCGCTGTCAATGATGCCGACGGTATTATTGAGCTGAAGTCTGTATTTGAAGCCGAGACCGCTTCTCGGAAACAGCGCAAGCACCCAGCCGTTTTCCATTTTAGCCCTTATTCCGGTGGGAATGGTAACTGTTTTACCCGGTTCAAGAGAAAACGAAACGGGTGAGCGAAAATCATAACCGGCAGAACCCGCAGTCGCTCTTTCGGGTAAAACCACAGCATTATATATTCTTTCCGCTTCAGATTTTAATTCGGGGAAAAGCGATACTAAATCCGCACTGAAACGGCTCAGGCTTACTTTTTCAAATTTTGAAATTTTCTGCATAGTGTAAATTCACTCCTTTTCAGTATTATCTCATTTGCGGAAAATCTTGTCAATATTTTTGCATAAAACTCTGTCCATAATATTAACGGTGATTTTATGAACAAAGAATTTTCCGATTTAATCGAAAGCTGTCTGAAAACCGACTTCAACAAGTCAGTGCAGGAAGCAAGTATCCGTGAGCTTTATTATGCGCTTGGCAAGGCGTTCAACGCATACTGCACTGATAAGTATGCGCCGGATAAAGAAGAAAAACGGGCGTGTTATTTTTCCGCAGAGTTTCTTTTGGGAAAGCTGACAAAATCTAATCTTTTTAACACAGGTTTAATTGACGATACCGAAGAATATCTGCGCTCAAAGGGGAGAAGCCTTGACGAGCTTGACAATATTGACGACCCCGCTCTCGGTAACGGCGGTCTCGGTCGGCTTGCCGCCTGCTTTCTCGACAGTGCCGCAAGCTGTGACATACCTCTTGACGGCTACGGAATACGCTATGAGCACGGATATTTCAAGCAGATAATTGACGACGGCAGACAGATTGAAAAGGCGGACAACTGGCTCGACTTCTATGATGCATTCGCAATAAAAGCGGAGGATAAATCAGTCGAGGTTACGTTCGGAGATATGAAGGTCAGAGCCGTGCCGTATATTTATTATATCCCGGGCTTTAAAAACAGCCGCATAAACCGCCTTGTTCTTTTCGACGCAGAGCCGCTTGATAAATTTGACTACGAGCTTTTCAATGAGGGCGACTACACCGGCGCATACTCGTCATATATAAACTCAAAGGTGATTTCGGCTTCACTCTACCCGAATGACAATAACACTGACGGAAAACGTCTTCGCCTTCGGCAGCAGTATTTCTTTTCATCAGCTTCGCTTCAATATATTATCAGCGACTTAATTGAAAAGGGGAGAGATATTGACAGAATTGAAGAATATATTTCTGTTCAGCTCAACGATACTCACCCCGTCGTTTCAATACCCGAATTTATACGCCTGATGACACAGCTCGGCATGGATTTTGACCGTGCTTTTGAAAAGGCAAAAAAGATTTTCGCCTATACAAATCATACCGTTCTTGCGGAAGCACTCGAACAGTGGGATATTTCGCTTTTCAAGGAGACTTTGCCCGATATTTATGAAATTATACTCATGACCGAAAAACGCCTCAGAAGCGAATTTAAGGGGAATAAAGACCTGTGCATTGTTGACAAAGAAAAAATTTATATGGCAGATTTAGCCTGCTACGTATCAAAAAGCATAAACGGTGTTGCCGAAATTCACAGTGAAATCATAAAGGAAAGCACACTCAAACAGTGGTACGAGGTATATCCTCACAAGTTCAATAATAAAACAAACGGTGTTACGCAGAGAAGATGGCTCTTTCTTGCAAACAGAGGGCTTTATTCACTGCTTTCCGAAATAACCGGCGGAAAAATTGACACCGATTTTACGTGCATAAATGACCTTATGAATTATTCCGATGATAAAGAAATTCTGGACAGACTTTATGAGATAAGAAGCGAAAACAAACGGGCTTTGTGCGACTATATCTTTGAAAAAGAGCATACCATACTTGACCCGACGTCTGTTTTTGACGTTCAGATTAAAAGACTGCATGAATATAAAAGACAGCTCATGAATATTCTTTCCGTTATTATGATTTATTTCAGAATAAAAGAGGGGGAAATCAAAAATTTTCCGAAAACGGTATTTCTTTTCGGCGCAAAGGCGGCTCCCGGTTATCATATTGCAAAAAGAATAATTGAATTTATAAACACTGCCGCAGGAAAAATCAACTCAGACAATGAAACAAATGATAAAATCAAAGTTATTTATGTTTCAAACTATAACGTAAGCTATGCCGAAAAAATAATACCCGCCGCTGATATTTCCGAGCAGATTTCACTTGCCGGAAAAGAGGCTTCGGGCACAAGTAATATGAAATTCATGATGAACGGAGCAGTCACGCTCGGCACTCTTGACGGGGCAAATATAGAAATTGTCGAAAAAGCAGGCAGAGAAAACAACTATATTTTCGGCTTAACCGAAGACGAAGTGAAGCAGTACAGCGAAAAGTACGAGCCGTATGACGAATATGCGTCGGACGACGAAATAAAAAGGGCAGTTGATACGCTGACCGACAGTGAATTTTGCGACGGCGAAACCTTTAAGGATATTTTTGATTCTCTGACGAAAGAGGACAAATATTTTGTTCTCAAGGATTTAAAGGATTATACCGAAACGAAAATCAAGGCTGTCACGGATACGTCCGACAGATATGCTTTTATGAAAAAATGCCTTATAAATACGGCTTCATCGGCGGATTTTTCCTCCGACAGAACAATAAAAGAATATGCAGATGATATATGGTTCAGATAATTTCAAAAAGCTTATCGAGACTGTCAATTTCATACAGCGGCAAAACACTGCCGCTGATTTTCTTTTTATCGGGATTATACCAGCAGGTGTCTATTCCCGAGACATATCCGCCGTAAATATCTGATGTGAGTGAATCGCCGATAATAAGATATTCCGATTTGTTTTTACTTCCTATTTCGTTAAATACCGCATCAAAAAAGGCTTTTTCGGGTTTTCTTGCACCTATGCTTTCGGATATAAAAAAGCGGTCAATATAGCGGCAAAGCCCCGAAACTGAAAAACGTGATTTCTGTGCGTCGGTGAAACCGTTTGTAACAACATTGATACTGTAGCCCAGAGAAACAAGGCGGGCGCATACCTCGTCTGCACCTTTGATAATTTGACCTTGCGTTAAAAGGGCTTTATGATATGTAAGGTCAAAATCCTCAGCGTCGAACGGCAGGTTGTTTTTTTCAAGAAACTCTCTGTAACGGGTGACGCCGATTTCATCTTTTTCTATTTCACCCTTTTCAAAGCTTTTCCACACGCTCACATTTATCTTTGAATAGCTGTCGTAAAGCAGGGGAGAGGGCTCAAGCCCTTTCAGCATAAGAAGATTATAAAATGCGTTTTTTTCTGCGCTCCTAAAATCAAGCAGTGTATCATCAGCATCAAAAAGCAGATATTTATATTTCATCGGTTTCACCTCGTGGAAATTTTATAATAATTATCCGCTAATGTCAATAAGAGGTATGCGTTGTTATTGATTTTTGTGCCCGAATGTGTTAAAATAAATCACAGAAAATATCTGAAAGGAAACTGAAATGAGTAATACTTTTATTGCAGGGGTTGACCCTGACGGACTTAAGGATATATCCGATATAAAATGTATGATTTGCTATATTATAAGCAGTGTCAAAGAGCCTCTGACAAAGGCCCTCATAAATGACATTTTACAAGATGATTATTCGCTTGCAAACTATTTTGAGGTTAATCAGGCTCTCAGTGAGCTTATCCGCTCCGGCACTCTTATTACGCAAAAGCAGGACAAAGAGGAGATTCTGCTTTTAAATAAAGATGCTGTTGAACCGACAATGTTTCTGAAAAATTCTCTTCCGAAAACTATACGTGACAAAGCAATCAACTGCGCTGTTAAGCTTCTGACACGTTCAAAAATAGAGAGAGAGAACAAAATCAGCATTGAAAAGCTTGACAAGGGCTATAATATAACTTTCGGTCTTTTTGATATGAATACCGAATTTATGAAGCTCACGCTCTATGTATCCGATGAATGCCAGGTGGAAGCAGTAAAAGAGAATTTTCTCAGCGACCCGAGCAAATTTTATTCAACCGTCATTCAGGCACTTACGGTTTGAGACTGTAAACATTCATTTTCTTAAATTTCTGTAAACATTCATTTTCTTAAATTTCTTTCTTGACAATTAAATTTTAATATGATATACTTTCAATGGTTTCGGGGTGAGCCTTTCGACCCACCCCGTGAAGATTATTTCTTTGATTTTCTCTTAATTTTGATTATTATGTATTCGAGTACATAATTTTCAACGAGATAATCAAAGAAATTTTTTATTATCTTCATTTCAGGCTCACCCTCACAGACTGTTAAACGGCTATGGGGGAATTTTTTTGTAATTTCAAAAACGGGGAGCACACTTAAAACATATTAGCAACTACACAAAAGAAATATTTTGTGTAGTTTAGGGGATAGAAATTAGAAACAGTGCGTATTTTCTGCGGCGCGCACTGTACTATTAACTGTATTATTATCTGTTTGTACTTATTTTACCGTTTATATATGTATTGTAATTTCGTCGGCGTCGAATTCATATTCTCAGGCATCGCTAAACTGTTTTCTTTACAAGTACATCTTCGTTTCCCGGTTTAATCATTTTTCTGTATATTCGTCTTCTTTACCTTGTCCACAGATTTTAAGTCAATCACGTTATATTTTCTCTCCATGCCGCACATTTACCGATTTCACTGGTTTTTGCTTCATTTCAGTTTTTCTTCAACGACCTTGCGTATGTCGGCAAAATTTCTATCGGCTGTAATCAAGACTTGTTTTTCCCGTTAATTTATAAATTCCGACAAAAAATCCATAAGAACGAAAATTCAGGCAAAATATATCAATTTGCTTAAAACTCATAATAACTGCTTGTATTTTTTCAGAAATTTGATATTATATGAATATACGCCCTGTGAACATATATGAGCTGACAGCTTTAATTTTACACCATTATACGTATGCACGGAAATTTTGGTATTGGGTTTACTTAATGACTTATCCCCATAATTTTTGTTATTTTAATATAATTATGTTACTGTGTATTTTAATAAGCTTGTGAAACTGTTTCACGGAAAGGAGTGATTTTTTTGACAAAAGATGATTTCGATTTATTGCCGGTAACCGTTCAGAATTATCTGAGAATTTATCTTGAGACAACAAAAGGCGATTCTCCGCTTACAATTCTTGAATACGCTTCAGATTTGAGAACATTTTTCAGATTTATAGCCGCAAAAAAAGCAGGGCTCTCCCCTGCTGAGCTTGAAAATGACTTTGACCTGTCGTTTATTGATATACCTTTTATTGAAAAAATCACTACCACCGATATTTTCAAATTCCTTGATTATTGTAACAACGAGCGTGATAATTCAAAAAGCACACGTTCAAGAAAAATATCAGCACTCAAGGGTTATTTCAATTACATAACTACAAAAATGAATCTGATTGAGGTTAATCCTATGGAGCCGGTCGAGGCACCGAAGAAGAAAAAATCATTGCCGAAATACCTCACTCTCGAACAGAGCATCGCTCTTTTAAACAGTGTTGACGGTGAAAACAAAGAACGTGACTACTGCATTTTGACCATATTTCTTAACTGCGGACTGCGTGTTGCCGAGCTTTGCTCGCTCGATATAAGCGACATAAATTTTGACGAAAAGACAATGATTGTCACCGGAAAAGGTGACAAGGAAAGAAAAATCTATCTAAACAAGGCTTGCATAAACGCAATTAATGCCTATCTGAGAGTCAGACCTCATGACGGAGTTATCGACAGAAACGCTCTGTTTCTGAGCAGATTGAATAAGCGCATGGGTCGTCAGGCGGTTCAGAATATGGTTTATAAATATCTCGCAAAAATCGGACTTGACGGTGGCGGATATTCAGTTCATAAGCTTCGCCACACAGCGGCAACTCTTATGTACCAGCACGGAAACGTTGACGTTCTTGTGCTCAAAGAGGTGCTCGGTCACGAGAATCTTGCGACAACGGAGATTTATACTCATCTTCTTGACAGTCAGCTCAGAGAAGCGGCAAAGAGCAATCCGCTCAGCGGAGAAGACAGCGGCGAAGAGGCTTTGATTATGTAATAAATCCGCCCAACAGTCTGAGAGACAGCGCATAAATAATACCGGATATAAGTATAAAAAGAAATATTACGGAATATCTGAGAATGTAAAGACGTGTATCGGCTTTTACATTCTCGTTTTCTTTTCTGTCTAAAAGCTCAAGAATTTCCCTTGACATCAGTCTGCTTTCACTGCACGAAAGAATAATTGCAATAAGCTGAACGAGTGACGCAGGAAAAATAACGGCGACACAGCACAGCACCCCTTTAATTGCATAAGAAGAATAAATGCAGGCGCATACCGCACCGACGCCGAGGCTTTTAACGAAAGGAATCAGATAGAGAAATACGTTTCCGACGGCGCAAAGACCGAAAATCATCGCCGCAAAAATATATAAGCTGTTGTATGCGGTACACTTCAGGGCTGTACTTAAAAATGCCGAATCGGCAGATTTATTGAGCAAATCGACATAATTGACACTTATTGTAGAATAAACATCAGAATTCATTGTTTCACAGAGAACCCCGAGACAAATTCCGAGAACGGAAACTGCGGCAAAAATCAAAGGATTCAAACTGCCTGTATCGGTTTTAAGGCTTTTTACTCTGTATTTGTTTATAAAACCCGTTGCTTTTATTTTCATTTCATTATCTCCCGAAATTAACTCCTACAGTGCCCGATACTGCGCCGGAAAGGATAATCAGCCCAAGCGTAAGAGGCAAAAGAACGCTTACGCTTTTTCCGCAGATAATGAGCACTGCCGCCAAAACCTCTGCATCAATAGGCAATGAAGCAGCTATGCCGTGAAAAATCCCCTTTGTTTTCATTTTGCGACTGTATGACAGCCCCGAAACAAACGCAGATATAACGCCGGCAGAAAGCATAACGAGATAATATTTATCAAATTCCATATCCGTTATGTAGCAAAGAGCTGCCGAAATCAGTAATATTATAAGAAATATTGCCGTGCTTTTGATGAGCATTTTAAATATTTCTGTCATTTTCCTGTTACTTTCATTGCTCGTTTTTCTTCTTTTTTTCATATAAATATCCTCCCTCATTAAAGCTTATGAGAGAGGATTAACAGTTATTACTTTTTTATATATTTTCGGAGCGTGAAAGCATTTCTTCTGCGCTTTTCAGCGTTGACTCGGAAATGAGCGAGCCGCCGATAATTCTTGCAAGCTCTTTCTTTCTGTCGTCAAAATCAAGCTTTTGAACACGTGTGACTGTTTTATTTCTGTCCGAAATTTTTTCTATATAGAGGTGATTATATGCAAATGAAGCAATCTGGGCAAGATGAGTGACGCATATAACCTGCGAATAATCGGAAACCTCTTTGAGCTTGATTCCCGTTTTTTCCGCCGCTCTTCCGCTTATGCCGGAGTCAATTTCGTCAAATATCAGTGTTTTTCTTTCCTCATTTTTTGCAAGCACGCATTTAATGGCAAGCATTATTCTTGAAATTTCACCGCCGGAAGCAATTTTACTCAGCGGCTTTTCCGACTGACCGGAATTAGTTGAAATCATAAATTCAACATTATCCATACCCGTTGAAGTGGCTGTTCCCTGAGTGACCGAAACGGAAAATACAGCATCTTTCATATCGAGAAACGCAAGCTCACGGGTGATTTTTTCGGCAAAGTCCTCCCCTGCCCTTTTTCTTGACAAGGAAAGCTCACTGCCTATTGTGAAAAGCTTTTCCGAAACCAGGTTATATTTTTCCGTGAGCTCAGCCGTCTTTTCTCCGCTGAGTGAAAGGTCACTGTATTCCTTTTTTGCTTTTTCAAGAAAATTCAGAATATCCTCTTCGCTTTCGCCGTATTTTTTTGACAGACGGTAAATGAGGTCGAGCCTCTCTTCGACGCTGTTAATATCCGGCAGGTCGCTTTCAAATGAGATAAGCTCCCTTGAAATAAGTGAAAGAGCTTCGCCGAAAAGCTCGGCTGTGTCACTGATTTTTTCATTCACCGCTTTTAACTGCGGATAACACTCCTCCAAAAGCTGTGTTTCACTCGATAAGGCATAAACGGAGGATAGAATACCGCCCGTGTTGTCGTCGCCCTCTAAGAGCGACTTTGAAGAAATCAAGGCATTTTTTATCTTTTCGGAATTAATTATCCGCGCCTTTTTAGTTAAAAGTTCTTCTTTTTCTCCGCTTCTGACTCCTGCGTTCTCTATTTCTTCTATCTGGTATCTGAGCATTTCAATACGCTTTTCTTTTTCGCTCTCGTCCAAAGCAAGCTTTTTCAGGCTCTTATTTATACTTTTCAGCTCACGATAACACTCAGCGTATTTCTTTCGTATTTGCTCATTATCGGAAACAAGGTCAAGGTAATAAAGATGATTTCTGCTGTCAAGAAGTGCCTGACTGTCATACTGTCCGTGTATATCGACAAGCGTTTTTCCGATTTCTCTGAGAACAGATACATTGACATTTTCTCCGTTAATTCTGCACAGACTTCTTGAGTCTCTTATTATACGTTCAATCATAACGGAATTATCGTCATATAAAATGCCGTATTTATCAAGAATTTCCTTTGTATTTTCGCCGATTTCATCAAACACGGCGCATACCTTTCCCTCGTCAGCCGTCTCCCTTATAAGCTCACGTGATGTACGCTCGCCGATAACAGCACCGAGCGAATCAATAATAATCGACTTGCCCGAGCCCGTCTCGCCCGTCATTACATTAAACCCTTTATCAAATTGTATCTTTGCTTCTTCAATGATAGCAATATCATTGATTTTCAGGCTTGTCAGCATTTTATCTTCTCCGAATTATCTGTTAATTATTCTTTTTAACATTTCCGAAAGCTCCTGCGCCGCTTCGGGTGTGCTGTTGAGTATGAATATCGTGTCGTCACCGGCGATACTGCCGAGACTTTTATCAAAATGTATCGCATCTATCGAAGCACAGGCGGCATTTGCCATACCGGCATAGCATTTTATAACAGTGATATTTCCTGCGCTGTTGATGCTCACAACCGAGTGAGAAAGAATAGCGTCATATTTTTCGGTTGAACCGCTGTCATTTTTAACGCTCGCATACTTGTATTTTCCGTTGCTGTCCTGAATTTTAATGAGATTAAGCGACTTAATATCTCTCGACACTGTCGCCTGTGTGACGTTGTAGCCGCAACTGTTGAGCTTTTCGAGAAGCTCCTCCTGCGTGCTGAGGTCATATTTGTTAATTATTGAGAGTATCTTTTCCTGTCTGCTGTTCTTTTTCATATAAACACCCCGTTCATGCTCTTCTCTGAGCGAGTTTTTGTGAAAGGACATCAATAAATGTATCCGTTTTAATCCGTATAAATTTTGCGGAAAACTCCGCTTTCTTAATAATCACCTTGTTGTTTTCACTGAGCACTATCGCTTCTCCTCCGTCGCACGACAGAAGAGGCTCGCCAGTCTGCGGATTTTTTACGCTGACCTCGATAACCGAATCGGGCTTGAAAATCATTGAACGTGAAAACAGTGTATGCGTGCATATCGGCGTCAGCGATATACTTTCAATCGACGGGTCAATTACAGGACCGCCGGCTGAAAGCGCATACGCCGTTGAGCCCGTCGGAGTCGAAACAATAATCCCGTCGGCATAGTAGTCGTTCACCTTGCGACCGTCACACATAACCGACATATCGCACATTTTCAATGCAGTGCCCCTTGCAATAACCACATCGTTAATGCAGTAGGTTGTGCTCAGAAGCTTGTTATCGCCGTACAAATCAGCTCTGAGCATCATTCGTGAGTCGATTTCATATTTGCCTTCAATAAGGCTTTTCAGAAGATGCAGTTCGTGCTCCTCAAGCCCCGCCATAAACGCAAGCCTGCCGGCGTTTATGCCGAGAATGAGTTTTCCGTTTCTGGCACATTTATAAGCTGAATGAATAATCGTTCCGTCGCCGCCTATGGCAATCATCACGTCACATTTCTCATACAGCTCGTCCTCCGGAAGAAAATCCACGCAAAGCGTAGAAAGATTATCTTTAAACTCGTCGCAAAGATATATGCTTGCGCCGAGTTTTTTAAGCTCTTTAATTACGTTTTCGGTGACGTGAAAGGCATTTTCTCTTGTCAGATTCGGTTTTATTGCAATCACCATTAATATCACCCTCAATCAAGAACATTATGAGAAGAAGTGACAATATCGCCCGGTTCTTTCTCAAGAAAACTGCGTGGCTCTTCACTTTTTCTCAGATGTATAAGATATTCTATATTCCCCTCAGGACCTTTTACGGGGGAAAAATCAAGGTTCAGAACATCAAATCCGCTCTCAAGTGCAAAAGCAAATATCCCCTCAACAACCTCAACGTGAACTGAGGTGTCCCGCACAACTCCCTTTTTTCCGACCTTTTCTCTGCCTGCTTCAAACTGCGGCTTGATAAGGCAGACCGCTTCGCCTTTGTCCTTTAACAGCTCACGCATAACGGGAAGAATAAGTCTGAGTGAAATAAACGAAACGTCAACGCTCGCAAAGTCGATAATATCGGGCACTGTTTCTCTTGTGACATAGCGAAAATTCGTTCTTTCGAGATTTACCACTCTTTCGTCACATCTCAGCTTCCAGGCAAGCTGACCGTAACCGACGTCAATGGAATAAACTTTTTTTGCTCCGTGCTGAAGCATACAGTCGGTGAAGCCGCCCGTTGAAGCACCTATATCCATACAGATACATTTTTCAAGCTTCACGCCGAAAACATCTACCGCTTTCTGAAGCTTAAGACCGCCTCTGCTGACAAACGGCATCTGCTTGCCTCTGACTTCAATTTCGTCATTTTCTTTAATGACGGTGCCGCTTTTCAGCGTTTTCTGACCGTTAATATAAACCTGCCCTGCCATAATAAGTGCCTTTGCCCTTTCACGGCTTTCACAGAAGCCTTTTTCAAAAAGCGCAACATCAAGTCTCAGTTTCTCAGTCACAGTTTTTTCCCTCGCTCACAGTCTCAAAAACAGATTTGCAGTCAAGACCGTATTTTTTAAGCTGTTCGTCAACGCTTGCCTGCTTAATAAACTCATCATTGACGGCTGTCAGAGTGAAGCTACCCTTGTAGCCGTTTTCAAGCAGTAAAAGTGCAAATTTTTCACCGATACCGCCGTCTCTGATTCCCTCTTCAAGAAAACAGATTTCTTCAAAGTCCAGCGCATACTTCACTGCGTCGGGTGAAACGGGCTTTATAATGTTAAGCTTCAGAACGCTTGCGTTTTTGCTCTTCATTGCCGCCTCGTATGCGTATTCGGTTATCCTGCCGTATGTAACAATCAGCTTTTTATTGCCCGCGCCGCCGTAGATATTATAGTAATCGGTGATAGTATCGGCTTTGACCTTTTCTTTTATTTCTCCGCCTCTCGGATAACGTATGGCAACGGGACAGTTGTCCTCATATATCGCCGAATTAAGATTCTTTTTCAGCTCGCAAAAATCCGCCGGAGCATAAATTTTTATGTTGGGAACGGTGCTGAGAAACGCAACGTCGAAAACTCCCTGATGAGTTTCGCCGTCCTCACCGACAAATCCTGCTCTGTCAACGGCAAAAATAACCTTAAGCTTCTGGAGCGATACATCGTGAATAAGCTGGTCATAGCCTCTCTGTAAAAATGTTGAATACACCGCAAAAACAGGAATTTTTCCGTTTTTTGAAAGCCCCGATGCAAATGTAACGGCGTGTTCCTCTGCAATGCCGACATCAAAAAAGCGGTCGGGGAAACGCTGTGAAAACTCGCTGAGCCCCGTGCCGAGCGACATGGCGGCAGTAACGGCGCAAATGCGGCTGTCATTCTCGGCTATTGAACAAAGCTCATGCCCGAAAACAGATGAAAAGCTTTCACCGCAGGAAATCGGCTCGCCGGTGTTTATATCAAAGCGTGAAATTCCGTGAAATTCACTCGGCATTTTTTCGGCAAAGTTATAGCCCTTACCCTTAACGGTCGAAACGTGAAGAACAACAGGCTGACTCACCATTTTTGCAGTTTCAAGAGCCTGAGAGAGCTGTTTTATATTGTGACCGTCAATGGGCCCCATATAACGAAAGCCTATATCTTCAAAGAAAGTGCTTCGGTTATATATCTTATTTTTTATATCGGTTTTCACCTTAAAAATACCCGATGAAATATTTTCACCGACAACGGGTATGCGATTAATTGCCTTTTCCGTCTTTGCTTTTAAATGAAAATATCTCGGGTCGGAGCGTATGACAGCAAGATAGCTTGCAAAAGCACCGACGTTTTCCGAAATTGACATTTTGTTATCATTGAGAATAACAATCAAGCGGTTTTTTGTTTTGCCGGCGTTATTGAGGGCTTCATAGACCATACCGCCCGTAAATGAGCCGTCACCGATAACGGCAACAACATAGCCGTTATCTTTATTTAAGCGTTTTGCCTCTGCAAGTCCGAGTGCGGCAGAAATTGAGGTAGAGCTGTGACCGCTGACGAAAATATCGTGCTCGCTCTCCTCAGGACGTGTAAAGCCCGAAATGCCGTCTTTTGTTCTCAATGTAGAAAAATTTGAGTATCTTCCCGTGAGAAGCTTGTGTGTATATGCCTGATGACCGACGTCGAAAACAAACTGGTCGTGAGGGGAAGAAAAAGTGCGGTGCATGGCGATAGTCACCTCAACCATGCCGAGATTTGAGGCGAGATGACCGCCGTTTTTCGAGACCGTTTCAATAAGCACTCCCCTGATTTCGTCGGCAAGCACCGACAGCTCATCAAACGAAAGCTTTTTAATATCCCCGGGCAAATTGATTTTATCCAGATAATCGGATTTCATATATGAACCTCTGTATTCATTTTCTCCTTGCCGAAAGCATTACGGCAAGCTTCAAAAGAAAATCATTGTCTTTAACTTCTTCAATGCACCTGAGCGCATTTTCCGTTGCTTCATCTGCCATCTTCTGTGCTTTTTCAAGCCCGAAGAGGGTGACGTATGTTGTTTTATCTGATTTTGCATCGCTTCCAATGGGCTTTCCGAGCTCCTGCTGTGTGCCGGTAACATCAAGAATATCATCGACTATCTGAAATGCCATACCGATATTTTCTGCATAGCACGTAAGCTTCTTTTGAAGCTCTGTGTCAGCTCCCCCGGCAATACAGCCAAGTGAAACGGCACATTTTATAAGGGCACCGGTTTTAAGAGAGTGCATTGTTCTGAGCCTTTCAAAGGAAATACTTTTTCCCTCACTTCTCAGGTCAACCACCTGACCGCCTATCATTCCGTTAAATCCGGCACAGCGCGAAAGAGAAAGTGCGGCTTTTGCCATTTTATCATTGTCGAGTGAAGAAGACGAAATCACTTCAAACGCATAGGTCAGAAGTGCGTCACCCGCAAGAAGCGCATATTCCTCGCCGAATTTTTTGTGGCATGACGGCTTACCTCTTCGCATATCGTCATTATCCATACACGGCAAATCATCATGAATGAGCGAATACGTGTGGACAAATTCAAGCGCACAGGCAAAATCAAGAGCGTCATTTATATCTCCGCCTGCAATACGACAGCACTCAAGCACGAGCACGGGACGGATTCTTTTTCCGCCGTTTTCGACGCTGTAACGCATTGCGTCACAGACAATATCATCTTCATAGCTTGATTTTATAAGCAGTTTATCAAGCCTGTCATTAATCAAAGCAAGATATTCGCCGTATCTTTTATCAAAATCACTCATCTTCACACCCGCCCGTTTTTCCGGAAAGCTCCGATATTTTAAGCTCCGCCTTGTCAAGCTTTTCACGGCAGAGGGCAACAAGCTGTGTCCCCTCTTCAAAAAGCTTTAATGCCTCATCAACGGAAATATCTCCGCTCTGCATTATTTCCGTAATTTTTTCAAGCTTTTCAAGTGCCTGTTCAAGTGTAATTTCTTTTTTCATTTTATTACCTCGTTATTACCTCGTCAACGGTGCATCTGAGAACACCGTCTTTCATTTTCACAAATATTGAATCGCCTTTATTGCTCTCTGCTGTGCACGACAGATGTTTATTGCTTTCGTCAAACACAAGTGCGTATCCCCTTGAAACGGTTTTAAGAGGACTGAGCGAATCAAGTGATGAGGAAAGATATTCAAGTCTCATATTATTACCGGCAACAAGCTCTGATACTCTGCTTTTTATTTCACGTTCAAAAGAATTCAGCGCATTTCTGCTGTCGGCTATTCTTGCCGAGGGAGAGCACATATTTATCATCCGGCTCATTTCATCAAGACGCAGTTCGTAAGAAATGAGCTTTTCTCTCATGAGAGAGTGCATTGCATCGTTCAAGACTGCAAGTTTTGAAAAGAGATGAGTTATATCCGGGGTTACAATTTCTGCCGCCGCAGAGGGAGTGGGTGCTCTTTTATCGGCGACAAAATCCGAAATTGTGAAATCAGTTTCGTGCCCCACGCCTGAGATAACCGGAATTTCGCTTTTAAATATTGCCCTTGCGACAATTTCTTCATTGAAAGACCATAAATCCTCTATTGAGCCGCCGCCACGTGCAAGTATGATTACGTCGGCAAATTTCAAAAGGTTGACCCTTTCGATTGCGGCAACTATCTGTTCTGCGCTTGAAACGCCCTGAACCTGAATGGGTACAACCGTCACCTCACAGCACGGATAACGCCTTGAAATGACGTTGAGAATATCCTGCAAAGCGGCGCCCGTCGGAGAAGTGATAACGGCAATTCTTTCGGGAAGCTTCGGAATTTCCTTTTTGTGTTCGGGCGAAAACAGACCTTCTGCGCCGAGCTTTTCTTTAAGCTGTTCAAAGGCGAGATTAAGCTCACCCAGACCGTCAGGCTGCATATCGGTAACATAGAGCTGATAAACGCCGTCTCTTTCAAAAACCGAAACACGGCCTCTCACAAGAACCTTCAGTCCGTCATACGGCTCAAAACGGAGCAACTGTGCATTTGTGCGGAACATAACGGCTTTAATTGAGGCATTTTCGTCCTTGAGGGTGAAATAGAAATGCCCGGTGCGGTAGTGATTGGTGAAATTTGAAATCTCGCCGCAAACATAGATATTATTAAGATTTTCGTCATAGTCGATAATTGACCGGACGTAAGAATTAATCTGTGAAACGGTAAGAATCGTGTTCAATTTTTTGTCTCCTTAAGGTATGCAAGCAGAGCTGTTCCGGCGGCATTGTCGGAGGAATACATACTCTCCGCAAAGTATGCGCCGTATTTTTCGGCAAGCTCTTTTTTAATATATGAATTTGACATAACTCCGCCGGCAAAAAGAAGCGGAAGCTTTCCGTATTTTTCAATAATATACTCTGTCATTGAATCAAGAGAGGCGCAAATATACTGAATGCAGAATTTTGCGGTATCCTCCGGCGTTTCCCCGCTTTGAAGCATGGCCCTGCATTTGTTCTCAACGCCCGAAAGACTGCAATTTCCGTCCCTGACTGACGGCTTGATTTTATAATTCTTATTGCTTTTTGCGGCAAGTGCGTCAAGCTTCATTCCGCAGGGAAAATCAAGTCCGAGCATTACGCCCGTTCTGTCAACAGCCTGTCCGGCTTTTAAATCGGTGCTTGAAGCTATTATCTCACAGTTAATAATATTATCTTTATCCGGTGTAACGAGCAGAGCCTCAGTCGTTCCGCCCGAAACGTGAAAAGCTATAAATTTTTCATTAATCAGTTCAAGATGCCCCGATGAATAAAGTGCGGCAACAATGTGCCCCTGCTGATGCGAAAAATGATGAACGGGTATTTTGAGTGCACTTGCGATTATTCCGGCGGCACAAATACCGACTGTGAAGCAAGGCATATATGACCCCTCAACATTTCTCGGTCGGGAGGACACACCGACGCATACGGGAGATGAATTTGTGTCGGAAAGAAGCTCATCAATAAGCGGCGAAAGCTGACCGATATGCGAAAACACAGCATCGCTCTGCCTCAGCCCCTTTTCTCCCTTTTTGACGGGAAGAAGCTTCCTGACCTGCCTGATGCTGTTGCTTTCAGAATCATATAACGCCGCCGAAGTGGTGTAATTACTTGTGTCAATTCCGAGATAGAGCATTTTATAATTCCTTAGCTATTGAGCCGAGAACTCCGTTTATGAAGAGCGGCTCATCTTCACCGGCATATTTCTTTGCTATTTCAATCGCCTCATTAATTGCGGCGGCAACGGGAACATCGTCGGAATAAAGCATCTCGCATACCGCCATGCGAAGAACCGACTTTGCAACACGTGAAACTCTCGCATAGCTCCAGCCCTTGAGATTTGCAGAAATAAGCGCATCTATTTTTTCGATATTGTTCACTGTGTTTTCACACAGCACCGATGAGTACTTATCAGCCTTGAAAACGTCGTTATCCTCAGCAAACGAGATAAGCTCGCAAATATCGGTATCCGGGTGAAAGGATTTTTCAAATAAAATAATAAACGCCTGTTCTCTTGCCTCTCGCCTTGTCATAACTTTAACCTTCCTTAGACAACAATAAAATGCATATATACATTTTTCGTGTATATTATATCATATCTTTTTATTATTACAACTACTTTGCCTGAATAATTATAATTTTTTCCGACGGAATTTCAGTTTGCGTTGAAACAATTTCGTTTATCTGAAGCAGATAAAGCTCGTCAATGGCTTCACTGCTGACAACAACCTCGGCACTGTCGCCGTTGATTATGACAAGGCACTCGGTGTCAATCTTTGCCTTAATCAGATTTTCTATATCCGTCTCAAGCTTTATTCGCTCCGTATATTCGGCGAGAAGCTTCTCTATCTTTTCGTCATTGTTTCCGCTTTCGATAAGCTTCTGAATTTCGTCGAGAGCTTTATCGTGCGCTTTTGTTCTTTTAAGCTCCGCTTCGGCGAAAAACTCCTGCGTTTTTGACACATCGTTTATTTCGTCCTGCGTTGTCTGCTCTGCGTTTTCCAGAGATTCTTCACTCTGTGCTGTAGTTCCGTTGACATATATGCTGTCACCGAGATTTTTTTCGGTCGTTTCCTTTCCATCGGCTGATTTCACCGTATTTTTTGAATAGTACCAGTTTATCAGCACAGCCGACGCCATCATGAGCGCAAGTGCCGCAGTAAGTATTCGCCTTTTTTTGAAAAGCTTTTTATTCATATTTATTCGCTCCTGTCTTTCATTTTTGCAATGCTTATTCTTGTGCTGTTTATGCCGAGAGCAGTACAGACGGCATTTGTAATATCAATTTTGACTCTCGGATTATCACCGCCCTCACACACGACGGCAACGCCTCTTATTTTCGGCTTGATAACCTTGAGCAGCATACCACCCTCTTCTGAATTTTCTTTTATTACAACGTATTCATTTTTATCGGCATTTATGTCAGAAGCATATACATTTTCCTCAGAGGAATCGAGAGTGAGCATTATTTTTGTTTTTCCCGCTCCGTCAATCGAAGAAATAAGACTGCAAAGACTGTTTTCAACCGAGTTTATGTATTCGCTCTGTTCATCAGTTGATTTTTCGCTTTTTTTGTCGGTTTTCTCCGAGCCGAAAAGCCCGGGCAGAACAATAATCAGCATTACCGCAATTCCGGTGGCGCAGATAAGCGCAGGACGTTTGTTTTCGGGAATTTTTTTCAGTATCTCTTCCGCTTTTTTTCTCAGCCGTTCAATCATATTTTCCCCTCTCTTTCATATCAATTTTTATTTCACATTCAAAATCAGCCGAAAGAATATTTTTGATTTCTTCAATGCCCTCACTGCTGATTTTTTCACTCACAATATGCACTTCTATATCTTCATCACCGATTTTACATTCTGTCTGGGCGTTTTCGTCAAATCTGTTCACCTGTGCGGCAATATATTTATTTATTTCATCTTCTGCCGCACTGCTGAGCCTTGAATACATTTCTTCGCTGAGTGAATCGGTTTTCTGTGAGACACCGTATTCCTCAATTTTGATGCTTTTTACCGCTTTTCCGGCGTCAAGCTGAAACACTGCGACAATCAGAGCAAGCACCGCAACAAAGCGTAAAATGTTTCTTTCACTTCCTGATGGCAGGATTTTTAGCATTATTCCGCTTGCAACAAGAAGCACGGCTAAGTCAGTCGCCCATAATCTTATTTCACTCACTGAATATTTCCCCTTATGCTTACGGCAAGTCCCGTAGAAATAATAACCGTTATCAGAACAAAAAAAGCAAGTATCATCAATATTCTCATGCTTTTTGACAGAGAACGGATAAAACCGGCGGCTTTCTTTTCGCCGAATGAATCACTTATAAGAGCGAGAAAAAAGAAAGTGGTGCGGCAGAAAATGATTTTTATAAAAAGCGGAATATTTATGCAAACAGCTGCGATTACGGCAAAAATTCCCATTGTGCTTTTTGCAATGCTGAGAGAGCCGATTATCGAGCCGAGTATTCCGCTGACTGCATTTCCGACAACGGGAACAAAGCTTGATATTATGTATTTCCCCGATTTGTACACAACCCCGTCAATATCCTTTGACAGAAGATTTTTAGCCGACAGAAGAAGCGAAAAAACGGTACTCACCGTGCCGAGCACTGCACCGCAGGCTTTGCATACGGCAGAGCTGATTTTATCGGCATCGGTTATTTCATTAAGGTTCATTGCGGTTATTATTCCGAAATAAACGCCTGTCAGAGGTATTATAAAATTATCCGCCACCGCAGAAATAACCTGGCAAAAGCCAACCATCATCGTACTGTAAACAGCTGAAAATGTAACATTGCCCGAAAATGAAAGAATCACCGTAATCACGGGAATAAGCGCAAGCATAAATTTCTCGGTCAATTTCAGCACCGCAACAAGCATTTTCACCGTGTCGGAAAGCGTGACCGAGACAAGAAGAATAACCGTCATTGCAAAAATATCGTCTGTCAAATCAAAGTCGCTTTTCTTTCTCACAGAGTTCAGTATCACGAGCGCAAGAAGTATTCCCAGTGCTTTAAAGAAAAAAGATATGTTTTCTTTAGCCTGAAAAGTAAATTCATTTTTCAAAACCGTAATTATTTTGACGGGCGACAAATCAAGCATTGACGACGCTTCGATTTCGTCAAGCCCCATTTCGGATAAGATATTCAGAGTATCTTCATCGAGCGACTCGAAAATTTCGCCGGAATAATCATCTATGATATCTGCACTGTCAAGGTCGTCAATGGCTGAAGCAGGAAAAATGAGAAGAAAGGAAAGTGTAATCAATATCACAAGGTATTTGACAGTTTTCATTTCATTCACCGATGTAATAAACAATGATTTTCATTACCGATTCAATAAGCGGCATTGCCGTTATTATCACTGCCGTTTTTTCGGCAAGGTCAACGCACAGCGCAAGAAACCCGTTTGACGAATCCTTACAGAAGCCTTTTGTTAAGGTGCAGATTTCACATATCAGAACACATTTGAAGAATATGCCTATACTCTGAGACGATGCGGCTGAAACGGGAAAAATATCGTAAATATGCTTTGCAAGCTCACGCATGTAAGGTAAAATGAGCAAAAGCGCACACACCGCACAGACAACGGGCACAATAGCTGCATAAGGCGAGCTGACGCTCTTAAAAATGACAAATATAATAACGCCGCAAAACGCAATAATGATGACTTTAAACGCAATATTCATATTTCAAACAGTTCTTTTACAGCCGAAAACAGCTCTTTGATTTCCGGCAAAAGCATAAGTATAACCGCTGTTAAGCCCGCAAGAGTGGTCAAAAGTGAATATTCATCTTTTCCCGAGCGTGACAAAAGCTGATTGAGAATGGCAACCGTTATTCCCACAGCCGCAATTTTAAAAATTAATTCGATACCCATATTTTCTCCGTGCTATATTATCATTATAAAAGCCACAAGTCCGAGCGCAGTGCCGGCGAAAATATACAGCTTTTTTTCTTTCTTTTCTCTTACCCTTTTCTCTCTGAGTGAAATTTCAAAGCGTGAGATTAAATAACTGAGCATATTGAGCTGAGTGTCTTTGTCGCTCGTGCCGATTTTTTCACCGAAGCGCACAAGAAGCTCTCTGTCGCTTTTTGAAATAAACGGCGGGATTTCACCGACAGACTTTTTCCAAGCTTCGGGAAAATCAAGCTCCGAAGCGTATCTTCGGCATTTTTCCGTATATGCCTCAAATGTGCCGCAAGATGTATTTTCAAGAATTTCTCCGACCGTTATTCCCGTGTATTCAATCATGCTTTTACAGTCAGCGAGGAACATAATTATTCCCTCAAGCATTCTCACGCAGTCTGTCATTTCACGTCCTTTAATAATTCCCGCCGCCGTGAGAAAAAGCATTACCGTTACGCCTGCGATTAATTTCATTTAAAATTTCACCCGTATCATACTCACGCTTGATTTTTCCGATATTTTCACCTCTGTCGAGCAAAAACAGCTTGCTGAATGAAAATGTTGAAATAAGTTCTTCTATCTGCTTTCTTGAAAAAATTTCCTCCTCGTTTCCGGCGTGAACGGTGACGATAAATTTTGCGCCGCAGTTGACGCCGGATTTTACGGCATTGATTTCATATTCAGTTGATACCTCGTCACAGACAATTATTTCGGGTGACAGCGTTCTCACGGCAATATCAATCGCCTCGCTTTTCGGGTATGAATCAAGCACGTCCGTTGTAATGCCGATGTCATTGGTAATAACGCCGTTCATAATACCCGAAATTTCTCTTCGCTCATCTATGACGCAGATTTTGCGGTATTTGCCGTTTAAACCGCCGCCAAGCTGTCTTGTAATATCCCTTATCAAAGTTGTTTTTCCCGATGACGGCGCTCCTGCAATAATTATACTTTCTTTGTCAAAATCGGCTCTGCTGATTATACTGTCGGCACAGCCGACAACTTCTCTTGCAAGGCGAATATTAACTGAAGTTATATCCTTGACCGATGTAATGCTGTCATTTTCGCATACGGCAGTACCGCATACGCCTGCACGGTTTCCGTTTTCAAGGGGAATATAGCCCCTGTTAATGCACCGCTGAAAGGTGTAAATCGAATAAGAGCAGATGCGGTTAAAAATATCCCTGACCTCTTCGGGCGAAGAAATAACAGAAGAGGTATAATCCATGCTTATTTTTCCGTCACAGCCGACAAACAGCGTTCCGTATGCGCCGAAAAGCGACACGGGGCGGCCGCTTCTGAGCCGTATTTCGTATGTGTCGCTCTTGACTGACGGCGGGATTTCCTCAAGAAAGGCTCTTATCCGCTTTGATATGTATTTCACAGCGTTATCAAAATTTTCTGCACCGTGCATAAATACTCAGCCTCCTGACAAGCTTTATATTCAATACTATGCGGCTTGTACACAGGTAATACCATTATTTACATCAAATTCATTTTTTTATATTGAAAACGCCCTTAATATAATGTATTATTAGGTCAATACCATGACTGACTACGGAGGAAAAAATGGAAAAAGACAGCAAAATCAAACGATTATTCTATGAAAACAGATTTCTGTTTCTTTCTGCACTGTGCAGTGCTTCGATTATGCTCGTTGTATTTATGTGCTATGAGCTTTTCCCGTTCGGAGATACAACAATTCTGAGAATGGATTTATATCATCAGTACTGCCCTCTTTTTGCAGAGCTTTATGACAGAATAAAGAGCGGCGGCAGCTTGCTTTATTCATTTAATACGGGTCTCGGCGGCAGTTTTCTCGGCAACTATTTCAATTATCTTTCAAGCCCCATCGGTTTTCTTGCCATGCTTCTTGCAGGTCATGAGAACGCTCCAGAGGCTATTGCCGCTATGGTGCTGATTAAATGCTCGCTCAGTGCATTCACTCTCACCTACTATCTTAAAAAAAGTCAGAACAAATCAAACTATATCTCCGCCGGCTTCGGTATTCTCTATTCATTCTGCGGCTGGTTCATTGCGTATTACTGGAATGTGATGTGGGTTGACGCTCTCGTGCTTCTTCCTCTTGTCGCACTCGGTATTGAACGTATTATCAGAAACGGAAAACCCGTCCTCTACATTGCGGCACTTTCATTGACAATGCTTTCAAACTACTATATGTCATACATGATGTGCTTCTTTTCAGTTATATATTTTCTTGCCTATTACATTTCAAACTATTCTTTCACCGACCGTCTTTCTGCCGGAAAGATGAAAAAAAACGGTGAGACAAAATATCCCCTGCGCTTTATCCGAAGCGGCTTTAAATTTGCTTTTTCTTCCGTTTGCGCCGCCTCGCTCATGGCTTTTGCGCTGATACCGACCTATCTGACCTTACAGCAGACCTCTGCAACCTCAGATAAATTCCCGACAAGCAGTTCTCTCTATTTCAGCATTTTCGATTTTATAGCAAATCACCTTGCAAGTGTCACACCGACAATCAGAAGCAGCGGTGACGATGTTTTGCCGAATGTCTATTGCGGCGTTATAGTGCTCGTTCTTGTTCCGCTCTATCTTATGACAAAGTCAATAAGCAAAAAAGAAAAGACCGTGCACCTCATTCTGCTCGCACTTTTCGAGCTTGGCTTCAGTCTCAATATTTTAAACTATATCTGGCACGGCTTCCATTTTCCGAATGACCTGCCCTACCGCCAGTCATTTATGTATTCATTCATTCTTGTTATTATTGCGTTCAAGACACTGACACGTCTGAAAGAAATACCAAGCCGCTACATTCTCTTTTCCGGCTGTTCAGTTGTTGTGCTGA
The DNA here is from genome assembly GCA_045639785.1 of Acutalibacteraceae bacterium. Classification (GTDB taxonomy): domain Bacteria; phylum Bacillota; class Clostridia; order Oscillospirales; family Acutalibacteraceae; genus UBA6857. The sequence continues at coordinate 50,717 of JAZUDT010000062.1, read as the reverse complement.
CGGTTATGGCACAAAAGCTCGCTTCAAAGAATTTCACAACGGCTACACTTATAATAAGTGCCGGCTTTGCTCTAATTTATGTTCTGATTCTTGTCACGCTCAAGGATAAAAAATATCAAAGCGTGACCGTGTCGGTGCTCCTTCTTTGCAGTATTTGCAGTGAAGCGATTATTTCCGACGTTTCAAACTTTTCTATGGACCAGAAAAAAGAAAACTATGCAAGCGACTATGAAAGCTTCCGTGAGGTCAAGGATTATATTGACGGTATTGACGATGACCTCTTCTACCGTATGGAGCTGACTAATCTCAGGGCAAGAATGGACCCCTCATGGTATAACTATAACGGTGTTTCCACGTTTTCTTCAATGGCGTATGAAAAGGTTGCGAATATGCAAAAAAGTCTCGGTATGTACGGCAACAAGATAAACAGCTATACCTATTATCCGCAGACGGCAGTGTATAACGCTATGTTTTCTCTCAAATATCTTGTTAACAACACATCTGGCTTTGATGTTCTGTCAAACTCCGAATATATGAAAAATGTATATACCTGCGACAAATTCACCGCATACAAAAATGAATACTGTCTGCCCGTCGGGTACTGTGTTGACACGTCAATATCAAACTGGAACACATCTTCGAGCGACCCGTTCGACGTTCAGAACGACCTTTTTGAAAAGGCAACCGGAGTTACAGATGTTCTTATACGCTCATTCCCCGTCAGAATAAGCTATAACAATGTTCAGGCATTCAGTCAGCCGCTTGAAAATCAGATATTCTCATACCGGAGAAACGACAGCTCGCAGAATGGAAAAGTAACCTTTGATTTTGTTGCGGAAGAAAATGCCGAGGTCTATCTCTATGTTTCCACGACCGATGAAAACGGAGAATTAATGACGGTCACAACCCCTGCTCAGTCGATAACCGAGACGCTCAATAAGAGGTACCCGTATATTCTCAACATCGGTCAGCTTGAAAAGGGCGATGAATATTCCTGCTCCGTGCCCGTCAACGAGGATTCCGGAACGATATATTTCTACGTATGCTATCTCAACAACGACGCATTCAAAGAGGGCTATGACAAGCTTAAAAAGAACGCTGTTAGCTATGATAAATTTGAAGACACGGAAATTGAGGGAAGCTTTTACGCAAGTGAAACGAGCGTATTTATGACAAGCGTTCCGTACGATAAGGGCTGGAGCGTATATATCGACGGAAGCAAGGTCGATAAAGATGATATTACAAAGGTCGGCGGTGCTCTGCTCGGTGTTTATGTTACAAAGGGAATGCATGAAATAAAGATGAAATATACACCGGAGGGATTTGCGCTCGGAATAATAATTTCAGTTTTTACTCTGGCACTGTGCGCTATCATTCTTATCATCAAACTTTTGAAACACAAAAACGGTGCAAGAGGCTATGATGAAATTGATAACAGCTTCGACTGTGAGCCGTTTATTTCCGATTTGACAGAGATAATAATCACGCAAACGGATATTCCGGCTTCTCCACGTCTCCCCGTGCTTGAAATAATCACACCTTATGAATTCGGTGAAGAAGAAATTGAGCCGGTTTCGGAGGAATAAATCAAGCATAAAATTACCCGGCAGATGAGCTTCTGCCGGGCTTCTTTATTTAGTTTCATATATGAAATTCTTGAGTTCGTGTGTGTTCTTGTCTAAATCAATTTTCAGAACTGCCTGACCGTTAATTGTTGCATTTGACCAAGTTCCTGTTTTCGGCACCTGCATTTCTTCAATATCATAGCTTAGAAACTCAAGTGATGTAATGCCGAGCTTAAACAGCTCCGTGCGGCCGATGTCGGTCTGTACCATCGGCAACACGTGGTCAAGCATCTTTGCGGTCCTGACAGGGTTTGTCTTTTTTATTTTGTCAATAACCGCCTGTATAACCTTACGCTGTCTGTCTGTGCGCTTGAAATCAGAGTCGAGATGCCGTATTCTCGCATACCATAAAGCTATTTTCGCTTTATATTTGTGAGTGCCCGCCTTGCAGGGATAGCCGGATTCTCTTCTTATGCACGCCGCTTCCTCTTCTGTCATTGTCAGCGTAACACCGCCGAGGTCGTGGATAATCGTCTTGAAAATATCAAAATCAATCATCACGTATTTGTCAATATGAACCTTGAAATTGTATTCGAGCGTGTCAATAACCATCTGCGGACCGCCGAATGAGCACGAGGCGTTAAGCTTTGTTGAATAATCCTTTGCGGGTATATAGACGTAGGAGTCACGCAAAAACGACGTCAACTTGATTTTCTTCGTGTTTTTATCAAGCGAAACAAGAATCATTGTGTCAGAGCGGTAGGTTGACTCTGTTTCACGCTTATCCGTACCGATTACGAGAACATTGTAAACTCCCTTATCTTTAAAGAGCACATTTTCGGTGATATACTTGTTTTCCTGATGTGTTTCGGGCTGATAATCCGGCTTGCCACACAGAAGAAAGGCATAGCCGAATACGCCGATAACAAGCACAAGCAAAATACATATAACAGCTTTAAAAACCTTTTTCCCGCCTTTTTTCTTCACTTTTACAGCCCTTTTCTTCTTTGTAAATTCATCATCGGTCGATTCGTGCGGCAAATCATCCTCAGTATCGGGGTAGTATTTTTCCGGCTCGGGAGGTGAAGAAAGAATACTGCTGAAATAATCGTCGGGATTATCATCAAGGCTCTCTTCCCCATTGCCGAAATCTTTTCTGCCCGTGTCAAAATCTTCAAACATATCCGTTCTGGGTGTAAAAATACTGTTTTCGGTGTTTTCTTCGGGCTTACTCCCGTCAAACGAAATACGTTTTGAAAATCTGCCGTCAAGCTCATCATCGCCCGTCGGCGTAAAAATATCTCTCATAAATTTATCCTCCTCTTTATTTTTCGCCTTATTTTACATTAATTCAGAGTTTTTTACAATAGAATTAACAAATATTTTGATTTTAAACCGAATTATGATTTGACAAGCGGCACTATTTGTTATAAAATACATTCGAGCGGGTTGGGCAATCGCATACCATGCGGTATGAGGAAAGTCCGAGCTTCACAGAGCAGGATAACGGCTAACGGCCGCCGAGGGTGACCTTAGGGAAAGTGCAACAGAGATATACCGCCGCATTTGCGGTAAGGGTGGAAAGGCGAGGTAAGAGCTCACCGGAATAGTGGAGACATTATTGCCCTGCAAACCCTATCCGAAGCAACACCGACCGAAATCACACGCTTGCTCGGCGTATATTTCAAAGGGTGGCTCAGATTCTTGCGGCAACGTAAGAACAAGATAGATGATTGCCTTAAAAGACAGAACTCGGCTTACAGACCCGGTCATTTTGCACTTCGCTGAAGTGCAAATTTTTTTAACGGAGGTGTCACAATGGAAAATGAGCTTTGCGAAATCAGAGGCAGTGTGGAAGATATAGTTTTTCAAAACGGTGACACCGGCTTTACGGTAATAGATTTGGGTGTCAACGATGAGCTTATCACCGCCGTCGGCGTTTTGCCTTCTCTTTCCGTCGGTGAAATAATACGTGCACGTGGCAGATGGGACTATCATCAGTCATTCGGCAGACAATTCAAGGTTGAGCAGTGCGAGAGAGAAATGCCGAAAAGCTCTTCCGATATGCTGAAATATCTTTCTTCGGGTGCAATAAAGGGAATAGGTCCGAAAACAGCGGTAAAAATTATTGAAAAATTCGGTGACAACACTTTTAACATAATAGAAAACAGTCCCGAGGAGCTTGCGAAAATCAGAGGAATTTCGCAGGAAAAGGCAAAGGAAATCTGCGCCGAATTCAGAAAGCAGTTTGCTATTAGAGAGATAATGATATATCTCGAAAGATATTCAATGAGCAGTAACGAATGTGTTGCTGTTTTTAAGGCATTCGGCGCAAGAAGCATTGATATTATCAATGAAAATCCGTACATACTCTGCCGTGAGCCTATCGGTCTTTCTTTTGAAAGAGCTGACGCCATTGCATCGGGTATGCCGACAGCACCTCAGCCGTCCTACCGCATGAAAGCGGGAATTATTCACGTGCTCAGGCATAATCTCTCAAACGGGCACACCTGTCTTCCCCGTGAAAAAATAATTGAGCCGTGCACCCTGCTTCTTGAGTGTGATAAGGAAAACGCAGAAAAAACGATAGATCTCCTCATTGAAGAAAAGCAGATTATTTCGGAAAACTTCGAGGGACGTGAATTTCTGTTTCTTCCCTATATTTATGCTTATGAGAAAAACGCCGCACAGCGTCTTGAAGTAATGCTGAAATTTCCGCCGCCCAAAGGCAGAGCATCAATAAAAACGAGAATTAAATCGCTTGAAACGAAATTTTGCATAAGCTATGAAGAAAATCAGAAAAGAGCAATAACGACTGCTCTTGAAAAAGGTATGCTCATACTCACCGGTGGTCCCGGCACGGGGAAAACAACAACCCTGAACGGGATTATTGAGCTTTTTGAACGTGACGGGCTCAAGGTTGCGCTTGCCGCACCGACGGGAAGAGCCGCAAAACGCATGAGTGAGATAACGGGAAAAGACGCAAAGACAATACACCGTCTTCTTGAGGTTGAGTGGAAGGACGGCGACAGACCGGAATTTCAGCGCAATGTTACAAATCCCCTGCCCTATGACGCAGTGGTCATTGACGAGCTTTCAATGGTTGATATTACGCTTTTTGCTTCGCTTCTTGACGCGCTCAAGCTCGGCTGCCGCTTTATTATGGTCGGCGACACTGACCAGTTGCCCGCAGTCGGCGCAGGCAATGTGCTTCATGACCTTATTGACAGTAATCTCATACCCGTTGTTTCTCTGACAAAAATTTTCCGTCAGGCTATGGAGAGTCTCATCGTCACAAACGCTCACCGCATAGTCGGCGGAGAAGAGCCGATTTTAGACGTAAAGGATAACGATTTCTTCTTCTTGCAAAGGCAAAGCGTTCATCAGACCGCTTCAACGGTTTCTGAGCTCTATATCAGAAGACTGCCGCTCGCCTACGGCTATGACCCTCTTCAGAATATACAGATTCTCTGTCCGTCAAGAAAGGGTGAGACGGGCTCTGCATCGCTCAATACGATTATTCAGCGTGAAATTAACCCGCAGTCGGAGAATAAATGCGAATACGCTTTTAACGGAAAGGTTTTCCGTGAGGGCGACCGTGTAATGCAGATAAAGAACAATTATGACATTCCCTGGGTTAAAAACGGCGAACACGGAGCGGGTATATTTAACGGCGACATCGGCATACTTATCAAGATTAATCCGGCGGCAAGGCTGATGAAAATACGCTTTGACGACAAGGAAGCAATTTACACCTTCGATATTGCAAATCAGCTTGAGCTCGCTTATGCAATAACCGTTCACAAAAGTCAAGGCAGTGAATACGATGCAGTTATAATGCCCGTGTGCTCGGTTTTGCCGCAGCTGAGATACAGAAATCTTCTCTACACCGCCGTTACAAGAGCAAAAAGCAAGCTCATTCTTGTCGGCACTCAGGAGGATATTTCCGAAATGGTCATAAATGACAAGCGTATACGACGTTATTCGGGGCTTAAATATTTTTTGACAAACACAAAGTAATGATATATAATACGTTGAGCAATCAGTTGAAAGGAGTGATGCTTTATGCTCGGTCTTAAAATCGGAATTGACCTCGGAACTAAAAACACCGTTATTTTTGCCGCCGGCAAAGGCATCGTTCTCAATGAAGCTTCGGTGGTAACTTTTGACGAGGATAAAAAGAAAATTGTCTCAATGGGCAGTGAAGCGGAAAAGATGCTTGAAAAAAATCCCGAAACCTTAAAGGTTATCTGCCCTTTGCGTGACGGTGTCATTTCAGATGTTTCCGTCACGGAAAAAATGCTCGCAATTTATCTTAAAAGAATATGCAAATACCGTATTTTCAAGCCCTCTGTTATCGTCTGCACACCGAGCTCGGTGACTGCTCTTGAAAGAAAAACGCTTATGAACGCACTGACCTCAAGCGGTGCCGGACGTGTTTGCGTTATGGAAGAGCCCTTGGCGGCTGTAATAGGTGCAAATGTGAAAATTACAGAACCGGGCGGCACTCTTATTGCCGACATCGGCGGCGGCACAACCGATATTGCCGTTGTCACAATGGGCAGTATTGCCGTGTCAAACACTGTGCGTGTTGCCGGAAATGCTATGGACGAGGCGATACAAAGATATGTGCGCCGTGAAAGAAATATTCTTATCGGACTTTCAACGGCGGAGGAGCTTAAAAAGAGCATCGGCTGTGCCTATCTTCCGACTGAGGAAATAGCCGTACCGTGCAAGGGTAAAAATTTTATCGACGGACTGCCCGTTTCGTTTGAAATAACTTCAACGGAAATATATCTTGCTCTCCGTGAAACCGTTGAGGCTGTTTCTGAGGCAATAAGGGCAACTCTCGAAATGACACCGCCCGAGCTTGTGGGCGATATTTATTCACGGGGGCTGATTCTGAGCGGAGGCGGCTCAAGGCTGTACGGGTTTGATAAATTGCTCAGCAAAAGGCTTGACATCAGCGTAAGGCTTGCCGACGAGCCGGAGCTATGCGTGGCAAAGGGCATCGGCTATGCGTTAAAGCATCTTTCATATCTTAAAAATAACGGATATGAATTTTCAACTATTGAAAATATAAAAGGATATGTTGAATAAAACTAAAGACGGTTATCGGTAATAACTTAATTAAAAGTTATCCGTAACCGTCTTCTTTATATCAGTTTTTGTTTTCGTTTCTTATTTTTTCCGCAAATTCAGTCAGCTTAATCAGCCGGTGATTGACCGCTGAGCGTGAAAGCGGCGGTGTCATCTGTTCGCCGAGCTCTCTCAGGCTCATTTCGGGATTTTCACGTCTGAGACGGGCAATTTCTTTCATTTCACTGTCAATTTCATCAAGACCGACAGTCTTTTCAATATAATCAATCGCTTCAATCTGTGAAGCGGAGGCAAGCACCGTCTTTGAAATATTGGCGTTATCGAAATTCATCACACGGTTTACTCTGTTTCTGACATCTTTCAAAGCCTTAATCCCGACAATTTCAAGCATCGCCCCCGAAGCACCCATAAAAGCAAGCATATCTTCAATGCTGGAGCTGTCCTTGAAATAAACGACACGCACTCCCCGCCTGCCGGTAATTTTCGGCTCAAGGCGGATTTCTTTCAAAAGAGCAAACAAATCCTCGCTGAGCTTCATATAGCTGACGGTAAACTCAAGCGCATACATCTTATTCGGGTCGCATACCGTTCCGCACGACAGAAATGCGCCACGAACAAAAGACGAAAAACAGCAGTTGTTTTCATCGTCGCCCTCATTGAGAAGCACACCCCTGTTAATTCTCTGTGAGCGTTCATTTCCCGTCAGATTGAACGTGGAAAAGACCTTTTTTCTGTCATCCTCGCTGTCAACGGAAAGAATATACTTTCCGCCGGAGGGCGAAACCGACTTCGTGACAACTGCGCCCGTAGCTTCACCGACAATTTCAATGTATGCGTTTGCGGTAGCTTCACAATCGGTCATCATCGAAATATTCGAGAGATTAAAGCTTCTGCCGAAAAGAAGCATACCGTATGCCATTGACCTGAGACAGCAGGGATACAAAGGCTTTTCGCTTATTAATTCTTTTTTAACATCAGTTGAAAAAGACATGGTGTAACTCCTATTTATTTATGTCACGGTGACTTATGCTGAGGTTGTAGCCCTTGCCGTCAAGATGCTCTCTGAGAAGATTTGCAAAAGTGACGGAGCGGTGGTGACCTCCCGTACAGCCGAAAGCAATAATGAGCTGGCTTCTGCCCTCTTTTCTGTAAAGAGGAAGCGAATAATCAACAATATCAAATATCTTTTCCGCAAATTTCTTTGAAATTTCGCTGTTCATGACATAATCGAAAACGGCTTTGTCGTTACCCGTGAGTGACTTAAGCTCAGGCACATAAAACGGATTCGGGAGGCATCTGACATCAAAAACAAGGTCAGCGTCATTGGGAATGCCGTATTTATAGCCGAAAGAAACGCAGTGAATGCTCATTGTCGATTCATTGAAAAATGAAAACATCTCGGAAACACGCACACGGCACTGAATGGCTGAAAGACCGGTGGTGTCAAAGATTATATCGGCTCTGTCACGTGCCGCACCAACTCTTTCTCTCTCTTTTTCGACAGCGTCCTCAACAGTAAAGACGGTGTCGGAAAGCATCGGGTGCTTTCTTCTCGTTTCTTTATATCTTGCGACAAGAACATCATTATCTGCGTCAATAAACATGAGTTTATAGGGAATATCCAGCTCTGAAAGTTCATCAAGCGCACCGAAAATTCTGTCATACTTTTTACCCGCACGTGAATCTGTTACGAGTGCGGTTTTTTCATGCTCACCGGTTTCGGCGGCAAGCTGTGAAAATTTGACGATAAGCTCCGGCGGTATGTTGTCAACACAAAAATAACCGATGTCCTCAAGTGCGTCGATAACCTGTGATTTTCCTGCTCCCGACATACCCGTAATAATAACAAGCTCCATAATAATACTCCTTTATTATAAACATTTAATTTCTGTTTCAAGCTTCACGCCCGTTTTTTCAAAAACCGTGTCACGGCAAATTTCAATGAGAGACAAAACGTCTTTTTGCGTTGCATAGCCGAGATTTATTATAAATCCCGAATGTTTTTCGCTCACAGCGGCGTCGCCCACTCTTCTTCCCTTGAGAGAGCATTCTTCAATGAGAGCGGCAGCAAAATAACCCTCAGGTCTCTTGAAAACACTCCCTGCGCTCGGATATTCAAGCGGCTGTTTCTCTTTTCTTTTGTTCATATATAAATCCATTTCGGATTTAATTAAATCTCTGTCAGCTTTTTCAAGACGGAACGTCACTGACGTAATAATGAAATTTTCATCTGAAAACATACTGTGACGGTATGAAAGAGCCATATCTTCTGCGCTGACACTGCGGATTTTTTTATCAGAGTCAATATATTCTGCGCTTATGACAACATCTTTCATTTCTGAGCCGTAAGCACCCGCATTCATGAAAAGGCAACCGCCGACTGAGCCGGGAATACCGTAGAGGCGTTCCATTTTTGAAAGTGAATTTTCAAGGGCAAATCTGCACACACGCACTAAAAGTGCGCCTGACTGTGCCTTGACCGTGCCGTCCGTGCACAGCTCGATTTTACTCATTTTTTCACCGATATAAATAACTGCACCGTCAAAACCGCTGTCGTTTATCAGCAGATTACTGCCGTTGCCTATAACGAATGTTTTAATGCCGTATTTTTCAGCTTCGTCAAGTATAAAAATTATTTCTTCGGCACAGGCGGGAGATATAAAGTATCTCGCATTGCCGCCGATTCTGAATGTGGTATGATTTTTAAGCGGCTCATTCTCGATAATATCAATATTTCTTTCTTTAACCGAATCGAAAAAAGTGTTCAAAACAGCTCCCCCGTTATCTGTCAAGTAATGCCGCACCGATTATTCCGGCGTCGTTACCGAGAAGTGCACGGCAGATAACCGTCTGCTTTTCGGCATATTTTGAATATCTTTCACGTTTGACATATTCCCTTATCGGGTCAAGAAGAGTGTCGCCCTCATTGCAGATTCCTCCGCCGAAGCAGAGAACATCGGGCTGAAGTGCGTTGACAAGATTCACCGTGCCCACGCTGACGTATTCAAGATATCGGTTGACAACCTCTTTTGCTGTTTTATCGCCCTTTCTCATTGCGTCAAATGCCGTTCTGCCGCTCACAGCGTCAATGTTTTCACCGCAGAGCTTCCACATAAGAGAGGCTTTGTCGTCAAGCATTGCCCGCTTTGTCTGCTTTATCAGTGCCGTAGCCGAGGCATAAGCCTCCCAGCACCCCTTTCTTCCGCAGGTGCACTCTTCGCCGTCAAGCATTATCACCATGTGACCGCATTCGCCGCCGGCATCATTACAGCCCGTGACAATTTTTCCGTCAACGATAAGTCCGCTTCCGACACCCGTGCCGAGCGTAACGGCGACAAAGTTCTTTTTACCCTCGCCGGCTCCCGCTACCGCTTCACCGAGTGCGGCGCAGTTTGCGTCATTGTCAATATAAATATCAACGTCGAAATATTTTTTCAGCAGTTCTCTTGCCGGTACATTATGGAAATCAAGATTGTTGGCATAAACTATAATACCGTTTTCCTTATCCACTGAGCCCGGAGTACCTATGCCGATGCTTTTGACATCTTCAACCGTTATTCCTGCATCGTGCATTGCGCTCTCAACGGCCTTTGCCATTGAAGCAAATATCTCTTCGGCTGTTCTCTCCGAAAAGGTTTTTTCTTTTCCTCTTCCGATTATTTTGTTATTCCCGTCAATAACTCCTACGGCAATATTTGTACCGCCTAAATCAATTCCTATTGAATACATAGCCTTTCTCCTTATCAGAAATTATGCCAGACCTGCGCTATATTTTCATCTTCGACCGAAATGTCGTCAGTCATTCCGAGATTTGCAAGAAGTTCCTTTGCGCCGTTATAACCCATCTTTTTCTGACGGTTATTCATAGCCGCAACCTCAATGATAATTGCGGTGTTTCTGCCCGGCTTCACGGGTACAGTCGTTATCGGTACTTTTATTCCGAGCAGTTCTTCATATTCACTGTTGAGACCGAGCCTGTCATAGCTTTTTTCGCCGTCCCAGTTTTCAAGCTTGACAATCATATCAATCTTTTCACTGACCTTGACTGCGCCCATACCGAAAATACGTCTTGCGTTTATAACACCGACGCCTCTGACCTCGATGAAATGACGTATGTTTTCGGGAGAAGTGCCGACAAGAGTTCTCGCCGAGGTTTTTCTGATTTCAACGGCGTCGTCTGAAATAAGGCGGTGGCCTCTCTTTATAAGCTCAACCGCACATTCGCTCTTACCCACTCCGCTGTCGCCGAGAATCAGAACACCCTCGCCGTACACCTCAACGAGAACGCCGTGACGTGTAATTCTTTCAGCGAGCTCAATATTAAGATATGCGATTATTGCCGACATACATCTTGAGGTTGTATCCGTTGTGGAAAGAACGGGGACCTCATATTTTTTCGCACATTCAAGAACATCAAAGGGACACTCAATATCCCGTGTGAAAATAATTGCGGCAGGCTTCAGAGAGAGAAAACGGTCAATGCGTTCCTCTCTGACGGGAAAATCAAGCGTATTGAGAAATTCGACCTCAGACCTGCCGAGAAAGTTAATTCTGCTCGGGTCAAAAAATTCCTCATAACCGGCAAAAATCAGTCCCGGGCGGTTAACGTCGGGCGAAGTGATAAAAATATCGCCTGCGTCCTTCGGCAGATATAAAGGCTCAAAAGCATGGTCGGAAATTATTTTTTTCAGCGTAACCGAATATTTTGACATGGCTCTCTCCTTATCATTTGCAGCTGATAAAATATTATAAAATAAAAAGGGATATATTACAACACTTTTGAGAAATTATTTCTTGCGATAAACCAGAAAATCAAAGCCGATTTCGGTTTCAAGGCGGTCGCATTTCTCAATTTTCGCCTTATCCTCAGCACCCGTTTTCAGATAGTAAGGCGTCATTGTGAACAAATCGTTTATAATAAGGCTGTCACTGACGGTAATACTGTTTCTGACGGGTATGCGCTCCAGAAGCTCGAAGCCGTCATAAAACGTGTCCCTTTTTTCGTTTTTATAGGGGTTTGAGTATGCGATTTTTTTCAAACCGTAAAGATGCTCTTCAGACGGCACCGCAATTATCAGAATGCCCCTTTTTCTGAGCACTCTGTAAAATTCACTTTCAACTATCGGCGCAAAAATGTCAATAACTATATCGGCACTCACGTCTGCAAAAGGCATTTCAAATATGCTTGCAACAGCATAGTCTGTGCTTTTATCTGATTTTGAAGCATACCTGACCGCATACTTTGAAATATCAATGCCGGAAATTTTCACGCTTAAAAAGCGACTGAGATATGAAGCAAGTCTCTGCGTATAAAAACCCTCGCCGCAACCGGCATCTATGATAAAGGCATTCTCAAACGCATACTTTAACACAATTTCATTAAGCTTATCGGAGAAAATGTCATAATATCCGCTGTGAAGAAAACGACGCCTTGAAAGCACCATTTCTTTTGAATCACCGGGTACCTTTGAGTGCATTTTGTTGACCGGCAGAAGATGAACATATCCCTCCTTTGCCACATCAAAGCTGTGTCCGTTTTCACAAATGTATCTGTTTTCGTCTTTTCTGAGCTTTTCTTTGCAGAACGGACAAATAAAGTCTGACAAAAATCTCACCGCCAAATATTGAATTAATCTATGTAAGATATTATAATACAACTGTCAGAAAATTCCAAGAGGTGTGTAAAATAAATGTTTAAGCTTGCGCATTATCTGAAGCTTTATAAAAAAGAAGTCATTATCGGACCTATTGCAAAGCTGACGGAGGCTGTTTTTGAGCTTCTTGTCCCTTTCATTATGTCAAAAATGATTGATAACGGAATTAACCGTGGCGACAGAGACTACATTTTAAAAACGGGACTTCTCCTCATTCTTCTCGCTGTTCTCGGTCTGTCCTTTGCTCTCATTTGTCAATATTTTGCTTCAAAAGCTTCGCAGGGCATCGGCACGGCAATAAGAAACGACCTGTTTTCGCATATAACTTCTCTCTCTGCACGTGAAATTGATAAAATCGGGGCTTCTTCGCTTGTGACAAGGATTAATTCGGACGTAAATCAGCTACAACTCTCCGTTGCAATGCTCATTCGCCTTGCCGTCAGAGCACCTTTTCTCATTATCGGCTCAACCGTTGCCGCTATGCTGATTGACCTTAAGCTTTCGGTTATTTTTCTCATAACCGCTCCCCTGCTTGCTCTCGTTCTCTACGAGGTTATGAAGCATTCGGTGCCGTTTTACAAGGCAATTCAGGCTCTTCTCGATAAGATTTCACTTTTGACAAACGAAGGGCTGACCGGAGCAAGAGTAATCAGAGCTTTTTCAAAGCAAAAGAAAGAGGAAAAACGTTTTTCCGAAGCATCGGACGAGCTTTCACAAATTTCAATGAAAGTCGGCAGAATATCAGCACTTCTCAATCCTCTGACATTTCTCATTATGAACACCGCCGTAATTTTCGTGCTGTGGTTCGGCTCGGTGAGAGTTAACACCGGTCATTTCACTCAGGGTGAAATAGTTGCGTTCATTAATTATATCACGGAAATAATGCTCACTATGATTGTACTTGCAAATATCATTGTGATTTTCACAAAAGCCTCGGCAAGTGCCGCAAGAGTGAATGAAATATTCGCTTTAAGCTCGTCTTTAACAGAGGGTGACCGCCTTTATTCCTCCGGTGACCGCACTGCACCCGCTGTTGAATTTGATAATGTTTCTTTCTCCTATGAAGAAAACGGAGAAGACGTTTTAAGCAACATTTCTTTTAAGATTTCGAGAGGTGAAAAGGTAGGCATCATCGGGGCAACAGGAAGCGGAAAAACTACTCTTCTTTCTCTCATTTCACGCTGTTATGACGTTTCTCAGGGAAAAATTTATGTAAACGGCATTGACGTCAGAAGCTATCGCTTTGACTCTCTGAGAAAAGCTGTTGTGACAGCTACGCAGAAAGCAGTTATGCTCACCGGCACGGTACGTGAAAACATATCAATAGCCGACAAAAATATTACCGACGCAGAAATATATGAGGCTCTTGAGATTTCACAGATAAAAGACTTCATTGACTCCACAGACGAAGGTCTTGACTATGTTATAACTCACGGCGGACAAAATCTTTCCGGCGGGCAGAAACAGCGTTTGTCAGTCGCAAGAGCACTTGCTTCAAAGCCGGCTGTTCTCATTCTCGACGACTGTATGAGTGCGCTCGACTTTCAGACAGAGGCAAAAATGAGAAAAGCCATAGCACAGTACCTCCCCTCTTCAACCGTCATAACAGCCGCCCAGAGGGTCGGAAGTATTATGCACTCGGACAAAATAATTGTTCTCGATGACGGAAAAATCGTGGGAATCGGCAATCACAAGGAGCTGTTTGAAAACTGCGGGGTATACCGTGAAATATGTGCTTCCCAGCTTAAGGACAAGGAGGCAATATCATGACAGCAACTTCGGTTATAAAAAGGCTTCTTAAATATGCCGGTCACAATATCAGATATTTTGTCTTCTGTATTATCTTCTCACTTTCGGGCGTTTCACTGCGCCTTATAACGCCGATAATCACGGGCAAAGCAATAGATAACATCATCGGAGAAAACAATGTCAATTTTAAAAATGTAATCTCGGTTATCATTCTGCTTGCGCTGACGGTCATTCTCTCGGCTTTTTTTCAGTGGCTGACAGCCGATTTCACAAATAAGCTGACATATAAAACGGTAAGTATTCTGCGCACCGATGCTTATAAAAAGCTCAATCGCACTGAGCTAAAATTCATTGATTCGCAGTCGGTCGGTGACGTTATGACGAAGGTTACAACTGATATTGACCTTATTTCCGACGGGCTTCTTCAAGGCTTTACACAGCTTTTTTCGGGTGTAATTACTATTGCGGGAACACTGATTCTCATGCTGAGGATTAACGTGAGAATAGCACTTGTTGTTATTGTGCTCACTCCCCTTTCGCTTTTTGCTTCATCATTCATTGCAAGACATACACACGACAAATTCACCGAGCAGAGTAAAATCCGGGGTGAGCTCGGCGGAATAAGCGAAGAAATGATAACAAATCACAGCCTTATAAAATCATTCTGCTCTGAAAATGATGCTAAGGAAAAATTTTTCGGCAAGAACGCCGATTTATACAGTGTCGGAGTTAAGGCTCAGTTTTATTCGGCACTGACAAATCCCGTCACACGTTTTGTCAACTCAGTTGTCTATGCCTGCGTCGGCGTCACGGGCGCACTCTCCGTCATCGGCATTATCGGCTCAATCCCCATAACAGTAGGCGGACTTTCATGCTTTCTTTCTTATGCCAATCAATACACAAAGCCCTTTAACGAAATCAGCGGAATCGTCAGCGAGCTTCAGAATGCTTTTGCCGGCGCAAAGCGTGTTTTTGCTCTTCTTGACGCCGCTGAAGAGGAAAGTGACAAAGAGCTTTCAAGTGACATTGATTTGAATGGCGATATAGTGTTTGATAACGTATGCTTTTCGTACAGCGATGAAAAGCCGCTCATTGAAAATTTCTCATTAAGAGTTAAAAAAGGTCAGAAAATAGCCATTGTCGGTCCGACCGGTTGCGGAAAAACCACATTGATAAATCTTTTAATGCGTTTTTATGATGTTGACAGCGGCTCGATTGAAATAGGTCAGACGGATATAAGAGAGATAAAAAGAGACACCCTGCGCTCACAGTTCGGCATGGTGCTTCAAAATACGTGGCTTTTCAGCGCAACAGTAAAAGAAAACATCAGCTACGGTGTGGAAAGCGCAACAGATGAGGAGATTGTCAGAGCCGCAAAAGCATCGCACGCACATCATTTTATAAAAAGGCTGAAAAGCGGCTATGACACCGTTATAAGCGAAAACGGTGAAATATCTTCCGGTCAGAAACAGCTTCTCTGCATAGCCCGTGTTATGCTCAGAAATCCGCCGATACTCATTCTTGACGAGGCGACAAGCAACATCGACACACGCACGGAAATTCTCGTTCAAAGGGCATTTGACGAAATGATGCGTAATAAAACAAGCTTCATTGTTGCTCACCGTCTTTCGACAATAAGGCAGGCAGATATTGTGCTTGTGATGAACGAGGGAAAGATAGTTGAAAAAGGTACACACGATGAGCTGATGAGTAAAAAGGGCTTCTATTACGAGCTTTATAACAGTCAGTTCAGTCAGAATTAAGTAAAGCGGGTCTGTAAAAACTTCTGTTTTTACAGACCCGTAGTTTATTTCAAATATTCATTTTTAATGTATCTGAAAGTTTCATCTTCGCCCTTTTCGCTGAGCATTCTCAAAAGCATTTCAATATCCTCTGAAGTTTTCGGGTGAATACTTCTCTTGTCCTTGCCTCGCAGGAAATATTCAAGCGGAAAACCGTCGTGATATTTGTCGCCGTTATAAATCTTGCTTGCGGCAACTCGGTCGCAGAACATTTCAGCGACATATTTTTCCGGCATTTCTATCGGAACAACTCTTTTTTCACGTGGGTTATAATCAGTCCAATATTCAAAATGGTGTTTGTTTCTGCCCTTATGATGAAGCCATGCCTTTGAATAACCGAATTTTTCACGCTCAAGCTCGTTAGGGCTTCTTGTGCCGACGTAGTACCTTGCACCGGGCAAAAACTCTTCGGGCGCATACTTTGACAAGTCGTGCCTGAGCCCCTGAAAGCCGATGCCCGCTCTGAAGCAGTTTGCAATAACGGCGTTTCTGTGCTTTGTGATTGTGATAAAATGACCGATAAACTTATTCATAGATACGCTCCGTTATTTAAGTATTTGCGCCGTAATGCCGTCGGAGGTGTAATTTGCAGAGCCTGCGGTGACATAGGTCTGAACCTTTACGCTGTCCTTGCCCGTCAGCTTATCGGCAGAAACGGTAAACGCCGTTCCCGAAGTATTGCCGAGAGAAATCCATTTGGAGGACTTGACATCATAAACGGAAACGGTGTATCCGCTCGCACGGCTTGCGCCCTTCCACGAGAGCGACAAAGAACCGCCGCTCTGTTTTTTTACATTGAGTGAGGTCGGATTTTTCGGCAGAGTGGAAACAGTTAAGCTGTCAGACGGTGCGCCCTCATATTTTACCCCGCCGTAAATAACGTATGCACAAATACGGTAAGTATCCTTTTTTGCGGAGTAGAGGTCTTTATACGTGATTTTATTTGCGGTGACATCGCTCACCTTAATGTAGGCTTTTGTTTTTGAATTGCGGCGATAAACAAAATATCCGTCCGCTCCCGAAACGGTATCCCACGTCAGAGTGTATCTTTTTGTGGTATGCCCGGAGGAAGAAAGTCCTTTCACACCTGCAGGCGCAGTGCTGACCTTGAGAGATGAGGAAATACTGCCCGTAATCCATTTTCCGTCCTTTAAGACGACGCTTTCAACCTTGAATTTATACTTTTTACCGCTTTCGAGCGAAGAAACGGTGCACTCGGTTGTGTCGCTCGAAAGAAGAAGCTTTGTTTTTCCGTCACCGTCAACAGAATACACATTATAGCTCTGTGCGCCGGAGGGCTTTTTCCATTTTAGCGAAACACTTGTTGATGTAATGTATGTAGCCTTGAGACCCGTCGGCTTTTTTGCTCCTGTATAAAGCAGAACAGAGTCTGAGCTTTCGCCGAAGCTGTTGCCGGTGGTATTTGTGACTACCGCACGGACCTTAACTCTCGCCGATGAGAGCGGAGAAAGTCCGCTGAGAAGATATGAATTAGTCTTGGTTTCGCCGCAAAACTCATATTTCCCCGTTGAGGAGTTGCGTTTATAGACACGGTAAGAAGAAGCTCCGCTTGCTTTTTTCCAAGAAACATTTATCTTGTATCCGGTTGAATCGGTCTGTTTAACTCCGGTGATTTTTTTAGGCAGAGTTTTAATGACAAACTCAACACCCGCCAATTTGTTCACTGCGCCGGAGGTGGTGCTCACCGCTTCGACCATGACGTTATATGACTGACCGGAATTAAGTGAAGAGAAAATATAACTGTTTTTATCTGTTTCGCCGCATTTTACATATCTGCCGCTGACAGAATTGAATTTATAAAGAATATATTTGTCGGCTGATTTAGCTGCGCTCCATACAACCGAAATTTTCGTCTTTTTCACCGTCATTTTTGTCGGCGGCTTCATTGTTGCCTTATATGTATAACCCTCAACCTCGTCCGACTCTGAGCCATAGATATATGTGCCCGACTGCTTGACATAGGCACGAACCTTATAAAGACTGCTCTGCCCCGCACTCAGTGAAGAAAACGTGCAATAGGCGGTAGTAACCTTTTTGAGTGGCTCATATTTTTTGTCGGCTGAATTATACCTCAGTATTTCATATCCGTCAGCACCGGTGACGGGAGTCCATCTTAACGTAAAAGATGAATTACTGATTTTTTCACAGAAAAGACCGCTGACCTTTACGGGAGCAATATGTATTTCACCGAGAGAAGAAAATGCCCCGTTAAGTTTTGATGTTGAGGCCTTTTTGAAAGCACGTATTTTCGCCGAATAAGTGTTATTAACATTCAGTGAAGAAACGCTCAGCGAGGTTGTTGACGAAGAAACACTTGCGGTATGTACGCTCTTGCCTGCGCAGGAAACAATGATTTCATAGCCGGAAGCGGAGTTTACCTTACTCCACGAAAGCTTAATGCCCGATTCTGTCGGTGAAACGGAAAAATTCTTAACTGCAAGGTCGGTGGAAGAATAAGAACCGACTTTGATTTTGATATAGTCATAGCCGCCGAGCGAGGTTGTGGCGGTAAGATATGCCGTACCATTTTTTAAGCCTTTGACCTTAAAGTCCGACGTGACGGAAATCACAGAGGTATCCCACGTATAGAGTGTGGGTTTTTCTGCGCCCGTTGATTTAACCGGCAGCTCGATTGTCGAGCCCTTGTTGAGACTCAGAGATATTGCCGGCTCAAGATAATCCGCCACCGCATACCCCGTGTATGACTTGCCGTCCTGCTTAAAGCTGATTTGATACCAATAGGGATAATAAAGCTGTTGATAATAATTGCACAGATTGTTTCTGCATTTTGATTTGACCGTAACAGTTGTCTCCGGTCTGACGCTGACGACAAATTTGGCGTTAACATTCGGCTCTTCTCTGACATTGAGCGTCGTTGTCGGATTAGCTGTCTGATTATATGAGTCAAACAGAGAAAAATTCTTCATCTGTCCGTCAGCACCGGGCATATTCTTGAAAACTGGAATTGAAAATGTAATTGCACGGTTCAAAAGTCCGTCGACGGAATATGAAAGATAGGTGCTTTTTCCCTGAGACTGTGCGCCGGAAACATTGGACATATACTGGTGGTTGTATGCGGCGGAAACGGTGTTGGGTCCGACGTTGAATTTCTGAAAATATCCCGTATTCTGACCTCTTGCGACATACTGCTCGGCAATCCACTGTGCGCCGCCGCTTATAGCCTTTTGCGGCGTGTTCCAGGGTCTTGAATAAGTGCCGGCGGTTGAGGCATATTTCAGTCCGTTTGCTATCGGGCTTTTGCCTGCGTATGCGCCGATATTGTAGAAATTATAGTATCCCTCATAGCCCGAATATTTGCCGGAAACTGAGCCGCTTGCCTGAGTGCCCGAAACGACCTCATTTTTTATTTTTGAAGCAAGATAGCACGGATTAAGATTACTTGCCTTTCCTGCGTCATAAATGCACTGTGAATACTTTGTTGAAGTTTTTTTCAAAGTTCCGTCAGATGTATAATATTTGATTTTTGCGTCATACATGAATGTACCCTTGAGAATCTGCTCAACATCGCTGACCTTTATAAGAGAAGAAAATGTGAGCAGTTCAAACTGAAAAATATTCTCTTCATTGAGAAAATTTCTCGGGTCAAGGAAATAGGCAACCGTGTCGGGGCTTGCGTCGTTCCAACCGGCATCGGTCTCTTTATATGTACCGGTTGACGGATTATAGTAACCGGAGTCATGGTTTTTGCAAAGACTGCTCGCCGCCTTGGGCACTGCGCTTCTCTCAAGCGCACTTTCATTTTCGACGGCGTCATACCAGTCAAGCCCTGTGTTGACGCAGTTGAATTTCCAGTCGGGATATTTTTTATGCAGAACACGCAAATATACTCTGTAGCTTTCGGGAAAGGCGGAAATCTGCTTTTCAAAGCTGTCTGCGGCAAATGAAGCAAAAGTGAACGCACAGATTAAAGCGGCAACAAGTGCAAATAAAGCCATAATCTTTATACATATTTTTTTCACCTTGACCGCCCCCTTTTTTCTAACAATATTATACAGGATTCGACTTTCCATTTCAACCGTTTTTTTCTTTGAAAGGCATTATCAACCTTGAAATTTCTGTAAATTTACTGTGTATACCGTAAATTATGCCGATTTTCGCCGTCTGCACTTGACGTATCAGGTTTATTTGTTGTATTATTAGGGCATAAAGCGAAAGGGGATTTTCTTATGCTTACAAAAATTATCGGTTTCTTCATGTCAGTTATTATGTTCTTTTCATCGTTCATGCCGTCGCTTTTCAAAAAGCTTGATATTGGCGACAAAGCGGACAGCATCATCAAAACAGTTCAGGATTACGTCAGCAGAAATCTGCCCGTTTTCGACGAAATGTTTAAAGTCCTCGGTGAAGCCTTTTACGCAACCTCAGTCGAAAAGGTTATCCCCTGCACCGTAATCAATGAAAAGGGTGAAGAAGAAAAAGCCGCATACGTTGACTTTAACGGAAATTACGGCTATGTAATCGTTTCAGCCGACAAATTCGTTTACGCATACAAGAGCGAGGGCAATCTCGACGTAATCAACCGCCTTGACAGTGTTACATACAGTCTGACCGACGGCTTTGTCTATTTCGACGGCGAGAAATATGTTCCCTACGATTTTGAGGGTAACAAGCCCGACACATCTTTTACCTATGAATATTTCCTCGAATATTTCAACTATATTTCTTCGGACGGCTCTATTGATAATCCCGATGAATATGTTGAAGAGATCTACGGCAAGGGTTATGTCGTTTCATCTCAGAACGAGCTTGAGGATTTTGACTATCTCAGGCAGTTCGACACTTCAATCTATATCAAATACAGTGACGATAAGAAATTCATCAACAGTGAAGGCAACTGCGCTCTCAACGCTCTCACCTCTGCTTTTTCTTACATTGCAAAAATGGCAGGCAAAACAACCGACAAGAAATTTGCCGCACTTCCGACACTCAATGACAAAGTAAAAATCTATGCTACGGAAGACCCGTTTTTTGATAAGTATAAAAACGACGTTTATAACTATTCGCTCAATCCCACCGGCAACTATAAAATTAACGGCTACAATTACTCAACCGGTGTATGCAACGGTTATGATGTGCCCGCCCTTTATAAGGATATACGCACCTATACAATCAATCACTGCGACTATGAAACGGGCGGACTTGCTCCTGCAGAATTTGATAAAATCGTGCCTGACTTCATGGCAAAATACGGTATCACCGATGAAAATGTAAAGGGATTCCTTGATATCGGCTCATTCGGTGCGATAGTCAAGCCCGAAATTGACAAGGGATACCCCGTTTTATGGTCGGTTTATAACAGCACAACCTATCACGACCATACCACAACGGCAACGGGCTATAAGGTATATCTTAAAACGGTTGAAGTTAAAGGCTTGACGGTAATATCGGATATTGTTATTCTTCTTGAAATCAACGACAACTGGGCAGGCAAGCCGACATACTTTGACTACACCAAGTTCTGCTTCGGCGAGGGATATTTCTATTCGCTGATGAAGTAAAATGCTTTAATACAAAAATCAGTCTTACCCGATTGGATAAGGCTGATTTTTTGCTTCTGTGTTTGCTTTTTATGTTTTGTAATCGCTGCCAATCCCCCACTTTCGGGCAAGCTTTTCAGATACAGGGATTACATTTTTATTTTCGGGAAGCGGATATTCCGAATAGGTGTTCGCCCACTCAAGCTCAAATTTATTGAGCTCTCTGCCGAATTTATATTTTAAGTATTTCCGCCTTGCCGCATATCCGGTGTATTTTGTCTCTTTGACCTTTCTGCCGGATTTCATGCACTTTTCAACGTATTCATAAAAGCGTTTCCATCTGACAAAATAGTATTCACTGATTAAGCCGTTCCACTCTCTCCACGCATAGTCGAATAAATCCTCGGTGCTTGAGCGGATATCACCCCACGATGTTATAAGAAGACGGGCGTTGAAATCAAAATATTTCTTTTCTTCATCATCGACAGCGAGGTTATGAGCGTCGTTAATCCAGTGTGAAAGAGTCATTTCCTTTCTGTGCGAGAGAAGAAAATCAAGGTCGGTCAGAATATCGAGCTGAGCTTCTGCGATTTTGTGCACTCTTTCAATATCCTTATCCTTATATGCCTTGGCATATTCTTTCTGATTAAGATAAAAACGGTTACTCATAGCCTGTCTGAAAATGTCGCATAAATCGTATTGGTATGCGTCAACATTTTCGTATTCCGGCGAAACTGACAGCATTTTATATGCCGCTTCTTCAAATTTATCCGTATCATAATAAACATCGGGGTAACAGCAGGGTCCTGTCATCTGCGGCAAAATTGCGGGACGTGAAGCGAGCATTGAGCCGACACGGTTTTCCTCATAGCCGTCACGCTTATAGCAGGTTTCAAGGAGGAGCGACCACACCTGACGCATTTCGGGAGTGAATTTTCCGTATCTGCGCTTTATGTATTTATCGAGCCACTTATCAATATCAATCTCTTTGTCTGCCGTCAGCACCTCAAACTGCAAGTCATATATGACGGGATTTTGCTCAATTCCCTCCATAAACATACCGCTTCCGACAACCCTTGCCGGCGTTTTTTTGAAAGCAAGGTATCTGTTTTCGCAGTGCTTGAGAAGTTGTCCCTGCATTGCGTTTTTTCCGCCGAAATTATGAAGCATACCTGCTACAATTTCATAGCCCCAGAGGTAGTCGTTTTTCTTTGTCGCACGGTCGGAATCAAGGTCGAGCAGCAGCAGTCTTTCTTTCGGCACGGCGCAGACAATTTCTTTTCGCATTGTCCACGCCTGCATAACCCACACGGAGTTTTTATCAAACGTGAAATACAAATCATTAATCGCCTTTCCGACACCGGAAAGGTATTTTTCCGTGTTTTTCGGCGGAGTACCCTCGTGGAACGGGTCACAGGCAATATAATGATAATTGCCCAAAAGCTCGTCAAGCTTTTTAAGATATGTCATTCCGAATTTTGAAAAAAGAGGGTCAAGAGGGTCAACCTGAGCTGTCTGAGGGTACTTGCACCAGCCTCTTTGAAGATAGATTTTCGATTTTTTAAATTTCTTTTTCATTGAAAGAGGCACGTGCCCCGAAAAGCCCTGCTGTATGGGCTGCATACCGAATTCGTTTATTCTTTTCAGAATTTTTCTGCCGAGCTCAAGTCTTTCATATATGTATTTTTTGCTTTTCGGCGGGCAGTAGCCCTCTATGTTCGTCATAAGCTGCCACGCCCAGAATGCAGGTCCCGAAACTGTTTCAAGTGCTTCTTTTTCCGAATAACCTAATTCCAGAAGCGTCTCAAACCAGACCGCCTCTGTGCCGACAACACACAGCGGCATATTTACGCCGTTGAAAGCCATGAGGTCGATTTCTTTTTCCCAACGTGAAAAATCCCACCATGAAGCGGTATAGTTAAGTGTGCAGTAATTCATATAGACACGGTATTTCTGCTGTATGCGTTTTGAAAAGACACCGTTTGTGTCACAAAGAGAATCAATTTTAATTTCGTTGTTTGAGCACCAAGAAAGCTGAACGTCGCAGTATTCCTTTAAATAGTCATAAATACCCGAGCAGGCGGCGACAAAGCTTGTTGCATGAACGTCGAGTTTTCCGTTTTCGCATACGATGCTGTATTCGTCATAATCCTTTTTCTCTGTTGTGACGGATATTCTGTCCTTGATTTCGGGCAGATTTCTTTCTAAAAATGAGCTCATTACACTGTCCATAGTTGTTTCTCCTGTCTGTAATTAAAATTGCCGCAAAGACCGAAAACGCATACCCTTATCGGTCATCACGGCAGGACTTATTCCTTGTTGTTAAGTTTAATTTTCGGAAGCTTCCACTTGAATATCGTCGCAAACATTCTCAGCGCAAAAGTAACCGTTATTGCGGCAATAACGCTTAATATCTTTGACACCGAGCAAAGCTCCATGTAATAAAACACGAGACAGCCAGCTATGGAAGCGACGGCATATATCCTCTTGTTGAAGATAAACGGAATGCTTTTGCTCATTACGTCTCTCAGTGCTCCACCGCCGACACCCGTCAGCAGACCGAGCGAAACGCATAAAAAGACGTTTTCCGTATAGCCCGACTCCATTGCGATACTGACGCCGAGCACTGAAAATGTGCCGAGACCTATTGCGTCGAAAATATTGTTGATAAAATTGACTGAATCTATGTCGATATCGACCTTTTTCTTGTTTGCTATGTAGCCAACCAAAAATGTGAGTAGCGAAACAACGAGCGCAAGAGCGACAAACTCATAGCTGTAAAACAGGCTCGGCGGAATTTTTCCGATAAGCATATCTCTTACGACACCGCCGCCCATAGCCGTTGTCAGTCCCATAATTATTACGCCGAAAACATCAAGTTCTCTTTCAATGGCTGTTATTGCACCCGAAAGTGCAAAAGCAAACACACCGATAGCTTCAAGAACATTAAAAACAGTCAGACCAACATTCATATTTTTTCTCCGTTATATTATTCGTCTTTGTTTATTTTGAAAATCATTCTGAGAACAGAGCTTAAAAGCTTAGGACTTTTCACAACGACCACTTTCACTGCGACACCCCCGTTATCATTTCGATACGACTGCTCCGAGGACTATCAAAGCGACGGCAAGAACAAACAACATAAACTTTGTCGGAAAACAAAGTGAAATTAACAGTCCCGCTCCGAAAGCGGCAAATGAAATTCCGAGACACTTACCTTTAGAACACACGCTTATCACTCCCCGGCACTAATCTATTTCATTATATGCCGCAGATGATAAAAATGGTTAAACTAAATCTGCCACTCTTTCAGGTCTTTGATTTCGTTATAAATCGAAACATAGCTTGCGTGACGTGAAGCAGGAATTTCGCCGCTCCTTACTCTTTCGAGAACGTCACAGCCTTTTTCGCATATATGGTGACAGTCGGGGAAAAGGCACTGACCGACGGATTTGTCAAACTCACGGAAATAGTATTGAAGCTCGTCTTTCATCACTGTTTCGCAACGGAGAAAATCAAGCGAAGAAAAGCCCGGGGTATCAATTACATATCCGCCGTATGCCTTAAAAAGCTCTGCCTGCCTTGTTGTATGCCTGCCTCTTCCGAGCTTATCGCTTATCTCGCCCGTAGCAAGGTTTAATGAGGGTGAAAGCTTATTTATAAGCGTAGATTTTCCGACGCCGGTGTTTCCGGTGAGAAAAGCAATTTTTCCGCTGAGCATTTCTTTGAGCTTCTCGGGAAAGCCATCGTCCTTTGAAAGAGAAAAGACAACAAATCCGGCGTCACGGTAAATTTTTTCAAGAGAAGATGAATCGGACAAATCCGATTTTGTGAATACGATAACCGGCTCAATCCCCTTTTTTTCTGCGATAACGGTCATTTTGTCAATGATAACGGTATTTGCAACCGGCTCAACGGTTGACGACACCATAATCATCAAATCGACATTTGCAACCTGCGGTCTGACAAAGGAGTTTTTTCTCTCAAGGATTTTGTCAACGGTGTTTTCGCCGTTTTCACGCACCGTTATTTCAACGTTGTCGCCCGCAAGAGGGGTAATATTCATCTTGCGGAATATTCCTTTTGCCTTACATTCATACACGGTATCGGCAACCTCTACATAGTAGAAGCCGCCGATGCCTTTTGTCAGTATTCCTTTTAACTGCACTTTTCCGCTACACTCAGACGTCATCATCATTACCAAAATCAACCGTAGGTCTTTCAGATGTTTCGCTCTCCGAAACCGGCTCAACATCTGTTGTGTCTTCCTCTGTCGGAATCGGATTAATCGTCATTTCAGTTGTGTCGGACTCGGTAGTCTTTTTCTCGGTCGTCGGCTTTTCACTCGTGTATTTGTGAGTTTTGCTGTAATAGATGACTTCTTCATCTGCAATACCGACTCTGAAATTGATTTTTGCGGTATAAACCTTTTGCCCGTTAACGGTGGCAATAAGATTATTTGATGAGGAGGAGCCGCCGACGTTGACAGTTATTGAGCTACCGTCAAGAGTGACAGTCTTGCTTTCGACTTCTTCGCCGTTGAGGGTAACAACAAGCTTACCCTTTCCTCCCGCATCAGGTAAATTAAACGTAACGTCAACGTGATTTGCCACACCACTGCTCATATATACGGCGATTTTTGTGCCCTTGGGAACCTCCTGCCCCGCAAGATTATTGCCGAGGATATATCCCTTGGGTTTATCGCTGTCTCTGTAGGTTGAGCCCTCCATATCGAGCTCAAGTCCTACGCTCTCAAGGTCACGCTTTGCCTCAGTGAGAGTTTCGCCGACAAGAATGGGCACTGTCACTGTGTCGCCCTTGCCGAGAGGCTCACCGGGAATATAAATTTTAACTGTTGAGCCGGACGGAGCCTTTTCGTTTCTCTCGGGTGAAGTTCTTACAACCGTACCGTCACTCTCCTGAGATTCAGGGTCATAGTCGATAGCCGTCAAAAAGCCCTCACGTCTGAGCACACTCATAGCCGTTGCAATATCGTAGCCGTAAACGTCGGGCACGGGTACGGCGGAATTATTCGACGCTATTTCAAGAACGATTTTACCTTTTTCAGAGATTTTTCTGCCCTCATCGGGTGTCTGGCTGATAACCGTACCGTCATCATAATATTCGCCGTCCTCGTCCTTTGCATCGGCAACGAACTTTGTCTCGATAAATTCAATAACATCTTTATATTTATCGGCATTTGCAATATCGTCGGTGTAATTGAGACCGACAAAGCCGGGAACTGTTATTTTCTTTGAAGAGCCGGAAGCAAAAACGATAATCATAATTACAACAAAGATTATCAGCCCTCCGAGAACGCCGGAAAGAATACCTATTGTTTTCTTTCTCTTTCTTTCTTCCTCGAGGTCCGCCTCGGATAATTCCTCATTATTTTCCTCCTCTTCGGCTTTGGTATCGGCCGAAGTCTCATGAAGCTTTTTCTTCACTTCATTTGTCGGGATATATTTTGTCGGGGCTTTATCGACAAAGAAATTATAGTCGAATTTTATGTTCGGATTTTTGCCGAATTCGCCCAAATCAACAAGCATTTCCGCCGCCGACTGATAACGCTCGACGGGGTTTTTCTGCATTGCACGCATGATAATCTGTTCAAGACCGACGGGAATATCGGGATTGATTTCACGGGGGCTCTTCGGTTGCTTCTGCACCTGCATTACGGCAACCGAAACAGCGTTATCCGACTGGAACGGGAGAGAGCCGGTGACCATCTCATAGAGCACAACACCGACAGAATATATATCAGACTTTGCGTCGGTGACGCTGCCCTTTGCCTGTTCAGGGCTGATATAGTGCACCGAGCCGATTGCCGCATTGGTCATTGTCTTAGTCTCGTCTCTTGAGAATGTGGCAATGCCGAAATCCGTAACCTTGATTGAGCCGTTTTCAATGAGCATGATATTCTGCGGCTTAATATCACGGTGGACTATTCCCTTATCGTGAGCATGCTGAAGCGCACGCAGAATCTGCATGACGAAATAGAGGGCTTCTCTCGTTCTGACAACACCCTGCTGTTCGATATACTCTTTCAGCGTAATGCCCTCGACATACTCCATAACTATGTATTGAAGTCTGTCGCCGAAGCTGACGTCAAGAACCTTGACTATATTGGGATGTGAAAGAACGGCAATGGCCTTTGACTCGTTTTTGAATCTTCTTTTGAAATCCTCATCGGTCAGATATTCTTCTTTAAGAATTTTAACGGCAACAACCTTTCTGTCGATGCTGTCAAAAGCCTTATACACTACAGCCATTCCGCCAACGCCGATAACTTCGTGTATCTCGTATCTGCCGTCGAGTCTTTTGCCGACGTAGTTATCCATATTTCCGCCTCCTTATCCGTAAATCAAAGCAACGGTAATATTGTCGCCGCCGCCGTATTCGTTAGCTTTATTAATAAGAAGAGAAGCAAGCTCTTCTTTTTTGCATGAATTGAATGCCTCGTAAATTTCATCGGCATCAACATAATTTGTCAGACCGTCGGTGCACAGAAGAATTGCCTCGCCCTCGCCGAGAGTAGCTGAGTTAAAATCAATATCAACGTCCTCGTCAACTCCCAGAGCCCTTGTGATGACATTTTTGACAGGGTGGGTTTTAAGCTCTTCAACCGAAATCTGACCGTTATCGTACATTTCCTGAACAAGAGAATGGTCTTTTGTGAGCTGTCTTATTCCGCTTTTCGATATGTGGTATGCACGGCTGTCGCCGACATGACCGACACACACCTCGTTTTCCTTGACAAATGCGCAGACAACAGTCGTTCCCATGCCCTTGAAATCGGGGTTAAGACAACTGTAATCATAAACCTCAACATTCGCCGTTGTAATCGCCGAAAGAAGCAGATTTGTAATCGAGGCCGCCTGCATTGTCGCCTTATAGCACAGTGAAATCTTCTGTGAAATTCTATCGCACGCCATTCTGCTTGCAACCTGACCGCCGTTGACGCCGCCCATACCGTCGCATACAACGGCAAAGGCTTCGTTTTCGCTGATTTCGCCCGCAAAGGCAAAATCTTCGTTGTTGCTCCTCTGGAGACCGACATCACTTTCCGTAATAACGAACACTAATCTGTCACCTTCTCTTCCTTGATTTTCCGGCGAAGCTGACCGCACGAGGCGTTGATATCCGCACCGAGCGTTCTTCTCACCGTAGCATTTATTCCGTATGAATTAAGTATTGACATAAATGATTCTATTCTGTCAGCCCTGCTCTTCTTATAGCCCGTCTCCTTAACCTCGTTGACGGGAATAAGATTGACGTGGGCGAGCATTCCTTTAAGTTTCTTTGCAAGCTCTCTTGCGCACTCGTCGGAGTCGTTCACTCCGCTTATCATGGCGTACTCAAACGAAATGCGCCTTGAGGTCACTTTTGTATATTCACGGCACGCCTTCAAAAGCTCGTCAATGCCCCACCGTCTGTTGACAGGCATTGTTTTTGAACGTATTTCATCATTCGGTGCATGAAGCGAAATCGAAAGCGTAAGCTGTAATTTTTCATTCATAAGGCGGTATATGCCGTCAACGACACCGCAGGTTGAAAGAGAAATGTTGCGCATACTTATATTAAGCGCATCGACGTGCGTCACAATTTTAAGGAAACGGAGCACGTTATCGAGATTATCCATCGGCTCGCCGACACCCATGAGAACAATGTGGGATATCCTTATCCCCAAATCATTTTGTGCCGTATGCACCTGGGAAAGAATTTCAGAGGCGGTGAGATTGCGGACAAAGCCCGCTATCGTTGAAGCGCAGAAGGTACAGCCCATCTTACAGCCGACCTGACTTGAAACGCATATCGTATAGCCGTATTTGTATTTCATCACAACGGATTCTA
The DNA here is from genome assembly GCA_045639785.1 of Acutalibacteraceae bacterium. Classification (GTDB taxonomy): domain Bacteria; phylum Bacillota; class Clostridia; order Oscillospirales; family Acutalibacteraceae; genus UBA6857. Next base: position 21,474 of record JAZUDT010000062.1, on the reverse strand, counting down.
TGTATTCGCCGTCGTGCAACCTGAAAAGATACTTAACTGTGTTATCATACACCGAAACTAACTTTTTTTCAATACCACAGCCGTAAATTTCAAATTTCTCATTTAAAATATCACGAAGCCCCTTTGAAATATCCGACATCTCATCAAATGAAGAAACTGTTTTTTGCTGAAGCCAGTGATAAATCTGCTTTGCCTTGAAACGGGGCTGAGCGAGGGTCTTCATTTCTTCCTCAAGCTCCTGCAAGGTCATTGATTTTATATCCTTTTTCATTCAATCACCGTCTCTTTCAAAAACGGCGATAAAAAAGCCGTCAGTGCCGTTGATGTGCGGCATCAAGGTATAATATTTTTCACCGTATGTATCAATTTCAAGCGGCTGTATAGCGAAAAAATCACTGTGATTTTCAAGAAATCTGTCGCATACCTTTTCGTTTTCCTTCTTGCTGAGAGTGCAGGTCGAATAAACAAGTCTTCCGCCGTTTTTAACATAGCGTGAAGCGTTTTCAAGAATTGAATACTGAATATCCGGCAAATCTTTAAAGCTGTCGAGAGACTTATACTTAATCTCGGGCTTTCTTCTGATAACTCCGAGCCCCGAACAGACAACGTCGCACAGCACTCTGTCTGCCTTTTGAATATTCGGGTAATATTTCGACGAATCGCAGACACAGGTTGAAATATTGTCAATATGAAGTCTCTGCGCGCCCTTATCAATGAGCTCAGTCCTTGACGGATAAAGGTCAAACGCAAGAATACTGCCGCTGTTATTCATATACTGAGCCGCAGTGAATGCTTTTCCGCCCGGTGCAGAGCACATATCGATAATTCTTTCATTTTCCCCTGCTCCGAGTGCTTTTACACAGAGCTGTGAGGCAATATCCTGAACGTGAAATTTGCCGTCGGAAAACGATTTCAGTGCATTGATTTCGCCGCCGGTTTTGTCAATTATCAGTGCGTTTTCGGTTTCGCATTTCACAGCTTTAACACCCTCAAAAGAAAGTGACTCAATCAGCGAATCCGTGTCAGTGACGAGAGTATTCACTCTTATTACCGTTTTCGGCGTTTCAAGGCTGTCCCTCAGAATTGCCTCGGTATTTTCTTCACCGTATGCCTTGTTCCACATGGAAATAAGGCTTTCCGGGCAGGAATATCTGACGCTCAGATATTTTATTTTATCATTTTCATCGGGCAGTAAAAGCCCGCTGACAGATATTTTTCTCAAAACGGCATTAATAAGCGAAGAAGCATAGCCTGAGCCGGTTTTTACTGCGAGTGAAACACTTTCATTGACGGCGGAAAAATTCGGCACCTTATCCATGAAAAGTATCTGATAAGCTCCCATTCTCAAAACGGTCAGAACGGGTGCTTTCAGCTTTTTCAGCGAACCGGTGAGGTGATTTTCAAGCTGATAGTCAAGTGTAAGTTTTCTTTCAATACAGCCGTAGACAAGCTTGCTGACAAAGGCTTTATCCCTTGTGTCAAGACGGCTCTTTTCCAGAAAAGAATCAAGAACAAGATTTGAATATGCTCCGTCTTTTTCTGTTTTCAAAAGAATTTCATACGCAACATGACGTGCATCGCTTTTAAAATCACCCATAGATTTTCCTTTCAGAAATCACCGTCTGCTTCTGCTGTTTAATCGCAGAAATAGTCTGAGAAACTGTGCAAATGAAACTATCAGAGCCGCAACATAAGTCATAGCCGCAGAGGTAAGCATCTTTTTTGCCTGCGGAAGCTCGTCGGCGGTAAGCATATTCGTTTCGTTAATAACCTTGAGAGCTCTTGAAGAAGCGTTAAATTCAACCGGCAAAGTAACGAACTGGAATATGACTATGAAAAAATAGAGCAAAAGACCTATCGAAATAAGCGGTTCAAACCCGAAAATATAGCCGGCTATTGCAATAAAAAGACCTGCCGATGAGCCGAATCTCGTCACGGGTATAACGGCATTTCTCACCTTAATCGGAAAATACTCCTCAGCGTGCTGTGCGGCGTGTCCTGCCTCGTGACAGGCTATGCCCACAGAAGCGATTGATATTCCGTCATAAACGCCGGAGGAAAGACGTATCACCTTTGCCGCAGGGTCATAGTGGTCGGAAAGCTTACCGGATACTCTTTCTATTCTGACATCTGATATGCCGTAAAAGCCGAGCACTCTTCTTGCCGCATCTGCACCGGTGAGACCTCTTACGTTTCTCACCTGAGAAAACCTGCTGTATGAGCTTTTAACCCTCCACTGAGCTATCAGCGAAAGTATAATTGCGGGAACGCAGAGTATCAGATAATACTCATCAAAGTATAAAAATCCCATAATATCACCTTTTAACCGAGCAGGGTGCCCTTCTCGATTTTTCTCCCTCTCAAAAAGTCTGCGGCACTCATTCGTTTTTTGCCCTCAAGCTGTATTTCAAGAAGCTCAACGCATTTGTTGTCGCCGCAGCAGACGACAAGTCTGTTTTCACCGCACACGACACTGCCGGGAATATTGTTCCCCTTATCGTCGCAGAGAACCGATTTGTGAAGCTTTAAAATTTTTCCTGAAAGTGAGGCTGTTGCGCCCGGCCAGGAATAGAGACCTCTTATCTGATTATGAACCTGCTGAGCTGATTTTGTGAAATCAACGGGGCTCATTTCCTTTGAGAGCATACCTACGTAAGTTGCCTCTTCTTCATTCTGCTTTATCGGTTTAAGCCCGTCATTTTCGAGCATTTCAAGTGTTTTTTCAAGTGCTCTTGCGCCGAGAAGTGAAAGTCTGTCGAAAAGCTCCTCAGCGGTTTCATTTTCGCCGATTGCTGTTTTTTCGGTCAGAAGCATATCGCCCGTGTCAACGCCCGCATCCATCTGCATTGAAGTTACACCGGCTTCACTGTCGCCGTTGAGCACAGCCCACTGAATAGGTGCAGCACCACGATATTTCGGCAAAATTGACCCGTGAATATTTATGCAGCCGTATTTCGGAAAGCTCAGAAAATCGGCTGGCAGTATTTTACCGTATGCGATAACAATAACCAAGTCGGGGGAAATTTCTTTGAGAAGCTCCACCCCTGCTCCGTTTTTAAGCGTAACGGGCTGAAAAACGGGTATATTGTTTTCCATTGCCAGTTTTTTTGTCGGCGGCATAACTATTTCCTGAGTTCTGCCCTTGGGCTTATCCGGCTGACAGAACACACCGACAATATGATGCTTTGATTTTATCAGATATTCAAGGCACGGCACGGCAAAATCCGGTGTGCCCATAAATGCAATTTTCATTATTCTTCCTCTTCACTGTCTTCAATTAATTTATCAACGAAAAGTATTCCGTCAAGATGGTCAATTTCATGGCAGAAACAGCGTGCCTTTAAATCCTCGCCCGAATACATGTGCCATTTTCCTATTCTGTCCTGTGCCCTGACCTTGACCGTTTTCGGGCGAAGCGTAAATCCGAAGCGTTCGGGCAGAGAGAGACAACCCTCCTGCTCTTTCTGTTCACCCTCGGAGGAAACGATTTCGGGGTTAATAAGCTCAAGCGGGCCGTCGCCGCAGTCCATAACCACGACTCTTTTGAGCACGCCGACCTGAACACCGGCAAGACCTATTCCGTCTGCCTTATACATCGTCTCTTTCATATCGTCAAGCAGAGTGAAAAGACGGTCGTCAAATTTGGTGACCACCCTGCTCTTTTTACGCAGAACGGGGTCGCCGTATTTTACAATGTTTCTAAGTGCCATAATTACATCTCCTATGCAAGACTTTCGGGATTAAAGTCTATCGAAACCGAAATATCTTTAAAATCTTTTGTTTTATCGAAACGCCGGAGAATTTCTCTGAGCATTTCTCTGAATCTTGCGTTATTTTTGCATTTTATAATTATTCTGTATCTGAATTTTCCGCCGATTTTGCCGATTTTGGGCGGCATCGGTCCGAGAACAATGAGCTTCAAATCAGTATAGATTTCTTTTGTAGCTGACTCAATGCCGAAAAGAAAACACCTTGAGGAAGCAAGAGTCACGTTTTCGTCCGTGCCGGCAAATGTAACTGCGCATATATCGCAATACGGCGGATAGACCATAAATTTGCGGATATATATTTCGTTATTGTAGAAAGCTTCATAGTTCTGCTGTTTCGCAAGTCTTATAAGCGAGCTGTCGGGGTCAATCGTCTGAATGACGGCAAGCCCTTTGTTCTTGCCTCTGCCCGCTCTGCCGACAACCTGAGTGAGTAGGTCAAACGCTTTTTCCGAAGCCATATAGTCGCCGCCGTTCATCTCCTGGTCAGCGGCAAGGACGCCGACCAGCGTTACATTTTCAAAATCGAGCCCCTTGGCAACCATCTGCGTACCGAGCATAATATCATATTCGCCCTTTGAAAACGCACCGAGCTTATCCTCATGCGCATACCGTGAAAGAGTCGAATCGGTATCCATTCTCACCACACGTGCTTCAGGCAGAAGCTCTTTGATTTCATCTTCGATTTTCTGCGTTCCGCTGCCCGAAAAGCGCACCGATTTTTTGCCGCAGTCGGGGCAGAGATTGTCCATAACCTCAGAGTAGCCGCAGTAATGGCACATAAGCCGGTGATTATCGTGATGATAGGTCAGAGAAACACTGCACTGCGGACATGTTCTGACCTTTCCGCACTCGTCGCAGGCGGCAAAGGTATTGTAGCCACGACGGTTTATCAGAAGAATTGACTGTCTTCCGCTTTTGAGATTTTCCTCAAGCTTTTCAAGAAGAACGGAGCTGATTGAATATCTATTGCCGTTTTTCCGCTCTTTTCTCATATCGGCGACAATAACCTCGGGAAGAACCGAGTCGCCGTAACGCTCACTGAGCTTTTCAAGCGAGTATCTTCCGTTTTTGGCGAAGGTATATGACTCAATGCTCGGTGTAGCGGAAGAAAGAACACAAAGAGCTTTGTTGTATGCGCTTCTGAATTTTGCGACATCTCTTGCGTTAAATCTCGGAGACTGTTCCGATTTATAAGTATGCTCCTGTTCTTCGTCAATTATTATAAGCGAGAGAGATTCAAACGGTGCAAATACCGCTGAGCGTGTGCCGACGGCTATCTGTGCGTCACCGTTTTTGATTCTTTTCCATTCGTCATATCTTTCCCCTACGGAAAGTCCGCTGTGAAAGATAGCGACACGCTCACCGTATCTTTCTCTGAAAAGTGCAACAAGATGCGGCGTAAGCGCAATTTCCGGCACCATAACGATTATACCTTTTCCGTCGGGCAGGACTTCGTCGATAAGCTTCATATAAACAGAGGTTTTTCCGCTTCCCGTTATGCCGAAAAGCAGGCTCACACCGCCGCCGTTTCTGTATTTATCGAAAAGCCCCTTAAAAGCTGTTTTTTGCTGTGGGGTGAGTATTATTTCGCCCTTTGCGTCAGAGGATTTCAGTCTGCTTTCGGGCTTTCTGTAGGTGGGTGCGTTAAACACCTCTATAATTTCACGCTTTGCAAGTGCCTTAATAACGGCTTCGGTTACGCCGGTGAAATAGCATATTTCTTTCACTGAGGCACAGCCCGTGTCCTGCAAAACGGATATAACGTGCTCCTGTTTTTTTGTCAGCTGTGATTTCTCTTTTTCGAGTGTCTCTGCGTCAACCGATATTCTCACCATTCTCACTGTTGCGTCCGAAACACGCTGAACGGTGTCATAGTTTCGCAGAATAAGTCCCGACGAAAACATTTTGTTGAGAATATCGCTTTTGTCATTCAAATCAAAGACTGATTTTATTTCTTCTTCAGAAACATACTCACGTCTTTCCTCAAGAAAGTCATAGATTTTTTTCTCTTCATCATTTGCAAATACCGTATCTGCGCCGGAAACAGAAATATATGTGCGGTAAACCTTGAGGTTAATTCCGGCGGGAAGCTGTACCTTTGCGGCATCAAAATAAGTGCAGAAGGTCTTTTCTCTCAGCCATGAAGCGAGCTCAAGTGCTTCAAAGTTCAATAGCGGTGCTTCGTCGGGCACCGCTGAGATTTTCTTCAGACGTGAGACGCTATCCCTTTCTTCAACGGAATAGACAACGCCCTGTCTGTTTATTTTTGAGTTGCCGAACGGTACGAGCACTCTGCTGCCGGGCTTCACCTTATCGGCAAGCTCATCGGGTATAAGATACGAATAGAGCATATCGAAGCTCAATGCGGTTTTTTCAACCGCAACATTTGCAACCTGACAACTCATATCTTCCTCCGAAACGACAGTATTATTCGGCTTCTTCCTCTGCTTCCTCTGCTTCCTCTGCTTCTTCCGCTTCCTCGTTAAATGTGCCGTCAAAATACGGGTCATAGATTTCCATTTCACCGTTCATAAGCTCGTCAAGTGCGTATGTAACGGGCTTTTCCGTGCCGATTTTCTCAGCCATATCCTTATCCTCCGAGATTACTCTCGCTCTTTTGGCAACGGCTGTTACAAGCGCATAGCGGCTCTGCTTGTCCTTTAATAATTTGCTGAAATCGGGATTAATCATTTTTCAAAACCTCACTAACTGTATTCATCATTTTATTTTTTCTTGATTTATCTGCAACTATAACGTCTGCTTCCTGCACGGGCATACCGTTAAGCACACATTTTTCATAGCGGCAGAGAGAAGAAAATTCCTCAACCGCCGTTTCAAGGTCATCGTTGACGATTATATAGTCATATTCTCCGGCTCTCGCTATTTCGTCACGGGCGATTGTCATTCTCCTGAGAATTGAATCCTCCGTGTCGGAATTTCTGCCGCGCAGTCTCTTTTCAAGAATGTCAAGCGACGGCGGAAGAATAAAAATACTCCTTGCTCCGGGCATTTTTTCTCTGACTATTGCCGCACCCTGCACCTCAATTATGAGAAACACCGTTTTTCCCTCATTGAGCCATTTTTCAACCGGCTCAAGCGGAGTGCCGTAATAATATCTGCCGTATTTCGCATATTCGAGCATGAGTCCGTTTGAAATGTTGTTTTTGAACGCTTCCTCGCTCACGTAAAAGTAGTGAACGCCCTCCTGCTCTTCGCCCCTCGGCTGTCTTGTTGTCATTGAAACGGAAAGCACGGCATTGCCTGCGCTTTTTCTGATAACCTCAGACACAACGGTATCCTTGCCCGTTGCCGAGGCCGCCGAAACAATGAAAAGAACACCCTTATTCATCTTCATATTCCTCCTCATCATCGCTGTTGATGCGGTTAGCAACAGTCTCCGACTGAAGATAAGTGAGAATGATATGGTCGTTGTCGGTGATAAGAACGGCTCGTGTTCTTCTGCCGTGAGTGGCGTCGATAAGAGTGCCTTTATCCTTGCTCTCCTGTATCATACGCTTGACAGGAGCAGATTCCGGACTGACTATCGCAAGAAGTTTATTCGTGTTGACCATATTGCCGAAGCCGATATTGACTAATTTCATAAATTTCCTCCGGTAAAAGCAGAATTACTCTATGTTCTGTACCTGCTCTCTGATTTTTTCAACCTCTGCCTTGATTTCGATAACCTTTTTGGCTATCTCAACGTCCTGAGCCTTTGAGCCTATGGTATTTGCCTCACGGTTAATCTCCTGAACAAGAAAATCGGTTTTTCTGCCGACTGCCTCCTTGCTCTGCATAAATTCACGAAGCTGTGAAATATGACTGCGAAGTCTGACCGTCTCTTCATCGACAGCAATTTTGTCGGCATAAATAGCCGCCTCGGTGAGTATTCTCTGCTCATCAATCTGCGTCTGTGAAAGTACGTCTTTCATTCTCGCAAGAAGCTTGTCATTATATTCCTTAACCGTTTCCGGTGAACGCTTTTCAACAAATTCAACACAGCTTATTATCGTGTCACATCTTGAAAGTATATCGTTTTTCAGCTTCTCGCCCTCAATTTCACGCATACTTATAAACGAATTGACGGCGTCTGTCACGACTTCTTTGACACAGCTCCACACCTTGTCCTCATCGGCCTCGTTCTTGTGAACGGAAAATATATCGGTGTATCTTGAAAGAAGCGAAACCGACACGTCGTCACGAAGCTCATACCTTGCGGCAAGCTCCTTGAGAGCCTTATAGTATCCGCCGGCAAGCGAATGATTGACCTCAACAATACAGTCCTCGTCCTCAAGATTTTCAATTTGAATGTAACACTCAATTTTTCCCCTTGCAACAAGTGTCTGAATATAGCTTTTGAGCTTTTCCTCAAGAAAGCCGTAATTTCTCGGCACCCTCGCCGAAAACTCAAAATATCTGTGGTTGACGCTCTTAATTTCAGCGGTAATATTCATCGAGCCGATTACTGCCTGTTTTCTTCCGTAACCGGTCATGCTTCTTATCATATCGACTTCTCCTTAACAAATTTATTAATCGGTTTATTATAATATATAAAGGCTGTTTTGTCAAATTTCCGCTTCAAAATCGACCGTACAGCCGCACGAGCCCATAAGCAGTGTCGGAATATCGTTCATACAGCATTTTCCGTCACAGATAAAATTCATTGTTTTTGCTTCTTCAAAGCAGTTTTCGTCGCTGAGCTTTCCCATGTATGCATTCTGCCCCGCCGCATAGTTATAAACCGAGCGGACAAGCCCCTGAAAAACGTGAAGCTTGTCCAAAGGGTATTCGACACGCTGAACGTCGCAGAAAAGACCGTCAATTTTAAAATAAGCCTTACCCGTTATTTCTTCGTCTTCAAATGAGGCAAAAACGCCGTCTTCGATAAGCTTGAATGTAATCATATTTTCACCTTTTTCTGTCAAGTCCGGCGGTGGCGGAAAGCTTGTGCACCTCTTCTTCGGTCAGCTCACGCCATTTGCCCTGCTGAAGCATACCGAGCTTTATTGAGCCTATTGCCGTTCTTTTAAGGCGGGCAACCTCAAGCCCGAGCACCTCACACATTTTTCGTATTTCTCTGTTTTTTCCTTCATAGAGAATTATCTCAATGACCGTTCTGCTCTCTTCGCGCTGAATGACACGCACGTCAGCCGGTGCTGTTCTGCCGGAGTCGATTATAACTCCCGAAGAAAGCTGAGTGAGCTGTTCCTCCGTCACACCGGGGCGCACTGTAACACGGTAGGTTTTCGGCACGTGCTTTGACGGGTGCATGAGCGCATTTGCAAATTCGCCGTCATTCGTCATGAGCAGAAGCCCCTCAGAGTCACGGTCGAGCCTGCCGACGGGATAAACTCTTGCACCGACATCTTTAATAAGCTGAGCGACACATTTTCTGTCCATTTCATCGCTCATGGTCGTTATGAAGCCTCTCGGCTTATGCAGCATTATATATGTATTCTTTTTGATTCTGACAATTTTTTTGCCCGAAACGGTGACATCATCTTTTTTGGGGTTAATCTTATCACCAATCTGAGCCACCTTGCCGTTCACTTTTACCCTGCCGGAGGCAATCATCTCTTCGCTTTTTCTTCGCGAAGCAACGCCGCAGTCGGCAAGATATTTCTGAAGTCTAACTAAGCCGTCAGCCATATTTCAAATCTCCCGAATAATTCTTTGATTTTTGTGATAAACACGTTATTTTTCTCCGTATGCACAGCCTCACCGACGCATTCGTCGGCGGTCACGGGGTAATCGGCGTAAAATTTTCCGTTTACATAAACTCTTACTCTGCCGAGAATTTCTCCTTTATCAACTGGGGCATATATAATTTTTTCAGTCAGAAGCTTTGTTGTTATCTTTCCGCTTTTTGAAAACACCTTGATTTCTTCATTGAGAGACGCACTCACCTTGTCTTTATCTCCGCCGAAAATGTCAAGAGCGCAGTCAAAGCGGTCGTCAAAGCTTTTCTTTTGTATCAGCGGCAGACACCCGTTATAAAGTGAAACGTGGTCGTTCCAGTCGTCGGGTGCTCCAAGCGTAACTGCCACTAAAACACAGCCGTCTCTGTCAACGGCGGTAACAAGGCATCTTCCGCTCTTTTTCGTAAAGCCCGTCTTAATTCCGCAAGCACCGTCATACATTTTGAGAAATCTGTTGTGATTTCTGTAGGTATAGGTGTTTTCGGGATAAATATACTCGACTTTTCCGCTGTAATCGCATACGCAGTCACGGAAAACACTGTTTTTTATTGCGTAGGACGAGAGCAGTGCCATATCGTATGCGGTAGTATAATGCTCCTTATCATCAAGACCGGACGGGGTAACAAAATGGGTGTTCTTCATTCCGAGCGACTTTGCCTTTTCATTCATTCTGAAAGCAAATCTTTCAAGGCTTCCGGAGAGAAAAATCGCCACCGCATTAGCCGCATCGTTACCGGAAAGGAGCATCATTCCTCTGACAATATTGTGAAGCGTCAGCTTATCGCCCTTGTGAAGCCCCATAGAAGTACCCTCGACACGTATCATGTCATCGGTAACAGTCACAGTGTCGTCAAGTCTTCCGCTTTCAACGGCAATAAGCGCAGTCATTATCTTCGTCGTGCTCGCCATTGACATTTTCTTCTCTGCGTTTTTCTGAAAGAGCACTTCTTCTGTGTTTGCAAGCATCACAACGGCGGAAGACGCCGAAAGCGCATACGCATTATATGAACACAGAGTCGTTAAAAGAGAAAAAATGCAAACAAAAACAATTATTTTTTTACGCAACAATGCAACCACCTGCCATAAAAAGAATATGCAGACGGTTGCAGAGTTATTATTCTGTTGTATCAGCCGAGCTCGGCTTTTTCGTCGTCGCTCTTGTTTTCTTTCTTGACCTTGTTGACAAGTCCCGTTACCTTGTCGAACATCTCCGGCACAAGATTGACAACTCTCTCAGCCGCATTGTCGTATGCGGTAATGTGTTTGAGTGTAACCTCTCCGTCGCTTATGACAAGAAAAGCAACCGGTGTAATCGTGACACCTGCTCCGCCGCCGCCGCCGAATAACTCGGTGTTGTTCTTTGACGGAAAATCGGAACCGCCCGAGGCAAAACCGTATGTAACCTTTGACACGGGAATAATCGTTACCTTGTCCTCGGTCTTTATTGGCTCGCCGATAATTGTGCTCGTATCAACGAGGTCACGGATTTTTTCAATCGTTGAGGCAAGTATTGCGCCTGCTGACTGTTCTTTCATGGAAATCTTCCTTTCTTGTAAAGCCTCTCATGCCGTTTTTTCGGCTGTTTGCGGCTGTTTACTTATTTCTTTATCTTTCTTCTTATTACCTGTTAATAAGAATTTTAACAAAACCTTGAACACAAGCTGAACACCGACTATAACAAAGGCATTTATCAGCTTTCTCGGAACAACGTAAAAATCTGCGCTCAGCTCACCCGTATTGTGATTTGCAAGAAAATCGGGCGAAACATTGACGCTGTATGTTTTAACCTTCATTGTCGAGCATATAAGTCCGCAAACGGGATAAACCTTGTTGCAGGTTTTTCCGTATTCAACTGCGGTTGCGGCGGCATCGCCCTTGCCGACAGTGAGATTAATATCAAAATTCTGTATTGCAAACGACTTGAAAATGCGGCGAAACATTCCGGAAAGAGCTTTTCCGAGATTTGAAAGAATTTCCATTACCCCGTCATAGCCCATGTTCTTTATTGTGGTGATAATCGGATTTTCGCCTTTTTTATCTTTCTTTTCTTCCTTCGGCTTTTCCTCTTCTTTTTTATCTTCTTTTACCGGCTTTTCCTTTTTTTCCTTTTTCTTTTTCGGCTTATCTTTGAGAGGAAGAATATCAAGCTTTATGAACAGCCATCTGACGGATAAATATATGTAATCTGTGTATTCGACTTTAACGTGAAAGTGAACGGATAAAAGCAATACAAAAAACGCTATTATTCCGAGAATGATATAAAGTGCCGTCACGGATATTCCCCCTTTCCGAAGCTTTATAATATGTTACATTAAAAATCAGTTTTCGTCAACCTTTTCGCCCAATTCTTCTTCCGTTTTTTCCGCTGAGACAACTTCCTCCATTGTTACCTGAGTTTCGGCACCGTCGTCACCGGGCAGTGAGGGCAGTTCGCTCAGCGAGGAAATGCAGAAGCAACGTAAAAATTCCGGCGTTGTGCCGTAAATCAGCGGTCTGCCCGGCAGGTCAAGTCTGCCCTTTTCCTCAATGAGATTTTTCTGACAGAGAGAAGCAATAACACCGGAAGAGTCAACACCTCTTATTTGTTCGACAAACGACTTTGTGACCGGCTGATTGTAAGCCACTATTGCGAGAACCTCAAACGCCGCATTTGAAAGCGGTGTGTTTTTTCTCACCTCAAGAGCACGGCGGACATATGCTGCATATTCCTTTCTTGTGCAAAGCTGAAATTTGTTATCAAGTCTCAGCAGGCAAAGGCCGCTTTTTCTTTTATCAAGTTCGGCAGAAAGCTGAGAAGCAACCGTGCAGAGCGTATCGTCATCGGTTTCAAGACAGTCGGAAAGTCTTGAAATTTCGACCGGCTCGCCCACAGCAAAGAGCACTGCCTCAAGCTGAGCCTGTAATTCTTTTAAATTCATTTTTCTTCACCTTTCAGAAGAGTAACTGTCATCTTTTCGTCACCCTCGCCGTCAACCATTATATTTTTGCTCTTGATAAGCTCAAGCATTGCGAGAAACACAGCCACCATATCCGAGCGTGTCTGTGCATCCTCATAAAACGAAACAAAGCTGACCTTGACTTTATTTCTGAGCTTTGAGAAAATCACCGATATTTTTGACGAAACGGAAACGATTTTCTTTGCGACAATGGCTCTGAATGTGTCAATGGGCGGCGGAAGCTTCTTTTTGCCCTTGCCGACGGCACTGATATACGCTTTGAAAAGCTCCTCGCCCTCATGCGTTCTTGTGTATGTCGGGTCAATCTCTATTTCGTCGGGTGATTTGCACAGATAGTCAAAGCCGTCAGCCTGAAGAGCAAGCTTGCCGGCCATTATCTTGCAGTCACGGTATTCAAGAAGCTCACCCGTGAGCTCTTTTTTGAGCTGTTCGGCTTCCTCATAGACGGGAAGAAGTGAAACGGTCTTGATATAGATAAGACGTGAAGCCATCTCAAGAAATTCGCTTGCGACCTCCATATCGGCTTCTTCCATTCTTCTCACATAGTCAGTGTATTGCTCAACAAGCTCAAAAATCGGAATGTCGTTAATATTCAGTTTGTGTTTTGTTATGAGGTGCAAAAGCAGGTCCATAGGACCCTCGAACACCTCAAGCTTATACGATATTTTTTCCATAAGTCACCGGTTATTAAAGCTTCAGAGGGAAAGAAGCAAGATATGTCAGAGCTTTGAAGAGTATTCCGCTGAGAAAAGAAATCGGAACGCCGAGAACACCGATAAATGCAAGCACCATAACGCCGATAGCGATATATCTCTCATACTGCATAACCTTGAAATAATACTTGTCGGGGAGAATAAGCGAAATCAGTCTTGAACCGTCGAGCGGAGGCACCGGCAGAAGATTAAAAACGGCAAGTGAAATGTTAATTGAAGCGGCAAACATTAAAAATCTTATGAGGTTATAAGCGAGACTGCCCTCTGCGTCATTATTCACATAAATCTCTCCCCCGCTTAAAACTCCCGTGCCGGAGACTCTTATCACGATGAACATGAGAAGAAGCGAGAAAAAAGCCATAATTATATTCGACAGAGGACCTGCAAAAGCAACAAGTGCCATGCCAGCCTTTTTGTTTTTCATTTTGAAATTTCTCATATTGACCATAACGGGCTTGCCCCAGCCGATACCGACAACAAAAAGCAAAATCGCACCCATAAAATCAATATGAGCCATCGGATTGACGGTAAGTCTGCCGCTGAGCCTCGGTGTCTGGTCGCCCAGAGCATTTGCGGCAAGTGCGTGTGAAAACTCATGAATCGGGGTAACACAGAAAACGACGAACACGAGCGCAAGAAGCTGAATTATCGTGTCTGTGGTAAAGCCGTTTCTTATAACATCAGTAAGCATTCTATTTCTCCTCTTTAATATTTTCTGCCGATTACGACACGGCGTATATCTGAAAAATCGTTAAGCACGTCTGTTTCGGAGCAGTGATTTAAGAACATCGCCGAAATTTCGTCTGCCTGCTCCTCGCCGCATTCAACAGCGATAAATCCGTTTTGATTAATGAACGGGAGCCACTTGTCTGAAAGCGCACGGTAAAAATCAAGTCCGTCCTCTCCGCCGTCAAGAGCGATTTTCGGCTCAAAGCCGACCTCTTTCTGAAGCTCCGGTATTTCTCCACTTTTAATATAAGGGGGATTTGACAGAATAACGTCGGGAGCAGGTAGAGAGGAAAACGCAGTGTAGCCGTCAAAAATGTCGCCCTTTATAACGCAGGTGTCACGCATAAGATTTGCATTTTCACGGTTTTTATTGAGATAGCAAAGTGCGTCATCGCTGATTTCGACCATAAAAACTCTTGCCGACGGGAGCATTTTTTTAACCGAAATACCGATACAGCCGCTACCGGAGCAAAGGTCGTAAATAACGGGACTTTGAACATTTCTGAGCTTTTTCACGGTGTATTCGACGAGAATTTCCGTCTCGCTTCTCGGAATGAGTACACCCTCGCCGACCTCAAATTCATAGCCCATAAATTCCCATTTTCCGAGAATATACTGGAGCGGTCTGCCGCTTATTCTCTCCTCCGTCAGTCGGTCAAGCACTTTTATTTTTTCCGCATCAAGCTCAATATCGGGATTAATCACAATGTCGCTGAAGCTCAGTGAAAAGACAAACTTAAAAAGCAGTTTTGCTTCGTATGCGGCGTCGGGTATATCGGCATTTTTCAGCCGTGTAAGCGCATGTCTGTAAACGTCAATGATTTTCATTTTATTGCGTCATCTTCGGGATTATCGGTAATAACAGCCGTAAACGCCGCTATTGCGACTTCTATCATTTCGCTGTCAGGCTCTTTGGTCGTAAGTCTCTGCATAAGAAGTCCGGGAGCGGAAAGAATTTTAACGGGCAGATTGTCGTGCCTGCCGGCATATTTGATAAACTCATATCCGAGTCCCATAACAAACGGGAGAATAAGAAGCTTAACAAGCATCCATATTGCGGTGACATCCCTCAGCCCGGGGAAGAGAATTGATATCACCGACGAGACAAGAACGCTCAGAATTATCATCACGAACATAAAGCTTGTACCACAGCGGGGGTGAAACCTCGACTGTGTTTTCACGTTATCGACACTCAGCTCAAGACCGTGTTCATAGCAGAAAATAGTCTTGTGCTCCGCACCGTGATACATAAAGACACGCCTTATATCTTTCATGAGCGACACCGCCGCCATATAGCCGATGAATATTATGATACGCATTACACCCTCAAGAAGCGCACGGTAATTTGTCAAATCAGCGGAGGTGGTGTTGTTGTTGATTAAATTAACAAGAAACGTAGGAAGCCAGATAAACAGACCGAACGCAATGAGAACACCGAGCACAGAAGCTACACCCGAAAGAACGCCCATTGCTTTTTCGCTCCAATGCTCCGTCAGCCACTTGTCAAGCTTTGACATATTCTCTTCGTCGCTGTCCAAATCCTCCATGCCGGATTTTTCAGCCGAATACATAAGGCACTTATAGCCGAAAACGAGACTCTCGATGAAAGAAACGACTCCCCGAATGACGGGCAGGCCGAGAATTTTATACTTTTTTGCTATGCTTGTGACTTCTTTAAAGTCAACGTCTATTGAGCCGTCGGGCACTCTGACGGCAACCGCCGCCCCTTTCGGTCCTCTCATCATGATACCCTCGATAAGAGCCTGCCCTCCGACAGAGGTTCTATGCATACTTTTTTCCTTTTTCATTTTCCTACCTCATTGACCGAAAAAACTATATATTGATATAAATATCTATTATAACCACTACATTTTAGCACATACCGTATAAATTATCAAGAGGAAAATTATCCGAAATCAATCCGTTGAAACGAAAATTTGTAAAAAAACAGAGCAGGTAAGCGTTTGCCCACCTGCTTTCAAGCTTATTCGTCATCTTCCGACTTTTTTGCTTTCTTTGCTTTCTTCTCTGCCTTGGCTTTTTCAGCCGCTTCCTTAGCCGCCGCTCTTTCAGCCTCAAGCTTTTCATTGGCGGTGAGGTTAGTCTGGACAGCACCCTTTAAAATCTTGATTTTGCACTTGTCGGCACCGGTTGCGATAACGTAGGAATCCTCCTTGATTGAAACAACAGTTCCGCATATTCCGCCGATTGTGATAATCTCATCACCGACCTGAATGTTGTCACGCATCTGCTGTTCTTCTTTCTGTTTTTTCTTCTGAGGTCTTATCATAAGAAAATACATAAGTGCGAACATAGCAACAAGCATAATTATCATTGTTGAGCTTGAACCGCCCTGCTGTGTGGCGGCCG
The DNA here is from genome assembly GCA_045639785.1 of Acutalibacteraceae bacterium. Taxonomy (GTDB): domain Bacteria; phylum Bacillota; class Clostridia; order Oscillospirales; family Acutalibacteraceae; genus UBA6857. The sequence goes on along the minus strand of JAZUDT010000062.1, from coordinate 5,236 downwards.
CTGTAAGAGTAGTTGAAAACATAATATTTTAACCTCCGTTTAACATATCCCGTGCATTATACACAATTTTATATTCTCGTGTCAAGTAAATCGACATATTTATTTTTAAATTCGGAAAAATTGCCCTCGTCAATCGCTTTGCGTATCCGCTCCATAAGTGTATTATAGAAGTACAGATTATGGATAACCGCAAGACGCATACCGAGCACCTCTCCGCTCTTCATAAGGTGTTTGACGTATGCCTTTGAAAAATGCTTACAGCACGGACAGTCACAGTCAGAATCAATCGGCGTTTCGTCGAGCGCATACGCCGCGTTATTGAGGTTGATTATCCCGTGCCACGTGAAAAGATGACCGTGTCGGGCATTTCTCGACGGCATTACGCAGTCAAAAAGGTCAACTCCCCTCGACACCGCTTCAATGATGTTGCCCGGGGTGCCGACACCCATGAGATAACGGGGCTTGTCAGCAGGCATATAAGGCTCAACCGCAGAAATTATGCGGTACATATCTTCCTTCGGCTCGCCGACCGCAAGCCCGCCTATCGCATAGCCGTCAAGGTCAAGCTTCGCTATTTCTTTAATGTGCTTAATCCTCAGGTCATCGAAAGTGCACCCCTGATTTATGCCGAAAAGAAGCTGATTTCTGTTGAGAGTATCACAGCGTGAATTGAGCTTTTCCATCTCGTCTTTACAGCGGTAAAGCCAGCGTGTCGTTCTTTCGCATGAAGCCTTTGCATATTCGTATTTTGCCGGATTCTCAACACATTCGTCAAACGCCATAGCTATTGTCGAGCCGAGATTTGACTGAATTTGCATACTTTCTTCGGGACCCATAAAAATCTTATGACCGTCAATGTGGGAAGAAAAGTGAACGCCCTCCTCGGTGATTTTACGAAGTCCCGAAAGTGAAAACACCTGAAAGCCGCCGCTGTCGGTAGGTATCGGCTTTTCCCATTTTGTGAAATTATGAAGTCCGCCGAGCTTTTTCACATTTTCATCGCCCGGTCTCAGATGCAGATGATATGTATTGCAGAGCATGACCTGTGTGTTTATTTCATTCAGGTCAAAGGCGGAAAGTCCGCCCTTTATCGCTCCGCAGGTTGCAACATTCATAAATGCGGGAGTTTGCACCGTTCCGTGAACGGTGGTGAATTCGCCCCGCCTTGCACACGATTCTTTCTTTATAACTTTAAACATGCATTCCTCCGTAAAGTCAGAATTAAATTTCAGCATACAAATATGCAGTAAGCAATTCGATTTTATATCCCCGCTTTGCGGCAAGTTTTAAATCTTTCTTAAATTGATTTGAGGGCTTTACTTCATATCTCACCTAAAATATCCCCCATCATTTTATCGACGTCACTATAGCCCTTGTATGCTTCAGGATGTTTTTTCATTTCTTCGTTTTCCCGCATTGCATTGAGTGTCACAGAATTCGGTACTTCTCTTGTTATTGCAAACGGAAACGAACCCTCATAAACCATTTGTTTTAAAAAGATATTTACAGCTGTGGATAAATCCATTCCAAAATCCGCAAGCAAAACCTGTGCCTTTTTCTTAGTAACCTCATCAATAGTAACATTTGTAGATACCTTTGCCATATAAATCAACTCCTTCAACAATATTATAGTTATATTATGTGCTTATGTCAACGCACTATACATATATTATATTGATTTTTTAACGTACAAACATACAATCGCCAAACGAAAAAAATCTGTAACGCTCGCTGACTGCTGTTTTGTATGCATTCATTGTGTTTTCATAGCCGCAGAATGCGGAAACAAGCATTATCAGAGTGCTTTCAGGCAGATGGAAATTTGTAATAAGTGCGTCAATGCATTTAAATTCAAAACCCGGATAAATGAAAATATCCGTCCAGCCCTCACTCTCTTTTATCTCGCCGAAAAACTCGGCGACCGACTCAAGCGTTCTGCAGCAGGTGGTGCCTACGGCTATCACTCTGCCGCCGTTTTTCTTTGTTCTGTTTATCAGCTCAGCCGTTTCGGCGGGGAGAAAATAATGCTCGGAGTGCATGTGGTGCTCTTCGATATTTTCCGCTTTGACCGGTCTGAAAGTGCCGAGACCGACGTGAAGCGTAACATAGCCGATGCTGACGCCCTTTTTCTCAATTTCGTCAAGCAGTTCTTTTGTGAAGTGAAGTCCCGCCGTCGGTGCCGCCGCCGAGCCGAGCTCCTTTGCATAAACTGTCTGATAACGCTCTCTGTCGCTCAATTCCTCAGTGATGTAATGAGGCAGAGGCATCTGACCTATATCGTCAAGAACATTGAAAAAATTGCCCTGATATGCAAATTTTACAATGCGGTTTCCGTTATCAAGGACTTCGAGAACATCAGCCGTAAGCTTTCCGTCACCGAACAAAAAGCGTGCGCCTGCTTTTGCTCTTTTGCCGGGACCTGCTATGACCTCCCACACGTCATCGCCCTTATTTGTGAGAAGGAGAAATTCAACGTGTGCGCCCGTACCCTCTTTCACGCCGAAAATTCTTGCCGGCATAACCTTTGTATTGTTAAGTATGAGGCAGTCGCCGCTTTTCAGCTCGCCGACAATGTCAAAAAAGTGTCTGTGACTGATTTTTCCGTCTTTTCTGCCGAGCACCATCATTCTCGATTCATCTCTTTTTTCAGACGGGTGCTGAGCGATAAGCTCCTGCGGCAAATCATAATAAAAATCCGATTTTTTCATTTTATCCTCCGAAAAACAAGCGAAATATGCAAATTTGTGTCATTTTCGATTGACTTAAAACAAAACTTACTGTATTATAATTCAAATATCCCGAGTTAGCAAGTCTTTTTGACAACTTCGGGAATTAAAATGTAACCCATAACGTGAGAGATGAATATTATGTCTTAGCGGTTGCAGAATGAAAGGTTGGTCTCAATGAAAAAATTTAACGTGGGCGTAGTCGGTGCTACCGGTATGGTAGGTCAGAGATTTATGACAATTCTCGAAAATCACCCCTGGTTTGAAGTGACGGCGGTTGCCGCCTCGAAAAATTCTTCGGGCAAAACATACGCTGAGGCGGTCGGAAACAGATGGGTTATGGCAACGCCGATACCCGAAAAGGTCAAAGGGCTGACCGTTCTTGACGCTATGGCGGATATTGACGAAATCTGTGCAAAGGTTGATTTCATCTTCTGCGCCGTCAATATGAAAAAAGATGAGATAAAGGCTCTTGAAGAGGCGTATGCGCTCAAGGAGTGTCCGGTTGTCTCAAATAACAGCGCAAACCGCTGGACGCCCGACGTTCCTATGGTGGTACCCGAGCTTAATTCGGACCACATTAAAATTATTGACGCACAGAGAAAAAGACTCGGAACGAAAAGAGGCTTCATCGCAGTTAAATCGAACTGTTCCATTCAGAACTATGTTCCGGCTCTCTATCCGCTGACAAAATTCGGAATCAAAGATGTTCTCGTTTGCACCTATCAGGCAATATCAGGAGCAGGAAAGACTTTTGAAAGATGGCCGGAAATGGTTGATAACGTAATTCCGTTCATCGGCGGCGAAGAAGAAAAGAGCGAAAAAGAACCGCTCAAAATATGGGGCACTCTCGGAGAAAACGAAATTATCACGGCGGAAAAGCCGAATATCACCGCACAGTGCATACGTGTACCCGTCACCGACGGTCACATGAGCGCAACCTTTGTCAGATTTGAAAATAAGCCCTCGATTGAGGAAATCAAAAAAATATGGAACAGCTTTTCAGGCAGAGCACAGGAGCTTTCACTCCCCTCTGCGCCGAAGCAGTTTCTTCATTATTTTGAAGAGGATAATATGCCCCAGACTAAGGTTTGCCGTGTGATTGAAAACGGTATGGCTGTCTCGATAGGCAGGCTCCGTGAGGATTCACAGTACGACTATAAGTTTGTTGCACTTTCGCACAACACTCTCAGAGGTGCGGCAGGCGGCGCGGTGCTTCTGGCTGAGCTTCTCTGCGCTGAGGGCTACATCACAAACAAGTAATACCGATAAACATAATAATAAAAGACGGTTAAAGCAAAGGAATCATTGTTTCGCCGTCTTTTACTTTTACTGAAATTTTTGACAGTGCTTATCCTTTCATTCATGTATTTTTCTGCGACCGGTTTTTGGAGATGATACATTTGTCAGTTTTTATCGGCTCGGGAGTGGCACTTGTCACTCCGTTTGACAGGACGGGTAAAATCAACTACGGCAAATTAAAGGAACTGATTGACTATCAGATTAAAAACGAAACAGATGCAATAATAATATGCGGCACAACGGGTGAGGGTTCGACAATCGAATTTAACGAAAAAGCGGAATGCTTTGCAAAAGCGGTTGAATTTGCCGACGGAAGAGTGCCCGTCATAGCGGGCACGGGAAGCAACTCGACAGAGTACTCAAAAAAACTCATAAGGGAAGCGGAAAAAGCAGGCGTTGACGCTCATCTTGCTGTGACGCCGTATTACAACAAGACGTCACAAAGAGGGCTTATTGAGCATTACCTGGCACTCGCTGATGAAGCGGAAAAGCCGGTAATTATCTATAATGTTCCGTCAAGAACTGGTGTGAATATTGAACCGGAAACATATCTTGAAATGTCAAAGCACCCGAATATTACGGCAGTCAAGGAAGCGGGCGGAAATCTTACTCAGATGATGAACACGATAAGGCTTTGTGCGGATAAGCTTGACGTGTATGTCGGAAACGATGACCAGATAGCCTCCTCAGCGGCAATGGGTGCAAAGGGTGTAATATCGGTGCTTGCAAATATCTGTCCCAAAGAAACGCACGATATGGTAATTAACGGAATTAACGGAAAAACAAAAGAATGCCACCGTGCACAGATGAAGTATCTGAAGCTCATTTCTCTTCTGTTTTCCGACGTAAACCCGATACCCGTCAAGGAAGCGATGAATTATCTTCACTTTGATGTCGGCTCATACAGACTGCCGCTTGTCGGAATGGACAGAAAGAAAGCGCAGGAGCTTCATAGGGAGATTGACAGGCTCGGTATAAGGAACAATATTTGAGATGAGCCGGAGGCTATGCCTCCGGCTCCTTGACAAATTTATGAGTCATATCATATCCCGCTCTTCGTACCTGCGGCAAAGTCAAGCCGAATAAATCATCGCATTTTGAAGTGAAATCAAATAATTCTCTGTCTGCTTTTGTCAGATTTTTCGTATCTGAATACCTTATAACAGGAAAAACGTCACTCTCCTTTTTCATCATTGAAATTATCTTCT
>JAZUDT010000061.1:0-68515 GCA_045639785.1 Acutalibacteraceae bacterium | reverse complement strand
TCCGAGTGGGCAAAAAAACGATTAGAAAAACAAGTAGTTTTACAAGTTTATACAAAAACAAGGGATTTTAAAGTTATCACTTACTCGGATATACTTTAAAATCCCATTTTCTGTGTTATTGTTTTTCGTTCTGCGCTAAATGCGACAGCCCCTTTAGCTATATATCCCTTATTTTATAGACATATTAATTGTCTTTTCGTATGCGTCAACCCACTTGTCGCAAAGTGCGGGCGAGTAGGTTTTCGGCATAACCGAGGTGACGGCTATTGCTGCCGCCGCTTTTTTTATTACCTTGAGCAGCTTTTTAAGAAGCACGGTGTCCTTCACAACGCCGGTGACCTTTGTTTTGAGGTCTTCAAAGCTTCCGCCGCCGAGAATATCACCGATGGTGGTGCAGTCGGAGTCAATCGACATATCCTGAGCGGTGATGATACCGTTATCGAAGAGATAGTCGATTTCATCGGGAGTGAGAACGGTGAGGGCTTCTTTTATGCAGGCGAGTACGGCAAAGCCGTTGCCGAGCTTCTGATAGTATGCGACCTGGTAATCCCAGAGAGTGCGTGAAGAGTATTCACCGTCAACGTCGGCTGAGATTACGTCGCAGAGAAGTCTTGCCGCCTTGAAGCAGTTGGCAATGCCTGAGCCGATAATCGGTACAGTCATATATGCCGAATCACCGATGGCGGCATAGCCGTCGCAAACAAGCCTTGAAAGTGGTTGACGCACGGGAATTTTCACAAACTTTCCGCCACGAAGTACCTCTGTTCCGAGAGCGGGATTTGTTTCTCTGAAATAATCCTGAGTTCTCACGATTTCGTCGCTGTCGAACTCTTCAAATCTTCCTATAAGAATATCGGAGTGATTTTCCTCAACCGCAACCCAGCTTATGCCGAGCTTACCCTCGGCAAAAAGATAGATTTTGTGAGTGTCCTCGGGCATTTCGTCAGATGCCTTGTCGAGAAATGCACGGTAAACATAGAGACAGTTGTTTTTGCCTGTGTCGGGGTTTACTTTACACATTTTCGGCAGTCCGTTTTTGACAGGCGAATCAATGCCGCAAGCGTCAATGACAAGGTCGGCGAAGAAGTCACCCTTCGATGTTTTAATGCCGATAATGCGGTTTCCGGCTGTGAGGGGAGCAATAACCTCACAGTCATAAACAAACTTTGCACCGTTTTTGACTGCGTTTTCTATAATGTGGGCGTATATATCCCTGCGCTCCATCTTTATTTCACGCTTGTCCTCGGGAATGTACTGCCTCAGAGGAGTGTGGAAGCCCGGGGCATAGAACGTCATATTCTTTTTGTATTCGTATTTTTCTTCCGGCGGCATCGGCATAAAGATTTCGGAAAATGCCTTCGGAGCGAAAATATCTGTCCAGTCGTGACCGAGCTCACCCTCGGCATTTTTCTCATAAACCGTTACGTCGTATCCTCTTGAGGCGAGAATCGAAGCGACGGCTATTCCGCCGTGACCGCCACCGGCAACAATGATTTTCTTCATAATATTTCCTCCCAAAAACCCTTTTCTGCGATTATAACTTTTTAACTGTTTCGTGTCAATGGGAAATAAAAATTGAATATTAAGAAATATTAACACTGCGGCATAAAAAGCCCCGCTTTCTCATAACATTTAACAAAAAGCAGAAGGAGTGTTCAATATGGAAGCTTCAAACGAAAGAAAAAAGATGAACGTGCTGAGTGTTGTCGCCGAGCGCACCGCCGAGCAGAATATAGATGTTCAGATTAATCTGCCCGAGTACCGTTCCGATATTAAGAAGATACTCAAGTGCTTTGTTTTGCCGAATATTTTTGCTTCGGGGATTTCGGGTGACAGAGTGAGCGCAGATGCCGAAGCGGTGATAAGGGTGCTCTATATCGGTGAAAACGGCAAGCTTGAATGTTATGAGCAGAGTGTGCCGTTTTCAAAGCATATCGAGATTTCCGGAGCACAGAGCGATTTTTGCGTGCGAACGTATGCAAAAACGGAATATGTCAACTGCCGTGCACTGAGTCAGAGAAGAATAAGCGTTTCGGCAAGTATATGCCTGCGCTTCACGGTGAAAAGAATCGGGGAGGAAAATATTTTCACTGCGTGTGACGAGGGCGCAATACAGACAAAAAGCGAGCTTCTTTCCTGCACTGTGCCGCAGGCTCTCTGCAATAAAATGTTTGAAATGAGCGAAACGGCGGCACTGCCCGACGGTCTTGCCCCCGTAGGTGCGATAGTAAAAACGCATACGGCGGCGGTTATTGACACGGTGAAAACAATAGAGAACAAAATGCTCATAAAAGGCGATATGGTGACGGATATTCTTTACTGCACCGACAGCTCCGAAAACGAAACGGAAAAATACCGGCACACTATGCCAATAAGTCAGATAATTGACCTTGAGGGCATTGACGAAAGCTCGCTTTGCGATATTGACACCGAAATACTTTCTGTCTGCGTTTCACCGAAAGCCGACTCGGAGGGCAAAAACAGACTTTTAGATATTGCCGTCAAAGCCGGCGTTTCCGTTACCGCATACGAAAACTGTGATATCTGCACCGTCAGCGACGGCTATTCAACACAGTATGAGACCGAAGCGGAATATAAAAATCTCTTTTTCAGAAAGCACATTTTCACTTACAGAGAGACAAAACAGGTCAGATGTGAATTTGACCTTTCGGGACTTTCGGTCAGCGCAATAACAGATGTTTTTGCCCTCAAATGCGACGGCTCGGCTGAAAACAGCGACGGAAAAACCGAGGGCAGGGGAGAAGCACCGATAGGAATACTCTTCAAAAACTCCGAGGGCGAATACGGCTACACGGAAAAAACGGTTGATTTCACGTTTGAGTGTAAAAGCGAAGAAACAAACGAAACGGTGATTGCTCAGCCTCGCTTTGCCGTGACAGAAATCAGCGGCAGTGTCACGAATCCCGACAAGGCGGAAATAAGAATGAGCGTTCTGGTGACAATGCCGATATTTGAAGAAAAAGAAAGACGCGTATGCGTCAGACTTGAAGAAAAGGATGATATGGAGAAAAAGCCCTGCGAGTGTCCGCTGACGGTTTATTTTTCCTCACCCGGCGAAAAAATATGGGATATTGCCAAAAAATACAACACAACGTGCGAAAGAATAAAGGACGATAACGAAATATCCGCCGATGAGCTTTCGGACAAAACAATGCTTCTCATAAGCTCGTTTTAATCAGGTCAGGCATTGCATTTTTATACGGGGTTATGATATAATAGACAAAAAACAAGACGGAGAAAGCTATGCCTCATATAAAACTGAAAAAGTTAAAAAACTGCCGTGACCTCGGCGACTTCGTGACAAGGGACGGATACAGAATAAAAGAAAAGTGCCTCATCAGGAGCGAGGCTCTCTTTGATGCGTCAGATGACGATATAAAGGTGCTTACGGATAAATATTCTCTTAAAACGGTTATTGACTTTCGCACGGATATTGAGTGTGAGCAAAAGCCCGACCCGGATATTCCCTCAGTGAAATATATCCATAATCCGGTTCTGCGGGCGCAGACACTCGGCATTACAAGGGAAAAGGTTGACTACCGTGATATGCCTAAGCTTTTCACGGATATTGATATAACGCCTCTCGAATATATGCGGAATATGTACCGCAATCTCGTTCTTGACGACAGCGCAAAGGAGCACTATAGGGAGTTTTTCCGTATTCTGCTTGAAGAGGAGGGAGCGTTTTTGTGGCACTGCACGGCGGGCAAGGACCGTGTCGGTGTGGGCACGGCACTTCTTCTGTCGGCTCTGGGTGTTGAGCGGGAGGGAATAATCAAAGACTATCTCATGACGGATTATTATTACCGCTACACGAACAGAAAGCTCAATATTCTGATAAGTGTAGCAGTCAGAGATAAAAGAGTCAGAGAATATCTCAGGTGGCTTCTCTCTGTCAAACGTGAATATATCTGTGCCGCTTTTTCGGCGATAGAGGAGAATTACGGCTCTGTTGACGTTTATCTTTGTGATGTCATGGGACTTTCTCAGGAAAAGCTCACACTTCTCAGAGAAAAGTTCCTCGAAAAATAAGCTTTTGGGTACAAAACAGACAAAAAAACAGACGGGCATATCTGCAAGCGTGCGGATACGCCCTTTTTTTACCCGCTTTTTCAAAATTTTTCCTTTTGAGTTTTTATGAGTATTCACGAGAAAAAACGAGAAAACATGAGCAAAAATGAGTAAAGCTGAATTCATAATTAAACCGTGTCAGTTTTTCAGCGATTTTTTGTAAAAAAATGTTGACAAACGCCGACTTTAGCACTATTATTTCTTTATTGATACGGATAAAAAATCGGTTCTGAAAAGGGGGACGACGATGAAAAAAGTTGCCTTTATCAAAAAAATAGTATCTGCGCCTTATTATCTGTGGGCTGCTCTGTTCGTTATCGTGCCGCTGGTGATGGTCGTTTATTATGCCTTCACCGATTCAAGCGGAGCGTTTTCTCTTGAGTATATCAAGACACTGAGCAGTTACAGATATATTTTTCTGCGCTCAATCTGGTACGGCTTTCTCGCCACCGTTATATGTCTTGTGACGGCATATCCTCTTGCATATATTATGGCAAGGTCGGGAGCGTCGTTTCAGCGAATGAGCCTTGTTCTCATAATGCTTCCTATGTGGATGAACTTTCTTATGCGAACCTACTCGTGGATGACTATTCTTGAAGATACTGGCATAATCAACAGCCTGCTTGAGAAAATCGGGCTGAGTCCTCTGCACATGATAAATACGCCGGGTGCGGTAATACTCGGTATGGTGTATGATTATCTGCCTTATATGATTCTTCCGCTTTATACCGTTATGGCGAAAATGGACAATTCCGTAATCGAGGCGGCGCAGGATTTGGGGGCAAATAAGCTAAGCGTGATGACAAAGGTTGTTGTTCCGCTTTCACTGCCGGGTATCGCTTCGGGCTTTACGATGGTCTTTGTACCGTCGGTCTCGACGTTTTACATCTCCAAAAAGCTCGGCGGCGGCACGTTTGCGATGATAGGTGACGTTATCGAAATGCAGTTTCAGTCGTCCTATAACTACAATCTCGGCGCAACGCTTTCGCTTGTGCTCATGGTGATAATAATACTCTGCATGGCGGTTATGAATCGTTTTACCGATGAAGACGAAACGGCAGGAGGTATAATAGCATGAAAAATAAAATGCCGGTTGCCTCAAAAATTTACATATTTTTCCTTTTCCTTTTCCTGTATGCGCCGATATTTGTTCTTGTTCTCTACTCGTTCAATTCAAGCGCAAGCACGGGTGTATTCACGGGTTTTTCGCTCAGATGGTACAAATCGCTCATGAGCGACAGCGAGTCACTGAGGGCTCTTTACAACACTCTTATACTTGCGGTTACATCATCGGTTATTTCTACTCTTATCGGCTCTGCCGCCGCTGTGGGAATAAGCGCAATAAAGAACCGTTATGTCAAATCCTCGGTTATGACGGTGACAAATGTGCCGATGATGAATCCCGAGATAGTGACGGGTGTTTCGATGATGCTTCTCTTTGTCTTTGTGGGCAGAATTTTCGGTGCTCTCAACGTGCTGAGCTTCAAAACAATGCTTATTGCCCATATAACATTTGAACTGCCTTATGTTATTCTTTCGGTTATGCCGAAGCTCAGGCAGTCCGACCCGCATCTTCCCGAGGCGGCAATGGATTTGGGCTGCGGACCTGTCAAAGCGTTTTTACGTGTTGTACTGCCCGATATAATTCCGGGTGTGCTGTCCGGCTTTATAATGGCGTTTACGCTTTCGCTTGACGATTTCGTTATAAGCTATTTCACGCAGGGTCCCACCTTTGAAACTTTGCCCATAAGAATATTCTCAATGACGAAAAAGCGTGTTAAGCCCGATATGTATGCGCTTTCGGCAATCGTGTTTGCCGCAGTGTTTATAATGCTTGTTCTTGTCAATGTCGCACAGGCGAGAAATGACAAAAAAGAGCTTGCGTCAGATAAGATAGACTGATTAAAGGGGTGTTGATATTGAAAAGAGCAATCTTCTTCTTTGTTACGGCTTTAATGCTTTTTATTCTTTCACTGAGCGCATTTGCCTATGACTTTGAAAATCCCGATTATTATAATGTGCCCGAGCTTAAGGGCACCGTGATAAACGTCTATAACTGGGGCGAATACATCTCTGAGGAAGAGGACGAGGAATGCTATATGTTCGATATAAATTCCGAGTTTGAAAAGCTGACGGGCATACAGGTCAATTATTCAAATTATGCTTCAAATGAGGATTTGTATGCAAAGCTTAAGAGCGGCGGCTCAAGCTATGATATAATAATCCCGTCGGACTATATGATACAGCGTTTCATTGCCGAGGGACTTGTTCAGAAAATAGATTTTGACGCTGTGCCTAATTATAAATATATCGACGGGCAGTACAAGGGTATGTACTATGACGAAAACGATGAGTATTCAATACCGTACTGCGTGAGCACCGTCGGTCTTATCTATAATACAACTATGGTTGACGAAAAGCCTGATAGCTGGTCGATTCTGTGGAATCCCAAATATGCCGGAAAAATTCTCATGTTCGATAACCCGAGAGACACATTTGCCGTTGCGCAGAAGTTTCTCGGTCAGTCACTCAACACGACCGACAGCGAGGAATGGCGTGCAAGTGCGGCTGAGCTTATCGCTCAGAAGCCTCTTCTTCAGGGCTATGTTCAGGACGAGGTCTATAACAAAATGGAGGGCGGCGAGGCGGCTCTCGCACCGTATTACGCAGGAGATTTTCTCTGTATGCGTGACGAAAACCCCGACCTTGATTTCTGTTATCCCAAGGAGGGTTTCAACATCTTCGTCGATGCCGCCTGTATTCCGACCTGCGCCGAGCACGTCAGAGCCGCTCACATGTATCTCAATTATCTTTTAGACCCGACCGTCGGACTTGCCAACGCATACGCCACAGGCTATGCAACGCCGAATGTCAGGGTCAGGGAAATGGAAGAGTACGAAGAGCTTGCAAACGACCCGTATCTTTACCCGAAAGAGGAAAATATGGCCAACTGCGAATACTTCTTCGATATGGACGACGACACACGCGCGCTGATGAATAATCTCTGGCTTGAGGTCAAGGCGAGCGGAGAGCAGGGCAAGGGAATCTATATATGCTACGCTGTCACGGGTGTTCTCATAGCGGGATTTCTCATTTACAGAGCCGTTAAGAAAAAATACCGTGAAAGCTTCTATTAACGGACAGAGTGAAGTTATGGATATACTTATAAGAAAAGCCGGAATAAACGAATGTGAAGCCGTGACGGATTTTTATGCTTCTCTGATTGACAAAATAAAACCCACACAGTATTATCCGAAATGGGAAAAGGAAGTTTATCCTGCTGACGAATATCTTGAAAATGCCGTTAAAAGCGGACAGATGTATATCACTTTGTGCGGCGAAAAAATAATCGGCGCAATGGTTGTCAATAACAAATGCGCCGACGGCTATGACGGGGCAAAATGGAATGTTGAAGCGTCGGAAAATGAAGTCACCGTTATACACATTCTCTGCGTTCTTCCCGAGTTTTCGGGAAAGGGAGTCGGAGCCCGAATGGTGCGCTATGCAATTAAACTTGCTCAGGAGAATGCACAGAAAGCGATAAGGCTTGACGTGCTTGAGGGCAATCTGCCCGCCGAAAGGCTCTATAAAAGTGTCGGCTTCAAATGTGTCGGCAGTGTGAGACTTTTTTATGAATGCACAGGACTTGCAACCTTTTATCTTTATGAATACGAATTATAAGAAACGCCGGACGGTCAGATAAACCGTTCGACGTTTTCTTTTGATTCACAGAATGATACATATAAGACCGGAACAGCTCTCGTTTATTATTCTCTCAAGCGTTTCCTGAAGCTTCATTCTTGCCTCGGCAGGCATTTTGTAAAGCTTGTTGTGGAGTCCCTCGTTCACGAGAGAGTGAAGGCTTTTTCCGAAAATATTTGACTCCCAGATTTTAGACGGCTCGTCATCAAATTCCTTGAGCAGATAAGTCACAAGCTCCTCCGACTGCGATTCGCTTCCGACTATCGGGGCGACCTCTGTCGTGATATTTGCTTTCATCATGTGTATCGACGGCGCAGAGGCTTTCAGTCTCACGCCGTATTTTCCGCCCTGCTTCATCATTTCCGGTTCGTCGAGCGAAAGCTCCTGCATTGTCGGCATTACGATTCCGTAGCCCGTCTGCTCAACCTGAGAGAGAGCCTCTTCAAATCTTTTGAATTTCTCTTTCATTTTCGACAGCTCTTTAATTTCCTTTGACAGCTCTCTCTCATTTCTTATTTCAATACCTGTTTCCTCCGACAGAACCTCATAGAAAAGCTCGCTTTTCGGCGCAAGGCTTATCGTCACGCTACCCGTTGACAGGTCAATATCCTTTATTTTCGTGTCGCTGATATATTCATTTTCCCCGTATTCGCCAACGTGAGAGTATATATCCTTTACTTTTTCGCTTTTTGCGGCGGCGCAGGCAACGCACTTATATACCGTGCTTCTTATTCTGTGCTCCTTGCTGAGCGACGAGAGCCAGAACGGCACGTCGATTTTTATCTGACTTGTCGGAAATTCAAAGAGTATTGAGGAAAGAATCTGTGAAAATTCATCGGCGGATATTTCGGTGCAGTTGACCGCCTTAACGCATACACCGTATTCGTTTTCAAGGTCAGAAGCGAGCTTTTTGCTTTCGGGCGAATTCGGCTCGGTGCAGTTGAGAAGAACGATGAAAGGCTTATCGAGCTCTTTCAGCTCGCTTATTACCCGTTCCTCCGCTTCCTTGTATTCCTCTCTCGGAATATCCGAGATTGAGCCGTCGGTGGTGATGACAAGACCTATTGTGGAGTGCTCGTTAATAACCTTCTGAGTGCCGATTTCAGCCGCCATATTAAACGGTATTTCGCTTTCAAACCAGGGAGTTTTGACCATTCTCGGCTGGTCGTTTTCGATATATCCCAATGAGCTCGGCACAATGTAGCCCACGCAGTCAATGAGTCTCACTCTGAATTTTGAAGAGGAGTCAAGGCTCATTTCAACAGCGTTTTCGGGTATGAATTTCGGCTCTGTCGTCATAATTGTTCTGCCCGCCGCCGACTGCGGAAGCTCGTCGGTGGCTCTTCGGCGGGTGCTCTCGTCCTCCATATTCGGAAGAACGAGGGTATCCATAAAGCGTTTGATAAATGTGGATTTTCCCGTTCTTACCGGACCGACAACGCCGATGTAAATATCTCCGTTTGTTCTCATAGCAATATCCTGATATATGCTTGTGCTTGTCATTTTGTTTCCTCCGTTCAAGACTGTTTAATTTCTTTCAGTTAATAGGTATGCGCCAATGTGTCCGGCTATGCCGGATAGTGCATAATTACGGTTGAAATATGCGAAAAATTATTGTATGATGTAAAAAAACTTACGGAGAGTACTATGGAGATACTTTTTGAGGATAAGGATATAATTGTTACCGTGAAAAAAGCGGGCATACTTTCACAGCGCGGCGAAAGCAGAGGAGAAAACCTTGAGGAAATTCTGAGCGAATATCTGAAAGACAAGGGTGAAGAGGGAGAAATACACGTCATACACCGCCTTGATAAGGGCGTCGGCGGAATTATGGTGTATGCGAAAAATTCATTTTCGGCTTCAAAGCTTTCCTCACAGCTTCAGAGAGGTGAGATAATCAAGGAATACACCGCTCTCATTCATTCAAAACCGGAGCCGCCTGAGGGATTTATGGAGGATTTGCTCTTTTTTGACAGGGCAAAGAATAAATCATTTGTCGTTTCAAGGGAGAGAAAAGGCGTCAAAAAAGCAAAGCTTTACTATGAGACTGTCAGAACGGAAAAAACTGTGCTCGGCGAGGTTTCACTTGTTAGAATCAGACTTTATACGGGCAGAACACATCAGATAAGGGTGCAGTTTTCCTCAAGGAATATGCCTCTTGTCGGCGATAAAAGATACGGCGGACACGACGAATGTGATATTGCGCTGTTTTCCTGCTTTCTCAGCTTCAGACACCCGGCGACAAATGAAATTATGACGTTTGAGAGAAATTGCGATTTCTGCGATTTGCTGAAGCAGAATTGAGTATTTATTGTAAACATTTCCTCAAATATTATTAATTTGATTGACATATGTAGGTATGAAAATGTATAATTCACGATGAACGGGTATAACTCATGTTTTTTACAGTGGGGGAGTCTTTAAAATGAATATAAGAAAGAAAAACGAAAAGCTTAAAAAAATGTTCGGCGATAAATTCAAGGTGCATTTTGACGGCGCATTTGTTGTCACCGGCGAGAGCGACGACTGGGACGAAATTGTTTCGGCGTGTATGGCTGTTGCGGAAAAGAACAGCAAAATTCACGTTGTCAACGATGTGCGCTACACCGGTGCAGAAATGCCGAAAATGCGTGTGCCCGACGCAGAGGATAATTCTCTCGACGGTAAAACGCCCGACGTTCTTGTTATCGGCGGCGGCATTTCCGGCGCGAGCATTCTGCGTGAGCTTTCAAAGTGGGATATTGACGCATGGCTCATTGATAAGGAAAGCGACCTTGCAATGCAGGCTTCGGGCAGAAATGACGGTGAGGTTCACCCGGGCGTTGACCTCGGAAAGGGCTCACTCAAGCAGAAATATGTTGTTCAGGGCAACCGTATGTATGACAAGGTATGCTCCGAGCTTAATGTTGAATTCAAAAGATTCGGTCAGTATGTCGGCTTTGAGAGCGCATACCTCAGACCGATAATAGAGCTTTATGCTCTTATGAGAAGAAGAATAGGTGTTGACGACACAAAGGTTATTTCGGGCGAAGAGCTTAAAAAGGCTCAGCCGAATCTTAACGAAAATTTCAAATTCGCTCTCTATAATCCGATGGCGGGCTGTGTCTGTCCCTACGGTCTGACAATCGCTTACGCAGAAAACGCCGTGACGAACGGAGCAAAGGTGTTCCTTAATACAGTTGTCCGCTCAATGAAAACCGAAAACGGGGCGATAACCGCCGTTGAGACGAACAGGGGTGTGATAAAGCCGAAGCTTGTCATTAATGCCGCCGGTGTGTTCGCCGACGATATAGCCGAGATGGCGGGCGACAGATTTTTCTCAATTCATCCGAGAAGAGGCACAAACTCAATCACCGATAAAAAGTCGGGCAGATATATTGACGCAATAGCCTCTTTCAAAACTCTCAAAAAGGATAAATCGCACTCAAAGGGCGGCGGAGTAATGCAGACCGTTCACGGCAATCTTCTTGTCGGACCGGACGCAGTGGAAACCTTTGAAAAAGAAAACTTTGCCACTCACCGTGAGAGCATTAATAATGTTTTCGACAAACAGAAGCATACTTTGCCGAAGCTTTCCGAAAGAGATATTATTACATATTTTACCGGCGTGCGTGCACCGACGTTTGAAGAGGATTTCATCATTGAATACGGCAGAAAGGTCAGCAATATAATCCACTGCGCCGGCATTCAGTCGCCGGGTCTCACCACTGCTCCGGCGGTTGCGCTTGACGTGGAAAAGATGGCTGTCGATTATCTTAAAAAGTTCGGCGAGGTCAGAAAAAACACCTCGTTCAATCCTGTCAGAAAGGGCGTTCCCGTGCTCAATAAAATGAGCGATGAGCAGAGAGATGAGCTGATAAAAAATAACCCCGACTACGGCGTGATTATCTGCCGCTGTGAGGAGATTTCAAAGGGCGAAATTATCGATGCTCTGAACAGCCCCGTCTCTGTCCCGACGCTCGATGCAATAAAGAGAAGAATAAGGCCGGGCATGGGCAGATGTCAGGGCGGCTTCTGTTCACCGCTCGTCACAAAGATTATATCCGAATTTGAAGATAAGAAAATATCCGAGGTGAGAAAGGCGTCCGATAAGAGCGTCATCTCATTCGGAAAGACAAAGGGAGGTGCCGCAGAATGATTAACTGTGATGTTCTTGTTATCGGCGGCGGTCCCGCAGGTCTTGCCGCAGCAATATCAGCGCAAAAAAACGGTGCAGACGTAATACTGCTTGAAAGAGAAGCACGCCTTGGCGGAATACTCAAGCAGTGCATACATGACGGCTTCGGGCTTGTGCGCTTCGGCGAAAAGCTTTCGGGCCCCGAATATGCCGAAAGATTCATTGACGAGTTCAATGCGCTTAATATAAAAGCCATGCTTCTCACGTTTGTTACGAAGATGGAAAAAAGCGGCGAAAGCTTTATTGCCACCGTTGTCAACACCGACGGAGTGAGCAAAATTCATTCAAAGTCGGTTGTTCTTGCTACCGGCTGCCGTGAAAGAACGGCTAAGCAGGTCTCAATTCACGGCACAAGACCTTCGGGGGTTTTCACCGCCGGTACCGCTCAGAATTTTGTCAATCTTCTCGGTGAAATGCCGACGAAGAAATGCGTTATACTCGGCTCGGGAGATATCGGGCTTATTATGGCGAGGAGGCTCACCCTTGAGGGGGCAAAGGTTATGGGTGTTTATGAAGTAATGCCCACTCCCTCGGGACTGACGAGAAATATCCATCAGTGTCTTCACGACTATAATATTCCGCTGTTTCTTTCACACACGGTAACAAGAGTATTCGGTCACGACAGACTTGAAGCGGTCGAAATATCAAAGGTCGATGAGCGTCTTCAGCCGATACCCGGCACAGAGGAGCTTGTTGAGTGCGACGCTCTCATTCTTTCGGTCGGACTTATCCCCGAAAACGAGCTTGCGGAAAATATGGGCGTCGGGCTTGATATGAGAACAAAGGGACCTGTCTGTGACGGTCAGCTCATGACAGATGTTGACGGCGTTTTCTCCTGCGGCAATGCGCTTCACGTCAACGACCTTGTTGACTATGTTTCCGAAAGCGGAGAGGAAGCGGGCAAAAATGCCGCACTCTACACATCGGGAAAAGGCAGATATGCCGATATTGTCCCGGGCGACAATATATCATATATTGTTCCGCAGAGACTCAATCTCGAAAAGGATAACAGCAGTGTCACCGTCTATTTCAGAAGCAGAAAGGTGCTCTCTTCATGCACACTGACGGCTGAGCTTGACGGAAAAGAGTTTTTCAGCAAAAAATATGCTTTTCTCAGACCGCCCGAAATGGAGAGACTGTCATTTGACTTTTCACATTTGGAGCTGAGCGAAAAGTCAGAGATAAAGTTTGTGATACGGGAGGGTGACAAAAAATGAAAGAGCTTGTCTGTATCGTATGCCCGAGAGGGTGCACGATGAAAATTGAAGAAAAAGACGGATATTTTTTTGTCAGCGGTAACACCTGCAAAAGGGGAGAAGCCTTTGCAAAGAGCGAAATGACCTACCCGATGCGGACAATATGCTCCACTGTTGCGACGGCATTTCCCGAATTTCCGGTGCTTCCCGTGAGAGTATCGTCCGATATTCCCAAGGAAAAAATATTCGACGTTATGAGAGAGATTAACTCGGTCACGGTGACCGAAAGAATTACACGTGGTGATGCAGTTATAAAAAATGTTCTCGGTCTGGGTGTTGACGTAATTGCAACGAGTGACATTCTGGCAAAGAGCTGAAATAATATTATTTAAGGAGAAAGTATATGGAAAACAATCCTCTTGTTCTGACATTTGACGTTGGCACACAGTCAACCCGTGCTATGCTCGTCAACAAGAAAGGTCAGATTGAAGACGTCTGCCAGTCGGTTTATGAAGAACAGTACTTCTCGAAGAAAAACGGCTGGGCTGAGCAGAAACCCGATTTCTATTTTGAACAGATTTGCAGTGTAGCAAAGGGACTTTGTGACAAAAACGCAGACAAGCTCGGCAGAATAATAGCCGTTACGATAACGGTTATACGTGACACCGTGCTCTGCCTTGACAAGGACAACAAGCCGCTCAGGGATATTATTCTGTGGCTTGACGAGAGGCAGGCGAAGAATGACGAGCCCTACGGAGCGGTGAAAAAGCTGATTTTCAAGCTTGTCAGCATGGAAGAGACTGTCAAAAACCAGGCAAGAAATTCAGCCTGCAACTGGATAATGGAAAATGAGCCGGAGATATGGAAGAAAACGGCAAAATATGTTATGCTTCCCACATATCTCAACTATAAGCTCACGGGCAGGCTTTGCGACAGTGCGGCGAATATGATAGGTCATATTCCGTTTGACTACAAAAACAGAACATGGATGAAAAAAAGCGGTCTGACCAGAGAGGTGGCAAATATTCCCGACGATAAGCTTTGCGAGCTTGTGCCTTCCGGCTCTGTTATCGGAAAAATAAGCAGTGAGGTATGCGCTCTCACGGGTATTCCCGAGGGACTTGAGCTTATAGCCACAGGCTCCGACAAGGGCTGTGAAACGCTCGGACTTTCCGTTCTCGGTGACGATAAGGCTTCCGTGTCATTCGGCACAACGGCAACCGTTCAGATGACGGTTAAGGATTATTTTGAGCCTCAGCAGTTTTTACCGTCGTATCCGGCAGTGCCCAATGATATGTATAACCCCGAATTTCAGGTTTACAGAGGCTACTGGATGGTCTCATGGTTTGTCAAAGAGTTTGCGGCGGCTGAAAAGAAAGAGGCAGAGGAAAAGGGCTGGAGCGTCGAAAGAGTGCTCGACTCATATCTCGATTCAGTTCCTGCCGGCTGTGACGGACTTGTGCTTCAGCCGTACTGGACTCCGGGCATATCAAATCCACTTGCAAAGGGCGCAATGATCGGCTTTTCCGACGTACATACAAGACAGCATTTTTACCGTGCGATAATTGAGGGCATTGACCTTGCACTTCTTGACGGTATGAAGATGATGGAAAAACGCTCGGGCAAGAAGATAAAAGAGGTTTATGTCGGCGGAGGCGGCTCAAAGAGCGAGCCTATATGCCGTATTCTTGCAAATGTTATGGGACTTCCCGTCAAGTGCATACAGACACATGAGGCATGCGGTCTCGGCTCTTCAATGGTTGCATTCGTGTCAAAGGGCGAATTCAAGGACTACAATGAAGCCGCCGAAAGCATGGTTCAGGTCAGCAAATGCTACGAGCCCGATATGAAAGAGCATGAGCTTTATATGGAGATTTATACCTCTGTTTATTCAAAAATGTACGGCAAGCTTGAGCCGCTGTATAAAAAAATAAGAAAAATATTTTAACAGGAGTTGTTTATTATGAGCACAAAACCGTATAAGGGCTTCGAGCCCAAATGGATAAAAACACCGGCACCGGCTGAAAGCTGGAGGTCTGTATTCCGCTGGGGCAGTCCCGATTTCTTCAAATGGCCCAAGGAATCACTTTATAACCTTATGAAGGATACCTTCAAAATGACCGATGACGATTTTAAACAGTATAACGACGACATCGGCTTTGATAAAATTGAAAACATAAACAAGCCCGTAAATCTTGCCCCCGAGCATATTGAAAAGATGAAAGAGCTTGTCGGCAGTGACTTCGTTTCCGTGAGGGATTACGACAGAGTTTCGGTCGCCTACGGTAATACCGCATACGACCTTATGAGACTGCGCCATAAGAGAATCGACTCAATCCCCGATATAGTTGTCTATCCCGAAACGAGCGAGCAGGTTGAAAAAATAGTTGCTTATGTTACCGAAAAGAATATTCCGCTCTATGTTTACGGCGGCGGTTCGTCGGTTACGAGAGGCGTTGAGCCGATAAAGGGCGGCATTACTCTCGATATGAGAAAACGCTTTAACAAGGTCATCTCGTTTAATGAAACAGACCAGACAATTACCGTTCAGGCAGGTATGTCGGGTCCCGACCTTGAGGATACGCTTCAGAATGCCGTGACAAAGCTCGGCGCAAAGAGGGCCTACACCTGCGGTCATTTTCCGCAGTCGTTTGAGTTCAGCTCGGTCGGCGGCTGGGTTGTCACAAGAGGTGCAGGTCAGAACAGTACATATTACGGCACTATCGCCGATATAGTTTTGTCTCAGAAGTATGCCACTCCTGTCGGCGAGGTCAACACGAGCCACTATCCGAGAGAGGCAACGGGTCCGTCAATCAATCAGATTATGATGGGCTCCGAGGGCACGTTCGGCGTGCTGACAGAGGTTACTCTCAAGGTGCACCGATATATGCCCGAAAACAGAAAGAGATTCTCCTATATGTTCAAAAACTGGGAGAGTGCAATGGACGCCGGCAGAGAAATGATGCAGTGTGAAGCAGGCTTCTCATCGGTCTTCCGTCTTTCCGACCCGGAAGAAACATCACTCATGCTCAAGCTTTATAATGTTGACGATTCACCCCTTGCCCCGATGCTCGATAAGCTCGGCTACAAGGATATGGAAAGATGTATGTTCCTCGGCTTTACCGACGGCGAGAAGGGCTATTCGGCAAACGTCGCAAGAAACATTATGAAAATTGCCCTCAAGCACGGCGCAATGCCCATGACCGGTGTTGTCACAAAGAGCTGGGAAAAGGGCAGATTCAACGACCCGTATCTTCGTGATACCCTCATGGACTTCGGAATATGCACCGATACGCTTGAGTGCACCGTCAACTGGTCAAATATGGCGCAGGTGCACCGTGACGTGAGAAAGGTATGCCATGCACTGCCCAACACCGTTGTTACAACGCACATGTCTCACTGCTATCCGCAGGGAGCTAACCTTTACTTCATCTTCATTACCAGAATGAGCGATGAGGAGGAGTTTAAGAAATATCACACAACTATTCTCGACGCTATTCAGAAGTCGGGTGCGGCGATAAGCCACCATCACGGCATAGGCAAAATGTTTGCGCCCTGGCTTGAGTATTCGCTCGGCAAGACCGAATACGGTGCAATAAGAGCACTCAAGAACTATTTTGACCCCGATTACAATATGAACCCGGGCGGAACGATAGGACTTGACCTCAAGGAAGAAGAAAAGCGCAATATGCTCGGATAATCAGTGAAAATATGCTGTTAAAGGAAAGACAGACGCAGGCAAATACATGGTTTAAGCTCGACAATGCGGCAAAAATATTTCCCGGTCAGAGCACGGATACATGGTCAAATATTTTCAGGTTTTCAATTCAGCTCAAGGAGAAGGTCAATCCCGACCTTCTCTCGCTTGCGCTGAAAAGAGTTTTACCGAGGTTTCCGTGCTTTGACGTGTGCATTAAAAGGGGATTTTTCTGGTATTATTTTGAAAAGAATCCAAACGGCGCACCTGATGTGCTTGAGGATATAAGTAACCCCTGTCACCGTGTCAAATTCAACGAAAACAAGGGTTATCTTTTCAGAGTGTATTACTTTGAAAATAAAATATCGGTTGATTTTTTTCATTCTCTGACAGACGGAAGAGGCTCGTCATTTTTCGTGTGCACTCTTGCGGCGGAGTATCTGAGGCTCAAAGGCTTTGATATTCCCTGCGGCGACGCTGTGCTTGATATTTACGAAGAGCCGAAGAAAGGCGAATTGGAGGATTCCTTTGCCTCAAATGCCGGCTCGGGAGGAAAAGTCAGAAGAGAGGGCAGAAGAGTATATCACTATCGGGGGACAAAAATGCCCAATCACGCCGTCAATATAACCTCAGGGATAATGAGCCTTGAACAGGTGAAGAGTGAAGCGAAAAAGAGGGGAGCGACGGTGACCGAATTTATTGAAGCGGTGCTTCTCTATGTAATGTATCAGAAGCAAAGGGAAGAAAACCGTCTTAAACAGAAAGAAGTCAGCGTTCAGATACCCGTTGACCTGAGGAATGTTTTTGAGTCTTCGACACTTCGCAATTATTCACTGACTTATATTGTCAGACTTGACCCGAAGCTCGGCGAATACACCTTTGACGAAGTGCTCAATCATGTCAAAACCTATCTTCACCATATACACAACGAAAAATATCTCAGGGCGATGACAACGTCCAATCTTAAAATAGAAAATTCCGTTCTCAAATATTTCCCGCTTGCAGTCAAGGATTTGGGTATCGGTATTGCATTTATGCTGACCGGCGAGCAGACAACGTCAGTGCTCGGCAGTAATCTCGGTCTTGTTCAGCTTCCGCACGAAATGGAGCAATACGTCGAAAGAATGTATTTTATGACGGGACCGGGCATACTTAACGGAGCAAGGTGCGGTGCCGTCGGCTATGCGGACACCTTCACTCTGACTTTTGCAAACATATATGAAGAGAGCGATATTGAGCGTGCATTTTTCACCGAGCTTGTCAAAATGGGAATACACGTTAAAATCGAAAGCAACAGGGGGTAGCTATGTCATATTGCGTCAACTGCGGCGTTGAGCTTGAAGAGACGGCAAATAAGTGCCCTCTCTGCTCAACTCCCGTTATAAATCCAAACACCGCTTCGGTCTCCGACGCCGCGCCTTCATATTCCGATAAGGCGGTCGAAATACCCGAGTCGGTGAAAAAACGCTTTGCGGCGTTCATAATGACAATAGTAATGCTCATTCCGAATATCGTGTGCTTTCTTGTGAACATTCTTTTTCACTACGGCTATACCTGGGTGTGGCTTCTCAATGCCACGAGCATTCTGATTTGGACATATATTGTTCTTCCTCTCATGTGTAGTAAGAAAACTGGCGTTTTTTATGTGCTCATAGACACTGTCGCCGCCATAGGCTACGCATACGTTATCAATTATCTTGAAAAGGGAACGGGCTGGTTTGCCGAGTGCGCCGTGCCGATTATAATTATTCTTGCTGCTCTGTTGTGCTTTTCGGTCGAGTTTTTCCGCCGCAAAAAGCCGGGATGGATTCTTATTTCTATCATCGTCGCCGCAGAGGTTATCATTGCTTCAATTCCGTGCGAAATAATTATCGTTCACTTTATCAATAATACTTATACCCCTTCGGTGTCGCTTATAATATCAGCCTGCTGTATTGCCGTTATAGGATTTTTCATCGCCGTTGCCCGTAACAGAAAGATGAAAGCATGGCTCGAAAAAAAGTTTTTTGTCGATTAAAAAACCGAATTTTACTCACTGTCCGTCACAGTACGGGCAGTGTTTACGTTTTCAATTATTGTTAATTTTATTAAAAATGGGGATATAATATTGACCTTTATCCGAAAATAAGTTAAAATACCGTTATATAATTGATAACTGTTTGTCGTTTTGCCCAAAAACGCTCTTTGGAGGTTTTTTTATTGAGGGATAAAAAAAAGACGGTGACAAGAATCGTCTATATTGCGGCAGTTTTCTGCTTTATAATGGCGGTTGCCCTTGTAATTCTCATAAGACTGCTTCACACCGACAGTATTGCCCAGTGGTACGAAAAGTGGACGGGTGCTCTTGTCAGCTATGAAAAAAGCGTGGAAAACATAGATGAAAAATGGATAGCGGCACTGTTTATTGAGACCAATTTCATTCTCAAGTCATTCATTCCCTGGCTTCCGATTTCTCTTTTATGCTTTGCCACCGGCGTTATTTTCAAATGGTACATCGCAATACCTCTTAATATAATAGGTCTTGCCACACAGTTCACAATCAAATATTTCTGGGGCAGATGGCGCGGCGGCGGAAACGCCGAAAAGCTTTTGCTAAAGAATGAGGCAGTGTATAAGGTAGTTTCGCCGAATAATAAAATCGGCAGTCCCATAGCCCTTTTCTTTTCAAGGTTCATACCGTGTATGCCCGTCAATGCCGTCAGCCAGCTTTACGGCGCATACGATTTCGATTTATGGCGGTATCTGCTGATTTCACTGCTCGGCTTTTCATATAAGCTCTATTCCTACACCCTTATCGGACGAAACGTCTTTGACCCGCTTGCGACGAGAGTTCTTCTGCCTCTGATACCGCTGTTTCTGTTTTCGGGCATTGTGCTTCTCTGCTTTAACGGAGCGTTCACGGTCACAATCACGGCGAGAAACAGGATAAAGCTTTCAAAGAGCGGAAAGAAATCTTCGGAAGGAGAAAACAAATGAAGCTTTCAGAAGTTAAAAATGCAATTTTAAATAACAGCCTTCTTTCTTCGTTCAAAGAGGTATATGTCAGTGATGAGCTTTCTTTAAAGCAATATGCCCGGTATGCGGAGACGGTTGACGATTTTATCAACATATACGGCGGTGCCGACAGAGAAGTGAGTCTTTTCAGCGCACCGGGAAGAAGCGAGGTATGCGGTAACCACACCGACCACAATTACGGCTGTGTCCTTGCGGCGGGAATAAGCCTTGACGCAATCGCCGTCGCTTCAAAGAACACTTCAAATACAGTCAACATAAAGTCTGCGGGATACAGAATGGACTCCGTCAGGTGCGACGACCTCAGTGTTAATCCCGACGACACAGGCAGAAGCCGCTCACTCGTCAGAGGCGTAATGGCAAGATTTGTCGAGCTCGGCTACAACATTGGCGGCTTTGATGCGGCGACAAAATCGAGCGTAATGTCCGGCTCGGGGCTTTCTTCGTCGGCGGCGTTTGAGGTGCTTGTGGGCACAATGCTCAACTACCTCTATAATGACGGAAAAATCAGTCCCGTCGAAATAGCAAAAATAGCGCAGTATTCCGAAAACGTACATTTCGGAAAGCCCTGCGGTCTGCTTGACCAGATGGCTTGTTCCGTCGGCGGATTCGTCAGAATAGATTTCAAAAATCCCGAAAATCCCGTTATTGATAAAGTTGATTTTGATTTTTCAAAATACGGTTACTCGCTTGTCATAGTCGATACAAAGGGCAGTCATTCCGATTTGACGGACGATTATGCGGCGATACGCTATGAAATGGAAAAGGCGGCGGCTGTCTTCGGCAAGAAGGTACTGCGTGAGGTTGACAAAGAGGAATTTATGAAAAATATTGCTCTTGTTCGTGAAAAGGTCAGCGACAGAGCCGTTCTTCGTGCAATACATTTCTTTAACGATTCGGACAGAGTTGAGAAAGAGACTCAGGCACTTCAGAGCTGTGACATAAAAGAGTTTCTCCGTCTCGTTATAGAGAGCGGCAACTCGTCATATAAATACAATCAGAATGTGTATTCGAGCAAAAATCCGACCTCTCAGGCACTTTCACTTGCACTTCTGCTCAGTGAGGAGCTTCTCAGCGGCAAGGGTGCGTGGCGTGTTCACGGCGGAGGCTTTGCCGGTACAATTCAGGCATTTGTTCCCGATGACGAAATAGACGCATACACGGGAGCAATGAAGAGCGTTTTCGGCGATGACTGCTGTCACGTTCTTTCCATCAGACCGGTCGGGGGAGCCCGAATTATATAAATTTCATCAAAGTCGGCAAAATAAAAGGAGGATATTTTTATGAAAAAAATTTTTGCTTCGATAATAAGCATTCTTTTGTGCTTATGTATGCTTGTTCCGACAGTTTCACTTGTTTCTTTTGCAGCAAAGCTCGGTCAGGTGAAAAATCTTAAAGCAACTTCAAACGAGACAACATCAATTACCCTTAAGTGGGATAGTGTTTCCGGCGCAAGCGGCTACCGTGTATATATTTACAGCTCATCAAAGGGAAAATGGGTTTATGAAAAGTCGGTGAAAAAGAACACGACAACCGTCAGCGACCTCACCTCGGCTAAGGCTTATAAATTCAGAGTCAGAGCTTATAAGGGCAGTGAGAACAAAACCTTCGGCGCATACTCTCCGTCGCTTAACACAGCTACAAAACCGACGCAGGTTAAAAATCTTTCCGCCTCCGGCATTACCACAACGGCGTTCACTCTTAACTGGAGCGCAGTCAAGAGGGCAACGGGCTATCGTGTGTATGTCTATGACGTCAGCTCGTCAACTTGGAAAAAGATTGGCACTACCTCAACTACAAAGTGCAAGATTTCCGGTCTTTCAGCCGGTGGAAAATACAAATTCAAGGCTTGTGCTTATTTCAATAACGGCACAAAGGATTTTGTCGGCAAGTACTCATCAGTACTGACAGTTGCTTCAAAGCCGGCAAAGGTTACCGGACTTACGCTCATGGCTTCGACACAGAACACTGTTACGCTTGCATGGAACAAGGTGACGGGTGCGACAGAATATCAGATATATAAATATGTCAACGGCTCATGGTCAAAGATAGTCACCACAACAGCGAATTCCTGCACCCTTTCGGCGACAACAACACCTGCAAATTATAAGGTCAGAGCGTGCGTTTCCGTTTCCGGCGCAATGGTTTACGGTGAGTTTTCAGCGGCACTTTCGGCAGCGGCAAGTGCAAAAACTCCGACTAAAGTAAACGTAAAAGCCCCGACAAATCTCAGCCTTGCCAACAATACCGAGAAGAAGTGCATTGAAATAAAATGGAGTTCTGTCAGCGGTGCAACGGGCTATCAGATTGAGACTTACGATTACAGCAACGGCACATGGAAGAATGTCGGAACGTCCGCAAGTGCTTCATATAATTATCCGGTTACTACTACCGCAACCTATTATTTCAGAGTCAGAGCCTACAAAACCGTTGACTCGAAAACATATTACAGTGATTACACTCCTGCCTCGGGTATCGAATACACCGCACCGGGCAATCCCAATGACGAAAGTCTCAGTGACCTTGAAAGATACGGCATTCTCGGATATATGTACGACTTCAAAGAGGGCTGTTTCTACAATACGGTTGATGCAATTCACAGAGTTGCGGGCTTTTCACCGATTTATGACGTTTTCGGTCCGTTTGCATTCTGTTTCTATACCACAGTCAGAATTGACTTTACTTACAGCGGTCACGACTGGCGTATTCAGCTTTGGAAAGGGCAGTACGGTCCGTGCTTTGTCGGCGGTGAAGCGGGCGTATATACAAGAAAGGCCGGTATGGATATAGCCGATTATTATGTCTGTGCCTCAAATGAAAATATGCTTCAGATGTCGATGGTCGTTTATCAGAACGGCAGAAAGCTGTTCACCCGTCCCTACGGATATTACTGGTGGTGCACGGGCTACGTCTTCGGCTTATGCCCGACTGCTCTGGGCAGTATAGTCGGTGCGGCACAGACAGACGATTTGACAATGCTTCTGAGAATTACATTCAAGAGCCCGACAATGACCGCACTCTTCTGTGAAGCGGCGGAGAAAGAGGGCTTCAAGCCCGGCACAACTTATGTTGTCAGCGGAAATGACGTTATTCTCACGTGGAATTGACGAATTTGTCTGAATAAAGACTGAATATACGTTAAAAATAATGATGAGGTTAAAGCCTCGTCATTATTTTTTTCGGAGGTATTGTTATGGCTTGTAACAACGCAAACTTCAGCATCGGCTGCACGGTTTCCTCGTGCAAATATCATTGCGGCAGTGAGAACTACTGCACACTTGACAAGGTCAGCATCGGCACACACGAGCCGCACCCGACAAAGTGCGAATGTGTTGACTGCAATTCCTTTGAGAAGCAGTCATAAGAGACTGACAATTCCCGGAGTACGGCTGTGTACTTCGGGATTTTTCTTGCCTTTTTCACAATAACGGGTTATAATCAGAAAAAGAAATTATTGTGGAGGGGAATTAATATGTACCTTATCTTGTTTTTTGCCTGCGTCGCTATGCAGATTATATGGCTTCCGTTTTATGTTGATTTCGGCTTTATGAAAATACCGTACACGCCGCAGAAAATGATTTGCTCCACGCTGTTTATTGCCGCCGGAGCGTTTGCCGCCGCATACTGTGAATGTCCGAGCAGGTATTCGATATTCATTTTGATTGCTTTCGTGCTTTCGTGGGCAGGCGACCTTGCGCTTGCGAAAAATTCACGGGGCTGGCGTTTTGTCTGCGGTCTTTCGTCGTTTTTACTTGCTCACGTGTGCTTCATCGTCTCGTTTTATTACGCACAGAAAATCATGTTCTGCGAAACAAAATTCATCACAAAGGGCGAAATTGTTGCAATAATTGCGGTGTTTGCGGTTCTGCTCGTGCTCAAGGCGGTGCTTAAAATCAAATTCGGTTCGCTCTCTGCACCTGTTGCGGTGTATGCGCTTGCAATCTGCACAATGCTTGTCAAGGCGTTCTATGTCGGAATCCGTGCCGTTATGCTCGGTGTTCCGCACGCATATCCGACGGCGGCGGTTTTGATGACGGCGGCGGTGCTTTTCGTTATTTCAGATGCAGTTCTCGTGCTCATTCTGTTCAAGGATAAATACAGCCAGCTCACCGAGGGTGTCAATATCGTGACCTATTATATCGCACAGATGCTTTTTGCCGGCAGTATTATCCTCGTCAACAGCGGGGCGGTAGCCGTCTCCTGAGGCTGATAATCGTGTAATTGAACAAATATTTTTCAAATTTGTGCATAATTTTTACAAATAATATTGTAAAAAAAAGTTTGATATGTTAAAATGTAAAAGATTAAATAGGGTATTCTGACCGAAACCGGACTTTAACATTTACATATTGAAAGGAATTGTTTGCGATGGTAAATGAAAAAAGGATTTATTCCGTAGCAACCGCTCATCTTGACACGGTATGGAACTGGGACTTTGAACATACTATCAGCGAGTGCATATTCAACACCCTTGCCGATAACTTCAGACTGTTTGAGGAGTATCCCGAATATAAGTTCAGCTTTGAAGGTGCATACCGCTATGAGCTTATGGAAGAGTACTACCCCGAGCTTTTTGAACAGCTCAAGGAATATGTTGCAAAGGGAAAGTGGAATGTTGCCGGCTCAAGCTATGAAAACGGCGACGTTAATGTTCCGTCACCCGAAACGCTTTTCAGAAACGTTATCTACGGTAACGAATATTTTGATAAAAAATTCGGCAAGAGGAGCAAGGATATTTACCTGCCCGACTGCTTCGGCTTCGGCTGGGCTCTTCCCTCAATAGCCGCTCACTCCAATCTTCTCGGCTTCACCACTCAGAAGCTCCGCTGGGGCAGTGCCAACGGTATTCCCTTTGATTTGGGCAGATGGTACGGACCGGACGGAAAGTGGATATTCGCAAATCTCGACGGTCAGAATTACACGCATACCCCGAAAGCTGTCAGAAAGAATCCCATGAATATCAAAAAGCTTCGCAGAAACGAAGAAGAGGGCAATCTTCCCTGGACACTTTCGCTCTACGGCACAGGCGACGTCGGCGGCGCACCGAAAGAATCGGGCGTCAAGGTTGTCGTGGCTGAAAGCTATGAGAATGACAGCGCAAAGATAAAGGTTCTCAGCGAAAAATCCGATAAAATCTTTGAAGACCTCGACAAGCTTGACGATGACGTAAAGTATAAGCTTCCCGAATTCAAAGACGAGCTCGTTATGACAAAGCACGGTGCGGGCGCATACACGTCGAGAGCTTTCTCAAAGAGAATGAACAGAAGAAACGAAGAGATTGCCGATATGGCTGAAAGAAGTGCCGTCACGGCTTCTTATCTGACAGATACTCCTTATCCTCAGAAAGAGCTTGAAAAGGCTTGGAAGAGAGTTATCGCTCATACCTTCCATGATGATATTACGGGCACGTCTCTCCAGAAAGTATATCTCAGAAGCTGGAATGACCTCGTTCTCAGCGCAAACCAGTTCACAAACGCATACGAGGGTGCTTCACAGCAGATTATCAAGAATCTCGACACTTCATGGGTTCAGGGTACTGCCGTTGTTATCAACAACCCCATTGAAAGAGAAAGAACAGATGCCGTTGAGGTCACTCTCTACGGTGAAGATATAGAATTTGTCAGAGTGTTTGACAAAGAGGGCGACGAGTGCATCTGCCAGCTCAGCGAAAAGACGAAGAACAGCGCAAAGGTTATATTCATTGCCACTGTTCCGTCAATGGGCTATAAGGTGTTCGATATACGCCTTTCGAGCGAAAAGTCAACTATTACCTCGGGTATCCGTGTCACGGATAACACCCTTGAAAACGAAAAATATTTCGTTCAGATTAACGAGAGCGGAAATATTTCGTCGATTATTGACAAAACGCTTGCAAATAAAGAGCTTCTCAAAAAGCCCATCGGTTATCATGTAATGCTCTCTAAGGGCGGCGCATTCTATCCGGCGTGGGAAATCAGATATTCCGACATCAAGGGTATTCCCTGGGAATTTGCCGGCATGGGCGAGACCGAGATAATCGAGAGAGGTCCGGCAAGAGTAACAATAAAGTGCTGTCAGAAGACAGACCATGCCGATTATACATACTATGTTTCACTTACGGCGGGCGGTCAGTATGTTTCCGTTCAGAATGAAATTGACTGGAGAACGACAAATGCCATTCTCAAGAACAGATTTTCATTCACCGCTTCAAACAAAATCGCTTCGTTCGACCTTGGCCTCGGTGTTATCGGCAGACGCAACAGAAACAAGAAGCTCTATGAAGTACCGGCGCAGAAGTGGGCTGATATTTCGGACGACAAGAATTACTACGGTGTTTCCGTTTTCAGCGATTCAAAATACGGTTGGGATAAGCCCGACAACAACACTCTCAGACTTACCGCTATTCATACGCCCAAGAGAAATTATAAAGAGGGCAGTATGCAGAGCATGATGGATCTGGGTATTAACCGTTACGGCTATGCTGTTTATTCACATCACGGCACATTCGGCAACGGCACTCAGTTCTATGCAAAGTGCTTCAATCAGCCTATGGGTGTTTTCGTCACCGACAATCACCCCGGTATGCTCGGCGGCGAATACAGCTTCGGCAGTGTTTCGGCGGATAATGTAATTATCAGAGCGATAAAGAAAGCTGAAAATTCCGATGAAATAATCGTGAGAGTCAACGAGGGCTCGGGTCAGTTCGTCAGCAATGCAAAGCTCTCACTCGGCAACGGAATAGAGAGCGCAAGAGAGGTTTATGCCTCTGAGGAAGAGCTCGGTGAAGCTCAGGTCTTTGAAAACAGACTTATGTTTGACCTCAGACCGTTCGAGGTCAAGACCTTCGCACTCAGACTTGCCGACGGCAGAATTTCGGCCAAGGCACAGCAGAAGAGCGTTGACCTGCCTTATAATGTTGATGTTATCACCTATAACGACTCAAGAGAAAGCACGATTATTCCGACAATGGGCATTTCTCTTCCGGGCGAGATAGTTCCCGATGAGATTACCTGCGGCGGCGTAACATTCAAGACGGCTAAATCCTCCGGTGCAATCAACAATGCACTTATCTGCGACGGTCAGGAAATCGAGACCGATGCCGATTATCTTTCGATAATGGCGGCTTCACTCGTCGGTGACGGAGAGTTTATCTTCACCGTTGATGACAATGAATACAGCGTTCCCGTTCAGGCGATAGAAGAAAGAATCGGTTGCTGGGATATGTACGGACTCGGTCAGACCGCATACATCAAGAAAGATATGGCGGCCTGGGAGTGCACGCACACCCATTCAAAGGATGGCGACAATGTAGCAAATCAGCTCTTCTTCTTCAGATATGATATACCTGTCAAGGGTGCTGAAAAGGTTGTGCTTCCTAAGGGCAATGAGGTTATTATCCTTGCCGCAACGGAAGTCAGCGATACCGCCGATACCGTTCTCATTTCCGACCTTTATGACTCAATAGAGCCGAGAGAATTCAAGCTTGACTTCTCCGATTTCCAGAAGAGTCAGCAGGAAAAACAGCTCAGAAAGGTTATGTCGAGAGCCGACTATAAAGCAAGAAAAGCCGATATCAAGGAAGAAGAAAAGGCAAGAAAGCTTGAGGAAAAAGAGCTCAGAATAATCGAAGAGCACAACAGACGTGAGGAAGAAGCTGAGGTCAAGCTGGCTAAGCCGACTCACAGACAGAAGAAAAAGGCAAAGAAACTTGCCAAAAAGAATAAAAAGCTTGCAAAGAAGCAGGCAAAAAAGGACAAGAAGCTTCAGAAGAAGAACAAGACGGTCGAAGAGGATATTCGCATTGAGGACTTCTTCACGGAAGAATAATTAATCTGAAAAAAGCAGTCAAAGAATGCGCTCACGTAGTTATCTGCGTGAGCGCATCTGCGACTGCTGTTTGCTTTTTGCTGTTAAATTTGATTATCTCAGTGATTCGTATTCTTTGACCGCCATTGTGTCGCAAAGCTCGTTTTCGGGGTGCCCGTTGTGCCCTTTGACCCATACAAATTCGACCTCGTGACTGTCGCAAAGGTTAAGAAGAGCGTCCCACAGCTCTTTGTTAAGAGCCGGCTTTTTGTCGGCTTTTTTCCACCCGTTCTTTTTCCATGCTCTCGCCCAGCCCTTGTTAATCCCGTCACAGACATATTTTGAGTCCGTTGTGAGAATAACGTGGCATTTTTCCTTGAGCGATTTCAGAGCCTCAATAACTGCGGTGAGCTCCATTCGGTTGTTTGTTGTCAGCTTTTCACCGCCGCTTATGTGCTTTTCATTGCCGTTATATCTGAGAATTGCCCCCCAGCCTCCCGGTCCGGGATTACCCGAACAGGCACCGTCGGTAAAAATATAAACTGTTTTCACTTGTCATTCCACCTTCTGCACGGATATATTATCACAAAAGCCTTTTTTTGGCAATAGCCCGTTTAACCCTCGGGGCGGGGGTTAATAATAGATATACGAATTTAAAGGGGCTAAAATTCAGCGCATACATATTGACATAATTAACCAAAAAATATATAATTACAAAATAAAGTTATACTGCCTTCAGTATGCGGTTTTATGCTTTCATATACATATTATTTCAAAGCAGGCATATTATTTCTTTAAACGTATGCGGATATTTTTTCCGCAGTAAAGCCTGTCAGGTCTGAAAAAGGAGGTTAAGCACAGTATATGTCAAATGTAAATATAACGGAAAACAGCATTGCTTCACAAGAAAAGAAGAAAAAAAATAATATGAAATCCAATGTAAAGAGAAATCAGAACAGCTCAAAGAAACAGAATAAACCGGCGAAAAACGGTGAAAAAACAAAGACAAACAAGCAGAAAAAGGTTCAGGAAATGAACTATCCCGAAATGACGCAGATTCATTCAAAAAATAAGCAGAACAAAAATTCAGAAACAAGAAGCAGAAAGAACAATTTAAACGGAAAAGGAGCTTCAGAGCCTGCCGCTGAAAAGAACAGCCGTGTTCAGGGTGCAAAGAAGCAAAACGATAAAGGCACTGCAAAAAGCAGGGCGGGCAAGGGCAGAAAGAAAACCGAAAAGAAAAACACCGAAAAGGTCAGAATTTGTTTCCTCGGCGGAATAAACGAAGTGGGAAAGAATATGACTCTTTACGAGTACGGCGACGATATGTTCATCGTTGACTGCGGTCTTTCTTTTCCTGACCAGGATATGCCCGGTGTTGACCTTGTAATACCCGATTTTTCATTTGTTGCAAAGAATGCCGATAAAATCAAGGGTGTTGTTATAACGCACGGTCACGAAGACCATATAGGCGCACTTGCATATTTATTAAAGACGGTGAATGTGCCTGTCTATTCGACAAGGCTCACAATAGGGCTTATCGAGGATAAGCTTGAGGAGCACGGAATACTGAATAAATGCACACTCAAAACCGTCAGCCCGGGTGATGAAATAAAGCTCGGAAAATTTAAAGTTGAGTTTATCCATGTCAATCACTCAATCCCCGATGCCGTCGCTCTTGCGATAAAATCTCCTGCCGGAGTTATTGTCCAGACGGGTGACTTCAAAATCGACTGCACTCCGATAGACGGCGGAATGATAGACTTAGCACGTTTTGCCGAGCTTGGAAAAGAGGGCGTTCTTGCTTATCTTGCGGACTCGACAAACGCCGAAAGACCCGGCTTTACCGAAAGCGAAAGAAAGGTCGGCGAAAGCTTCGGGCTTCTGTTCAGACAGGCGGGTAAAAAACGCATTATCGTTGCAACTTTTGCTTCAAATATCCACCGTATTCAGCAGATAATCGACGTTGCGGAAAGTCTCGGCAGGAAGGTTGCACTTTCCGGCCGCAGTCTTGAAAAGGTTGTCGCCGTCGGCGTTCAGCTCGGTTATCTTCATGTGCCGGAAAACATACTCATCAGCATTGACCTTATCAATAAGTATTCCCCTGAGGAGCTTGTTCTTATCACTACGGGCAGTCAGGGTGAGCCGATGAGCGCATTGACAAGAATGGCATTTTCCGACCACAGAAAGGTCTCAATTACCCCGAATGACTATATAATCATATCCGCTAACCCGATTCCGGGCAACGAGAAAATGGTCTCGAATGTCGTCAATGAGCTTATGCGTCTCGGCGCAGAGGTAATATATGAAAAGATGTACGATGTTCACGTGTCGGGACACGCCTGCCGTGAGGAGCTTAAAATAATGCTCGGCATTGTCAAGCCGCAGTATTTCATTCCCGTTCACGGTGAACACAAGCATCTTCAAAAGCATGCTCAGCTTGCCGAAAGTATGGGGATTGACAGAAAAAATATAGCTGTTGTCGAAAACGGCTGTGCGCTCGAGATAAGTGAAGAAAAGATGGTCAGAGGTGAGAGCGTTCCCGCCGGAAGAATATTTGTTGACGGCTACGGTGTCGGTGATGTCGGCTCAGCCGTGCTCAGAGACAGAAAGCATCTTTCAAACGACGGACTTATTATTATCGTGGCTACGATTGATTCCGTTTCCGGCGAAATTCTCAGCGGTCCCGATATTGTCTCAAGAGGCTTCGTCTATGTCAAAGAAGCGGAGGGCTTAATGGAGGACGCCAAAGCAGTTGCATACGACACGCTTGATATGTGTCAGAGAAGAAATATGCGTGAGTGGAACTCTATCAAGAACAGAGTCAGAGACGACGTTTCACGCCTTATGTACGAAAGAACAAAGAGAAATCCGATGATTTTACCGATTATTATGGAGGTGTAAGCAGTGAAAAAGCTGTGGCAGAGATATGCACTTGTTTTCATAGCCGTTCCGCTGTGTGTGCTGTGCATTGTTTTTACTGTGTTTTTCAGCAGAACTCTCGCTTTGTGCGAAGCGGTACTGCTTATTCTGCTCTGCCTTTTTTATGTTCTCCGGGTAAGATTCAATATAAGTCACATTGTTTCCCGTGTGAAGTCGCTCTCGGGCGAGCTTGACACAAAAGAAAACTCAAATTTAAGCCGTGCGCCGTTTCTCGTGGCGGCATTTGATGAAAGCGGCGAAGTATTCTGGTTTAACGATGCCTTTGCTTCTGACTTTTTCCCCGACGGAAAGACTCAGAGTGAAAATATCGCCGATATTCTTGCTCTCTCCTCTTTTGAAGACGTGCTGACTTCCGACAGAGTGTATAACTCAGACACGGGCAGACAGTATTCCGCAAATTGCCGTGAATACATCTCCGAAAACGGAAAAAGGGAGTTTATTCTCTACCTTTATGACGACACCGAGCTTAAAAACACCGAAAAGAAATATAACGATACAAGACTTTCGGTGGTGCTTGTGAGAGTTGATAATGCCGATGAGCTCTATCAGAATTTCAAAGAGAGCGAATGCGGAGCAATTTTCGGCAGAATAGAAGAAATCATAAGCTCATGGGCGGCAAAATACGGCTCACTTTGCAGAAAATTCTCAGCGAGCAGATATATTATTCTGGCTGAGGAAAAGAATCTTGCAAAGATGATTGAAGATAAATTCAAGGTACTTGAATATATAAGGAATCTTTCATACGCCGACAAAAAAATCAATCTCACTCTTTCAATCGGCGTGGGAAAGGCGGGCGAACTGCCTCAGGCTGACGAAGAAGCAAAAGAAGCTCTCGATATGGCGCAGAGCAGAGGCGGCGACCAGGCGGCAATAAAAAGCGGCGCAGATTACACTTTCTTCGGCGGTGTTTCGGGCGGCTTTGACAGGTCAAATAAGATAAAAGCAAGACAGATTGCTTCTTCACTTTCACAGCTCATACGCTCGTGCGAAAATGTTATGGTTATGGGTCACAGATATTCCGACCTTGACACTCTCGGTGCTTCTCTCGGTATTGCGGCTATTGCCTCTTCATACCGAAAGCCCGTCAACATAGTGATTAACCGTGAAACTTCACTTGCGACACCGCTTCTCAATAAGCTTGACGAGGGCGGAAAGGGTGAACTTATTGTCCCGCCCGACAAGGCGGTGTATATGGTGTCGGCGAAAACGGTGCTTGTCGTTGTTGACACTCACCGCACCGATTTTACCGAGTGTCCGCCGCTTCTTGAAAAGACGAAAAACATTGTTATTATCGACCATCACAGAAAATGTGTTGACTGCATAGAAAATCCCGTTATTTCTTTTCTTTCTCCGGTCGCTTCGTCTGCGTCCGAAATGGTCACGGAGCTTTGTCAGTACATTGATTCACAGCCCGCTGTTGACTCTCTGACGGCAAAAGGACTTCTTTCGGGTATTACGCTTGACACGAGAAACTTCGTTCTTAAAACGGGTGTAAGAACCTTTGAGGCGGCAGCATATCTGCGCTCAAAGGGTGCCGATACGGTTGAGGTGAGAAAGTATTTCGGCAATGATGCTGAAATAAACAGACTGCGAAACCGTATTGTTGACGGCTCGTCATCATACAGAGACTGTGCAATATCCGTTGACGAAACGGAGCACCCGAGCATACGTCTGATTACCTCGCAGGCGGCTGATGAGCTTCTGAATATTGAGGGCGTCAAAGCTTCCTTTGTTATTTTCAATGTCAAGGATACGGTCTGCATTTCCGCCCGCTCATTCGGCGAAATGAATGTTCAGGTTATCATGGAAAAATTCGGCGGCGGCGGTCACGCAACAATGGCGGCGGCACAGCTTCCGGGTGAAAACAGCAAAGAAGTGGTCGAAAGGCTGAAAAAAGAAATTGACTCATACTATGAAAGCATATAAACGAAAGGAATGAACAACATGAAAGTAGTATTGAAGGATAATGTTAAAGGTCTCGGAAAAAAAGGTGAACTCGTCAATGTATCCGACGGGTATGCACGAAATTTTCTTTTCCCGAGAAAGCTTGCCGCCGAGGCAAATGCGCAGGCGATGAGCGAGCTTAAAAATAAAGAGGACGCCGAGAGATACAGAATAGCGACCGAGACAGCCGCCGCAAAGAAAAATGCCGCCGAAATTGAGGGCAAAACAATAAAAATCACGGCAAAAGCGGGGCAGGGCGGAAAGCTTTTCGGCTCTGTGACAAGCAAGGAGATTTCCGAGAAGCTCCAGAGCGAATACGGTATAACGGTTGATAAAAGAAAAATAACAATGGACGATATAAAGACATTCGGTACTTATCAGGCTGAAATCAAGCTTTACACCGGAATTTCGGCAACCGTATATGTGGCAGTAGGTGAATAATTCAGGATATTAATTTTAAACGGAGGTGTATTTATGCCAAACGAGCAGATGTATTCGTCTCTTGACACTGTCAATCTTCCGTATTCTCTTGAAGCGGAGCAGGCAGTTTTGGGCTCAATACTTATGGAGCCCTCCTGTATCAATCAGGCGGTAATCTATGTCAAGAGCGATTATTTTTATCTCCCTCAGCATAAGGCTATTTTTTCCATTATGCAGACTATTGACGCTTCCGGCGGAAAGATAGACCCTCTCATTGTGCTTGAAGCTCTCAAAAAAGAGAACATATATGACGACGCAGGCGGAAAGAACTATCTTTTCCAGCTTGCACAGGTTGTTCCGTCAACGGATAACATTGAGAGCTATGCGAAAATAGTCAGGGAAAAATATTATGTTCGTGCATTGATACTTGCGGCAAGGGAAATTGCCGACAGTGCGTCGTCAACCGACGAAACGGCGGATATGCTTCTTGACTCGGCGGAGCAGAAAATCTACGATATACGTCAGGGCAAGATTTCTACGGGTCCGGCACTTCTGGGCGATATACTTGTCGGCGATGTCTATGAAACGCTTAAAAACCTCTGTTCTGAGGATGCAGATAAATACAAAGGCTTTTCCTCCGGCTTCTATGACCTTGATAAGGTTATGACCGGACTTAACAAGTCCGACCTTATAATTGTCGGCGCACGTCCCGCTATGGGTAAAACGAGCTTTGCTCTCAACATAGCAAGAAATGCCGCCGTAATGTCGGGCAAAAAGGTGCTTTTCTTCTCTCTCGAAATGACAAAGGAACAGCTTGCTCAGAGAATACTCTCAATGGAAGCGAGAGTTGAAAGCTCAAAAATGAGAACGGGAGAAATCCACGACGAGGAATGGAAGCGAATTGCAAAGGCGACCTCCGTTCTCTCAAAGTGCCGCCTTTATATTGACGACTCATCTCTGACCACCGTGCCGGAGATTAAGGCGAAAATACGCCGTTTAAAGGACGTTGACCTTGTGCTCATAGATTATCTTCAGCTTATGAAGGGGACTGGCAGAACGGATAACCGTGTTCAGGAGGTTTCTGAAATCACAAGAGGGCTGAAGCTTCTTGCCAAAGATTTGGGCGTTCCCGTTATAACACTTGCACAGCTTTCACGTTCAACTGAGGCGAGAGGCAAATCACACCGTCCTCAGCTGGCGGACCTGCGTGAGTCGGGCTCTATCGAGCAGGATGCCGATATTGTACTTATGCTTTACCGTGACGAATATTATGAAAACGACAAAGAAAACCGTGAAAACGACGAAAAGCAGGAAGAAGCAAGCCCGTCCGAGTGGTCAAAGACAGAGGTAATTGTTGCCAAAAACAGACACGGCTCTGTCGGCACGGTTGAGTTGACGTGGAATCCGTTTTACACGGTATTCGGCAATCCCGATAAATTTGAAAGATAAGCCATGCTTGATAAAGTAAGAAAAACAGTAGAAAAATACGGTATGCTCCGAAAGGGGGACAGTGTAACTGTCGGTCTCTCAGGCGGAGCCGATTCCGTGACGCTTATGAGCGTGCTGTGTGCGCTGAAAAATGAATATAACCTTAATATCTCAGCCGTGCACATCAATCACGGCATAAGAGGGGAAGAAGCCGAAAGAGACGAAAGCTTTGTCATAGCTTTATGCAGGGAAATGAATGTTCCTCTGAGAGTATATCACCGAAATATACCGTCTGAAGCGAAAATAAGCGGTGAGAGCGAGGAGGAATGTGGCAGACGCATACGCTATGAATGCTTCAAAGAAGCCGGTGACGGCGAAAAAACAGCAACGGCGCATACGCTCTCTGACAGTATCGAGACGATGATTTTCAATATGCTCAGAGGGTCATCTTCTTCCGGTCTCTGCGGCATTCCGGCAAAGCGTGACAACATTATCCGCCCGCTCATTGAGTGCACGAGAGACGAGATTGAAAAATACTGCCTTGAAAACGGACTTTCTTTTGTCACCGACAGCACAAATCTCAAAAGCGATTACACGAGAAATTATATAAGGCATGAGATATTGCCGATGTTCAGCCGTGTCAATTCCTCATATATCACGGCTCTGTCAAGGCTGAGAGAATTTATCGCAGAGGATAACGCATACCTTGAAAGAGAGGCAAATTTACTTATCTCACGTGCAAGAACTGCCTACGGACTTTCGGCGAAAATTCTTCTCGAAAGCGAAGCGGTGATTATTAAGAGGGCACTTGTGCTCTTCATTAAAGAAAAATGCGGCATTTCACCCGAAAGCCGACACATTGAGCTTGTTTTTGAGAACATAGAAAAAAACTATACCTTACAGCTTGATAAAGATTATTACGTATGCGTATGCTCCGGTGAGATGAGCGTTAAAAGAAAAAAAGAAGCCGTCTTGAAAAATAACGAAATTCTGCCGCTCAAAGAGGGCGAAAACCGCTTTTCGGACAGCGTCATTACCGCAGAAAAAATTTCACGTGAAGTATTTTCAAAAAATTATAATAAGCTATTGGAAAACAGCGTTGACTGTGATAAAATAGTGGGCGATATTTTTATAAGAAGCAGAAGAGAGGGAGACTGTGTTTTTCTCAGCAGAAGAAAAGTGACAAAAACTCTTAAAAAGCTTTTCTGCGAAATGAAAATACCGCCGGAGGAAAGAGATAAAATTCCTTTGGTCTGCGACAGCGAAAAGGTTTTGTGGGTTTCCGGCATAGGCGCAAACGGGGTATGCCGTGCCGAAAGAGAAACAAAAAACATTTTGCTTCTGACAAAAAAGTGATATTATTAACGGAGGTTTAATTATGCTCAACGATGTGGAAAAGGTCTTATACAGCGAGGAACAGCTCAATGAAATCTGCCGAAATCTCGGAAGACAGATAAGCGAGGATTACAAGGATAAGAATTTGCTCCTTGTCAGTGTTCTCAAGGGCTCTATTGTTTTTATGGCTGACCTTATGAGAAACATTACTGTTCCCTGCGGTGTCGATTTTATGTCGGTTTCAAGCTATGAAGGCACAAAGACTACGGGTAACGTCAAAATCAAGCTTGACCTTGGCATTAATCTTGCCGGCTATGACCTTCTTCTCGTCGAGGATATTCTCGACAGCGGCATCACGCTTTATTCTCTTCGCAGTATGCTTAGTCTGAGAAATCCCAGAAGCATTAAAATATGCACTCTTCTTGATAAGCCCGACAGGCGCAGTGCGGATATAAAAGCCGACTATGCCGGAGCGGTAGTGCCGGATGAATTTGTTGTCGGCTACGGGCTTGACTACGACGAAAAATACCGCAACCTGCCTTTTATAGGTATTCTTAAACCCGAAGTATATCAGAATAAAGAATAACAGAAAATAATAAAACGGAGGATAATGATTTGAACAAAAATGCAAAAAAGAAGATAGCCGGAGTACTGCCGTATATAGTAATATCCGTTGTTATTCTTCTTGTGATTTCCGCCTTGTCCGGAAAACAGACCAAGAGCAAGGACCTGAAGTATTACGAGGTCGTCAGCCTTTTTGAAAACGGCGAGGTAACATCTTATGAGCTGAATCTCAGCTCAGGTGCGCTGAAATACAAAATTAAGGGCGAGGACACGACCTATAAATACACAGTCCCGAGTGTGAGCATCTTTGTTGAAGATGTCCACGAGGACGTTGTGAAATTTAATAAAGAGAACCCCGACAGCAAGATAGAGTTTAACTACCTTGCCGGCTCGTCCTATTCCGTCTGGACAAGTATTTTGCCTATGGCGGCTGTTTCTCTGCTGTTTATTGCCGCTTTCTATTTCATGATGAGAAAGTCAACGCAGGGCATGAACAATGACCTCAATCAGACCATGATGTTCGGCAAAGCCCGTGTAAAAATGAGCAAGGATCAGAAAAACAAAAAGACCTTTGCCGACGTTGCGGGAGCCGATGAAGAAAAAGAGTCGCTTGAGGAAATCGTTGATTTTCTTAAAACACCGACAAAATACAGCAGTATCGGCGCAAGAATACCAAAGGGCGTTCTTCTTGTCGGCCCTCCGGGTACAGGTAAAACCCTGCTTGCACGTGCTGTTGCAGGTGAAGCCGACGTTCCGTTCTTCTCAATTTCCGGCTCGGATTTTGTTGAAATGTATGTCGGCGTCGGTGCTTCGAGAGTGC
Organism: Acutalibacteraceae bacterium; assembly: GCA_045639785.1. Lineage (GTDB taxonomy): Bacteria > Bacillota > Clostridia > Oscillospirales > Acutalibacteraceae > UBA6857. Next base: position 31,400 of record JAZUDT010000061.1, on the reverse strand, counting down.
GTGACCTTTTCCAGCAGGCAAAGAAAAATGCCCCCTCAATCATATTTATCGACGAAATAGACGCAGTCGGTCGCCATCGTGGCGCAGGCATGGGCGGCGGACACGATGAAAGAGAACAGACGCTCAACCAGCTTCTTGTTGAAATGGACGGCTTCGGCGAAAACGAGGGCGTTATCGTTATGGCGGCGACAAACCGTCGTGATATTCTTGACCCCGCACTTTTAAGACCGGGCAGATTCGACCGTCAGGTTACGGTCAACTATCCTGACGTTAAGGGCAGAAGAGAAATTCTTGACGTTCACGCAAAGGGAAAACCCTTTGCCCCCGACGTTGACTTTGATGTTATCGCAAAGCAGACCGCCGGTTTCACCGGTGCAGACCTTGAGAATCTTCTCAATGAAGCGGCTCTTCTCACCGCAAGAAATGCGAAAAAAGCTATCACAATGGCAGAGATTGAAGAGGCGGCGAGAAAGGTTACGGTCGGCACGGAGAAAAAGTCAAGAATTATATCCGATAAAGAAAAGCGTGAGACCGCATACCACGAGGCAGGTCACGCTGTTGCCACATTCTGCCTTGAATCTCAGGACCCCGTCCATGAAATCTCAATTATTCCGAGAGGCATGGCGGGCGGCTATACAATGAGCCTGCCGTCAGAGGATAAGATGTATAAATTCAAGAAAGAAATGCTTGATGATATAGTCGTGCTTCTCGGCGGTATGTGCGCTGAAAAAATTGTCTTTGACGACACCTCAACGGGTGTTTCCAACGACCTTGAGAGAGCGGCGGAGCTCGCAAGAAGAATGGTGACAAAATTCGGTATGAGCGAAAAGCTCGGCCCCGTTTCATTTGGCTCGTCAAACGACGAAGTTTTCCTGGGCAAGGATTTCAGCCACACAAACAACTATTCCGACAGAATGGCGTTTGAGATTGACGAAGAGGTCAACAGAATTATCACCGCTTCGTTTGACCGCTGTAAGGCTATTCTTGAGGAAAAAGAGGATAAGCTTCATGCAGTAGCCGCATACCTTATAGAAAATGAAAAGGTTGACGGTAAAAAGTTTGCCGAGATAATGACAGGAAAGGTCTCAGCAGAAGAAAAAACGGACGTATCCGAAGAAGAGGATACACCCGAAGAAAAAGACTGATACAGGAAAAGCAGGTCGGGGAGTTACCCTTACCTGCTTTTTGATTTATATTTCGTTTTGATTCAACTGATAGCAAAGCGTCACAAGACTGTCGCTCAGGTGCACGTTTTCCACGAAAATTTCGGGGTGCTTTGCCCGTATGTCAATATGAGTGAAATTCCAGAAAGCCTTTATTCCGGCTTTGACGAGCTTTTCCGTGAGCTCTTCGACCTCGTCCGTATTCGGCACACAGAGAATTGCGAGAGCGGGTGAGTTTAAAGCGCAAAAGCTCTCAATGCTGTCCGAGCCGAGAACACGAAGCCCCTTGATTTCCTTGTCAAAAAGCTCGGGGTTTGAATCAAAAATTCCCGTCAGCTCAAAGCCCCATTTTTCAAATGACATGTGTCTTGCGATTGCCTGACCGAGATTGCCTGCTCCGATGAGAATGGCTTTCTTTTTGTCATTCACGCCGAGAATAAGCCCGATTTCGTTATAGAGCGATTCGACGTTGTAGCCGTAGCCCTGCTGACCGAAGCCGCCGAAGCAGTTTAAATCCTGCCTTATCTGTGAAGCGGTCAGCCCCATCTGTTTTGAAAGCTCACCGGACGATATTCTGACAACGCCTTTTTCTTTAATTGCTCCGAGAAAACGGTGGTATCTCGGCAGTCGTTTTATTACGGGCAGGGGAATATTTTTGTCGTATGCCATCTTTATACCTCTACTTGTTCGGTTTTTTAACAAAGATATAATATTACCAAATTATTTTTTTGTCAATATCGTAATTAACGAAATATATTTCACTGCGGCATTTACAGTGTAAATTTACTCTCACACTTATACCTTTCTTTACTTTAAAATTATGTTGATTATATTTATATAAAGTGATATAATAAATACATAATTTCCCTGCACAGGGCAAAAGCTGTATTTTAAGGAGGAATAACCGTGAAAAAAGTCATTTGTATTTTACTGAGTCTGTTAATGTTAGTTCCCTGCGTATTTGTATCTTCAGCCGAAGACACCGACACGCCCATTGTTTATGTTGAGGGGCAGGGAGCAACTCTTGTTAATGCTGACGGTGAAGTGATTTATAACGGTATTCTTGAAAATCTGCCCGACGGTTGCCTTGCGGACGGTGTAAAGGACTGTATGCCCTCATTTATCGAAGCCGTCACACTCGGAAGCGATGAAGCATGGGCTACACTTGAAGAAAAAATCGCAGAGCACGTTTATCCGCTCTTTGCCGATATTCAGCTTGACAAAAACGGCGATGTAACCGACGGTTCTCATGTGCAGTGGTCGTGGAACGATGCCTCCATTGAAAGAATAATGAAAAATGCGAAAAACGGCGGCTACGGGCTTGATGAAAATCATTCCTTTGTGTTCCGTTACGACTGGAGACTTGACCCGTATGTCAATGCGCAGAAATTAAACAGCTATATCACAGATATAAAAAGAATAACCGGTGCCGGTAAGGTAAATCTCGAAGCACGGTGCGAGGGCGGCAATATTGTTATGGCATATTTTGATGCCTTCGGATATGACAACATTAAGTGCTGTGAGTTTTATGTCAGCTCCGTCAACGGCGTTGAATATTTAGGCCCGATTTTCAGCGGAAACTTCAATTTCGGCTCGGAATCTGTAAACCGTTACAAAAATGACCGCCTTACGCTTGAGGACAAGGTAATCAATGATTTTCTTGACGCCACATTGAAGGTAGCCACAGATACATACGGGCTTGACCTTGCGGCAATCGGACTTCCGTTTATTCTCAGCAGGTTATATGACAGAGTGGCTCAGAACGTCCTTTTGAACACATACGGCGGACTTCCCGGAATCTGGGCGATTGTCAGCAAGGAATATTTTGAAGATGCCAAAAAGACGGCGTTCGGCGGCAAGGAAGATGAATATGCCGCACTGATTGAGAAAATTGACAATTATCATGACAGAATCACTGTGCGTGTGAATGAAATTCTGACAAACGGCAAGAACTCCGGAGTGCACTTTGCCGTGTTTGCAAAGTACGGTTTTCAGTTTTTGCCCGTGAGCAAAAACAACGACTGCCTTGCGGATAACTGTGTTTTGTTATCAAAGGCTACTTTCGGAGCCACCTGCGCTAAGTATAACAGCGTTTTAAGCGATTCTTATCTTAAAAAGGCAAAGGAAAACGGCACGGACTGTTATATTTCTCCCGACAACGTCATTGACTGCTCCACCGCTTTGTTCCCTGATACTACATGGGTGATAAAGAACAGTATTCATAAGGATTTTCCCGCTGTTATACATGATTTTATGCTTAAATTTTTCCGCTCCGGCGGTACTATGACTGTGTTCACCGACACTCAAAGCTCCCCGCAGTACATGGTATATAACGGCGAGGACGGCACTTTGAAGCCGATGACGGAAAATGATGCAGATGTGATTTTAAAGCCCACACCCATAAAGCAAAGGGATTTCAAAACCGAATTTATCAATTTCTTTAAATCATTCTTGGCACTTATTGTCAGAATTTTATTTAACCGGTAATGCCGGACGTAGGGCATTACTGATAATTGGGGGAATATCCAGATGTTTGAAACCTTGAAAATAATCTCTCTTTCCGTGCTTTACGGCGTAACGTCGCTGTTGCCCGTTTCCTCTCTCGGACATTTTTCTCTTCTGACTGAGGTCTTCGGATTTTCGCAGGAGAATTTCAATAGCAGCTTTTACTATTCGCTGTTTTCCGCAGGAGCGGGACTTGCGATGTATATCTACTATTTCGGAATACATAAAAAGATTCTCAAAAATCTGTTCCGCAAAAAGGCAACACTTACCTCTCAGGCGGACAAGGCATACAAAACAGCCGGGAGAAACATACTGATTTCTCTTCTGACGCTTCTGATTCTTTTTATACCGACCGGAAAAATGCGCTTTGTGTTCTCACTGGGCGAGTATTTTCTTAGCAAGGGCAGCCTTATCTTTGTCGGAATAGCGAGTATCTTCTGCGCGGTGCTGATGTTTATATCAATATGGTATCTTAACAGGGACTACGCATCGAAAACCAATCTTCTTTCGGTTAAGAACGTGATTTTCTTCGGTCTCTACCAGCTTCCCGCATACATATTCCCGGGACTTTCGCACATAAGCGTCGGTGCGTCGAGAACGGCTGTGTCCGACATCGACATTAAAAATGTTCTCAAGGAAACTTATCTCTATCTTGCGCCTGCTTTTCTCATTACGGGTGCTGTCAAGGGATTTTATTACTACGATTCGAGCAAGGGCATCAATATTATCGCGGCGGTTGCGGGCTTTGTGCTGAGCTTTGCATTATCGCTTCTGATGCTCTCGTTCATTAATAAATATTTTTCAAAAAAAGCATACAGGGCGTTTGCGATATACACACTCGTTTTCGGGCTTCTGATAACCGGAACATCACTTTTCGGAATGCTTGCCTGATAAAATTTAAACGGCAGGAACGGCGGAGGAAAAATGGCTGATTCAAAGAGTAAGACAAAGAAAAAAACAACTTCAAAAAGCGGTACAAAAACCGCCTCAAAAAAGGCTCCGAAAAAGTCTGAGGAGCTGAAATACGTCGGTAGCGAAAAGGTGAAAAAGAGCTACGCCGAAAAACAGCAGATATACGCTATCTGCTTTATCGCCGTAGGCATTCTTCTTTGCTGTTTCGCCTTTATTCCGGGGATAAAAGCCTGGGCTTATGCCAGAGGCTTTCTGTTTGCGGTATGCGGCGTGGGCTTTTTCCTGCTCACGGCACTTATGTTTATTTTCGGCATAATTGCCGCAACCAACAAATTCAGCAAAAGTCCGTCAACCTTTGTGTATCTTTCACTTGCGGAAACCGCACTTTTCTCAAGCCTTGTTCACGTTGTCACAAACGATGTCGGGGCGGGCGGCTTTGCCGAGTGGAAAATGCAGGTGACCGAGAGCGTGCGCACGGGCTGGGAAATAAGCAGTGCAATGCGTGCGACGGGCGGAATTTTCGGCTCTGCCATAGGCGGACTGTTTCTTCAGGCTTTCGGCAAGCCGGCGGCTCTTGCTACTGTCATTATCCTTTTCGTTGTCTGCACAATGCTTCTTACCGGACTTACCTTTAACATTATCGGAAAGTCAATCAAAGAGGTCTTTTCGTTTATACGTGAAAAAGGCAGTCTGAAGCACGCCGAAAGAGCGGCGGCAAAGGAAAAGGACAGAGAAGAAAAGAAAAGGCTTGAGGAAGAGAGCAGAAAAATAAAAGCCATAGAGGAAGAAGAAAAAAGAGCGGCAAAAGAGGAAGAGGAGAAAAAGAGGCAGGAGCTTATCGGGAAGACTGACGAAGCGGGAAACGCTCACAGCGAAAAGAGCGAAAAGAACAGCTTTGAAGCCGAATTTGAAAAAATATTCGAGTCTGAAAAGGGCGTTGACATGAGCCTTGATAATGACCCGATAGCTAATTCAAACAATCCGAATTTCAGATTTACAAATCCGTTTATAAAGACAAAAAAAGAAGCCTCCGAAGAGGAGGAAAAGCCGAATCCCTACACTCACCCTGTCAAGCGAATAACCGAAATAGAGGCAGAGGACGATGAGATAATCGAGGGTGAACAGCTTTCGTTTGAAGACGGTGAAAGAGATGAGCTTGTCGAAAGAGCAAACGCCGAGGCTAACGAAAATCAGAAGAAAAACAGAGAATCCGTTGAGGGCTATACCGAGCGTGGCAGAAAAAAGAAAAATTCTTACCGTCTGCCGCCGATAACCTGTCTCAATCAGCCGAAATTCGGCAGTGACTCCGACTTTACCGCTGAGATGAAAACCACCTCGCAGAAGCTTCTCGAAACGCTCAGAAGCTTCGGTGTCGAAACCTCTCTTGTCGGTGTCAGTCGCGGACCTTCGGTCACACGCTATGAGCTTCAGCCCGCACCGGGCGTTAAAATCAGCAAGATAACAAACCTTGCCGACGATATTGCACTTTCGCTTGCGGCTTCGGGCGTCAGAATAGAAGCCCCCATTCCGAATAAATCGGCTGTCGGTATTGAGGTGCCGAATAAAGCACGCTCAACCGTTACCCTCAGAGAGATAATAGCCACACCCGAATATCAGAAAGCGAAGAGCAAGCTCAATGTTGCTCTGGGTAAGGATATTACCGGTAATATCAGATGCGCCGACCTTGCAAAAATGCCGCATCTTCTTATTGCGGGTACCACCGGCTCGGGCAAATCCGTGCTTCTCAACTGCATGATAGCGAGCATTCTCTACAATGCCGCACCGGACGAAGTGAAGCTTCTCATGATTGACCCCAAGCAGGTTGAATTTTCCGTTTATAACGGCATTCCTCATCTTTTAGTGCCCGTTATTTCAAATGTGAGAAAGGCGGCGGGTTCGCTTGCGTGGGCGGTTACCGAAATGGAAAACCGCTATAAGGCTTTTTCCGAGTGCTCCGTGAGGGATATATCCGGCTTCAATAAATATGTTGAAAGTCACCCCGAGCTTAACAAAATGCCGCAGATTGTCATTTTCATTGACGAGCTCAATGACCTTATGATGATTTCACCGAAAGAGGTCGAAGATTCAATCTGCCGTATCGCTCAGAAAGCAAGAGCGGCGGGTATGCACCTTGTTGTTGCAACTCAGAGACCGTCGGTTGACGTTATCACGGGTATCATCAAGGCGAATATTCCGTCGAGAATATCTCTTTCCGTTTCTTCACAGGTTGACTCAAGAACAATACTTGATTCAATAGGTGCCGAGAAGCTTTTAGGCAACGGCGATATGCTCTATAATCCCGTCGGTCATTCAAAGCCGGAGAGAATACAGGGCGCATTCCTCTCTGACGGAGAAATAGAGAAAATTGTCGATTTTCTCAAGGCTCAGGGCGTTTCACAGTATGATGACAGCATAATGGAGGAAATCGAAAAGCAGGCAACTCAGGAGAAAAAGAAGGGCACGGGCAATGAAGCTGACGAAGAGGAGAGCGACAGAGACCCGATGTTCGAGAGTGCGATTGAGGTTGTCGTCGAGCTCGGTCAGGCGAGTACAACTCTTCTCCAGAGAAAACTGCGTCTGGGCTATGCCAGAGCGGCAAGAGTTATGGAACAGCTTGAAGAGGGCGGATTTGTCAGTCCGCAGGAGGGCAGTAAGCCCAGAAAGGTTCTGATTACAAAACAGCAGCTTTTGGAAATGAAAGCAATGGCTGATAATTCAGAAGAAGAATAAGGTATATTATATGAATCCGTTTTTACCTGTAACACCGGAAGAAGTGAAAGAGCGGGGCTGGAGCGACGTGGATTTCGTCTATGTATGCGGCGACGCATACGTTGACCACCCCTCTTTCGGCATGTCCATTATCTCCCGTGTTCTTGAAAGTAAGGGCTATCGGGTTGCGATTATCTCACAGCCCGACTGGCACTCTGCGGAGGATTTCAAAAGATTCGGCAAGCCTCGTCTTGCCTTTCTTGTTTCTTCGGGAAATATCGACTCAATGGTCGCACACTATACGGCGGCTAAAAAGAGAAGAAACACCGACGCATACTCACCCGGCGGTAAGACGGGCAAACGCCCCGACCGGGCGGTTATAGTCTATTGCAACAGAATAAGAGAAGCTTACGCAGATGTGCCCATTGTTATCGGCGGTCTTGAGGCTTCACTGAGAAGATTTGCCCATTACGATTACTGGGACGACAAGGTGCGCCGCTCGGTGCTTTTCGATTCCCAGGCTGACATCCTCATCTACGGAATGGGCGAAAATCAGATAACCGAAATTGCCGGACGTCTTGACAGGGGTGAGAATATACACTCTCTGCGTGATATACGGGGTACGTGCTATCTCTGCGATGTGAGAGAAACTCCGCTTGAGGGCAAAGAGGTGCCTTCATTTGAAAATGTGTCTTCAAATAAAAAGGAATATGCCGTTTCCTGCCGTATTGAGCAGGACGAGCAGGATCACATAAGAGGAAAACTGATAAAACAGCGTCACGGCTCAAAAATGCTTGTGCAAAATCCGCCGATGCCTCCGCTGACAACTGAGGAACTTGACAGAGTTTATGCTCTGCCGTATGTCAGAAGCTGGCACCCGTCATATAACGAACTCGGAGGAGTGCCCGGACTTGAAGAGGTGCGCTTTTCCATTACCCATAACCGGGGCTGTTTCGGGGCGTGCAACTTCTGTTCAATCGCATTTCATCAGGGAAGATTTGTCACCTCAAGAAGCAAAGAGTCCGTTATCGAGGAAGCAAAAAAGCTGACAGCTATGCCCGATTTCAAAGGCTACATTCATGACGTCGGCGGCCCCACCGCAAACTTTCGCCGCACAAGCTGTGATGTTCAGCTTAAAAACGGGCTCTGCAAGGGCAAAAAATGTCTTGCACCCTCGCCGTGCAAGGCACTTGTTGCCGACCACAGCGAATACCTTGATATTCTCAGAGAGCTGAGAAAACTGCCGAAGGTGAAAAAGGTCTTTATCCGCTCGGGAATACGGTATGATTATATGCTCAGAGACAGCGACGACACATTTTTCAGAGAACTTGTCAAGTACCACGTCAGCGGTCAGCTCAAGGTTGCGCCGGAGCATTGCTCTGCCGCCGTGCTCGATAAAATGGGCAAGCCGCATATTGACGCATACATTGAATTTTCAAAAAAATACTTTTCTCTTTCGGATATGGCAAATAAAGAACAGTATCTCGTGCCTTATCTCATGTCGTCACACCCGGGCTCAACACTTGATGACGCAATAGAGCTTGCGTGTTTTCTGAAAAAGAGAAAAATACACCCCGAGCAGGTGCAGGATTTCTATCCCACCCCGGGTACAATCTCTACCTGTATGTTCTATACCGGGCTTGACCCGTACACTATGAAAGAGGTCTATGTCGCAAAAAGCCCGCAGGATAAAGCTATGCAGAGGGCACTTTTGCAGTACTACGATAAAAATAACCGTGACACCGTTTTTGCCGCACTGAAAAAGGCGGGAAGATGGGATTTGATAGGCACGGGCGAAAAATGCCTTATAAATATGCCTCAGAAGCAGACGGGCGCATATTCAAAAGAAAGGAAGAAGCAAAGTAATGGCAGGCGTTATGAAAAAAGGAAATAAAAAGGCTGTTTCTTTTATTGTTGCGGCAGTGCTGATTATTTTAGCCGTCGTTTTCAAAGATGAAATTAAGACGGATAAAACACTCGCTCTCGACGACGGAAATATCGGCGTATATTTCGTCAATGTCGGTCAGGGCAACTGCACGGTTATTCAGTCGGGCAATAAAGGAATAATCATCGACACCGGCGAAAAGGAGTATGCCTCGACTGTGCTTTCGTTTCTTGAGAGCAAGGGGATTGACGAGGTTGAATTTTTCATCGCCACCCACCCGCACAGCGACCATATCGGCTCAATGGGCACTGTTATCACAAAGACAAAGCCCGGGGATATTTATATGCCTTATATTGCCGATAAATATCTTCCGACCAACAAGACCTATTATAATTTTCTTCTCTCGATTGATGAAAATAATGTCAAGGCTCATTTTATCAGCAAGAAAACCGAGCTTGATTTTGACTCTGTGAAGCTCACCCTGATACCTCCGGCGAAACAGATTGACGATATGAATAATATGAGCCTTATTATCAAGGCTGAGTACGGCTCGGTTTCGTTTCTTATAGCGGGCGACGCCGAAAAGAAAGAGATGACTTCGGTTCTTTCGGCGAACAAGGGCTTTGATTTTTCGGCTGATTTTTATCTTATGGCTCATCACGGGAGCAGTACCTCCGTTTATGAGACGTTTCTCAATAAGGTGAATTTCAAGGAAGCGGTGATTTCCTGCGGAAAGGATAACGATTACGGTCACCCGCACGAGGAGGCACTGTCATACCTTGAAAAATATTCGATAAACTGTTACCGCACCGATGAAGCGGGAACGGTCTCGGTTATCACCGACGGCGAAAAATGCAATATTCTGACGGAGAAGGGGAACAAATGAAAAAGCTTTCGATTGACCGAATTGAGGGAAATTTTGCGGTATGCGAATGCGAAGATTTAAGTCATATTTCCGTTTCGCTTGACTGCTTCGGTTTTGAAGTGAAAGAGGGAATGATAGTTTTTCTTCACGACGACGGCACTTATGAAAGAGCACGGGAAGAGGAAGACGATATGCGCAGAAAAATTGCCGAGCTTCAGAACAAATTGAGAGCAAAAAGCGGTGAATAAGTAATCATTTATAAATTCCCCCATAAAATAACAGTGGGGTGATTTGTAATGACAGAGCATATTTTTGTCAATTCAAAAATAACAAGAGCTCTCACGGCGGTATGCACGTGCGTATTACTGTCGGTGAGTGTGTATTCTTTATTTTTAGGCATCGGTAATACTTTTTTCCGTTTTGAAAGGGCTTCGGGCACGGGCACGGATAACGGCAGTCTGATAATAATTGATGCCGGTCACGGCGGAGAGGACGGCGGAGCGCAGTCACAGTCGGGCATACTTGAAAAGCATATAAATCTTTCGATAAGTGAAAATCTGAGAGATATGTTCACATTCTTCGGTTACAGTACCGTAATGACAAGAAGCGAGGACAGACTCATTTATTCGGACGGGTGCGAAACAATAAGGGATAAAAAGGTGTCGGATATACATAACAGAATGACTATTATCGAAAATAATCCGAATGCCCTGTTTCTGAGCATACATCAGAATCATTATGATGGTGCGTCAAGCTGTGGCACTCAGGTTTTTTATTCGCCCAATAATAAAAAGAGTGAAAAAATCGCAGAGGCTATTCAAAAAACTGTGGTTTCGGATATTCAGAAAGACAACAAACGTCTCATTAAGCCCAGCGGAAAAGAAATATATCTTCTTTTCCACGCCGAAATTCCGGCGGTAATGGTCGAGTGCGGCTTTCTTTCAAATCCGGCGGAGGCAGAGAAGCTTTCCGACGCAGAATATCAGAAAATAATGGCATTTGAAATATTCAAGGGTATAAATACAGGAGGATAATATGGCGGCAAAATCAAAAACGGTATATGTCTGCACCGAATGCGGCTACGAAACACCGAAATGGCTCGGACAGTGCCCGGAATGTAAAGCGTGGAATACAATGAGCGAGGAAGTGAGGTTATCCTCCCTGTCGGGTGCGGCTTCTTCAAAAAGCGTCAGTGCTTCGGCGGCTGATTTCAATATGCTTTCTCTCAGTCAGATAAAATCCGACAAGGAAGTAAGATACAAAACGGGTATGAGCGAGCTTGACCGTGTTCTCGGCGGAGGAATTGTCAACGGCTCTCTTGTTCTTCTCAGCGGCGACCCGGGAATCGGAAAATCAACTCTTCTTCTTCAGATTTGCGAATACCTCGGCAGAGACAAGAGCATTCTTTATGTTTCCGGTGAGGAATCCTATACGCAGATAAAGCTTCGTGCCGACAGGCTCGGCGTAAAAACCGAAAATTTATACATTCTCTGTGAAACCGACGTTCAGCAGGTCGGGGAGTATATTTCTCAGAAAAAGCCCGATATTGTCATAGTCGATTCGATACAGACGATGAATTTCACTCTGCTTCAGTCGTCACCGGGCAGTGTGGCGCAGGTGAGGGAATCGACAAATGTGCTTCTGCGTGTCGCAAAAAATGAGAATATCCCGATTATCGTTGTCGGTCACGTCAATAAGGACGGTAATATTGCCGGTCCCAAGGTGCTTGAGCATATAGTCGATGCCGTTCTCTATTTTGAGGGTGACAGGAATCTTTCATTCAGAATACTGCGTGCGGTCAAAAACCGTTTCGGCTCAACAAATGAAATAGGTGTGTTTGAAATGCTTGACAACGGGCTTTCGCAGGTGACAAATCCCTCCGAAATGCTTATTATGGGCAGACCGAAAGATGTTTCCGGCTCGTGTGTGACCTGCGTCATGGAGGGCTCACGGCCGCTTCTTGCCGAGGTGCAGGCTCTTGTGACCGCCACTGCATTCGGCAACCCCAGAAGAATGTCAACCGGTTTTGACTATAACCGCCTTGCCATGATACTTGCCGTGCTTGAAAAAAGAGCGGGCTATTATTTCGGCAATATGGATACCTATATAAATATCGTCGGCGGTCTTAAAATTGACGAGCCGGCAACAGATCTGACAATAGCTATGGCTCTTATTTCTTCACTTAGGGACGTTCCGCTCAGCGATAAAACAATAGCTTTCGGCGAAATCGGTCTTGCAGGCGAGGTCAGAGGAGTGTCCTGCTGTGAGCAGAGAATAATCGAAGCGGCAAGGCTCGGCTTTACACGGTGCATTATTCCCAGGCATAATTTAAAGAATGTATCAAAACGAACGCTCGATATGATAGAGATTATGGGTGTGACGAATGTCAGACGGGCTTTTGAGGCGATGAATGAATAATATTTTTTCAGCAAAAAACACAGACAGAGCGGTGCTTGTCGGAAATCACGGCAAGCTTATCACCGAGCTTGAAAAAAAGGGAATAAACTGCATTGTTCTCGAGGATAACACCGATATTGATTACTCTGTGAGAAATCACGCCGATATGGCGGCGTTTCTTCTGCACGGGGAAAAAATACTGCTTGACAAAAGACAGCAAAAAGCAAAAGCCGAGCTTGAAAAACTCGGCTTTAAGGTTATTCTGACAAAAGAAAATATCTGCGGAAAATATCCCGATGACGTCAAGCTCAACGCCGTCATGCTTGGCAATACGCTTATATGTAACGAAAAATACATTTCCCGGGAAATCATAAATGATGCAGAGAGGATAATTTCCGTCAGGCAGGGCTATACAAAATGCTCCGTTTGTCCCGTAAATGAAAAAGCCTTTATCACTGATGATAAAGGCATATATGAAAAATGCAGAAGCCTATTTGATGTTCTTCTGATAGATAAGGGCGATATTCTTCTTGAAAACAAGGAATACGGCTTTATCGGCGGAGCGAGTGCAAAGCTCGGTGAAAAAATCATCTTTTTCGGCTCTCTCTCATATCACCGTGACGGAGAAAGAATAAAAGCCTTTCTTGAAAAGCACGGGGTTAAATATGAATGTCTTTTTGACGGACAGCTTATTGATATGGGCGGCTTTGTAAAAGTATTTTGACAGTGAATTTTCTATTTGCAAAACAGTTTTGATAGACTTTTTAAGTATTATTTCGTATTCTTGAGATGTTCCGGAATGAAAAATTATATGTGACATTTTGAGGTGAAAAGATTATGCTTGTATTTGCTGTGCTTTTAATATGGGCATTTTCGCTTATTGCGTTTTTACTTGTACATAAAGGCGTTGATGATTACGGATACGCCCTTGCCGTGCGTGGGCTGTTTTGCCGGTAACCTTCTTTGTTGCGTCTTATGTAATCGCTAAGCGTGACTGGTTCGGAAGATTAAAGTGGCTGTCATTACCTGTATTCAGCATTATGTGTTATTTAATATTTATCTGTTCCTCTGATACGCTATTCTCGGCTCACCGTTAAGAAGATAAATTATTCCGCATTTCTTAAATCCGAGCTTTGAGAGCACGTGCTGCATAACCTTGTTATCCTCATGAGTGTCAATGCGTATATTCGGATTGATTTTTCTGCAATACTCAGTCGCAAAAGCAACAATTCCGCCCTGAGTACCGTCGGAGGCTATGCGGTGTATTGTGCCGTAGGGAGCGTCATTGAGCCACCCTCCGCCCTCAATATATCCGTATGTAGGGTCTGAGCCGGGAATATATGCGAAAACGCCGCATATTTTTCCCTCGTGCTCAATAACATACCCCGTACCGTTTTCAAAATCGCCGAGTATAAGCTCCAAAGCGGGGTGAGAGTCCCTCCACTGATTCGGGTTATCCGTGTTTTTCATAAACTGACGTGCGCAGGCGTAAACACGCTGAATTTCGTCAAGGTCGTTAATGCTTGATTTTCTTATATTCATACTCTGCCTCAATGATGGTGACTTATGCCTATAAAATGCTGACCGACATCTGTTTTAAGATAATCGTCCGTTTTTCCGAAGAAAAGGGGCTCACGGCGAAGGTGAAGAATATGCGTTGAGTTATCGACGGCGCATTTTATATCGTGAGAAACCATAACTATTGTTATTCCCTCAACATTAATCCGTTTTATAACCGAATAGAACTCATTTGTCACAACCGGGTCAAGTCCGGTCATCGGCTCATCGAGAAGAAGAAGTGACTTCGTGGCGCAAAGGGCACGGGCTAAAAGCACACGTTGCTGTTGACCGCCGGAAAGACGGGAGAAGCACTTGTTTTTAAGTTCGCCGATTTTAAGTCTTTCCATATTCTCATCGGCTGTATTTTTCTGCTGTTTTGTGTAGAAAACCGAAAAAGGCTTTGACGAATTGAGACAGCCGGAGAGAACGACCTCGCCGACGGTGGCGGGAAAATCTTTCTGAATACTGCTTCGCTGAGGGAGATAGCCTATTTCGTTTTGTCTGAGCCCGTCGCCGAAGGTAATGCTTCCTTTTTCGGTGGGGATAAGCCCCAGAAGAGCCTTGACAATGGTGCTTTTGCCGGAGCCGTTTTCGCCGATAATACAGAGATAGTCGGACTTGTTCACCTCAAAAGAGAGGCTATCGACAACGGTTACGCCGTCGTATGCAAGAGAAACATTTTCACATTTAATAAGGCTCATCAGCACAGTGCCTCCTTCAGATTTTCAAGATTTTGCCGCATCAGCGAAACATAGCTGACGCCGGATAAAAACTGCTGTTTTGTGACGTTGTGGCAGGAGTGAAACTCAAGAATTTTTGCGCCCGTCTCTTCTGCTATTGCGTATGCAACGGCTTTGTTTGAAAATTCAATGGTGAAAACAACGGGCACACAGTCGCTTTTAACCTTGTCAATGAGAAACTTAACGGTTTTTGCGCTCGGCTCGGATTCTGTTGAACAGCCGGGGAAAGCGGCGAAATATCTGAGAGAATATTCGTCGGTGAAATAGCGCATAGGAAATCTGTCGGCGAAAATTATCTCATCTCTGACGGCATTTTCTCTCACTTTTTCAAATTCACGGTCAAGGCGCATAATTTCATTTTTATAAGCTTCTGCGTTTGCGGTGTAAATACCCGCATTTTTTTCGTCTTCTTCGCAGAAAGCTTCTTTTATTTTATCAATAATCAGCACGGCATTTTTCGGTGAAGTCCAGACGTGCTCGTCATATTCCTTTTCGTCTGTTTCTTCCTCGCCCTTTTCCTCCTGCATACCCTCGACCGTTTCTTCCTCTTTCAGCTGACAGACATCTATCATTTTAATAACTCTGCCGCTGTCAACCGAGTCGATTACGGTGTTAATCCATGAATCGGATTCACCTCCGCCGCATATAAAAATATCGGCGTTTTTGATAGCAATAATATCCTGCGGAGCGGGGTCGTATGAATGGCTCTCACTACCGGGCGGCAAAAGCATTTTAACATCGGCTGTGCCGCCGGAAACGTGCTGCGCAAAATCGTATTCGGCAAACAGCACCGTTACAACGCTGAGCTTTTCATTTTCATTGTCATATTTATTCACACAGGCGCACAGCGTTAAAAGCATAAAAGCCGCAGTGAGCACAGAAATCATTTTTTTCATAGACTTCACCTCAACGAGGGTATTATATATTATACCGCAATAAAAGTAAAGGCTTTTTCAGCTTCGTGATGAGCCGAGAATAATATAGATACTGCTTGTTCTGTCACTGAGCATATCAATATAGCTGGGTGCACGTCTGTAGACGGCAGTGTCACAGTCTGCATTTTTGATGCTCAGATTAAAGGATATGGAATTACCCTCGCTTCTTATCAGAAACGCTCCGCCGTGTATTTGTGCCGTTTTTCTCAGAACGGAAAACATTTTTTCATCTTTTTTTATTTCAAGCTGATTATCCGACTTGAATTTTGCCGACAATAGTGAACAGGAAGTCTTTTTCACCGCCGAAAATTCAGCAGTGCCCGATTCATAGTTGCGACAGAAATAAAGAGCCTCTTCGCATACCGCCCTTGTTATCAGCTTCTCTGAGCATACGGCGAAGAAAGGGGAGTAAGCCCTGCTTTTTACCGTAATACCGTGCGGGAGAAGTATATCCGAGGCGCATACCGCATTTTTCACAAGAAGCGGCAGGTCGTATTTATAAAACGGCATATAATTTTCAGCCTCGGAAGCAATTATTTTGTTTCGCTCAAGAGCGTTTAAAATTTCATAACATTCGCTCTGCGTTTTTTCGGCACGGGAAATCATACTGTGCTCGTTTTTCATCTGCATAGCCTCGTTGAGAAGTATGTGACAGAGATTGCGTATAATCTGCTCATTCTTCCCGTCGGGTACGATATTTTTTACACTCATCAGCTTTCTTTTCAGTTCTTCCTCCAACTTCTCACCCTCCTTATTTTCGTCTTTATTATGCCCTTTCACGGCTCATTTTTATAGATTTTGTTCACTTTACCGAAAGTTTCCGTTTGCCTGTTAATTTTTTCTCAAACTACTTGCATAATTTTAAAAAATGTAATAATATATTCAAGGTAAAATTTTACAAAATTACTTTTGGAGGTAATCAATATGTCAGTTAAAGTTGCAATTAACGGTTTCGGTCGTATAGGCCGTCTCGCATTCCGTCAGATGTTCGGTGCAGAGGGCTACGAAATAGTTGCTATCAACGACCTCACAAAGCCGACAATGCTCGCTAATCTTCTCAAGTACGATACCGCTCAGGGCGGCTACTGCGGAAGAATAGGCGAAGGTCTCCACACGGTATGCGCCAATGACGAAGACGGTACTATCACCGTTGACGGCAAGGTTCTCAAGATTTATGCCGAAAAAGATGCGGCTGATCTTCCCTGGGGCGAAATCGGTGTTGACGTTGTTTTAGAGTGCACGGGCTTCTACTGCTCAAAGGAAAAGTCAATGGCTCACATCAACGCAGGCGCAAAGAAGGTTGTTATTTCCGCTCCCGCAGGCAATGACCTCAAGACAATCGTTTTCTCAGTTAATAATGACACTCTCACCGCAGAGGATAAAATCATATCCGCCGCTTCATGCACAACAAACTGCCTTGCACCTATGGCAAAGGCTCTCAATGATTATGCGGCTATTCAGAGCGGTATCATGTCAACAATTCACGCTTACACAGGCGACCAGATGATTCTCGACGGTCCTCACAGAAAGGGCGACCTCAGAAGAGCAAGGGCCGGTGCGGCTAACATCGTTCCCAACTCAACGGGTGCGGCAAAGGCTATCGGTCTTGTTATTCCCGAGCTTAACGGCAAGCTCATCGGTTCGGCACAGAGAGTTCCCGTTCCCACAGGCTCAACAACAATCCTTACCGCTGTTGTCAAGGGCGACAACGTCACCAAGGAAGGCATCAACGCCGCTATGAAGGCTGCCGCTTCCGAGTCATTCGGTTACAATGAAGACCAGATCGTCTCTTCAGACGTTATCGGTATGAGATACGGCTCACTCTTCGATGCAACACAGACAATGGTTTGCGATATGGGCAACGGTCTCTATCAGGTTCAGGTTGTTTCATGGTATGACAATGAGAACAGCTACACCTCACAGATGGTCAGAACTATCAAGTATTTCGCAGAGCTCGGCTGATTCTGAACAAAAACAGGCAGAGAACATCAGGGAATGTCAAGTGGCATTCCCTGTTTTTAACTGGCGGGAAATTACCCGATTGACGGAGAAAATATATGGAAAGACTGTATTATGAGGACGCATATATAAAAGAGTTCAGTGCACGTGTTTTAAAGATTGACGAAAACGGCGTTGTTCTCGACAAAACGGCATTTTTCCCTGAGGGCGGCGGTCAGACAAGCGATGTCGGTACACTCTCGGGCAAATATGTATGCGCCGTGAATGAAATAAACGGGGCAATTTATCATAAAATCAAAGGGGATATTCCTTTTGTCGTGGGTGACAGCGTGGAGGGAGCAGTTGACTTTCACAAACGCTTTTCGGATATGCAGAATCACACCGGCGAGCACATAGTTTCGGGGATAGTACATAACCGCTACGGCTATGAAAATGTGGGCTTTCATCTGAACGAAAAAGAAGTCGCTCTCGATTTCAGCGGCGTTCTCACGGCGAAGGATATTGACGAAATTGAGTTTCTTGCAAATAAAGCCGTGTGGCAGAATATTGAGCTTAATATTTTTTATCCCGATGAAGAAGAGAGAAAGCATATTGATTTTCGCAGTAAGAAAGAAATCAAGGGAAAGCTTCGCCTTGTTGAAATAGATGGCATTGATTTATGCGCCTGCTGTGCACCGCACGTGAGAAGAACGGGCGAAATAGGCGTTATAAAAATAGTCAGAAGCGAAAGCCACAGAGGGGGCACAAGGATATATATTCTCTGCGGCGAGCGTGCACTGAGGGATTATTCTCTCAAGCAGAGAGAAACCCGAAAAACGGGCGAGCTTTTAAAAGTGCCCGAATATGAAACCTCAGATGCGGTCGAATCGCTTCTTAAAAAGAAAAATGAGCTTGAATACGAAATCGGAAGAATGAATATTAAAAGTGCGGAAAAAGCCGCCGGCGCATACGAAAAAAGCGAAATTATAGTCGCCGTCGATTCTTTCACCGGTCAGACGCTCACTTATTTTGCAAATTTCATAAAAGAAAAAGCGACAAAGCTCGCCGCAGTTTTCGGAAAAACGGGTGAAAACGAGTATCAGTATATGCTCATAGCTGAGAAAGAAGATATAATGCCGCTTGTGAAAGAAATGAATTTATATCTCAGTGGCAGGGGAGGCGGCAAAAACGGCTCTGCACGCGGTAGCGTCAACTGCACGGAAAAAGAGATTTTTGAATTTTTTGAAAAGGTCAAAGGAGATGCTGTAATATGAAATTCAGTCAGATGAAATATGTTCACCCCGACATTGAAGAAACTAAGGAAAAAATCGAAAAGCTTATAGAACGCTTTAACAGTGCTCAGAGCTTTGACGAAGCGGATTCAGTCTATGCCGAATATGATAAGCTCTCGGATAATATAATGACGCTCTATACTCTTGTATATATCCGTCACAGCATTAACACCCTTGATGAATACTATGCCGCCGAGCAGGAATTTATGGATAACAATCTGCCGGTTGTAAACGAGTCAATGCAGAAAATGAATGACGCTTTTCTGAAAGGAAAATTCAGAAAGGATTTTGAAGAAAAATACGGTGAGCTTCTCTTCATTAACTCTGAAATGGCACTCAAGACTTTTTCGCCCGAAATAATAGAGGATTTGCAGGAGGAAAACCGACTTGCAACAGAGTATGAAAAGCTCCTTGCCTCGGCACAGATTGAATTTGACGGAAAAATTCTCACAATACCACAGCTTCTTCCCTATAAGCAGGGAGCCGACGATGAAGTGCGCCTTGCCGCATGGACCGCCGAGGGCAATTTCTATAAGAAAAATAAAGCTGAGCTTGACAGGCTCTATGACGAGCTGACGCATCTTCGGGATAAAATGGGCAGAAAACTCGGCTATGACGGTTTTACAGAGCTGGGTTATTACCGAATGACAAGAAACAGCTATACAAAAGAAGATGTTGCAAAATTCAGAGAGGCTGTCGTAAAATATCTCGTGCCGATTGCCGATAAAATATACAGAGCACAGGCAAAGCGCATAGGCAAGCCTTATCCGCTTAACTATGCCGACGCCGCACTTATGTTCAGAAGCGGAAATGCCGTGCCCTGCGGCACAAGTGACGATATTCTCGCTCACGCAAAAAAATTCTATAATGAGCTTTCGCCCGAAACATCTGAATTTATTGATTTCATGTATGAAAACGAGCTCTTTGACGTTCTCTCGAAAAAGGGCAAGGAAAACGGCGGCTACTGCACAGAAATACCCGATTATAAAGCGGAGTTTATTTTTGCAAACTTCAATTCAACCGCCGATGATGTTGAGACGATGACGCATGAAGCCGGTCACGCCTTCGCCGGATATACGGCGAGGAATATATATCCGGGTGCGCTGAGAAATCCGTCGCTTGAAAGTTGTGAAATTCATTCAATGAGCATGGAATTTTTTGCGTGGAAATGGGCTGAGGGCTTTTTCGGGGAGCAGACCGAAAAATTCAAATATCAGCACCTTGCGGGCGCACTTAAATTCATACCCTACGGAACAATGGTTGACCATTTTCAGCACATTGTCTATGAGCACCCCGAATACACTCCGGCACAGCGTGACGGTGAGTGGAGAAAACTCAGCGCAATCTATATGCCCTGGCTGAAGCTCGGCGAAATACCGTTCTGGGGCGACGGCTGTGCGTGGCAGAGACAGCACCACATATATTCAAGCCCGTTCTATTATATCGACTACTGCCTTGCCCAGACGGTTGCTCTCGAATTCTGGTCGCTTATGCAGACGGACTATGACGAAGCGTGGAGAGCGTATCTGCGGCTTGTTTCACTTGCCGGAACAAAGAAATTTACCGAACTTGTTAAGGCGGCAGGGCTTGAAAGCCCGTTTGACGAAAATGCCCTCAGAGGGGTATGCACCACATGTGCCGAATGGCTTGACAAATTTGATGAAAGCAAGCTTACGTGATTTGAAGCCTTGTGTTTGTGAACGGGTGTAAATTAACTGTTAATAAAATATATAAAAAGATTTTAAACATTGACAAAGTTTTTCATAAGTAGTAAAATCTACTCAATAATTCATTGGAGGGAAAGAATATGAATTTGAAACAGATTATTGACAAAAAAGATTCGTATGCAAAGTACATGGTTGACGAAATCACAAAGATTTGCAAAACCTTTGAAAAGCGTGCACCCGGTTCAAAGGGTGAGGAGCAGGCGTGCGAATACATGGCTGAAGTGCTCAAAAACGAGTGCGGCTGTGACAGAGCAGATGTTGAAGCGTTCAAAGAGAATCCCGGTTCATTCTATGGCTGGATTTACATTACGATTACCTGTTGCTTCTTAGCCACAGCCGGTCTTATCGCTTCTGTCTATGCAGGCATTAAGTGGCTTCCGATAGTTTCGATAGTCCTCATCGTTTTCGGTCTTGCTCTTGCATTTCTTCAGTTCGGCCTCTACAAAAAGGCAGTTGACTTCCTTTTTGAAGAAAAGACAGGTCACAATGTTACCGCTATTAAAAAGTGCACAGGCGAATTAAAACGCCGTGTTATCTTCAACGGTCACCCCGACGCCGCTTGGGAATGGCCCGTTAACTATAAGCTCGGCGGTGTAGGATTTGAAAGCCATGCCATTATCTGTGCTCTCGGTGCAATCTACTACATAGTTCTTTCGGCAATGGCTCTTTCCGGCTCCGACGTTAAGAAGCTTGCCCTTATCGGTCTCGTTTTCGCTCCGTTCTGGTTCGGTCTTTATTTTATGTGGAACAAGAAGAGAATTGTTGACGGCGCAAACGACAACCTTTCCGGTTGCTACATGGGCATAGCTGTTCTCAAGGCTCTCAAGGACGAAGGCATTGAGCTTGAAAACACAGAGCTCGGCGTTGTTCTCTCCGGCTCGGAGGAAGCAGGTCTTCGCGGTGCAAAGGCATGGTGTGAGGCTCACAAGGGCGAGTTTGACGATGTTCCCACATTTATTTTCTCATACGATACAATCCATGACCCGAAATATCTCATGACAAACTACCGTGACCTTAACGGTACGGTTAAAGCCGATAAAGATGTTTCCGACCTCTTCATGGAGGCTTGCAAAGAGCTTGAGATTCCCTGTCTCAAGGGCTGGGTACCTCCTCTCGGCGGTGCAACAGACTCAGCGGCTTTTGCACAGGCAGGCTTCCGTGCAACGGGCGTTACCGGACTTAATCATAAGCTTGAGAGCTATTATCACACGAGAAAAGACTCCTATGATAATATGAACGAAAAAGGTCTTGCCGACTGCTTCGCCGCATCGGTTAAAGCTCTTGAAATGTTCGATAACGGAGCAAAGCAGTAATCTTACAGTAAAATTTCGCATCTTCGTTCTTTACGGGCGAAGATGTGTTTTTTATCTTTAATGCCGTTTTTTCTTAAAAACACTTGCCAAGAGTTATCATATTATGTATAATTAATTGATTAAATTTAAGGAAGAATTTTGAGAGGTAAACCCTATGATACAGTTTGAAGAATTAAGGCTTCGCCTTTTGCAGAGCGAAAAGCCTCTTGTCGAGCTCAGAAGTGCTCTCGGTCTTGATAAGGCTAAAGAGGAAATCGACTCGCTTGAGGCAATGATGTCCGAGCCGACCTTCTGGGACGATGTTGCCAATTCAAATAAAGTCTCGCAGAAAATAGCTCAGCTTAAAAACAAAGTGAACGCATACGACAAGCTCAAAGCCTCTTATGACGACGCACTTGAGTCGATAGAGCTTTTTGACGAAGAGGGCGACCTTGATTTTCTGCCCGACTGCGAAGAGAGCGTCAAAGCGGTCGAAGATGAAATTGAAAGACAGACGCTTGAAACTCTCCTGTGCGGCGAATATGACAACAAAAACGCCATTCTCAATTTCCACGCCGGCTCAGGCGGAACCGAGGCTCAGGACTGGTGCCAGATGCTTTTCCGTATGTACGGCCAGTGGGCGACAAAGCACGGTTTTAAATTTACTACTGTTGACCTGCTCGACGGCGAAGAAGCCGGAATTAAAAGTGCAACGGTCGTCATTGAGGGCGAAAACGCTTACGGCTATCTCAAGAGCGAAATGGGCGTTCACCGCCTTGTCAGAATTTCTCCGTTTGACTCCTCCGGCAGACGTCACACATCATTTGCTTCGCTTGAGGTAATGCCCGAAATCGACGACACCGTTGAGGTCGAAATCAATCCCGCCGATATTAAAATGGAGGTTTACCGTGCGAGCGGTGCAGGCGGTCAGAAGGTCAACAAGACCTCGTCTGCAGTCCGTCTCATTCATATTCCGACAGGTATTGTTGTGTGCTCACAGGTTGAAAGAAGCCAGTATCAGAACAGAGACGTCTGTATGCGTATGCTTAAATCGAAGCTCATTGAGATAAAAGAGAGAGAGCATCTTGAAAAGATTGAGGATATAAAAGGCGAGCAGAGAGAAATCACATGGGGCAGTCAGATAAGAAGCTATGTTTTCATGCCCTATACTCTTGCAAAGGACCACAGAACAGGCTTTGAAAACGGAAATATCAGCGCAGTTATGGACGGCGATATTGACGGTTTCATAAATGCTTATCTTAAAAAGCAGTCGCTTGACGCTATGGACAGCGAATAAATGTTATAATATTAAAAGAGCGTTTCACCTTGTTTTTTCGGTGAAACGCTCCTGTTTGTTTTATCTCATTTTGCTACCGGCACGGGGTCGCTCATAGTCATAAAATCAAGCTTGTCAAGCTTTGTGCGGGGAAGATTATCAAGAAATACAATCTTTCTCGGCACTGAGAACGGGTCAAGATTTTTTTTGCAGAAATCAAGAACGTCCTCTTTGATTTCGTCCTGCGACATATCCGTTTCATTGAGTGAAAGACAGAGCTTTACAAGCGGCTTTCCGTTGTCGGCGTAGCCCTGAACGGCGCAAGCCTCTCTGACATAGGGCAGTGACATAATTTTCTGCTCCATAGAGTATGGATATATGTTATATGCCGAAATGACGATGATTCTTTTCTTTCTTCCGGTGAAGTATAAATATCCCTCGCTGTCGAGGTAGCCCATATCGCCCGTATGCACCCACTGTCTGCCGTCACCGTCAACATATATTCCGTCAAAGTCAACAGTACCGTCGGGCAAATATCCGCTCATAATGGTATCGCAAGATACGGTGATTTCGCCGTTTTCTCCCGAGGGGAGAGGCTCGCCGTCATCGTCAATAATTCTGACAGTGAGACCTGTTATGGGCTGACCGATTGAATTTTTCCTTATTCCCTTGTGGCTGTTTGTCGAGCAGACGCCGCCCATTTCTGTCAGACCCCAACCTCTGAAAACCTTGCCCTTTGAGCCGTTTTCGGCAAGTATGGCATTGAATTTTTCAAGGAAGGCTTCACCGACAATATCTCCGCCGGAATAAAGGCAGGTGAGATTTTTAAGCCCGTCGTTTATAAAGTTATCAGCGGCAAGCATTTTTTCAAACATACTCGGTGCGCCGGAGATATACTGAACCTTATATCTCCTGATATAGTCGTTAGCTTTCACTGCATCAAACTTGGGCATAATGATACAGCTGTATGCGTTACACAGACAGTAGTGAATACCGGTGCTCACGCCGAATGAGTGGAAGCACGGAAGAACGCAGAGAGAATAGGAATTGCCGTAGTCGTGGTATGTATCAATCGAGTACTGACCGTAGGCGACGTTATTGAGGGCCCATGAAGAGAGCGTAACGATTTTGCTTTTTCCGGTTGTGCCGCTGCCGTGAAGATAAATTGCCACGTCCTTATATGGCTCTTTTACGGTTTCGACGAGGGGAAAATCATTATTCAGGGCATCGGCAAAAAAGTGAACCGTGTCAAAATCGGGTATGGATGAATTTTTCTCATCGTCGGCGAGAACGGCGTCACGGATTTTTCCGCTCGTGTAATCGGAAGTCCTGCAAACGACGGTGAAATATTCCTTTATAATATCCCCGAAAGCGGCACAAGCTCTGTCAAGAATGAAAATTCCCTTTGAATTTGTGACCTTCAAAATATCGGCGAGGGCATTCGGGGGAGTGAGAGGGTGAACGAAATTAGCGATAATGCCGACTTTGCTCAGCGCATAAAAAACGGTAAATGCATGAGGAGATGTGGGGAGAAAAACCGTCAGCACGTCACCTTTTTTAAAGCCGTTTCCTATAACGTATGCGGCGAGCTTTTCGACATCAATGAGGAAATCGCTCATCATGGTTTTGCAGTCAACATTGACAAAAGCGGGGTAATCGCCGACATCAGCCGAAATTTTTTTATAACAGCCCAGCAGATATTCATAGCAGGATTCCTTGCCCGGTTTTGTCAGATAGGTGTGCTCTTCATTAATCATAGTTTACCTCAATACATATCTTTCACTTTGATTTTAACTGTGTTAAACTCTACAATAAAACCGAAAAAATTGCAACAATATTAAATAATTGACCAATATATTAAAAAAATCACCGAAAAATTCTTGAAATATTCATTTTTGCCGAC
Source organism: Acutalibacteraceae bacterium (assembly GCA_045639785.1). Taxonomy (GTDB): domain Bacteria; phylum Bacillota; class Clostridia; order Oscillospirales; family Acutalibacteraceae; genus UBA6857. Next base: position 6,301 of record JAZUDT010000061.1, on the reverse strand, counting down.
TATAATTACTAAAGGAGTTGATGAAATGAAAGGGTTACTTGAAAAGCTTTGTATCGAAGCACTTGAAAACTATTATAAATACGGCACCACAGATTTTGTGGATGCCTTTGATGAAAATATTATATTTTTCACGCCGAATGACAGCAATATGATTATGGGCAAGGAAAATGTAGTCAGATATTTCACTGAGGGCGGAAAGAAGCTTAAGCTGAGCATTGACAATATATCAACACGGCTTGTACCGATGAAAGCCGATTCACTTATAGTTATCGCTGACTATAACCTTTTTGCCTATTATCCCGACGGCAAGATGATGCGCTTTAAACAGCACTATCTCGTTGCGCTCACCCGCCGCAAGGGTGCAGACGGAGCTTATCAGTGGAAATGTCCGCTCATTCATATATCAAACGTCGGTCAGAAATCGTCTCTCTCCGAGTCAAAAAAAATAACTCTGAGACAGTATGAGCAGGATTTGATAAAGAGCATTTTTGAGGGGAGAAACACGGTCAGAAAGCTTGTGTTTTCCGGCGAGGGAAATTCAAGCCATTATATTGCTGAGGATTCAATAAAATACATTGAGGGCGGAAAGGGCGTTCAGTGCTATGTGCACACCGACAGCGACACAATAACCGTTAATCATCTTATGAAAGATGTTATGAACAAGCTGCCTGATTATTATTACCGCTGTCACGCAAGCTACATTGTTAATTTAAGGCGGGTTAAAACCGTCGGAAGCTATAAAATAACTCTCGACAGCGGGGAAGAAATCCCCGTTCCGGCAAAAAAATATTCCCGTGTCAAAGCGGATATTGCTCAGTGGGCGGCACGAGAATAGTACATTTAGTCCGTTAAGTATCAAAATACACAAAATATATGGGCTAAAGTGCATAAATCTTGACACGAAATTTATTGACATATTTTTTTGCCGGTAATATAATTAATTCGTATTATTATTTCATGTTAATCACAGGAGGAAAAACTATGGTTAAAGCTATTGTCGGCGCAAACTGGGGCGACGAGGGTAAAGGCAAAATAACCGATATGTTTGCCGAAAAGTCAGACGTCGTAATCCGCTTTCAGGGCGGTGCAAACGCAGGTCATACGATTATAAATAATTATGGCAGATTTGCGCTTCATCAGCTTCCCTCAGGCGTATGCTATTCGCACACGACTAACATTATCGGCAACGGTGTTGCACTTGATATTCCCAAGTTTATCAAAGAGATAAAGTCACTCACAGACGGGGGAGTACCGGCACCGAAAATTCTCGTCAGCGAGAGATGCCAGATAATGATGCCTTATCATGTTCTCCTTGACACCTATGAAGAAGAGAGACTTGCCGCCAATGCATTCGGCTCGACAAAGAGCGGCATAGCACCGTTTTATTCGGATAAATATGCGAAAATCGGTTTTCAGATTTGCGAGCTTTTCGATGAAGAATATCTTTACGACAAGCTTAAAAGAGTTCTCGAGGTCAAAAATCTTCTCATAGACAAGATTTATCACAAGCCGATGCTTGACCTTGACGAGACCTATAAAACTCTTCTCGAATACAGAGAGATGATTAAGCCTTTCGTTGCCGATACGACAAAATTCATTCATGACGCTTTAAAGAGCGGAAAGAATATACTTCTTGAAGGTCAGCTCGGCTCACTCAAGGACCCCGATCACGGCATCTATCCTATGGTTACATCTTCCTCGACGCTTGCCGGCTATGGCTGTGTAGGAGCGGATATTCCGCCTTATGAAATTAAGGATATATGTGTCATTACAAAGGCTTATTCCTCATCAGTCGGCGCAGGCGAATTTGTCAGCGAAATTTTCGGCGATGAGGCGCAGGAGCTCAGACTTCACGGCGGAGATAAAGGTGAGTTCGGTGCAACGACCGGCAGACCGAGAAGAGTCGGCTGGTTCGACTGTGTTGCCACACGCTACGGCTGTGAGGTGCAGGGTGCAACCGAGGTTTGTTTGACCGCTATTGACTGTCTTTCGTATCTTGACGAAATAAAGGTCTGCACAGCCTATGAAATCGACGGAAAAACCGTGACGGATTTCCCGACGACCGCATACCTCAAAAAGGCAAAACCCGTTTTAAAGACATTTAAGGGCTGGAAAACGGATATAAGAGGCATAAAGGACTTTGACCTTCTGCCCCGTGAGGCTCAGGAATACGTACGCTTCATTGAAAAGGAAATCGGTGTGAAAATTTCTATCGTTTCAACCGGTCCCAAGAGAGAAGAAATAATCGAAATGAAATAATTGCCGTTCAGCGACAAAAAATATACCGGAGGTAAATTTCTATGGATTCAAACGTCAGACCCGAATCAATGAAAAGAATTGTTAATTCAGAGCTTGCCAAGGCTTTTATTGATGAAAAAATAAAAGAGATAAAAGAGCAGGTTGGGGACAAAAAAGTATTGCTTGCGCTTTCGGGCGGGGTTGACTCATCGGTTGTTGCCGCACTTCTTATCAAGGCAATCGGCACCAATCTTGTATGCGTTCATGTTAATCACGGCTTGCTTCGTAAGGGCGAACCCGAACAGGTTATCGAGGTTTTCAGAAATCAGATGAATGCAAATCTCATATATATTGACGCTGTTGACCGTTTTCTTGACAGACTTGCCGGAGTTGATGACCCGGAGGAGAAGAGAAAGATAATCGGCGAAGAGTTTATCCGTGTATTTGAGGAGGAAGCGAGAAAGCTTGAGGGCGAATCATTCCTTGCTCAGGGTACGATATATCCTGACATACTTGAAAGTGACGGTGTTAAGTCACATCACAACGTCGGCGGACTGCCGGAGGATATTCACTTTGAAGGTCTTGTTGAGCCGGTCAAGCTTCTCTATAAGGACGAAGTGAGAGTTGTCGGCAAGGAGCTCGGACTGCCCGACAATATGGTGTACCGTCAGCCGTTCCCGGGACCGGGTCTCGGTGTACGTTGTGTCGGCGCAATTACAAGAGACAGGCTTGAGGCAGTCAGAGAGTCGGACGCAATTCTCCGTGAAGAATTTGCAAAGAACGGACTTGAGGGCAAGGTATGGCAGTATTTTACGATAGTACCCGATTTCAAGTCAACGGGTATTAAAGACAACAAGAGAACTTATGACTGGCCGGTCGTTATACGTGCGGTCAACTCCGTTGATGCAACAAGCGCAACGATAGAAGAAATCCCGTATGCGCTTCTCGACAAAATATGCGGCAGAATTTTAAGCGAGGTTAAAGGCGTGAACAGAGTGCTCTATGACATTTCGCCCAAACCCGTAGCAACGATTGAGTGGGAATAAAATAAACAATGCCCGAAAGTCTTGAATTTAACGGCTTTTCGGGCATTTGATTTTCAAAGCCATTGCCGAAAACAAGGGCGAAATCTTTACCTTAAGTGATTAGCAGTTTTAACTTTGATAATCGCAATTTTACATCATCTATTGAAATGACTGATAGAATATGGTAAATTATTCTTGCAACATGAACTCTTTGTACTTTATTCCAATGAATACACCTTTGTAAAAAAGTGCATTTCAATTTTTATATTTTTGGGGCGAATTGAAGATTTTGTTTCACTGCAAACGGGACGGCGTTTTGTGTGTCTCGCTTCGGTGTGCATTTTTATTTTAAAACAATTTTCTGAAAAGAGTTCGTTTCTGTAAAAATTAAATTTTTGGAGGGAACCAAATGAAATTAAGAAAAGTTTTATCGGTAGTTTTATCTGTGATAATGCTATTATCCATTGCACCGCTCGGTAAACTTGTCGGTCTTGATTTGCCTGATTTATTCACCACAGAAGCAAGTGCGGCGACCTATAACGGACTTACTTATAGAATTTCAGACGGAAAAGTGACAATAACTGATTGTGACACATCAAAAAGCGGTGAGTTGACAATTCCGGCTGCTATTGACGGAAAAGCAGTGATAAATATCGCTTCAAACGCATTTCGTGGTTGCGATAAGCTTACAAGCGTAACTATACCGTATGGTGTGATAAGCATCGGATATTGTGCGTTTTATGAGTGTAAAGCTCTTAAAAGCATCAAAATTCCGAATAGTGTAACGAGCATAGAAAATACAGCTTTCAGCAAATGTGACATCAGAAGCGTAGAAATACCGGCAAGCGTTAAAACTATCGGTGAAAATTCATTTAATAATTGTGCAAATCTCACAAGTGTAGAAATATCAAACGGCTTGGAAGTTATCGGGAGTGAAGCATTCCGCGAATGCATTAAACTCACAAGTATTAAAATACCGGACAGCGTTAAAACCGTCGGTGACAGAGCCTTTTATGAATGTAAAGGGCTTAAAATCGTAGAATTAGGCAGTGGTCTGAGTAGCTTAGGAAAAGAAGTATTTTATGATTGTACGTGTCTCACGAGCTTTTCAGTCAGTTCTTTCAACAAATGCTTTTCGACTGATAAATACGGTGTTTTGTACAATAAAAATAAAACTGAACTTATCAGCTATACGATAGGTTCATTACGTTCATCTTTTACAATTCCGAGCGGTGTGACAAGCATTTCGGATTATGCGTTTTATAACTGTTCAAATATTAAGAGCATTAAAATTCCCGACAGCGTGATCTATATCGGACGAAACGTATTTACTGACACGGCTTTTTATAAAAATGCAAGTAATTGGAAAAACGGTTCTTTGTATTTGTCAAATTGCTTATTGGAAGTGGACGGTTGGGAAGTCAGCGGTAAATATAAAGTCAACGACAAAACAAGAGTTATCGCCGGCAGCGCATTCAGCTTGTGTTACCAAATTACATCAATAGCGATACCGGATAGCGTAAAGAGTATAGGCGATAATGCTTTTAAGTACTGCGAAAGCCTCAGCAGTATGACTATTCCCGATAGTGTGAAGATTATCGGAAATAATATTTTTGAAGGCTGTGTAGGTCTTACAAGTGTTAAATTACCCTCCGGAATTAAAGAAATCAGCGAATATATGTTTGCATATTGCAAGAAACTGAAAACTCTGAAAATCCCGACCGGTGTTACAAGTATAGGTACAAGTGCTTTTATGGAGTGCGAGAGCCTTATAAACATAGATATTCCTGATAAAGTAAAAAGCATAGGAGAATTTGCATTTCAATCTTGCACGAGTCTTACAAGTGCAGAGATACCCAATGGAGTGACTGAATTAAATACTGATGCTTTCAGAGGTTGTAAAAGCCTTTCGTTTCTAAAAATCCCCGTAAGCTTAAAAATTGTAGGTTTTTATGCTTTTTATGGTTGCACGAGTCTTAAAGATGTTAATTATTGCGGCTCAAAAGAAGAGTGGGCGTTAATTAAATTTGATTCCGGAAACGAATGTCTGACAGGTGCCCACATTCATTATAATTGTCCGGATACAATTAAGCTCACAAAAACGAGTTATACATATACGGGCAAAGAGATAAAGCCGACAGTTACAGTTAAGGACAGCAAGGGAAAAGAAATTGCTTCAGCAAATTATACTGTTAAATATTCTGATAATACGAAAGTCGGTACCGGGAAAGCTGTTGTTACAGTAAAAGGAGTTGCCGGAACAAGAACACTTACCTTTACAATAGTACCTAAGCAGGTTGCAGGCTTAAAGGCTTCTGGTGAAAAGACAAGTTCTATTAAATTAAGCTGGTCAAAAATAGCCGGAGCAAAGTATTATAAGGTTGAACAGTCAACCGACGGTAAGAAGTGGAAGACCGTTACAACAACAGATAAGACATCTTACACTGTAAAGTCGCTCAAAGCCGGAACAAAGTATCAGTTCAGAGTGACGGCACTTGACAGTACGAAGAAGATAGCCGGAAAGGCGAGTTCTGTATTAAAGGCAGGTACGCTTACAAAGGCTCCGACCTTGAAACTCAAGTCAACAAAGTCAAAGACTGCGACTGCTTCATGGGTCAAGGTTACAGGTGCTTCAAAGTATGCTGTATATAAATCAACAAACGGCAAGAAGTGGACAAAGGTAACGACCACGACAAAGACGTCATATAATCTCACAAAGCTCACAGGCGGAAAGAAGATATATGTCAGGGTCACGGCACTTAATGCATACGGGAAAGCATCGGCATACAGCGGCACTAAAAATGTTACTGTGAAAAAGTAAACACATAAAAATTCGGCAGACAGAGATTTTTTTCTCGGTTTGCCGATTCTGTTTTATAGGTTTAACATGTTTTATTTCAGAAAAATTTTCCGCTTTATTTCAGAAAAATTTTCCGCTTTGTACGTTTGTCAATGATGTGAGACAAAATTGAAAAAATAAAAATGATTGATATGTTAAGATAGAACAATCGACTTGGAAGCCGGAGTGGAGCGTAGCG
>JAZUDT010000060.1:0-57524 GCA_045639785.1 Acutalibacteraceae bacterium | reverse complement strand
ACCGCCGCAGAGCTCAAGCGAGTTGCCCGCTTTGACGACACGGACGGTGTCGCCGTATTTCTCTCCGAACAGCGCCATAGCGCCCATGGCTTTTGCTTCGGCAAGCGTTTTTTCACCTGTTTCCACGGGGGAAGCCGAAAGGATGACCTTGTTGACCTCTGTCTCGATTGCCTCAAGCTCTTCCGTTGTCAGAGCAGAGAAATGCGTGAAATCAAATCTTACGGAGCCGTCAGTTACAAGCTGACCCGCCTGTTCAACATGGCTGCCGAGCATATTCCGCAGAGCCGCCTGGAGAAGATGCGCCGCCGTATGGTTTCTCGCCGTCGCATTTCTTATATCTTCGTCAACAACGCACGTAACCTTATCACCGCAGGATATGCTGTCGCCCTCAACGATATAACCCGTGTGGAGAATAACTCCGCCCGGAGTTTTGGTGGTGTTTTCAACCTTGAAAACGGCATTTCCCGTTTTGATTATGCCTCTGTCGCCGACCTGACCGCCGCTCTCGGCATAAAACGGTGTGTTTTCAAGAACAATAACCGCTTCTTTGCCCCTTGTGACGGTGTCAGCCCTCTGCGAATCGGTCACGACAGCCAAAACAACGCTTTCGGACTGTAATTTTTCATAGCATTCAGCCTTTGTCTCTGCAATATCCTTGAGAATTGCAGATGTGCCCTTCCACGCTTCTGCGCCGGCATCTTTTCTTGCCGCTCTCGTTTCTTTTCTTCTTTCGTCTGAAATGCGTTTGAACTCTTCTTCATCGACCGTCATTCCCTTTTCGGCGAGAATCTCTTTCGTCAAATCAATGGGGAAGCCGAAGGTATCCTGAAGCTTGAAAGCGTCGGCACCGCTGAGAACACTGCTCTTGTGATTTTCAATAAGTGTGTTAAGAAGATTGAGACCGTTATCGACGGTTTTGGCAAAGCTTTCCTCCTCCGCCTTGATAACCTTGATAATAAGCTCTTCTTTTTCCTTAAGGTTGGGGTATGCGCCGCTGTTTTCGCTTATAACGGTTGAGCATACCTTGTAGAGAAATGTGCCGCTGATGCCGAGAAGCTTTCCGTGACGTGCCGCACGGCGAAGAAGGCGACGAAGAACATAGCCTCTGCCCTCGTTTGACGGCATTACGCCGTCGCCTATCATAAAGGTTGAGCTTCTGATATGGTCGGTTATGACACGAAGCGAAATATCATCCTTTTCGTTCTCGTGATACTTCACGCCCGAAAGGCTGATAATGTGCTTCATTATATTCTGAACCGTATCAACCTCAAAAAGGTTGTCAACACCCTGCATGACACAGGCAAGTCTCTCAAGTCCCATACCCGTATCAATATTGCAGTTTTTAAGACGTGTATAATTACCGTTTCCGTCATTTTCAAACTGAGTGAAAACAAGATTCCAGACCTCTGTGTATCTGTCACAGTCACAGCCGACACCGCAGTCGGGACTGCCGCAGCCGTACTTTTCGCCTCTGTCAAAATAAATTTCGGAACAGGGTCCGCACGGGCCTGCGCCGTGCTCCCAGAAGTTATCCTCCTTGCCCAGGCGGACTATTCTGTCGGGAGAAACGCCGACGTGCTTTGTCCATATTTCAAAGGCTTCATCGTCCTCCTCATATATGGAACACCACAGCTTTTCCTCGGGGATTTCGAGCACCTTTGTAAAAAATTCCCAAGCCCACGAGGTAGCCTCTTTCTTGAAATAATCGCCGAACGAAAAGTTGCCGAGCATTTCAAAATACGTACCGTGACGGGCGGTTATGCCCACTCTGTCAATATCCGGAGTGCGTATGCACTTCTGGCAGGTTGTAACTCTTTTGCTCGGAGGTGTAACCTCTCCGGTAAAATATTTTTTCATCGGAGCCATACCCGCATTTATCAGAAGAAGACTCTTATCACCCTGCGGAATAAGCGGGAACGAGGGAAGACGCAGATGCTCCTTGCTCTCGAAAAAACTCAGGTACTTTTCACGAAGCTCGTTAAGACCTGTCCATTCCATTTATATCATTTCCTTTCGATAATTTACTCTTTTGAATTTACTACTGTTTAATGGGTTTGTCAAGGAAAAACACGCCCTGCAATGCCGTTATTTTTCAAGTTTTTCAAGACATTCCCGCACTATTCTCTGCATCTCGCCGTATTTGTTCTCGATATCGGCAACGAGCTTGAACTGGTTTCTCGCTCTGACAAGGTTGTGCGCCGGATAATCGGTGCGGAAATATACGTCGCCGTCAATGTAGTCGGTGAGAAAACGCATACCGCATTCAAACGTCATCAGCTTCACTCCGAACGGGAGATTTTCTTTTTCCGCCTGCGTCAGGCAGTCCGCCGTTTCGCTGAGGAAGCCCTCTGTATAGCTTCTGAAAAGGTCAAGGTCAAAAAATACGTTATCGAGGTTTGCGTCGTCCTCACGGGTGTTATTTGCGCCCGAACGCAGAGTATCTCCGAAGTCATAGAGCGACACGCCCGGCATGACGGTATCAAGGTCGATAACGCACACTCCCTTGCCCGTTTTTGTATCGAAAAGGACGTTATTAATTTTTGAGTCGTTGTGCGTAACTCTTGTCGGAATAAGCCCCTTTTCGCAAAGATTCAAAACGTATTCCGTGTCGGCTTTTCTTTCCGTGACAAACTTAATCTCTTCAAGACAGTCGTCTTTTCTTCCGGAGGCATTTTTCTCCACGCTCTCGATAAATGTGCGGTATCTCGCCGGAGTATTGTGGAAGCCGGCTATTGTTTCGTGAAGCTGCTGAGCGGGATAGCCGTCAAGAAGATGCATAAATCTGCCGAATGTCATTCCGGCGTTTCTGAAAATATTGTGGTCTTTTGTTGCATCAACGGTGTAGGAGTCATCGACAAAATGATAGAGTCTCCATGCAGAGCCGTCATCGTCGGTGATATAGAATTTATCGCCGTCGCCTCTGTAAAAGCGGAGAGTTTCTCTTTCGGGGTCGCCGCCCGCTGCCTTTATCTTTTTCCTCAGATAATGGGTAACGGAGGAGATATTATTCATAAGCTCTTCCGGATTTTTAAAGACGTATGTGTTTATTTTCTGGAGTATGTATTTTTCCTCATCAATGGTCTCAACAAAGTATGTTGTATTGATAAGTCCGTTTTTCTTCTGCTCGATATATGTGATTTTTGAATCGACGCCGAAGATGCGGCAAGTATCGACAATCTGTTTCTTATTCATACTTAACCTCTTCAACAATAATATTTGCAAAGAAATCGGGGTTATGAAACCCGAGCTTTATGTCGTCCATAGGTGAAAACGAGCCGTAATGCGGTGTATGCGTTTCGTCGCCGCACTTATAGAAATTGCCTCTGAACTCTCCTGCGTGAACAGTGCCGAACGAGGGAAAAAGCTGTGAGATAAGCTCATTTGAGATGAAGATTTCGTTTCCCCAGCTCTTATCGCTTTTAAAAGGCGTCACAACGGGGATTTTATCCGTCAGCTTTTTAATCGGGGTGCGTGTGTATCTGTCCCTGCCCAGTGCCGAAAGGTATGCGCCGTTTGCGTTTGTCTCGATATTTATGTAGCCCTCCTCGCCCAGAAGCAGAAACACCTCAAGGCAACTGTCCTTATAGACGGGCTCATCTGTTTCGGTATAAACTGCTTTAATCTGCGTTTCCTCGCTTTCAAGGAGAATATAAATGCCCTCGTTTTTCACAAAACACATTTTGGCGCAGGAATGAGGTCTGTATTTCGTTTCGCCCTCCCACTGAAAAATATCTATCGGTGCTGTCGCAACGTCTTTCCACAGCGGTTTTTTATCATAGATAAAGGTTTTATATGTTCTCATATTCGCCTCTCACAGTGACTTTGCTTCTTCTTTTTCAAGAAGATACATTCTTGAATCGTTATCGAGAATAACTCTCTCGCCGCCCATAGGGAACGTGCCCTTCTGAGACGCTTTGAAGCCGGAATACATAAGAGCGTCACCGAAAACCTCTCTGTCCTCTTTTTCCGTGACAAGCTTCAGTGTATCACAGAGATAATCGAATAATTTTCCGTCCTCGATATTCAGTTTAAGCGGAAGAGGAGCGTTGATGAACGTGCCGAAGGGTCTGAGGCTGAGAAGCTGTCTTCTGGAGGTGAGATGATATTTAAAGTTCTCCTCAAGACCGGCGAATTTTATCACGTCGTTGCCTCTGTTCGGCTTTGCTCTGTCAACAAAATAGCCGAGCACCGCTTCGGATTTATCGGGCGAAACCATTTCCCATTTGACAATATCGTCTTTGAAGAAGTCGCCGATACGGTAAAACGTGCCGAACTGGAGAAGCTTTCTGTGTTCTTTATAAAACTCAATCTGCTTTCTGACGGCGGCTTTGTCAAACCGGCTCATCTGCGTAACATCAAGCTCATAACCGAGAAGTCCGAATGACGCAACATTAAAGCGGTTCTCAACCGATGCGCTTCTCAAGGTTGAGTGCGACGGCGAACACGCTACGTGCATACCCATAACCGACGGCGGATAGCCGTAATATGTGCCGGACTGAATGAATACCCTGTCGAGCGAATCGGTGTTGTCGCTCGTCCAGCACTGCGGCATATAGCAGAACATTCCCAGGTCGAAGCGATTGCCGCCCGACGAGCACGACTCAAACAGCACGTGCGGGAATTTCGATGTGAGAGAATCGAGTATTTCATAGAGACCGAGTATGTAGCGGTGGAAAATCTCGCCCGCCTTTGAGCCCTTTCTGCGTGAAAAAACATCGCTGAACACACGGTTCATATCCCACTTGATATATTCGATATTTCCGTAGCGCAAAACGTCGGTGAGAGTATTGAGAACATACTCCCGCACCTCTTCACGTGTAAGGTCAAGTATAAGCTGATTTCTCCCCTGAGACGGCTCAAAACGGTCGGTGCTGATTGCCCAGTCGGGGTGAGCACGGTAAAGGTCGGAATCGGGTGAAACCATTTCCGGCTCAACCCAGAGTCCGAATTTCATTCCGAGAGCATTTATTTTTTTCGCAAGTCCGTCTATTCCGTCGGGAAGCTTGCTCTTATTGACATACCAGTCGCCAAGCGACGATTTATCGTTATTTCTCTTGCCGAACCAGCCGTCGTCAAGCACGAAAAGCTCAATGCCGAGGCTTTTTGCCGTTTTTGCAATCTGAAGTATTTTCTTTTCATTGAAGCCGAAATAGGTCGCTTCCCAGTTGTTGACAAGAATAGGTCTCTCTTTGTATTTCCACTCGCCTCTGACGATATTTTCACGCACGAATGAGTGCATATTGCGGCTCATTGCGTTAAGTCCCTTATCGCTGAACGTGAGAACAGCCTCAGGGGTGTCGAAGCTTTCGCCGGATTTAAGGTGCCATTCAAACTCAAACGGATTAATACCGTTCTGTATTCTCGTAACAGAATGATTCGACACCTCGACACGGGCAATATGATTGCCCGAATAGACAAGGTTGAAGCCGTAGCAATTCCCGCTTTCGTCGGTTGCGTTATCCTCTTTGACAATGAAAAACGGGTTGTGACGGTTAGAGCTTGTACCGTTTATTGAGCCGACCGAATACTCGCCCGCAAGGAGCTTTTTCTCGTTTTTATTTCTTTCATTTGACCATGCACCGTCAAATGTGACCATTGTGTATTGAGCACCCATAGGCAGGTCCAGCTGCATACTGAGTATTGAATTAATGCGGATAAGCTTATCGCTGTGATTTATAAGTCTCACGCTTCTCGTTATCACATTTGCTTTTTCAAAAACCGAGTAATACATTTTAAGCTCTGCGCCGATATTTTTATCCTCAAGCGTCACGCAGAGTGTTTCATTTTCGCCGTAGCTCGACGGCAATCCCTTAAGCTCAGGCTTTTCCGCCTTTTCCGCCTTAACAAAAAGAAAATCTGTGGTGAAAAGACCGTCCTCATATTTGAGCTGCATTGCCGGAAGTCTGTAATCGCCTTTTCCGTAGGTTGAATATTCAAGCGGAAGCATATCGAGACAAAGACTTTGATTCTTTGCCGAATATGAAGTCATCGTGCCGCCAAGACGGTTGGTTTTATCGTAAAGAAACGAATAGTCGTCGCTTTCTCTTATTTTTCTGCCGTAATACAGCGACTCCAGATGCCCTGCCGGCTCGGCACGGAAAATATAGCTTGTATTCTCAGTCGAAAGATGAAAGACATTTTCTCCGCCAAAATAAATCATAACAAATCTCCTTACACCGGGCAAGCACCCGCATAGTTATACATTGTGTATTATACATTATGTGTTCCAGAGTGTCAAGATTTTAAATGACACGGAATTTGAGGAATTTTGCTTTTTTTATGCTTCATGTATGCGGTAAAAAATATGTATATCCCCACGAAAACGGCAAACACTAACTGTATAAAACACGGAGAAAATGCTATGGAATCAATTTGGAAGAAAAGCGTCTCTCCCGTACGCTTTGACACACTCAACGGGAATACAAGCACCGACGTTCTGATTATCGGCGGCGGCATTGCGGGAATTTTATGCGCATACAAATTAAAAAATGCCGGTGTAAATTGCATTTTAGCGGAATCCTGCGAAATACTAAGCGGCATTACAAAGAACACTACCGCAAAAATCACTCTCGGTCACGGCTTGATTTATAACAAGCTTATCGACCGATTCGGCGAGGAGAAAGCACGCCTTTATCTCGAGTCTCAAAGACGTGCGTGTGAGGAATACGCCAGTCTTTGCAAAAACACGGACTGCGACTATGAAATAAAGGATTCCTTTGTCTATTCGCTCAATGACCGAAAGAAAATCGAAGATGAAATTGCCGCCTTGAACCGGCTCGGCATAAAGACGGAGTTTTCAGACGCACAGGAACTTCCGATTCACGTGGCAGGTGCGGTATGCGTTAAAAATCAAGCGCAGTTTCACCCTTTGAAATTTCTGTACAAAATAGCCGAAGACCTACCCATATATGAAAACACAAAAGTCACAGAGCTTATGCCGTATAAGGCGGTCACAAATCACGGAAACATCACCTTCAAAAAGCTGATTATAGCAACTCATTTCCCTATTCTGAACAAGCACGGAGGCTATTCGATAAAGCTCTATCAGCACCGTTCTTACGTTATCGCTCTGAAAAATGCACAGAGCCTCAACGGAATGTACGTGGACGAATCGGAGACGGGGCTTTCCTTCAGAGGTTACGGGGATATTCTTCTCCTTGGCGGCGGTGACCACCGCACGGGCAAGCAGGGCGGCTGCTGGCAGGAGCTTGAAAGCTTCGCAAAAAAGCACTATAAAGATGCGGAGATTGTCGGCAAGTGGGCAACACAGGACTGTATGACGCTTGACGGCGCGCCCTACATCGGACAGTACTCAAAATTCACTCCCGACGTTTACGTGGCAACCGGCTTCAACAAATGGGGCATTACAAACGCAATGGTTGCGGCGGATATTCTTTGCGACCTTGTTCGTGACAAGGTAAACGCATACTCTGCCGTATATTCGCCCTCCCGCAGTATTCTGCACCCCCAGCTCGCAGTCAATGCATTTGAGTCGGTTATAGGGCTTCTTACCCCATCCGTACCACGATGTCCTCATCTCGGCTGTGCCCTCAAGTATAACAGTGCCGAGCACACATGGGATTGCCCATGTCACGGCTCCCGCTTCTCCGAAGAGGGTGAACTGATTGACAACCCCGCCACCGACGACAATAAATGGCTGAAAAAATAATAAAATGCCTCCGGAACAGCTTTTGAACCGGAGGCCGATTTGTGTATAAGAATAAATGGATTGGGATATTGGACCAGAGCTATTTACAATGGTGCAATTATTGACAACGCAATGAAACTATGTTAGAATTTTTTATTAATAAGGGTGCGGAGCTGATAATACATCAATTACTAATCCGTAAACAGCAAGATAACGCATAGCGGATTTCCATTTGTCGTTGTCTTTTGTGTCTATTACTTCGGTCAAAATTTTATCGTTGCTTTTTAAGCAAACGCAAATAATAGTAATCTGCGAGATAATTGCAGCAGATCTCCACCGGTTTGCCTCGATGATGAAAAACATTACCGAAGAGCTTACCGCAAATGCGGCAATAAAAACAAGAAATTTGAACTTGTCCTGTTTTCTGGTACTCTTTTTTATACAGGTAATCCAAATCAGCATAATCAAAGCAAAAAACGGGAGAAAGAAAGCAATATTTTCTTTAACAAAACTCTTATTCCAAATCGAAAGAGCAAGATTTTTAAGCATCTGAAAAACGGAATCTTCCGAAAAATAATAGTTTATAATATAATCCCTGTTTCCGACTTCTGCGCCGAGTCTTTCGGACATATAGCCGAAAAGTTCACTTTCAGACATTTTTACTGTCGAGCCGGCAAAAAATGCGCAGTACACGGCGGACAAAAACGTAGCGGCAAAGGTAAGAGCGGCAGAAACAATGTCGCCCGCTTTATGCCGGTTATCCTCTCTCAGAATATAAAAAATCTGAACGGAAACAACAGCCGGAAAAAGTGAAAAAACAAAAGCATAATGAGTGAAGACCGCCGCCACACAAATCATAGGAACAAACCACTTCAAATACTTATTTCCGCTCATTATACAGCATAGAAGAGCGGCAAGTATAAGCCATATATCGTATGCGCCGAGCCACCCGGCAAACTGTAAAACGGAATACGGGCAGGTAAAGAATACAAAAAAGACAAACAAGAGTGTAATACTTTTCCGTTTAATTGCTCTGTCCAAACACGGCTTGGTCACAATAAAAAAAAGAACAACCGACAAAAGATACGCCGCTATATTAAACGCAAATATCATATTCTCCGATATATGGTTAAAAAGCAGAGCATAAATCGAACCGATAAAAATTCGTGTGCCATAATAAAAATTGTAATCCAGCAAATAGAGGGTCGCTCCCATATGCTTCAGCGAAAGACCGTATTTACAGATATAATACGCTATCAGGCTCAAATACAAAATTGCGAACAGTATCAGCGTGACTGTCAGCTTTTTCTTGTTCTGAATGAACTTTTTTTGCTTATTCTTTTCCCTGTAGGATGTCATACTGCCTTCCTCCCTCGTTTTACATGATTTCGTGTCAAATACGATGATAATTCTATCTGAAAACAGCCTTTTTGTCAAGATTGGAGATATTACATCATGTTATTTATCAGAACAGCCACCCTTTTAAAGTGCACTGTCAATGTCGCAAGAAAAAAACCTATACTTGCTATATTTGATGTGACAAAACAGTGCAATCAGCA
Organism: Acutalibacteraceae bacterium; assembly: GCA_045639785.1. Classification (GTDB taxonomy): domain Bacteria; phylum Bacillota; class Clostridia; order Oscillospirales; family Acutalibacteraceae; genus UBA6857. Next base: position 48,317 of record JAZUDT010000060.1, on the reverse strand, counting down.
CTGCCCCATGTGTAATATTCCGAAGAATAACTCTACGCAAATGAGTCCCGCGGAAATTCGTGAGCTTGCTTCCCGTCTTCGGAAATTCGGCATAGGCTATGTATTTATTCAAGGGGGCGAGCCTCTGACGCGGAAAGACATTGTATCTGTCATTGATACGTTTATTGAAAACGGCATTAAACCGACCATAATTACAAACGGGGTTTTCCTCACTAAAGAGCTTGCGGAAAAACTAAAAAAAAGAAAATGCAACGTTGCAATCAGTGTTGATTCATTAAATGCGGAAAGGTATAAGTTTTTGCGTGGTTCAGATGACCTTTCAACCGTTGTTGAAAACGTCAAAAACATTTCGCCGGTTAGAAAAAATAAAAGTAACTGGTCAATTACAACCACCGTTTCAAAAAAATCAGAATTTGAAGATGTCAAGGCAATTTATGACTTTGCGACAGCTCATGGATTTATGCATGCCATTCGCCCCTATGTCTCAGTACTCGGTGTCGCCGGAAAATATTGTGAAAGTCTGCAATACGACGAAGAAGAGATTGTCGGCATTTTTGAGCATTTCTTATCGAAAGCAAGAAAAGAGAATTATCTGGCAAGCTTAGTGTATAAATACCATATCAAATATATTAAAGGTGAAAAAATGCCGCCCTGCGATGCTCTCCGATATTCGTTTTATGTCAGCGAAGCAGGACAGATTTCTCCGTGCATTGAATATCCCGACACTAAAATACAGTTAAGTGACTTTAATAATTGCAAGGCAAATTGCCGTAAGCTCTTGCAGGACTGCAACGAAACACACCCTTGCTTCTATAATGATGCGCGTGAAATAGGCATTATCCTGCACAGCTTGCCCGATATTATCATTCATCTTCCCAAGATAATCTCTCAGCTTATTAAGTACGGCAATTTCTTTTAAGGAGTGAACAGATATGCAGTACAGAAATTTCGGCAAAAACAACTGTGAAATATCAGCATTAGGGTTTGGTTGTATGCGTTTGCCGCAAAACGACCGTAAGCTCTGTGAGGAGCTGATTTATACCGCTATACAAAACGGCATAAACTATTTTGACACGGCATATATGTATTCCGGAAACGAAACACTGATGGGAGAAATATTGAAAAATACAGACCGCTCAAAAATACATCTTGCCACAAAATTACCACCGATGATGTGTTTTTCAAAAAGAGACTTTGAAAAGATCTTCTCGGCTGAGCTCAAAAGACTGCAAACGGACTATATTGATTATTATCTCATTCATTGTCTCGCAGATATTGATGCATGGCACCGCCTGTGCAATATAGGTTTCAAAGAGTGGGTGCAAAAGAAAAAAGAAGCCGGAAAAATTCTCCGCATCGGTTTTTCTTATCACGGAGGAACATCCGACTTCAAAAAGTTGGTTGACGATTATGACTGGGACTTTGTTCAGCTCCAGTTTAATTATATGGACGAGTTTAATCAAGCGGGACGTGAAGGCGTTGAATATGCCGCCGAAAAAGGTCTTCCCGTTATTGTTATGGAGCCGTTACGGGGCGGTTCTCTTACATATAAGTTGCCTGAAAAAGCAAAAAATTTGCTCATAGGAAACAATATGAATGCCGCCGAAATCGGGCTTCGCTGGGTGTTAAATCACAACGGTATTCTGACCGTACTTTCGGGAATGAATACTATGGAACAGCTCAATGAAAACCTTGAAACAGCGTCCCGTGCGGGAATTAATTGTATGTCCGAAAAAGAGTTTGAAATCATTGAACAAATCAAATCTGTGTTCCGGGAAACCTACACTGTCGGTTGCACCGGTTGCGGTTATTGTCTCCCCTGTCCGCACGGCGTTTCTATCCCTTCGTGTTTTGAGGCATTAAATAACTTTGAGGTCAACAAATCCGGGAAAAGGACGTTTATTCTAAATCCGGCAAGAAGACAGTATATGCATTCCACCGCTGTTTTAGGGAACAACCCATCAAATGCATCTCTTTGCCAAAAATGCGGACTGTGTGAAAAAAAGTGCCCGCAAAAGCTGAACATTCGTGAGCTTCTTGACGTGACAGCGAATACATTGGAGCCTGCATGGTTCATGATTCCCGTCAAGGCATTCCGGAAGTTCAATTCGAGGTAATATTAATAATAAACAATACCGGTCACCAGCAACGCATACACCGTTGCTAAAAGCATAAATACTTTATCCTTTAAAATGATCTCTACTGGGTCGTCATCGTCAAGTGCTTCAATATCAAGGCTGTATTTCATTGCAAGAACAATTATAAGCGGAACGGTCCAGACCATTTGTTTTTTATCGAAATTTATGGACCACAGGGAATAAAAGCAAATTGAAATTGCAAGACAAATGTACATGAATTTATTTAAAAATTCCTTGCGGTAATATTTTAAGACTGTCCTCGTCTCGCTCCCGTTATCCTGAATTATAATTTCATTTCTTCTTTTTCCGAGTCCTGCAAAAAATGCCGCTGACATAACGGTAAGAAACAGCCATTGCGATATTTCAACACCGATAATCTGCCCGCCGAAGAGAATTCTGATTACATATCCCGACATAAGAATTGTAACATCTAAAATCGGAATGTTTTTCAAGCGGATACTGTACGCAAGATTCAAAATGAAATATGCGGATATATACACAACGGAAAAGGCGTTTCTTAAGATAAACAGTTGTATTGAAAAAGAAATAATAATCAGTGCTATCAATATCAGCACGGCTTCATTCGGCTTGATTGTTCCGCTTGCTATCGGACGTTTTGATTTTGTTTTATGCTGTCTGTCCTTTTCTATATCGAACAGGTCGTTCATTATGTACACGGCAGAAGAACACAGTGAAAAAGACACGAAGCCCAATATCGAAGCATACGCCGAATCGGTAAGCAGTTTTTTTCCGAAAATCAACGGTAAAAAAACCAAAAAGTTTTTGGTATAATGTTTTACTCTGAAAAGCTCAAAATACTTTTTCATTCGTAATATCTCCCTCTTTATCAGCAGAAGCAAAAAATACGTAATAGTAAAATCCGCCGTCACCGTCATATTATATCAAAGCACAATGTATGACTTTATTACACCGCACTAAACTTTTCATTCAATGAGAACAATGTCATTTAATGCCGTCACACAGCTTCAAAATTGCCACAGAAAAATCCATAGATAAATCCCGCAGTCTTGATTCGGTCAAAGCAAACACTGCCTTTCTGATTCAAGTATAGCACAAACACTGAACTTCTTCAAGTAAAATATACGGTTGCGCCGCATGATATAAGAACCTGCCCTGCGGACAGAAACTTGTTATTCGTTACGCTCATAATAATATCCGTTCCTCATACGCCGCAGGCGTATATCATCGCACGAAGTGCGATATCATATCGAAGGTATATCACCCGTTCTGCAAGGAACGGATATCATTGAAAAAAGATATTTCGGAAAAACGGTGGATGGTGTTGAACCCTCATATTTTTATATTTCGGCGGCGAAGCCAAAACTTATTCACTATTCACTATTACTTATTACTTTCCAAAAATCGACACTTTGATTTTTAGTGAAAAGTGAATAGTGAAGAGGTAATAAGTAAAAATCGACAACTCTCTGTCGAAAGTTGTCGATTTTTGGCGGAGGAGAAGGGATTTGAACCCTTGCGCCGGTATTACCGACCTACTGGTGTTCGAAGCCAGACCCTTCAGCCTCTTGGGTACCCCTCCGTGTCCGAACAACGGTAATTGTATCAAAACAAACTTGTTTTGTCAATAGTTTTTACCCTATTATCAAATTAATTGCCATATACAGTATTCCGCATATAAACATTGCCGGCACTGCGCCCAGTTTCTTTTTCCTTATCACGGCAAACGTCAGCACAAAAAGCACCGCCGCAACATAATCCGCATTCGCCAAAGAAAAAAACGACCCGCCGAAAACAGCATTGATAAGTATGCTCAGTCCCGCACTCGCAATAAGCGCAACAACTGCAGGACGTATTCCCCCGAGAATGTGCTGTGTCAGCGGCACACCCTTGTATCTGACATACAAAAGCAGAAGCACCGACACTATTATCAGTGACGGCAATATGCTCCCCGCCGTTGCCGCAAGCACGCCTGCCGCTCCGCCGACACGCATACCTATAAACGTCGCCCCGTTTATGATTATGGGTCCCGGCGTCATTTCGGCTATGGTCACAAGGTCGGAAAACTCGCCGAGCGTCAGCCATGCCTTTTCGTCAACAACGATGCTCTGTATCAGCGGCATTGCCGCATAGCCGCCGCCTATGCTGAAAAGACCGACCTTGAGAAAGCTGAAAAACAGCTCAAGATAACTCATTTGCGTTTTCCCCTTTTCATTGAAATAACCGCCTCGGTGACACTCACGGCAAGCGAAACAGCAATTATTATTATCACGTTGACCTTGAAAAAGAAAACAGCCGCAAACGCCAGAAGCATAACCGCTATATGAAACACCGACCTGCTCTTTACCACTTTTCCTCCAAGGTCAAAGCATACGTCGGCTATGACTGCCGCCACGCCCGCCTGCATGCCCCTGAGCAGAAGAGCGATATATCTGTTTTCGGAAAATGCGTTATAAAACAGCGACACTATCACTATTATCAGCACCGGCGGTATCACCGTGCCGATAACCGCCGCAAGCATACCGGCAAAGCCGCCCACTCGCCAGCCCACAAGTACAGCACAGTTGACAGCTATCGCACCGGGCGACGACTGCGCTATTGCTATAAGGTCGAGCATTTCTTCCTCTTCTATCCAGTGAAGCTCATCAACAAATTTTTTCTTCATAAAAGATGATATTACAAATCCGCCGCCGAATGTAAACGCACTTATATACAGCATACTCAGAAAAAGTCGAAGGAGCTTTTTAAGCTTTTCCATGTCCGTTACCTCCTCAGCTTTATGTGATATTTATATCACTTATGGACGAATATGTCAATGCAGAATAAAATTTTTGTAAATATAAAATTCATTATTTCCTTTTTAATAAATCTGTGTTATAATGGCAACAGAATATTTCAAGGAGGATATTTATATGAAAAACATCAAAAAAATCATTTGCCTGTTTATTGCCGCAGTGATGGTGCTTTCGGTGCTTCCGTTCTCGGCTTTCGCCGGCAACGATAAGCTTTGCTTCCACGAGGACGGCACTTTTAAGGTACTGATGATTAACGACACTCAGGACAACGAAAAGCTCAACAGCAACACGGTCGAATTTCTGACAAAGGCTTGTCAGCGGGAAAAACCCGACCTTGTATGCATTGCGGGCGATATTCTTTCGGATATTTGGCCGTTTGCAAGCGAGGAAAAGCTTGAGAAGAATTTTAACGAAATGTGCTCTCTTCTCGAATCTCTCGGCGTACATTTTGCTATAACTATGGGTAACCACGACCACGACCGCTGTGACGAATGCTCAAGCGTAGCCCACATGATGGCTGTTGCAACAAAGTATAAAAACCATGTTGACACCTCAGACTGCTGTGACCCCGCTACATATTCGATACCGATTTATTCCCACGATGCAAGCACGGTCAAATATGTTATCTATATGATGGACTCGAACAATAAGGGCGAGGCTCTCTCAATGAGCGGCTACACCGGTCTCTATCCCGAACAGATTGAGTGGTACAAGGCAACGGCTGAAAAATACAAGGAAGCAAACGGCGGTGTTTATGTTCCCTCAACGGTAATTCAGCACGTTCCGGTAGCGGAAATCTATGATTTTCTCAAAGAGATACCGATGGCAAATTACATTGATACCGACTCCGTTTTCTCTTCAAACGACTACAAATGGTATAAGCTCAATAATGAAGATTATCCCGATATGACCGGCTCTCTCGGTGAAGCACCCTGCTCTGAGCTTGTCAGCACAGGCGAATACACCGCTTGGACGCAGACCGGCGTTGTCTCGGCATTCTTTGCTCACGACCATGTCAACTCATTTGCGGCAACGACAAAAGACGGAATATACATGGGCTATAACGGCGGCACGGGCTTCAACTCCTACGGCTTCGGCGACAAGAGAAGCTGTCGTGTGATAAGGCTCGACGAAAACAATCTCAAAAAGATTGACACAAATCTCATCTATTTCAAAGATGTTGTCGGAAAGAATATGGCGTTTTATCCCACTGATATTCTCTCCCCCGTAATCATCACAAAGCTTATGCAGACCTTGTGTCTCATTCCGTCTCTTTTCTGCAAGCTGTTCGGAATCTGATTTAAACCGAAAATTTACGGCGCATACCCGATTGGTATGCGCCGCTGTTTTTTGTGCTTTATATCAATTTGATGCCGACGCTGAAGCCGCCGCCACAGAAGCCGTCATTGCCGCCTGCTGTGCCGCTATTACCGCAACCGTAGCGACAACAGAAGCAATTTCGCTGCCGATATTTTCCTCTGCGATTTCCGCATTGACTATCATCACCGAGTGCATTGCGGCAGAGGCTTTGTCTGCACCGAAAAGACCGTAACCTTTCTGCGTTTTGAGAAAATCAAACACCTCTTTCACGTCGTCGGCAATTAAACCAACGGGCTTATCGGATATTGCCGCCGCACCAATAACGGGCAGGTATGTACTTGCTGAAAATTTAACCTTTCTTTCTCTGAGAGCCGAATATATTTCTTTGGCTCTTTCGCATTTTTCACTGCACGGCACCTCTTCGCACAGTGCAAGGATAAAGCTAAGCCCCTGAACACTGTTTGACGATAAAAACTCCTTTTTCAGTGTTTTGTAGCACTCTTCGACATCGGCGGCGATTTCTTCGTCGCTTTTCTTCGATAATGTCATCATCACGCAAAATGCGCTGTCGTCCCCGTTTGTCAGAAACGGGTGCTTCTTTTTTATGAAATCATATATGTTTTTAGCCCTTTGCGCCGTTTCTTCATACCTCAGCGGTGTGCTGACCTCTGCCATGACAAATGCCGCAAGCGTAAGCCCCTGAGAAGCAAAAAAGTGCTTTTTCAAAACGGAATAGGCTTCGGTAATATTCTGAAATTTTCTTTCATAATCCGGCTCGGAAAGAAGCATTGCAATTATCGGAAGCTTGACATTGCCTCTGAAATTTGAAAAAACACCCGTGTTCTCCTTGAGCATTTTTTTACATTCTTTTATTTCTTCAGCTGTAACCGTCCTCTTCTTTGCCTGCAATACACCGGCGCATACAGGATAAATCATCATCGGTTCAAAGCTTGATGACGCTCTGAATGCGTCTCTGTTTTCAATAAAGCGTTTGCACGCATTAATAAGCTCTGTCCTCATTTTATCACTTCCTTAAAAATGCGGGGCAGTTCCGTGCCCCGCTGTGTTGATATTATTCCTTGACAACTTCCTTGACTGTCGCCGCAAGTCCGGCAAGTCCCTGAATTTCCGAGGGAATTATGAGCTTTGTCGCCTGACCGTCAGCAACCTTTGCAAGTGCCTCGAGTGAACGAAGCTTTATGAGAGCTTCGCCGGGCTTAGCCTCGTTAATAGCTACGATACCCTCTGCGGTAGCCTTCTGAACGGCGATGATTGCCTGCGCTTCACCGTCAGCCTCACGGATTTTTGCTTCTCTTATAGCGTCCGCTCTGAGAATTGCGGCCTCTTTTTCAGCCTGAGCGGCAAGAATCTTTGCTTCTTTCTGACCCTGCGCCACAAGAACCTTGCTCTCCTTGTCACCCTCGGCACGGAGTATTGCCTCACGGCGTTCACGCTCAGCCTTCATCTGCTTTTCCATAGCGTCCTGAATCTCTCTGGGCGGAAGAATGTTTTTAAGCTCAACTCTGTTGACCTTTATGCCCCAGGGGTCGGTCGCTTCATCGAGTATAACTCTGATTTTTGCATTTATGGTGTCTCTTGAGGTGAGCGTATGGTCAAGCTCAAGCTCGCCTATGATGTTACGCAGAGTTGTCGCCGTCAGATTTTCAATAGCCGCCATCGGCTTTTCAACACCGTAGGTGTAAAGCTTCGGGTCGGTAATCTGGAAGAATACGACGGTGTCTATCTGCATGGTTACGTTATCCTTTGTGATAACGGGCTGGGGCGGGAAGTCGGCAACCTGCTCCTTGAGAGAGACGCTCTTTGCTATTCTTTCGATAAACGGAATTTTGACGTGGAGACCTGTCTGCCATGTTGCACTGTATGCGCCGAGTCTTTCAATGACCATTGCTCTCGACTGCGGAACAACCTTGATATTCGCCACAACGAGTATTACAACAAGCAGAATAACACCTAATACAAAGTAGATAAACGGGTTCATGATTTTTCCTCCTGAATAAATTAAATTTTTCTTTCAACTATGAGCTTAACGCCCTCGATTGACTTAACTGTGACAATTTCGCCCTCTTCGATTATTTCCGGGCTTTCGCTTCTTGCCGTCCACTCAACACCCTTGACCTTGACTGTACCGACGGCACGGATATTGTCGATTGTCTTTGTGACGACCGCGTCAAGACCGATAAAGGAATCTGCGTTTGTCGGCTGAAATTTTTTCATCGTGATTTTTCTGACAAAAGGTCGTGTCAGAAGAAGCACAAGAGCCGAAACGGCAACGAACACGGCTGTCTGAACAAGAACGCTTGCGCCCAGGAAATATGTGCACAGTGCCGCAACACAGCCGATGACGAACCAGATTGACACAAGCTGTGCCGTTATCGCCTCCAGCACTCCGAAGACCACAACGAGCGCAAGCCAGATATATGCCATCATTTTTATACCTCCTCACTACATACACGGGAGCGTTTCTCCCTCTGCTGTGACTTGATTATACTATAAACGGGTGCCTTTTACAATAGAAAAAATCCCCTGTTAAACGTCTTAAGCGTGAGTTTTTTCATTGTTACGGCTCAGGAAACGGCTGATGAATATTTTTTCCGCATCGGATTTTGAAAAACCGCCGGGCGTCGAAACAAAGTTTTTCACCGTCACATTTCCCCATCTTGAGCAGTAATCGTCAATTTCTGCCTGCGTCATTCTGATTTCGGGCAGATTTGTCAGCCTTTCAATAACGGCGCAGAAAGATGCTTTATCCGTCATAAGAAGTGAAAACAGCTTTTCACATTTTTCCTTTTCATATATATATGCTCTCTCTGTCAGCTCCGTCATAAAGGCGGTGCAGGCTTTTCCGTGAGGTATGCCGTAGTTTTCCGTCAGAACATAACCGAGCGGGTGCGGAAAAACCGTTCCGCAGGGATTGAGCACCATACCGGCATAAAGTGAGCCGAAATACAGCTTTTCGTGAATCTCTTTTATAAACAGGGAATTTTTTTCATCTTTGATAATGTCGAATTTTTCTTCTCCGACAGCGTCAAGTCTGCAAAGAGCCTCAAAGAGCATGGGTATTGCCTTTTCAGCGAACATCATGGGTATATCGGTGCATTTAGGGGTGAAATATCCCTCGACGGCGTGGCTGAGTGCATCGAGAGCGGTCGAAACCGTAACGGAGTAAGGCATACTCTCGTTATAACGTGAATCGGCAAACACCGCCTTTGCGTAGCAGTCCTGACCGGAAATGCTCTTTTTTCTGCCTGTTTTCGGATTTGTGAGAACAGATACCCCCGAAACCTCACTGCCCGTGCCGCCGGTGGTTCCGATAAGAAGCACCGGAAGTGCCTGACGGGAATATTCTCTCAGATATATATCCTCCTCTGCAAGAGACGGATTTGAAGCATAGATTGCGACCGCTTTCGCCGCATCAAGAGCCGAGCCGCCGCCTATTCCGAAAATAAAATCCACACCGTTTTCGCTGAACAGAACGCCCGCTTCACGGCACGATGAAATCAGAGGATTTTCTGTTATTTTATCATAAATGATGTATTCAATGCCCTCGCTCTCAAACACTTTCAGAACATCGGAAAGAGCACCGCTCCTTTTTGCGCTCGTTCTTCCCGTAACAATTCCGCATTTTCTGCCGAAAGAGAAAATGAAGTCAGCACTCTTTGATATTATATTTTCACCGCTGAGAACACGAACCGGCATAAAAAAATCAAAATCCATAAATTACCTCCGTAACAAAGCCTGTAATGTAAGTATATATTGAAACACCGATAATGTCAAATCGTTATTAAAAGCTTTTTCAGGTTTTCTTTTTTCCCTCTTGACAAATTTCTTAAAATGGATATAATAGGTTTTAGCACTTTCGTAAAGAGAGTGCTAAACACGTATTTTTTATTTGGAGGTAATTCAAAAATGGCTAAGAAACAGTTTAAAGCCGAATCAAAAAAGCTTCTCGATATGATGATAAATTCCATCTACACTCACAAGGAAATTTTCCTGCGTGAGCTTATATCAAATGCTAGCGACGCTATCGACAAGCAGTATTTCCATTCCCTTTCGGACGGAAACGGCGGAATGAGCAGAGAAGATTTCAGCATTAAAATCACTCTCGACAAAGAATCCCGCTTTATCACTATTGAGGATAACGGCTGCGGTATGGACAAGACAGAGCTTGAAAACAATCTCGGCACTATCGCAAAAAGCGGCTCTCTCGACTTCAAAAATGAAAATGAAAAGAAAGACGGAGTTGAGATTATCGGTCAGTTCGGCGTCGGCTTCTATTCTGCATTCATGGTCAGCGACAATGTGTGCGTTGAGAGCAAAAAGTACGGTGAAGAAGATGCATACCGCTGGGAATCGGACGGCGCAGACGGCTACACCGTGACAAAATGCGACAAGACAGCACCGGGCACTGTGGTCACGCTCCATATCAAGGAGGACACAGAGGAAGAAAACTACAGCGAATTTCTTGACAGCTACAGAATTAACGCCATTATCAAAAAGTACTCCGACTATATCCGCTATCCTATACTTATGGACATGCCCTCTTCAAGGCTCAAGGAGGGCACAGAGGACGAATACGAGGACATAACCGAAGAGCAGCAGATTAACTCGATGGTTCCCCTCTGGAGAAAGAACAAAAACGAAATCACCGAAGAGGAATATAACTCATTCTACTCCGAGAAATTCTATGACTGGGAAGCTCCGCTCAAGGTTATTCACTCCAAAAATGAGGGCGAAATCGCTTATGACGCTCTTCTCTATATCCCCTCTCACGCTTCCTACGATTACTACACAAAGGAATTTAAAAAGGGCTTGCAGCTCTATTCAAACGGTGTTCTCATCACCGATAAGTGCGAGGACCTACTGCCCGATTATTTCAGCTTTGTCAAAGGTCTTGTTGACAGCTCCGACCTCTCTCTCAATATTTCAAGAGAAGTCACTCAGCACGACCATCTTCTCAAGCTCATCGCAAAAAATATCGAAAAGAAGATTAAGGCTGAGCTTAAAAAGCTTCTTGCAAACGACAGAGAAGCATACGAAAAATTCTTTAAAGCATTCGGTCTTCAGCTTAAATACGGTCTCTATTCTGGCTACGGAATGAACAAGGACGCTCTTGAGGACCTCGTGATGTTCTTCTCGTCAAGCGAGAAAAAGCTCGTCACTCTCGAAGAATACGTTTCGAGAATGAGCGAGGAGCAGAAGACAATTTATTACGCCTGCGGAGAAACAACGGATAAGATTGATATGCTTCCTCAGGTCGATGCAGTTAAGGACAAGGGCTTTGAAATTCTTTATCTCACAGACGATGTTGACGAATTTGCCCTTAAGATGATGCGTGAATACAAGGAAAAAACATTCACGAATATCTGCAACGACAAGCTTGATATTGAGACCGACGAGGAAAAAGAAAAAATCGAAAAGGCAAACAGCGACGACAAAGAGCTTCTCTCAAAGATGAAAGACGCTCTTGGCGACAAGGTCAGCGCAGTGCGCTTCACCGGTACTCTCAAGGGACACCCCGTATGCCTCAAGAGCGAGGGCGAAATCTCTCTTGAAATGGAAAAGGTGCTCAGCGAAATGCCCAACAACAACGGCGATGTCAAGGCTCAGACCGTTCTCGAAATCAACATTGAGCACCGCATAGCCGAAAAACTGCGCTCGGTTTTCACCGAAAGCAGCGAAGATATTGAAAAATATGCAAAGATTCTTTACGCTCAGGCGAGACTTATCGGCGGAATGAGCGTCGAAAATCCGACAGAAATTTCCGGTCTTATATGTGAGCTTATATAACTGACAAATAAACAAAAAGTATGAAATACACAGCAGGCTGTGCGTTTCATACTTTTTTATATAATTATTCTTATTTCAGGATAGTGCCTCTTTCTCAAGTGCCGCAAGATAATCAAAGCACAGTGTGCCGTCACAGCGGTAGAAAAACGGGTCGTCACGAATTGTGTTTTCACTGTTGATAATGAATGAGCTCACGGTTTTTCCGTCTTTGTCAATAAAATCCAAATCAAAGCTGTAGCCCTTATAACCGAGGGATATTCCGTCCCGCTTCATTCTGTTTGATTTGATGTTCCCGACGATGTATTCTATTTCTTCTCTGCCGCTGACTGTGAAGCTTCTACCCGTAGTTCCGTCAAAGACCGAAATTTTCTCAATCGAGTCCGGCTTCTCCTTGTAAAGAAAGGTTTTCCCGGAGAGATACCACAAGGAAAAGACTGCTGAAAAAATTAAAACGAAAGCAATAACGGTAATAAAAATTTTTCCTTTTCCGATACCTCTTCACCCCCTGCAAGCTGTAAGTATTAAAGAGTGTCAACAAGATTACCTATAACGGTGTTTGAAATGAGAAAGCCCGAGGGCGTTATCGAATATGAAGTGCCCGACTTTTTCATCAGTCCGTATTTTCTGTATTCATCGGCAAGATTTATAAACTTTTCCGGCAGAGAGACGGAAAACATTTTTTCATACTCTCTTTCGTCAAGTCCCTCTGTCAGCCTCAGCTTAAGCATAACATATTCTTCTTTTCCCCCGCCGTCACCGTCGGGGATTTTTTCGGGTGAAGAAATATATTTCTCAATGTCACGCTCATAGAAATACCGTTTTCCGTTATAATAGGAATGTGCCGACGCACCGAAAGAAATATATTCCTCATCACGCCAGTATTTGAGATTGTGCCTCGACTTACAGCCGGCTTTTGCGAAATTTGATATTTCATACTGTCTGAAGCCGAGCTTTTCCATATAGTCGCAAAGGAAGAGATACATATCGCATACGCTGTCCTCATCCGGGAAAGCATATCTGTCGCTGTGCTTATGAAAGAAAGTCCCCTCTTCGATTTTCAGCATGTATGCGCTGACGTGCTGTATATCGAGCTGAGTAATAAACATTATGCTTGCAAGAAGAGACTCAGCCGTCTGACCGGGAACACCGAGCATAAGGTCAACGGAAATATTGTCAAAGCCTGCGCTTTTTGCGTTTTCGACGCTCTCTCTGACCTTTTTACGGTCGGCTGTCCTGCCGAGAATACGTCTTTCGCTGTCAACAGCGGACTGCATACCGAGAGAAATGCGGTTCACACCTGCGCTTTTCAGTTTTTCATAAAACTCTCTGTCCGTTGACGACGGATTGCACTCAACCGTTATTTCGGGCGAAACGAGGCTGAATTTTTGCTTCACCGCCGAAAGAATTTTGATAACTCCGTCTGCGCCGATAACGGAGGGAGTTCCACCGCCGAAATAAACGGTGTCCGCCTCAACTTCGTCTTCAAATGAGCTAATATCCTTTATAACTGCGTCGATATATTTTTGAACGGTAGTGCCGTCGGGGCGCACCGAATAAAAGTCGCAGTACGGGCACTTACTGCCGCAGAAAGGAATGTGAATATAAATACCTCTCATGTTATTTTGCGTATTCCATCAGTTTTTCTTCATTGAGAAGTCTTATGAATTTTCCGTCTTTTTCGATAATTCCGCCGTCAATAAACGTGTCAAACGCACGATAGAGCGAGGCTCTGCCTATGTTGAGGCTGACAGCAAGCTTCGTGTATGGGATTTTAAGCTGCATCGTCTTATATCCGCCGAAGGTTTCAACAAGGTATGCGGCAAGTCTGCTTTCGGCTGTACCGCCGGTGAAAGCGTCGATTTTTCCGTGCAGAAAATAAATTCTGTCGGTGAGATAGGTAATAAAATTCATCGACATCGCCTGTTCACGGAGCATGAGAACACCGACTGTTTCCTTTTCAATGAAGAGCACCTTTGTCTCGGTCGCCGCAACAAGCCTTGCTATGTATGTATCTTTCTGTGAATAGAGTGATGCCGCACCGAAAAAATCGCCCTTTTTCAGCGTATTCATATTGACGTTTGTCGCCGGCTTTATGACATTCACTGCGCCCTTTATTATGAAGCCCATATTCTGCTCATATTTTTCGGGCGAATAGATTATATCTCCCTTTTTATAGGTCACTATTGTTTTTTCCTGAGCTTCAAGCAGTGACGAAAGAGTTTTCGCCGAAACGCCCATAAACAGCTTTGTTGAACAAAGAGCGTCAAGCGTTTTCCTGGTAACTTTCATACGTTAATACTCCTTACAATAATATTGTCTTAAATGATACAATAAATATATATCATGATTATTGATTTGTCAACTGTTTTTTGTGTGGATGGCGGCATTTTGTTACACCGGTCAGGATGTCGGGGACGCCGTGACCTAAAGGATACAACTGTCTTTTTGACTGCGCCGTACAATACACATTTACTTTTCACAAAAAATGTAATATAATATCACATATACTCTTCCGGAGGGGATAATATGTTTGCGAAAGTCAGAAGCCTTGGTCTTATCGGTATGGACTCATACATAATTGAGACGGAGGTTGACATAAGTCGGGGGCTGCCGAGATTTGATATTGTCGGATTGCCGGACGCTTCGGTGAGCGAATCGAAAAACAGAGTTCGCTCGGCGATAAAAAACAGCGGATTAAGATTTGACGATATGCGAATTACCGTTAATCTTGCGCCCGCCGATATGAGAAAGGAAGGACCGATATATGACCTGCCGATTTCGGTGGCACTGCTCATTGCGACGGGTCAGCTTTCCTGCGACACCTCAGCTATGGCGTTTGTCGGCGAGCTTTCACTCGACGGAGAGGTAAGAAAAATCAACGGCGTTCTGCCTATGGTTATCTGTGCAAGAGACAGCGGAGTGCGTGAGGTGTTTATCCCGTATGAAAATTCGCCCGAGGCTTCGGTAGTGAACGGAGTGACGGTTTATCCCGTCAGAAGCATATCGGAGCTTTGCGCCCATTTATCAGGAAAAGCGAAGATTTCACCCTGCCCGCCATATAAACCCGACTGCGCCGAAGAGTATGAGCTTTTGCCTGATTTTTCAGACGTAAAGGGACAGTATCACGTTAAACGTGCGCTCGAAATCGCCGCCGCAGGCGGACACAACACCCTCATGATAGGGCCTCCGGGCTCGGGAAAGAGTATGCTTGCAAAGAGACTTGTGTCAATACTGCCGGATATGACTTTTGAAGAGAGTCTTGAAACGACAAAGATATATTCAATAGCCGGGGCTATACCTAAGGACACCTCGCTTATTACGAAAAGACCGTTTCGCTCGCCTCACCACACCGTTTCAACGGCGGGGCTTTCCGGCGGCGGAAGAATCCCCCACCCCGGCGAGCTGAGCCTTTCACACAACGGAGTGCTGTTTCTTGACGAGCTTCCCGAATTTTCAAGAGCGTCAATGGAGACCATGCGTCAGCCGATTGAGGACGGCGTGATAACAATTTCACGTGTTTCGGGCACTCTGACTTATCCGTGCGAAACAATGCTTGTGTGTGCAATGAACCCCTGCCCGTGCGGATACTACGGTCACCCGACGAAAAAATGCACCTGCCCGTCAGGTGCGCCGGCGAAATATCTGTCAAAGGTTTCGGGGCCTCTGCTTGACCGTCTCGATATACATATAGAGGTACCGCAGGTTGAATTTAAAAAGCTTTCCGACGACGAAAAGGGAGAAAGCTCGGCAGAAATAAAAAAGCGTGTCGATGCGGCAAGAAAAATTCAGCAGATGCGTTTTGCGGGTACGCCCGTCAAGTGCAACGCAAAAATGACTCCGTCCATGACGAGGCAGTACTGCAAAATCGGAGAAAAGGAAAAGGCATTTCTTGAAAAAAGCTTTGAAAGATTAGGTCTTTCGGCGAGAGCTTATGACAAAATTCTTCGTGTAGCAAGAACAATAGCCGACCTTGACGCAAGCGAAAATATTGAGCTTGTGCATCTGACGGAGGCGGTGCAATACAGAAGCCTTGACAGAAAATTCTGGAAATAATATAAGTTTAAACATACAACGCACAAAGGAGAAACGTATGAAATTAAAGAAAAAGGTATCACGCATTATTACAAACATCAGTGATAAAATCACGTCAAACAACGGTCTTTCACAGGAGCTGACAAAGCCCGAGGGCGAAAGATACAGAACAAGCGGAATGGGCGAGCTGATAAGAGAAGCGGCGGCCGAGGGTGTCGTGCTTCTTAAGAATGAAAACGTACTGCCGTTTTGCCCGAAAGACAAGGTTTCCGTTTTCGGTCGCTGTCAATATGACTATTTCTGCGTCGGATACGGCTCAGGCGGAGATGTTCACCCGCCGTATAAGGTCAACCTCATATCCGCGCTCAGAGAAAGCACGGTAAATATCAACGAAAAGCTTGCCGCATACTATGAAAGCTGGTGCACTCAGGAGGATAATGTTCCCGATGACGGATTCTGGGGACACTGGCCGATGTGCTATAAGGAAATGCCCCTTACACGTGAAATTGTTACCTTTGCGTCGGTATGCAGTAACGCCGCCGTTTTCGTTATCGGCAGAGCCGCCGGAGAAGACCGTGAAAACAAGCTGAAAGCCGGCAGTTATTATCTGACGGAAACGGAAAAGAAAAATCTTGACCTTGTCTGCGCCGCCTTTGACAGAGTGGTTATCGTCATGGACTGCGGCAACATTATTGATATGTCGTGGACGGAGAAATACTCCGGTAAAATCAAAGCAATTCTCTGGGCGTGGCAGGGCGGTCAGGAGAGCGGAAACGCTGTGGCTGATATTCTTTCGGGAAAGGTCTGCCCGAGCGGAAAGCTTTGCGACACGATTGCCGCCGAATACTATGATTATCCCTCAAGCCGCAATTTCGGCGGAAGGGATTTCAACGCATACACGGAGGATATTTTTGTCGGTTACAGATATTTCGAGACGTTTAAGCCCGACCGTGTGCTCTACCCCTTCGGCTTCGGTCTTTCATACACTGATTTTGAGATTAAAACCGAAAGCTTTTCATCTGAAAGCGGCAATATCCATATTGAAGCGTCGGTCAAAAACACCGGTGCGGTATGCGGCAAGGAGGTTGTTCAGATTTATGTCTGCGCTCCTCAGGGCAAGCTCGGCAAGGCAAAAAGAAGTCTTTTGGCATTCAGAAAAACCGAACTTCTTGAACCCGGCAAGACCGAAAAATTGTCATTTGATATATCCGAATACGAATTTTCTTCATACGATGACACGGGCATAACCTCAAATAAATCCTGCTATGTTCTCGAAGAGGGCGAATATCTCTTCTTTATCGGAAACAGCGTAAGAGCAAATGAGACAGCAGGAATATACAGTGTCGAAAAGCTGAAAGTAGTTTCAAAGCTGAAAGAGGTGTGCTCCGTCAAAGAGCCGTTCTACCGAATGACGGCAAGAGAAGAAAACGGAAAGGTCGTTTGTATCGGCGACAGAGTGAATGCAGGCCAATTAAATCTTAAGGAGCGTATATTGTCTGAGCTTCCGGAGGAAACAGGCTTTAAGGGCGACTGCGGCTACAAGCTGAGCGATGTAAAGGACGGAAAAATCACCCTTGACGACTTCATTTCACAGATGGATATTGAGACGCTTGAGGGGCTCACACGTGGCGAGGGAGCTATGGACACAAAGCTCGGTATTGCAGGTAATGCCGGTGCTTTCGGCGGAATAACAGAGACTCTGCGTGAAAAATACGGCGTTAAGCCCATTATCACCTCCGACGGCCCCGCAGGCATACGCATAAGGAGCTGGTGCGCTCTTCTTCCGTGCGGCTCTGCTCTTGCTTCAACGTGGAACACCGCACTTATCGAGAAGCTTCTCTCTCTCACCGCCGAGGAGCTTGACCATTATCACATTGACGTTCTTCTTTCACCGGGTATGAACATTCACCGCAATCCCCTTTGCGGAAGAAATTTTGAATACTTCTCCGAAGACCCCGTGCTCGCCGGTGAGTGCGCCGCCGCCGAGGTCAGAGGCATACAGTCTCTCGGTGCTTCCGCCTGTCCCAAGCATTTTGCCTGCAACAATCAGGAGGTAAACAGAAATTATAACGATTCGAGAGTTTCCGAAAGAGCGTTGAGAGAAATTTATCTCAAGGGCTTTGAAATAGCTGTCAAAAAGGCAAAGCCCGACAATATCATGACAAGCTATAACAAGATTAACGGCGTCTGGAGCCACTATAACTATGACCTTGTTCAGTCTGTCCTCAGAGGTGAATGGGGCTATGAGGGCAATGTCATGACCGACTGGTGGATGAGAAAATCCGTCTCGCCCGAATTTCCGCTCATAAAGGACAATGCCTACCGTGTGAGAGCCGGTGTCGATGTTCTTATGCCGGGCAATATGTCAAGAGTGGGCAGTGATTATCAGAGCGACGGCACGGTTCCCGCTTCAGTCGGGCTTGAGGGAGGTCTGACAAGAGCTGAGGTTGAAAGAACGGCAAAGCACGTCTTGAATTTCGTCCTCAAGAGAATGAACTGAAACAAAATTAAGCCATAAAAAATACGGTACAGGGAGCAAACATCCCCTGTACCGTATTTTACTTTTCAATAATTATCCGTGCGTGTAAAGATTGCCCTTTGTCGCATTTATTCCCTTGAGCTCAAAAAGCTCTGAGACGGTGACAAGCTGATACCCCTTTCCAGTCAGCCAGGGAATTAGCTCAACGGCGGCGTTACCTGTGGGAAAATAGAGGTCGTGCATGAGAACTATCGCTCCGTCCTTTGCATATTTCTTCACATTTGAAACGGTAATCTCTGTCGTTCTGTGCTGCCAGTCGAGAGTGTCTACCGACCAGTTGACAAGCGGATATTTGACGCTTTTCCGCACCGTGCTGTTGACCGCTCCGCCCGGTGCTCTGACTACTCTGATTTTTTTGCCGCTGTATTTTTCTGTTATTTTCACTGCGCTCGAAATCTCTTTATTTATTTCTGACGGTGAAAGCCGTGTGAGAATTGCGTGGTTAAAGGTGTGACAGCCGACCTCACAGCCGAGTGCCGCCTCCCTTTTAACACAGTCCTTATAGGTTTCAACTCTTGAGCCGACAACAAAAAACGTCGCTTTTCCGCCGTATTTTTCAAGAGAATCGAGAATTTGATTTGTCACGGGGGAATACGGTCCGTCGTCAAACGTCAGTGCAATAGCCGGTTTTTTCGGGTCAAGCGCACGTACGCTCTTTTTAGAGGAGCAGTAGCCTTTTTCGCCGCCGCAAACTGCTCTGACTTTATACGTACAGTTTTTACCGTATGAAGCTTTTTTGTCAATGAAGGTTGTTTTCCGTGAGGACACAGTGCCCGCCTTTTTCCATTCTCCTCCGGCTTTACGGTAAATCTCATAGCTGTCGGGGGCGGTGCTCTTTTTCCACTTGACCGTAACTCCGTCAGGTGAGTTTTTCGCCGAAACAAGCACGGGCGTTTTTATACGCACGGCTGAGGGCTGAGCCAACGCATACGCACTCTTTGAACTGCCGTTTACCGCACGGACGGTATAGGTATATTTCACGCAGTTTTTCGCTTTTTTATCGGTGCAGGAAAGCTTTTTTGTCCCTGTCAGTGCACAAATCTTTTTAAACTCCCCGTCTCCGGTTTTTCTGTATATATTATAGCCCGTCGCACCTTTGACACGTGACCATTTAATGTAAATACCCTTTGAGGTCATTTTTGCGCTGACCTTTTCCGGTGCGGAAAGATATGTGAACGAGGCTATGCGGCTGAACACAGTCTTTTTGCCGGTTTCGGCCGCAACGGTGTAGTGATACTTTGTGCCGGAAACAAGTCCTCTGTCGGAATACGAGGACTTGTTTTTGTCGAGAGTTTTTATCTTCTCGCACTCCACTGCACCGTCACACCAGCGGTAAACAGTATAGCTCTTTGCTTCGTGAATTTTGTTCCACGTTATTTTTATTCCGCCCGAGACACAGTAGAGCTTTGTGATTTCGGGGGTGGTTTCGCTTTCGGTGAGCGCAAAAATGAGCGGCGACGACAGGCCGAAGCAAATCAGAGCCGCAAGTAAAACAGTGACGATTTTTTTGACATTTTTCATTTTTAATCTTCCTTTCTTTCTACACAATCCGATTATATATCCGCAGATTTGTAAAGTCAATGCTTTTACAGACGTGAGGCATTAATTTTAATTAAATCAACCGGTTTCGCCGGACTTGACAAGGCGGAGGATTTACGGGTATAATTTCAGGGTAAAAAAACGGAGGGAAACAAAATGTCCTGGTTTCTGTATGCCATTGTCGCAACCCTGAGCTGGGGGCTTGCCGACATATTTTATAAAAAAAGCTCCGACGAAGACGACCGATATTCGCACCTTAAAATAGCGGTATGCGTCGGCTTTGTTATGGGAGTGTGCTCGACGGTACTGCTCATATTTTCCGGTGAAAAAATGAGCACGGCTTTTCTTCTCGGCTCAGCCGTCAGATACCTCCCCGCTTCATTTTCATATATCGCTTCTATGGTTATCGGCTATGCCGGTATGCGTTATCTTGAGCTTTCCGTTATATCGCCCGTTCAGAATGCATCGGGTGCGCTCTCGACTGCGGTGATGCTTGTTTTCTTCATTCTTTCGGGCAAAGGTCAGAGAATAAGCGAAGCGTTTTCCGCACTCGATATTGCGGGTACTCTGATAATTATCTCGGGCGTGATAATGCTCGCTTTTGTCGAAAAGAAAACGGCAAATGCGGAAAAGTCGCTGAGCAAGGAAGAAAGAAAATACAAAATCGGTGCTTTGGCCCTAATGTTTCCGCTTCTTTACTGCGTGTTCGACACTCTCGGCACTGCATACGACGGAATTATTCTCGACGGGGAATCGGGGCTCAGCCTCTCGGAAATACAGGTGCTCATACTTTACGGACTGACATTTTTCTTTTTCGGCTTGTGCGCTTATCTCTATATGCTCATTAAGCTGAAAAAGCCGTATAACCCTTTTTCAAAAAAAGAGGTCTGCAAGTGGTCTGCCGCAGTGTGTGAAGAGTTCGGTCAGTTCTTTTACGTTTTCGCTATGGCCTCAAATCCCGTTCTCGCCGCACCTATGATAGCCTCATACTGCATTGTATCTGTACTGCTGTCAAGGGTAATTCTGAAAGAGAAACTGAGCAGGGCGCAATACCTCTGTGTGATAACCGTCATATCGGGAATAGTTTTGCTCGGTATTTCCGAGGGACTTTCTTCATAAAAAGCATACATACAAAACAGCCGTATCCGCATCAAAAGCGGGTACGGCTGTTAGTACTTTATTTTATTTTGAAAAGCCTCACAGCATTTTCTGCCGCTGTGTCAATAACCTCCTGCGCAGAAACTCCCTTTATCTGCGCAAGTCTTTCGGCAACATACTCAATATACACCGACTCATTTCTTTTGCCCCTCATCGGCACGGGTGCCATATAAGGGCAGTCTGTCTCAAGAAGTATCCGCTCAAGCGGCACGATTTCCGCAACCGAAACGGCTTTTTTTGCGTTCTTAAACGTGAGAGAACCCCCAAAGCCGATATACATTCCGAGTTTAAGTATCTGCAACGCTGTCTCTGCACTGCCCGAAAAACAGTGGAGAACACCCTGCGGACGGTATTTTTCAAGAATTTCAAGCGTATCGGCATGAGCCTCTCTGTCGTGGATAATCACGGGCATTTCAAGCTCGTTTGCCATGATAATCTGCCTTATGAAAATTTCTTTCTGTTTTTCCTTTGCCGAGTCGTCCCAATAGTAGTCAAGACCGATTTCGCCTATTGCGACAGCCTTTTCGCTGTGAGCCATTCTGCATATAGCCGAAAGCTCGTCTTCGCTTTGAGAAGTTATGTTTTCGGGGTGTATTCCGACCGCCGCATACACAAAATCATATTTATCGGCAAGGCTCAACGCAAAAGCGCTGCTTTTTTCATCACAGCCGCAGTTGATTATATGACTGACACCGCCGTTTTTCATTCGCCGGAGCGTTTCATCTCTGTCACTTTCAAACCTTTCGTCGTCATAGTGGGCGTGAGTGTCAAAAATGTTTTGCATTATCTTACCTTTGAGCCGTTCGGCATTGAATCGACGAAAACAACTCTGACATCGTTTTCACCTGCATCGGCGGCAAGAATCATTCCGCAGCTTTCAACGCCGCAGAGCGTAGCCGGTTTAAGATTTGCAACAAGTATAACCTTGTGACCGATAAGCTCCTCCGGCTTATACCACTGCGCTATGCCCGAAGCGACCGTTCTCGGCTTTGACGTTCCGTCGTCAAGCGTGAGCTTCAGAAGCTTCTTTGCCCTCTTGACCGGCTCGCAGTCCTTTATTTCGGCAACACGTAAATCAACCTTTGAAAAGTCGTCAATGCCTATCTGCGCCACACCCTCGATTTCTTCTATCGTTTTCTGCTTTGCAAGCTCGGCGGCAATTCTTGCATTGATTTCGGCAAGCGTCTTTTCTGCGTCAAGTCTTGAGAAAAGAGGTACAGCCGTGCCGACCTGCGTGCAGGGATTGAGCCTGCCGAAGCCGGAAAGAGAATCATAGCTTCTTTCGTCTGCGCCTATCTGAGCGAATATCTTTTCGGCGGTCTCGGGCATAAACGCCGTGAGAAGAACGGCGATAAATCTTATGCTCTCAAGCAGATTATAGAGCACAGTGCCGAGACAGCTGAATTCCTCCGCCTTTGCCAAAGCCCAGGGTGCTGTCTCATCTATATACTTATTGCATCTCTTTGCAAGCTCCATAATATCAGCCACTGCGTCGCCGATATGGTAGGAGGCTATATTTTCGTCAACCTTTTTCACCGTTTCGAGACAGAAGCTTTTAAGTTCTCTGTCAAGTTCGGTTTCTTCGCCAGGAGCCTTTATAACTCCGCCGAAATACTTGTTGCTCATTGCCACCGTTCTGTTGACGAGATTTCCGAGAGTGTTGGCAAGGTCCGAATTATATCTGTCGATAATCATTTCATAAGTTATCGAGCCGTCGTTTGCGTGCGGCATTTCGGCAAGAAGATAATATCTTGTGGCGTCAACTCCTATAAGGTCAACAAGGTCATCGGCATAGATAACATTACCCTTTGACTTGCTCATTTTGTCGTTTCCGAAGAGAAGCCAGGGGTGACCGTAAACCTGCTTCGGAAGAGGCTCGCCCAGTGCCATGAGCATAATCGGCCAGTAAATCGTGTGGAAGCGGACTATATCCTTGCCGATAATATGAACGTCTGCGGGCCAGAATTTTTTATAAAGCTCGCCGCTCTCGCCGTCGGGGTCATAACCCAGTGCGGTGATGTAGTTTGAAAGAGCATCTATCCAGACGTAAATAACGTGCTTGTCGTCAAAGGTAACGGGTATGCCCCACTTGAAAGAGGTTCTCGAAACGCATAAATCCTGAAGTCCGGGCTTTATGAAATTATTGAGCATTTCTTTCTTACGTGCCTCGGGATAGATGAAGCTGTCGTTATTCTCGATGTATTCTTCGAGCTGTTTCTGATATTTTGAAAGGCGGAGAAAATATGCCTCCTCCTTTGCTTTTTTGACTTCTCTGCCGCAGTCGGGGCATTTTCCGTCAACGAGCTGTGACTGAGTCCAGAACGACTCACACGGGGTGCAGTACATTCCCTCGTATTCGCTCTTATAAATATCGCCGTTGTCATAAAGCTTCTTAAAAATCTTCTGAACGGTCTTTTCATGCTCGGGGTCGGTAGTTCTGATAAAATGGTCATAGGTTGTGTTGAGAAGGTCACAGATACCCTTTATCTCGCCCGACACCTTATCCACGTATGCCTTGGGTGATACGCCCGCCGCCTTTGCATACTCCTCGATTTTCTGACCGTGCTCATCTGTTCCGGTGAGAAAATACACGTCATAGCCCTGAAGTCTCTTGTATCTTGCAATAGCATCGGTGAGAACAATCTCATAGCTGTTGCCGATGTGGGGCTTTCTCGACGTATAAGCGATGGCTGTCGTAATATAAAACTTGCCTTTTTCCATATTTATCAATCCTTTCAAATACTTCGGCACGATTTTGCTCTTAATTTTGCCTATTATATCATATATTTAGGAGGAATAAAAGTATTAAAAGGGATTTTTAGGAATAAAGTTTTTTTTGATGTTTTTCGTTTTATTCACAGAAGCATCGGCTGTATCTGTTTCCCGCAAAGTGCAAGCCTGACCGCCTCGCCCGTTTTTTCAAAATCGCACACAACGGAAAACGGTTTTTTCTCACAATCGTCCTGCCGTGCAGGGATGAAATAAAAATGCCTTGAATTGAGAAGAAGTCCGATATTTTTTGCACTGCCCCGAAGTGCGTCGTTTGTGGAAACGCCGATAAGCACGGGGCGTTCATTTCTGATATGCGATTTAGCGGCAAGCGTAACGGGGGTATCGTATATTCCGTTTGCAAGCTTTCCGAGTGTATTGCCCGTACAGGGTGAAATAACGAGAAGGTCAAGCAGCTTTTTCGGGCCTATCGGTTCAACCTCTGCGATAGAGCACAGTGCCTTATTACCCGTTATATTTTCGATTTTTTCTTTAAACTGCGCCGCCTCGCCGAAGCGTGAATCGGTGCTCTGTGAATTGAATGATAATATCGGTATTATATTGTAGCCGCTGTCAGAGAGCTTTTCAATCTGCTCAATGCTTTTTGAAAAAGTGCAGAAAGAGCCCGTCAGACAGTAGCCTATTGTTTTTTTCACGGTATCACTCCCTCAGTTTTTCGCAGACAAAGTCAGCAATAACTCTGCCCGCCGACTCAGGCGTATGCTTACCCGGCATACCCTTACACTCAATATATGTTTCGGGAGTGAAAACTGTTTTATCACACAGAGAAGAGGCAAGCTCGAAAAACGCCGTATTTCTGCCCGCTTTTTCGATTTCCTCCCTGCTGAACAGCTTTTCCGGCACGGTATTTATAACATAGTCGTATGCACAAAGTTTTTTTGCCGCTTCATTGATTTCAAGAGCCGAATAGCCTCTCGATTTTGCAGTGTGCCTCTGATTTTCGTTTCTTGCCGACACAGTGACGCTCAGCCCGTTTCTGTAAAGAATATCGCACACCGCCTGTGACACTCTGCCAAAGCCCGTCACAAGCGCACGTCTGCCGAGTATATCCCTTTTCTCATATATGAGCAGTTCTTTCAGAAATCCCGCCGCCGTCAGCCGTGCGTTATCCGTGAGCACCGCTTCGCTTTCAAAATAGTTTATCCCCTGTATTCTTTTGTCGCCCGTGAATATGACAGAGTATTTCTCCGAAGTGTCAAGAGCGGAAAGCTTTATTTTTCTGTCGCTGAAAGGTGTGTTGAGATTTTCCCCGTCACGTGAAAGCGGCAGAGGAAAAATCAGCGCATAGGCATTATCAAGACTGTGATTTTCTTTTTCAATAAAAGGCTCGTCGGAAGCATACCTTTCGGCAAATATCCATTTCACACTGTAGCCCTCGGAAATGAGAAAACGGCAAAGATAATAAAATCTCTCATCTCCGCCGCATACGGTTATCTTTTTCATAGCACCACCCCGCATATTATATGCGCCGTGCACTTGAAAAGATGAAAGCTATGTTGTATTATATAGCGGGTGAATTAAATGAAAAGCTTTAACATAACAAAAAACGACGCCGGTCAGCGGCTTGATAAATTTATCACCAAAAGCCTGCCCGACCTGCCCCAGTCGCTGATGTATAAGTATATCAGAACAAAGCGCATCAAGGTCAATTCAAAGCGTGCCGAAATTTCGACAAGGCTCTGTGACGGCGATATTGTCGATATGTATATTTCAGACGAATTTTTCACAAAAAAAGAAACCCGCTATGATTTCACGGGTGCGTCAAAAAGCCTCGATATTGTTTATGAGGACGAAAATATAATGCTTCTCAACAAAAAAAGCGGACTGCTCTCTCACCCCGACGACAGAGAGTTTATCGACACTCTCATCGGCAGAGTCAAACGCTACCTTTATGAAAAGGGCGAATACAGTCCCGATTCCGAAGCCTCATTCACCCCCGCCCTCGTCAACCGCATTGACAGAAACACCTCAGGCATAGTTATCGCCGCAAAAAACGCCGAATCGCTCAGAATTTTAAATCAGAAGCTCAGGGACAGAGAAATTCACAAATATTACCTCTGTGTTGTGCACGGTGCTTTAAAGGAGAACAGCGGCACTCTCACGGGTTATCTCGTCAAGGACGAAAAAAAGAACAAGGTCACCGTTTATAAAAAGCCGGTCGATGGCGCAAAAACGGTAAAAACAAAATATGAAGTTCTGCGAAGTGAAAACGGTCTATCGCTTCTCGAAATTGAACTTCTCACCGGCAGAACGCACCAGATAAGGGCGCAGTTTTCCGCAATAGGTAATCCGCTTCTCGGGGACGGGAAATACGGGACAAATGAGCTCAACAAAAAATCGGGGCTGAAAAAACAGTGTCTTTGCTCATATAAGCTTGAATTTGATTTCACGGAAGATTCCGGCTGTCTCGAATATCTCAATCACAAGGTATTTGAAATAGAAAATGTCTGGTTCCGTGATGAATTTGATAAAATTAAAAATTAAAACAAGGGTACGGATTTTTCTCAATCAGCCGTACCCTTATCATTATTTCTTTTCGTATTCGGCGACCATATCCTCAAGTATCAGAGCCGCTGTTCTTGTTATTTCCGGACAAGGCCGGACAGCATAATACTCAGCCGTTCTCTCTTCGGGAATATGACTTTCCTCCGCTTTGTCAAGCCCGAGAAGCTCACGGCAGCTTATTGTGCCCTTTTCTTTCCTGAACCTTTCGGCAAATTCACGCACCTTTTCATAAGTGAATGCCTTTGAGTTTTTGTCACTGCCGTCGGTTGCGCCGTACATAAGCCCGATAACAAGACTTGCCGCCGTCACAACACCGCATACCTCTCTCATTCGACCGATACCGCCGCCGAGACCTGCCGCCGTTCTGAGGGCGGTTTCTCTGTCAAAGCCGAAAATATCCGCAAATGCCGCAAAGAGCGACTGTGAGCAGGTGTAGCCCTGCATAAATAAACCGTACGCCTCGTCTGCACGCTTACCCATTGAATTTACCTCCGCTTATGTGGTGCTTGACACGCTTTGCTATCATATCGAGCGCAACCGTATTCTGCCCGCCGCCGAGCACGATAATATCGGCAAGCTTTTTCGTCGGTTCAACATATTTTTCGTGCATGGGCTTGACCGTAGTGAGATACTGCGTCATAACCGATTCAAGCGTTCTGTTTCTCTCCCTCACGTCACGTCTGATTCTTCTGAGTATGCGCTCGTCTGCGTCGGTATCGACAAATATTTTAATATCCATAAGCTCACGCAGTTCTTCATTTTCAAACACGAGAATACCCTCGACTATTATCACCTGAGCCGGCTCAATTCTCACTGTTTTGTCTGTTCTGTTGTGAACGGTAAAGTCATAGACGGGGCAGTCAATCGCCTCCCCGTTTTTCAGCTTTTTAAGGTGATATATGAGAAGCGGAGTGTCAAAGGCAGATGGACAGTCATAGTTGATTTTTGCCCTTTCCTCTTCACTGAGAGAGTCATTTCGTTTATAGTAGCTGTCGTGATAAATCACGGTGACGTTATCGTTGAATTTTTCTTTCAGCTTTTTTGTTATTGTTGTTTTTCCGGAGCCGGTGCCTCCGGCTATTCCGATAATCATTGTGTTCATATAACCTGTACCCCCTGTGCTGATAAATGTATTATACATTATTCTTTGTCGAAAAAAAAGGGGTTTATGAAAATATCGGGGTTACGCTTGATTTAAAACGGTCAAAGAGTTATAATGAGCAGGTAAAAATCAGAAAACGAGGTAATCACAATGAAAAAATCAGTCAGGATTCTTGCTTTATTACTGTGCGCAGTTCTTTTATTTTTAACAGCCGCCTGCGCTTCAGAGAGCTACACACAAAGCACTTCCACCGTCAAAACGTCAGACGCCGAAAGCACGGAAAGCACATCTGACACGACCGAAGAAGTCACGGAAAATAATTCTCACCGTGTTGAGAACAAGACAAAGTTTGACACAACAAAGCACGTTTTTGTAACCTTTATGGTCAAGGACAGAGGTCAGTTCAAGGTTGAGCTTTACCCCGAATACGCACCGGACACCGTCACAAATTTTGTCAATCTCGCCGACAGCGGATACTATGCCGGAACAAAATTCCACAGAGTTGTCGATAACTTCGTGGCTCAGGGCGGTCAGAACAGCAGTGTTGAGGCAGAAAGCATCTATGGCGAATTTCCTTCAAACGGATTTGAAAAGAACACGTTAAAGCACGAGAGAGGCGTTATTGCAATGGCAAGGTCAACTGCCCCCGATTCGGCGTCGGGTCAGTTCTACATCTGCTATGCGGCAATACCCTCACTTGACGGCAATTATGCCACTTTCGGCAAGGTCGTATCGGGCATGGACGTAATAGACAGCTTCCTCTCTGTCGAAAGAGGTATAAACTCTCTCGGAGAGCTTGCCGTGCCGCAGGAGGATATAATCATAGAGAGCGCAACCGTTTCACAGTGATATGAGCATTCATGAAAGAACTCAGCTGCTTCTCGGAGAAAACTCGACGGAAATACTCAGAAATAAAAAGGTAATCGTTTTCGGTGCAGGCGGAGTCGGCTCTTATGTTCTTGAGGCTCTCGCCCGCTCCGGCGTTGGCTGTATTGCCGTATGCGACAGCGACTGCGTTTCGCCCTCCAACATCAACCGCCAGCTTATTGCAACGGCGAACAACATAGGCGAAGACAAGGTTGAGGCGGTAAGAAAACGCATAGGTGATATTAACGGTGAAATTGAGGTTATCCCGATAAAGAAGCTCGTCACAAAGGATAATCTTGATGAATTTGACCTTGAAAAATACGACTATATCGTTGACGCTATTGACACTGTGAGTGCAAAAATCGCACTTGCCGTTTTCGCCGGCAAAAACGAAATACCGATGATAAGCTGTATGGGTACGGGCAATAAGCTTCACCCCGAAAAATTCAAGGTCAGCGATATTTATTCGACCTGCGTCTGCCCTCTTGCAAGAGTTATGCGCTATGAGCTTCGCAAAAGAGGCGTGAAACGTCTCAAGGTCGTCTGGTCTGACGAGGAAGCGATAAAAACCGAAAAAACTGTCGGCAGTGTTTCATTCGTGCCGGGAGTCGCCGGACTTATAACCGCCGGAGAAGTGATAAAGGATTTGATAAAATGAAAAAAGTTCTTGCCGGAATGAGCGGCGGTGTTGACAGCAGTGTTTGTGCCTTACTTTTGAAAAAAGCGGGCTATGACGTTTGTGCGGTTAATCTTATTATGCACAAAAGCTCACCCGAGGGGTGCGGCGGCAGTGAAGAGCTTGAAACGGCGCGCAGTGTCAGCAGTGCTCTCGGTATTGAGTTTATGGCTCTCGATTTCAGCGAAGAGTTTGAGCGTGAGGTTATAAGCTATTTTGTCACCACTTATATAAGCGGCGCAACGCCGAATCCCTGCGTTATCTGTAATAAGAAGCTCAAATTCGGTGCACTGCTCGATAAGGCGGAGAATATGGACTTTGATTTTATTGCCACCGGGCACTATGCACGTATTGAACAAAGCGCAGACCGGTTTCTTCTGAAAAAAGGTCTTGATTATTCAAAAGACCAGAGTTATGTCCTTTATTCTCTGTCGCAAAAACAGCTCTCGCATACCCTGTTCCCTCTCGGCGGATATGAAAAGTCAGAGGTCAGAAGCATAGCCGAAGAAAACGGGCTGATTAACGCAAAGCGTCACGACAGTCAGGATATTTGCTTTCTGCCCGACGGAAATTATCCCGAATTTATCGAAAAATATACGGGCAGAACATTCCCCTGCGGTGACTTTGTGACATCAGACGGCAAAAAGCTCGGCACTCACAAAGGAATAATCCGCTACACAATAGGTCAGAGAAAGGGTCTCGGGCTTGCCCTGCCCTCTCCGATGTATGTAATGAAAAAGGACACCGAAAGAAACGAGGTTGTGCTCACGGAAAATGACGGTTTGTTTTCAAAATGCCTCGATGCGGTGAACATCAATCTGATACCGTTTGACACTCTCGAAAAGCCCATGAAGGTCAGGGCAAGGGTGAGGTATTCCCAGAGCGAACAGGAAGCAGTTATCGAACAGCTTGACGAAAACAGCATTCATGTTGAATTTTCAGAGCCGCAAAGAGCAATTTCAAGCGGTCAGTCGGTTGTCTTCTATGACGGCGAATATGTTATCGGCGGAGGAATAATCAAATAATATACATGGACTGTCAATCGGCAGTCCCCTTTTTATTCTACAAAGAAAATAAACACTTGATTTTTATTATACAAAATGATATAATACGTTTGTTATCAGGCATCTGTAAGATAATTAACAGGTGTTAATTTTTTTGAAAGGTGAAAGTATGGATACGCAAAGTAACAACGTAAAAAAAGAAGACCGGCGCATACGAAAAACAAAAAAGATGCTCCGTGAAAGTCTCTTTTCTCTTCTCGAAAAGAAAAATATCAACTCCATTACCGTCACTGAGCTGACAAAAATTGCCGATGTGAACCGCTCAACCTTTTATCTCTACTACAAAGACGTTCTCGATATGATGGATAAAATCCAGAATGAAATATATGAGCTCTTTTACGAAACCGTTGTGAGCGCATTTGACGGCGAAAACGACGTTGAAAAAATAGTCGGCTATATTCAGAAATTTCTCGATTTCTGCCACGACAACGTCAAGGTGTGCAAGTTTATCACGAGAAACGACTGCAACAACAATCTCTTCAGCCGGATTGTCAAGTCCGTTCAGGGAGTTGTGCCCGATTCCGAAGCGTGCTTCGACGGCTCATACGACCCGAGATATTACCTCACCACCTTTGCGCTGAGCGGAATGATGCACGTTATCATTGAGTGGCTCAACGACGGAATGAAAATTTCCTCCGCCGATATGGCACGTTTTTTAAGCTATACCTATTTTCTCGGTTCACGTGCTCAGAAAGGACCCGAGCTTTCACAGCTTTACGTGCACAGAAACGACTAATATTAAAAAATAAAAAAGTATGGAAAAGGCACTTGAAATATCCTCTTCCATACTTTTTCTTTTATTCGGCTTCTATGCTTATTGTGAATCTGCCCACTGAATCAACGGGGTTTGAAGATGAAACCTGCTCGTCTTCATATATAATCTGAGCCGATATTATTCTTATGTCGTCCTCTGCCATAATTACCTCTCCGCAACATTCACAGGTATTGACTTTTTAAAGGTCTCCGCTCCCACAGTCACCGTCTCGGTGAGAATGTATTTGCCCGCCTGCTCGGGCGAAATGAGAGCCTTGAGCTTTGAGCCGCTGACAGTAAGATTGCCCATTGCCTCCGTCACATTGTCGCAGAGCCGTTTAAGCTCATAAAAAGCTGTGGTGACGACAACCGTTTCCGTCTCGTCGGCGGCGAACACCTTTGACGTGACATATTTTGTTTCGCCGAGAATAAAGAAAATTCCCGTTGTGATATTTTCACTCATAATGCTTACACTCCTCTGAAAATATAATTTCAAGCTTTTGTTTTTCCGCTCTGATATACACTGCCTTGCTTTCGGTGAAGCTGACGGTATGACTTGTTTTTTCAAACGCAATATGACAGACACCGCTACACATATAGAGAACACAGCTTTTGCTTTTTACACTGCCCGAAACATTTTCGGCGTATATGGTGCACTCATATTTTCCGTCCGAAAGGTCGGGCGGCACAGTGCATACCCATTTGCCGTTTTCCTTCTGAAAAGAAAAAACAGTGCCGTCAACATTGCCCCAGACTCTGATTATTCTGTCGCTCATCACTCCACCTCAACGCTTATAACGTATGCGCCGCCTGCGTCTGTGCTGTCGGGTGAGAGCGTCACCGAATGAAAGACGGGCGGATAGCTGTCGAGAGTTACGCTTTTGGAGACCGTGACGGATTTTCCGGAGCTGTCGGAGGCAGTAACTGCAACTGTATTAGTGCCCTCTGTCAGATGCACTCTTTTTTCAAATACATTTTCCGATACGAAGTCGGCAAAGCCGCACGGCTGTCCGTTCACCGAAACGCTGACAAACGGCTGTGAGGTAACGCTGTCGCCCGATGTGCCCGTGACGGTGATATATTCGTCATTTATGACATCTCCGTTATGCGGATATGAAACCGAGAGCGACGGCGCATTTAAATCAAGGCAGAAATCAAATGGAAGCCATGTGTAATTTCCGTCGTTATCGGAAACACCTATTCTTGCACTGTGTTCCCCCTCAGAAATCGGCAAATCGCTGACGAAAGTGAAGCGGTAGCCGCCCTCAATATTCTGCGCCAGATTAACACGCTGTGGAATATTGTCGATTATTACTCTTGCGCTTGCGGCATTTATGCCCGAATATCCGCTGCTCTGCCCGTTTATGTTATCAAGAGCAGTAAATGTAAGTCTTATCGGAAGCTCGGAAAAATAACAGCCGCTCTGATGAGATTCGGGCGTGATGACGGGCGGGACGTTTTCACGGACAAAAAGCCGCAGATTTTCGCCGAATGTTTCATCTCTTGAATCAATCATCACCTGCTTTCCGGCGGTGTTTTTCACGGTGACTCTGACGTAAAAATATCCTCCGGTCTGTGTGAACGAGGAAGCATACGGCGCAGTGATGGTAGCCTCATATTTTCCTGTTTCACTGTTAAGAGTGAGCGGATAACTGACACCGTCAATACGTGCCGTAACCGATGCTATTGACATATTATCCTTCTTTCTTTACGGTTCGCCGCACTGAACCTTTTTAAAAGCAAAAATTAAAAGCCATATCGGACAGGACGCCCGACACGGCTTTATTGAATTTTGCTTTACAATTAATATGATAGACGCTTTTTTGCGCTTTGTCAATACTGTATAAAAAATGTGCGGTCGAATTTTGAATCAGCCTTTACCGGAACGTCTCGAGCCCGAGCGTCTTGAATCCGACGGCTTTTTGAGAGCCGACATTTTCTCGTCACTCTCCTGCTTGAAGCGTGCCATCATATCTTCAAATGAATTCGACTGAGGCTGTGATTTCTGCCCCTGCCACACATTGGGCTTGTATTCGCCTCTGGGCTTTCTCTGCGCTTTTTCTTCATTCTCAGCGGCTTTTCTTATGGATAAGCCTATCTTTCCGTCTTCACTTATCGAGATAACCTTAACCTTAACCTGTTGACCCTCGGAAAGAAAATCCTTTATCTCTTTGACAAAGGAAGAGGAAACCTCCGAAATATGTACCATTCCGCTTTTCCCGTCGGGAAGCGAAACGAAAGCACCGAAGCCCGTGAGCCCCGTAACCACACCGTCAACTATTGAACCGACCTCTAACTGCATCTGCCGCATTTACCCCCTGAATTTACTTTCCGAGTGATGAATCATAAAAAGCTCTTTCGCCCGGAGAAACATAACCGTAGTTCTCCCTTGCGACACGCTCTATATATTCAAGACGATTATCCTCATCGAGAAGATACTCATACTCATTTTTCAGTATTAAAGCTTGGTCATACTGTGCTTTCAGCTCATTGTACTTCTTTTTCTTCTCATTCATTTTTCCGAACATGGAGAAGCAGTTAAAAAGAAGCACGGCAACTATGACGATAAGCAGAAAATTGATAAAATAACTCGTTGAACGGTTTTTTCTCCTGTTTTCGCTTTTTTCCGTCTTTGCCCTTGACACAGTATTCACCACCCATTTCACCGATTTTATTCATTATACAACATTTCTATTTTTCTTTGCAATACGTTTATCTGATTTTTTAGCTCTTTTTTTATTAATTTTTCCTTTAAAAACCGATAAAATTTTCTTAAACGGCTTCAGGACAAGACACAGCGCATACCTTGCGGTAATTGCCGCCCGTTCAAGAAGAAAGCCCACCGTCTGACCGAATGAGCAGTAATAAATAACCGCACCGAAGAAAATTCCGAGCAAAAGATGAAAGCGTACCGTGCCGAGATTGTACGAAAGAATAAAGCAGAAAAACGAAAACATCAGAAAAACGGAAAAAAGAATATCGGAAACAACACGGCGGCAAAACGGTCTGAGCGTGAATAATCCGGCGATAAAGAAAAACAGACTGTCCGCAAAGCCGAGCAGAATGCCGAACCCGACGCTCTGAAAAAAGACAACAAGCTGACGTGTAACTGAAAAGCTGTACATCATTTGAAAAGCCTTTTGAAAAAGCCGCCGCTTTTTTCTCCCGTACCGGTATAGACGAGCGACGAAATATTATCCGCACCCACGCTCATTTCGCCAAGCTCTGTGTTAAGGCTCAGTATTTTCATTCCCTCGCCCTTTATTGTCAATTCGCCCATATCCGTCAAAGCGATTATCATTCTTTCGTCAAATGAATCAACATCCTCTACTCCCGAAACGGAAAGTTCTCTTCGTTCTTTAAGCAAAATACGGTTGTTTGCACCTGAAAATTCGTCTGTCAAATCCGTCACCCCTTCCAAAACATAGTATGCAAAAGGATAGACGGGTATTCTCACCCGATTATTTTATACATCATTGAGGCGTTTTCCTTTGTGGCGTATTCGCTGACGGTCACAACCTCAGCCTTTATAAGGTTTTCGCCCATCTGTATTTCTATCACATCGCCCACCTTAACATTGTAGGATGCTCTCTGAACCTTTGAATTAACGCTGATTTTTCCGGCGTCGCAAACTTCGTTTGCTATTGTGCGCCTTTTAATCAGTCTTGAAACCTTTAAATATTTATCAAGTCTCATTTTCTCTCTCCTTAAATGACAATCGGGGCCGCAAAAAGCAGCCCCTAAATGTTTTTGCTGTCTTAAATTACTTTACAGCGTCTTTGAAGCCCTGGCCTGCCTTGAAAGCGGGAACCTTTGTAGCTGCAACCTTAACTGTTGCGCCTGTCTTGGGGTTACGGCATTCACGAGCTGCTCTTTCTTTTGCTTCAAATGTGCCGAAGCCGATGAGCTGAACCTTTTCGCCTGCTGCGACTGCTTCTTTGATTGCTGCGAAAACTGCGCCTACTGCCTTTTCAGCGTCAGCCTTTTTGAGCTCGCTCTTGAGAGCAACTGCATTTACTAATTCGGTCTTATTCATTCTGAATTCCTCCAAAAAATATTTCCATAAGGCGGTGCCTTATTGGTTTCCTTTGTTCTTTGCCTCGTCCCACAGCCCGTCGAGGACCTCGAGAGAAGCGTTTTCCATTTTGATACCCCGCTCTGAAGCAAGACTCTCAACGATTTTAAATCTCTTTATGAATTTATCGGTGGTATGCGTGAGTGCCTCTTCGGAATTAACTCCGGCGAATCTCGCAACATTGACGCACGAGAATATGAGGTCGCCCGTCTCGTCGAGAACGGCATCTCCGTCGCCGCTTTCAATGGCGTCTTTAACCTCCTGCGTCTCTTCTTTTATCTTATCAAGGGCACCGGATATATCGTTCCAGTCGAAGCCGACATCTGCCGCCTTTTTCTGCACCTTCTGTGCTCTCATAAGTGCCGGAAGCTCTCTCGGTATGGATTTCATAACCGAGGTCTGCGTTTTCTGATTTTTTGTCTTTTTCTTAATATCGTCCCACTTAAGAAGAACATCAGCACAGGTCTCTGCTTTATCGCTTGCAAAAACGTGAGGGTGTCTCACTATCAGCTTTTTGCATATTCCGTCACAGACATCGTTAAAATCAAAGCCGCCCTCTTCCGTTTCAATACGGGTGTGAAAGACAACCTGCATGAGAACATCACCGAGCTCTTCTTTCAGAAGCTCTCTGTCCTCCTTGTTAATCGCTTCGATAACCTCATAAGTCTCTTCAATGAAATCTTTTCTGATGCTCTTATGCGTCTGCTCCCTGTCCCAGGGGCAACCGCCCGGCTCACGCAGAATACGAATGAGCTCGATAAGGTCATCAATGCCGTAGGTTTCTTTGAATTTAAAATTATCGACCATAGCGCACCTCTTTGAATACCTCTATATTTTACCCTAATAATTTAAGTTTTTCAAGTACTTTTGCAATTTTTTCCCCTTTTGGGAGCATTTCTACGTCTTCTTTTGCAAATCCTCTTATCAAAAGCAGTGAAATCAGATATACAGCACCGCCGGCACCAACGCAGATAACAGTTGAAATTTTGCCGTCGAGAGCCATTTTACCGCTGAGGACAAGGTTTGCTGCATACGCTGTGCCGCCGCAAAGCGCACCCGCAACAAGCGGCTTTATGAAGACGGAAACAACATTGATTTTCACCTTTGCCGTTCTCAGAAGCATGAAGAGACAGTAGGCAACTATGAAGAGATAACAGGCAAACGTGCTTATCGGTGCACCGTTGATGTTTATTTCGGGATTTCCGATAAGAACATAGTTCAGCCCGATTTTTATTACAGAGCCTATTGCAACGGCTTTGAGCGGCTCTTTTGTCTTGTCAACCGCATTGAGCATATTCGTCAGCGGCGACGAAAGAGCATAGATGAACACGGGAAGACCGTAGGCTAAGAGAATCGGCCCCGAAATCGGTACTGCACCCGGATTGTTCGAGCCGTAGAGCAGGTCGATAATCGGCGTTGCAAGTGCCGCTATGCCGAATGCGGCGGGCATACCTATTATCATTGTCAGTCTCAGCGCAGACTCAATGCTGTGTTTTATTCCGTCCTTGTGCCTCTGTGACCACTCCGCCGCAAGTATGGGCAGAATGCTCACACCGAGGCTCATTGTTATTGTCGGTATGAGATTTTTTATATTGAGCGCAAAGCCGTATGCACCGTAGAGGTATGTAGGAATATCCGCCTCCATAACCTTATCGAGAGCTATTGAATTTGCGTACATTGTTTTTATTACGTCTCCTCCGACCTCCATTGCGTGGGCAAGGCGGTTCTTTATCATAACGGAATCAATAAAGTTTGAAACAGTAAGAACCATTGAGCTGAGAGCTATCGGTATTGCTATTCTTATAAGCTGTTTTGCCGTTTCTTTGGCAGAAAGAGGCTCGGGCGAATTAACAACCTCTTCTCTCGTGAAGATATACTTTTTCGACCTGCCCGACTTTTTCTTTTCGGGGCTGTCGCCCAAATCATAAAATCTGTTTCTCACGACAAGGTATATCAGTCCGCAGACAGAGCCGAGTGTGACGCCGAGTATTGCGGCGGCGGCGGAATAAGGATATATCGCCGAGAGAGCCTCCTGCTCGTTTGAAACGGTGACGCCGAAAAGAGATACGCCTGAGCCCGAGCTTCTGAAAACGGAAAGCCCGTACTGCATGACGGCATAAGAGAGCGACAAGCCGAAAACAACCTTGCCGAGTGCTTCGATAACCTGAGAAATTCCCGTCGGATACATATTTCTCGTGCCCTCGAAAAAGCCTCTGTATGAGCTCATCATACAGCAGAAGAAAACGCAGGGTGCAATAGCGAGAATGCTGACAAAATTCTGCGGAGTTTTTATGAGATATTTTGAATAAGGCTGTGCAACGAGAAACAGCAGTATTGTGCCGAATGCGCCGACGAGCGGAAACAGTCTTCTCGACACACGGTAAACCTGCTGAGCCTGACGTATTCTTCCGCCGGCTATATTCTCGGAAACAAGGCGTGAAACGGCTATGGGAAGCCCCGCCATTGAAATTGTATATATCGGAGTATAAATCTCGTAAGCGGCGTTAAAATAGCCGTTACCGGTAGCGGTAATAAGATTACCAAGTGGTATTTTATATATTGCTCCGATTATTTTGACAAGAATTGTGGAAGCAACAAGAACGCCTGTGGAGCTGATTAAATTCTGTTTTTTCTGCTGTGACATTTTCTCTCTCCTTATCCTATAAATTCATGCAAAAGCGAATTTTCCGGCACATCGCTTCTGTCAAGCTCACGCATTAGAGAAAGCTTTTCCTTAAGCTCCTGTGCCCTCCTGAAGTATGTGCTGTCTTTTTCAATGTGAGACAAAAGCTCAAGCGCACGGTTTCTGTAAACGGAAAGCTCGTAAGGGTGAATGGAATCAATTTTTATATCCGCTTCGCCGCTGAACGGGAAAAGATATTTATCCTCGCCCGTTCTGACCGCTTTCCAGAGATAGAACGTAAAGTCAACGGGACTGTTTCTGAATTTGTAATCCCTTATCATACGGCGTATGAAGCGTATATCCCTCTTTGTGAAAATCACATCATCTTTGCCGAATATTCTTGATGAAACACTCACATAAAGCTTCAGCATATTTTCGTTTTCAATCGGCTTTGTAATAAGCGGATTAAGCGCATGAAGCCCCTCGACGATAATTATTCCGTTTTTGTCAATTTCAACGGTATTGGTTTTTTCCGACGGCTTTCTCAGATTGAAGTCGAACACGGGCAAAACCGATTTTCCCTCTTTTGAAAGCTCAGTCAGACAATGTGTGATGCGCTGAATATCAAGAGCGTGAACCGTCTCAAAATCCGGCCGCCCGTCGGGAAAGACGGGTGCGTTTTTCTGATCGAGATAAAAATCGTCAAGAGAGACGGTAACGGTATTTCTGCCGCTTTCGGTCAGCATTTGCCGCAAAATACGGGCTGTCGTTGTCTTGCCGGACGAACTCGGTCCCGCAAGCATTACCGTTCTGCCCTCACCCGATTTATTTATTGTATCTCTGATTTCTTCAAGCTTTTTGCGGTAGTTTTCTTCGCATTCGCATATATAATCCTTTGCCGAGAAAGCAATTTTTTCATTAATATTTTCAACTGTAAGCTTCACTCAATCACCCCGTCAGCCCTTTGAATAAAAGTCGGAAATAAGCTTCTTCCTTTCAATTATTTCATCAAAGCGGCTAATATATTCGTATGGATATTTAAAGTTATAGACCCTTTCAATTTCCTGCCTGCCTCTGCCCTTAAGCTTTGTGACAGCACCCGCACCGACGGCGATAACGGTGTGACATTCCTCCATCATATACACATTATAAAGGCACTCATAGCCCTCTTTCACCCAGCCGACGTTTTCAAGATTACCAAGACAGTGCGACTGACGGTACATATAGTACGGAGTATAGCCGTTTTCGCTCAGACGTCTTGATGCAAGCGAGAGCATTTCCTTTGCAAGAAGAGCGTCGTTTGTCTCTCTTGATTCTGTGACGAGTGCCGACGACCTTTTAAGCGCAAGGGTATGCACGGTTATACTTTCGGGCGAAAATGAGAGCGTTCTGTCGAGGGTATGTTCAAATGAAGAAAGAGTATCCGTCGGAAGCCCTGCTATCAAATCCATATTAATATCGGAAAATCCGTATTCACGGGCAAGAAGCATTGCTTTTTCCGTTTGCAAACTCGTATGCTTTCTGCCGATTGCGCTGAGAACACTGTCATTGAACGTCTGCGGATTTATGCTTATTCTTGTTGCGCCGCTTCTTTTTATTGCTTTGAGCTTCTCCCCCGTCACTGCGTCCGGTCTTCCGGCTTCGACGGTGTATTCCGTGCAGTGGGAAAGGTCAAAGCTCTCGCTTATGGCACTGCTGATTTTTTCATACTGAGAGGGCGAAAGGACAACGGGCGTGCCGCCGCCCCAATAGACGCTCTCAAGCCTTAAATTCAATTTTTTCGTCTCTTCGCCTGTTATTTTTATCTCTTCGCAAAGCTTTTCAACATATTCGGGTATGAGCTTTTTCGCCTGCTCATTTGCCTGAGAGACAAAGGAGCAATAACTGCACCTCGTCGGGCAGAACGGAATGGAAACATAGAGCGAAAAGGACTGCGGCGTGCTTTTTTCGAGTATCGGTCTCTCTTTTTTTGCAACAGCCAGCGCAAGAGCGGTCTTTTCACGGGTGACCATAAGCTCGCCGACAAACATATCAACCGCTTTTTCCTCGCCGTGCTTATCAATGAGCATATTCATAAGCTTCGCCGGTCTTACTCCCGTGAGAATACCCCAGGGGGGAATGTAGGACGTGACCCGGCAGAGAACATCATAGAGCACTTTCGCCATTTTTCTCTCGCATACCGCTTCAAAATCGTCGCAAAACGCAACTTCGGCACTTTTTTCACTTCCAGCCGCACCGATTTTCACGCATACATATACGGTATCCGACTTTTCGTTTCTTATTCTTCCGGTGGTGATGAAGTCGCCGCTTTCTTCCTTGCCGTCAACAACCCTGAGCTCTGCTTCGGGGAAGAATATTCTTGTCAGCTTTTCCATTTCATAATGAAACGAATGGTTAAAAATATTCAGAATCATCTTTTTCTTCCCGCCGCTTTCAAATATCTGTTCGTCATTTTTTCAAATTCAAGTGTCGTTTTCTCGCCGTGCCCGGGCAGAACAATGTAGTTTTTCTCAATATCGGCTATTCTCTGAAGCGAATGAACAAGCCTGAACAAATCGCCGCCCTCAAGGTCCGTTCTTCCGATAGAGCCTTTGAAAAGAACGTCACCCGAAAAGAACATATCATTAATAATATAGCAGACTCCTCCCTGCGTATGACCGGGAGTGAACATTATTTTTATCTTTTCGCCGCAAAAATCAAGCCCGTCGCCGTCACAAACAGTAATATCCGCCTTTGACGCTCTGAATGCATTTTCATATTCCGGCTCGTTTTTAATAAAGTGATACTCTTCGAGAAGGTATGCGTCCTGTGCGCCGATAAC
This sequence comes from Acutalibacteraceae bacterium, assembly GCA_045639785.1. Lineage (GTDB taxonomy): Bacteria > Bacillota > Clostridia > Oscillospirales > Acutalibacteraceae > UBA6857. The sequence goes on along the minus strand of JAZUDT010000060.1, from coordinate 7,733 downwards.
GGTTTTTCCGCCGTATTTCTCTTTGACATAAGGTACGCCGCAGATATGATCCATGTGTCCGTGCGTCAAAAGTATATATTCAAGCTCACTGACATTGTTACGCTCAAAAAAGAGGTCAAGCTCCTTTGTGTAAAAACCCGGGTCAACAAGAAGTGCCCTGCCCGTTCTTTCGTCCTGAAGAAGCCAGCAGTTTGTCATATATTCACCAAGAGTAATTGCCGTGAGTTTCATTTTCTTACCTCAAAAAGCTTTCTTTTTCCATTCATCGGTGTCAAAGAGTATTGTCACAGGGCCGTCGTTAAGAAGCTCAACAGCCATATCTGCACCGAAAATGCCCGTTTCAACCTTTTCAATTCCGTTCCTTTTAAGCTCCTCAACATATCCCTCATAGAGCTGCTTCGCTTCCTGAGGCGGTGCAGAGGGCGTGAATGACGGCCTTCTTCCGTGTGAAACGTCGGCGCAGAGCGTAAACTGCGACACGACAAGAGCCGCTCCCTTTACATCGAGAACAGAAAGATTCATTTTGCCGTTTTCGTCTTCAAACACACGAAGCTCAGCCGTCTTTTTTGCAAGTATTTTCATCTCCTGCTCGGTGTCGCCGTTCATTACACCGAGAAGAATGAGATAGCCTTTTTCTATTTCTCCCGTTATTTCACCGTTCACCGTGACACGTGCACGGCTGACTCTCTGTAAAACTGCTTTCATAGTATAACAATCCTTATAATCCCGCTCTGTCAACAGTCAGAACGCCGTTGATTTTTTTAAGCCTTGCAATAACATTTCTCAGGTGCTCCGCACCGTCAACGGTTATCGTCATATATATTTCACTTCTGCCGTCCTTTGTGTCACGTGCGGACACGTTATGAATCATGACGTGAATGTTCGCAAGCTCAAGCGAAAGGTCAGCGAGCATTCCCATACGTGAAATGCAGGTGATGAGAAGCGTTGCCTTGTATTCGTCCTTAATATCCTTATCCCAGTATGCGTTCACCCATCTTTCGGGCTCGTTGCTCTGGGCAATTACCCTCGGTACATTGGGACACTCTCTTGTGTGAATTGATACACCGTGCCCTCTCGTGATAAATCCGATAATATGGTCGCCCGGCAGAGGATTACAGCATTTTGCAAACTTGACAAGGCAGTTGTCGATTCCCTCAACAATAATGCCGTCCGTACTCTTCGTCCTTTTTGAGGGACGCTGAAAGAACTCGTCCTCCTTGGATTCACCACGCTCCTTGAGAATACGTGCGTATTCGTCCCTTATTCTCGGCATTATCTTGACAAGGGATATTCCGCCGTAGCCTATCGCCGCATAGAAATCCTCTATGCTGTTGCAGTGGCGTCTTTCGGCAATTTTGAGAAGAAGTGTCTGAACATCCTCATCGTCATAGGGTATTCTGTTGTGGCGAAGCTCGCTTTCGACCTCTTCCCTGCCCGTCTCAATATTCTCTTCACGGCGTTCTTTCTTGAACCAGTTTCTGATTTTTGAACGTGCACCGCTTGTCTTAGCAATATTGAGCCAGTCTCTGCTCGGTCCCTTATTTGCCGCAGAGGTGGTGAGAATTTCTATTATTTCACCCGTTTTAACCTTGTAATCAAGTGTTTTTATTTTTCCGTCAACCTTTGCACCGACCATTTTGTTGCCGACCGCCGAATGAATTGCATAGGCAAAATCGACAACGGTTGCACCCATCGGAAGATTGATAACATCGCCCTTGGGGGTGAAAACATAGACCTCCTCAGGCACAAGGTCGCTCTTTATTGTTCTGACTATTTCTTCAACGTCGTCGGCTTCTTTCTGCTCCTCGAGAAGCTGTCTTATCCACGCAAGCCGCTCTTCAAAGCTCGCCTTGCTGTTATTTGCGCCAAGACCGATTTTATACTTCCAGTGCGCCGCAATACCGTATTCGGCTGTGCGGTGCATGTCCCATGTTCTTATCTGAACCTCAAAAGGAATCCCCTCCTTGCCGATAACGGTCGTGTGAAGAGACTGATACATATTCGGCTTCGGAGTTGAGATATAATCCTTGAATCTGCCGGGCAGAGGGGTGTACATATCGTGAATAATGCCCAGACAGTTATAGCAGTCATAGATTGAATCGACTATGAGCCTGACTGCATAAATATCGTATATTTCATCAAGATTTTTGTTCTGCATATACATTTTTCTGTATATGCCGTGAACGCTCTTTATTCTGCCCTCAATGTGTGCACCGGGCACTGTCTGCGTCACACGCTCATATATCTTATTCTTTATATCCTCAAGATAAACATTTCTTGACTTGCCCGAAATTTCAAGTGATTTTTGTATATCGTCATAAGCGACGGGGTCAAGAAATCTTATGGCAAGGTCCTCAAGCTCCTCCTTAAACGGTCTGATACCGAGGCGGTGGGCTATCGGAGCATAAATTTCAAGTGTTTCAAGTGCTTTTTCACGTCTTTTTGCATCGCTCATAAATTCGAGCGTTCTCATATTGTGAATACGGTCGGCAAGCTTAATGATGATGACACGTATATCACGGTTCATCGCTATAAGTATTTTTCTCAGGTTTTCAGCCTGTCTCTCCTCTTTTGTTGAAAGCGAGACCATGCCGAGCTTTGTCACGCCGTCAACGAGGTCGGCAATGCTCTCGCCGAAGATGTCCCTGACCGTTTCGTAGGAAGCCTCAGTATCCTCAACAACGTCGTGAAGCAGTGCGGCGCATACGCTGTCACAGTCCATGTTCATATCGACAAGTATGCGTGCGACCTGTAAGGGGTGGATAATATAAGGCTCGCCCGAAAGACGCAGTTGTCCGTCATGCGACGACTGCGCCAGCTCGTATGCTTTTTCGATTGTTCTGACCTCGTCCTCACTGTAAAGCGATTTGACGCTGTCCTTCAGCTTTTCATAGAGCCGATAAGCTTCTTCTGTCTGAGCCATACTATCACCCGTAAAAATTATATTGAAAGCAAATATTTCATTACCGATGCGCTTTCGAGATTAACCTTTGTCTGATTTTCTGAGAGGAAAATTTTTCCGTTCTTTCTTCTGAGAACTCCGAGCTCTGTCAGAGCGTCAACGGAGACTGTGTATTTGCAGTAATTCTCGCCGTCATCGCCGAGGCGGTAACAGAGAACGCTCATTTCGTCGGGGACAGAGTTATTCTGTCTTATATATTTGAAGACGGCGGCGGTGTCGCTTCTGTCGGGCACTGCCCTTTTCTTCTCTTCGGGGGTGAGCGTTTCTTTTCTCTTTATTTTTTCATAAAGACGGTTTCCGTCAAGGCACTTGTCGTCCGAGGTAAAGGAATCCTTTATATCTCTGATATGTATGCTGACACGCACCTCGCCCATGTATTCATTTCTGTCAAGTCTCACTGCAAGGTCAACCGTGTCGCCCGTTCTGTAGTGAAATTCATCGAGCGTGGTCGAAAACTTCATTGCCGTCAGAGTGACGCCGTTTGAGGAAAGGGAGAGCTTGAGGTGCTTTCCCGAGCCGACGGGCACTACACTTTCGATTTTCATATTATAAAGACCGAAAAGCGGCTGTGGATTGCCTGCGCCGAAAGGCTCAAGCATTTTGAAAACGTCGAGCACGTCTATCGAAACAGCCTCGGGCTTTATGCGAAAATCCATTTTTACGCACTGGTCGGGCATCTGCACCGTTTTGGCGTAATCGTTGACAATCTTTCGGAAAAGGTCAATATCCCCGTCGTGGATTCCGAAGCCGGCGGCAAGAGTATGACCGCCGAAATGTGTGAGAAGATGAGAAGCGGAGTTTATTGCGTCATAGAGTGAAAAGCCGTCAAGACTGCGCCCGGAGCCCTTTGCCTCTTCGCCGTCGGTCGTTATCACAATGCACGGTTTTCCGTATCTTTCGACAAATCTCGAAGCGACTATACCTATCACGCCCGAGTGCCAGTTTTTTCCGCTGAAAACGAGAACACGGTCATATATCATTTTGGGATTTTCTCTTATCTGCTGCATAGCTTCAAGCATTATTTCGTTTTCGATATTCTGACGGCTGAGATTACACTCGCAAAGCTGTGAAGCAATGTTTTCAGCCTCGCTCATATCGTCACTGACAAGAAGCTTCACCGCCTGACTTGCGTGCTTCATTCTGCCAATCGCATTTATTCTCGGCACAAGGGAGAACGTGACGGTGGTTGCGTTAATATCTTTTCCGGAAATTCCCGCCGCATTTTTAAGTGCCTCTATTCCGATATGATGCGTACTGTTGATTCTTTCAACGCCGTATTTCACAAGCACTCTGTTTTCGCCCGTCAGAGACACAACATCGGCAACAGTGCCGATGGCGACAATATCGGCAAACTCATAGAGAAGCTCCTCAATGTCGCTGTCGGAGGAAAGAGCGCATATTGTCTTGAACGCAACTCCCGCACCCGACCACTCGCTGAAAGCAAGCGGATTATCCGGTCTGTGAGGGTCAACGATTGCCTCCGCTCTCGGGAGAGTCTCGGGAACCTTATGGTGGTCGGTAATGACAAGGCGCATACCGAGTGAATATATCAGCTCGCTTTCTTCAAATGCCGAAATTCCGTTATCGACAGTCACAATGAGCTTTGTGCCCGAGGCGGCTATTTTCTCTATTGCCGCTTTATTCATTCCGTAGCCCTCTGTATTTCTGTCGGGAATGTAGAAGTCAACATCTGCGCCCTGCATTTCAAGAAACATGAGCATAACTGCCGTCGAGGTCACTCCGTCGGCATCATAGTCGCCGTAAACGGTGATTTTTTCGTTTTTCTCAAGAGCGTCGTTTATTGTGCTGACCGCCCTGTCCATATCCTTAAGGTCAAAGGGACTGCAAAGCTTTATTTCTTCGGAGCAGAACGACAAAGCCTCGTCAGGGCTCTCGATTCCTCTTGAAATGAGAAGCGACGAAGTGAGCAAATCCATATCCGTTTTTTCCGACAGAAGAAGAGCTCTGCTCTTGTCGATTTTCGGTATTATCCACTTTTTTCTGCTCATCTGGTTTCCTTTCAGACGATTGTGCGCTGAGGCTCGTCTTTTTCTTTTCTTATAAGTGACTGAGGTCTGATGTCACGCCCGCACTCGAAATAAAATCTCATCATGGCTTTATTCGTTGACTCGATTTCCGCTCCGTCCTCGCCGAAAAGTCTTTCCGGCTTTATTCTGAACGGAGGCTTGCCGGGCTCAAGTATTTCAATTTCATCGCCCGCAAAAAATCTGTTTCTCTGCGTGCAGTAAGCAATGCCGTTTTCGCATTTTTCCACAACCGCCGCAACGTCCCATTCACGGTTGTAGCCGCCCATGTAGCTGATATTTGCGTCGTAGGACGGGTCGCCGTAATAAAATCCGGTGCAGTAATCACGGTAGCTGACCTTTTTCATCTCGTCAAGCACCCATTTTTCGGGGATATAGTCAGCCGACGGGTTTTCAAAATATCCGTCTATCGCTCTTCTGTATGCGTTGGTAACTACGGCAACATAGTATGCGCTTTTGGCTCTGCCCTCGATTTTAAAGCTGGTTATTCCTGCCTTTATCATTTCGGGTATGTGCTCAATCATGCACATATCCCTTGAATTGAGAATGAAAGTGCCGCCGTCCTCCTCACCTATCGGGAAATACTGATTAGGTCTTTTTTCTTCAACAAGACTGTATTTCCAGCGGCACGGCTGAGCGCATTCGCCTCTGTTTGAGTCTCTGCCGACAAGGTAATTTGAAATGAGGCATCTGCCCGAAAATGAAACGCACATTGCTCCGTGCACAAAGCACTCAATGTCGATATTTTCGGGGATATTCTCTCTCATCTGAGCTATCTCTTTCATCGACAGCTCACGTGCGGTAACTATCCGTTTTGCACCCATATCCACAAGCGCATTTGCGGCGGCGTAGTTGACAACGCCCGCCTGAGTCGAAATATGAATATCCACTCCCGGCGCATACCTTTTTGCATATTCCAGAACGCCGAGGTCGGATATTATGAGCGCATCGACACCCGCTTCTTTCGCTTTTTCAAGAAAATCGGGAAGCTCGTCAAGCTCGTTATTTCTCGGAAGAACATTACACGTCAGATAAACCTTAACTGAATTTTCGTGGCAAAAGGCAACCGCCTCTTTCAGCTCTTCACCGTCAAAGTTCGACGGATTTGAGCGCATACCGAAGATTTTTCCTCCGAGATACACTGCGTCTGCGCCGTAAAGAACTGCCGCTCTGAGCCTCTCCATATCGCCGGCAGGGGCAAGTAATTCCGGTTTTTTCATAAAAATTCCCCTTATGAAGCGTTATCCTTTGCCGCCTGAATACAGTCTCTCTGGAACTGTGCGTAATTTTCGGAAAGATAAATCTTACCCTTATCGTTGTGGACAAAGAAATAGTAGTTTGTTTCGTTGGGATAAAGTGCCGCTTCAATAGCATCAATGCCGGGGTTGCAAATCGGTCCGGGAGGAAGTCCCTCGACACGGTAGGTGTTATATGCGTTTGCATAAACGTCGGCAAGGTTTGCGTCAACCTGCGGCTTGACGGAATTTGTCACGTAGTCAAGTGTAGAGTTACACTGGAGAGAGGGATAGGTTGATGACCTCATTCTGTTGTGAATAACAGACGCAACATTGCCCATCTGTGACGAGTTTGCCGCTTCACGCTGAATAATTGAAGCTATATTGAGAATTTCATCTCTTGTATAGCCGAGCTCCTTTGCACGCTTCTGATACTGCTTTGTCCATTTTGCGTCGGAGTTGTCAAACAGCTTTTTAAGCACTGAAACGGCATTTTCGTTTCTGTAGAACTCATAGGTATCGGGGAAAAGATAGCCTTCGACACCGAGATACCTCACGCCCGACTGATTGAGGTTATAGTAGAAATCATACTGCTTTGCGACAGACTCAATATTGGCGTAAAGCTTGCTTGCATCACACACGCCGTTCTTTTCGAGTCTTTCAAATATCTGAGATATTGTCCAGCCCTCGGGGAAGGTCAGCGTGACGGTGTCGGCACCCGTGCTGGTCGATTTTTTTATCATATTGAGCATTCCCTCAAGACCGAGGTCGGGCTCAAGATAGTAAATTCCGCTGATATATTCTGTCGGAACCCACTCTTTTTTGGAGTTTGTATAGCCGTCGAAATGGCGAAACTTCGCAAAGAGTACACAGAGATTTTTCTGTTTTATAAGCCCTGCCGAATGAAGTGCGCCGATAACGTGCTCAAGCGTCGGCGAATTGCCGTTCTTCTCGTTTTCAATGACAACAGTCACACTTGTTTCGCCTCTGTTATAAGCGAGAATATCGCCTATCGTTGAAAGACCGACAGAGGTGAGAATAATCGAAAACACCAAAGCTATTGCAATAAAGCCCGCTATGCCGTTGAATGCTCCGGCGGCTGTGCGTGTTTTAAGGCGGACTATCCTCTTCACCGTGTCAGCGACACTTGCGCCATCGGGTGAAGTCTGCTGAGGCTGAGCCGTCGGCTCGCTCCCTTTTACCGGAGCCTTTACCTGCTCGGGACGTGCCACCGGCTTCTGAACGGGTGAAGATGTTTTTTCGCCCGTAACTGCGCCGCCCGCCGTGTTTTCACCGGGTCTTACCGCCCTGCGCTGAACGGGTGTTCTGTAGGGCACAGCCACTCTCTGTCTTTTCTGAACAGTCTCATCAACCGTCGAGAACGGCTTTTGCACGCTTTTGCGCCCGTCCGCTTCATTTCCGAGACGGCTGAGCGACCTGCGGCTTTCCTCACGCCGCTTTTCTTCCTTTTCCCTTTCGGAAGCGTTTGAA
>JAZUDT010000059.1:0-3691 GCA_045639785.1 Acutalibacteraceae bacterium | reverse complement strand
TTTGTCAGCGTCGTCTGAGACAATTCTATCTCATTCAAAACTGCAAAGCATCTGAAAACAGCATATTTAAGATGAAGAACAAGGAAAAAGCGGTCAGCATACTGTCGTATGTTGATCGCTTTTGGCGCAGTTATTCGCTGAAAGATGCGTTTTCAGACGATTTATCCCTTGGTGAAGCCGCCCCTCCTCCGCTTTTTATTTGTAAAATTTTGTTTTCTGTTGTCGATTTGTAAAATCATTATGAAATTACTTGTCTGTTTATAATCTGTATGATAAAATCATAAAAAAGGAAGGGAGACGCTTATGAAAAAAATAATTGTTGCCGATGACGAAATGAGAATCAGAAAGCTGGTCGGAGATTTTCTCAGACGTGACGGCTATGAGCCGGTTGAAGCGGAAAACGGTCAGCAGGCTCTTGAGCTTTTTGAAAGCCTTAATGATGAGGTTGTGCTTCTCATTCTTGATATTATGATGCCCGAATATAACGGCTGGGAGGTATGCAGGAAAATTCGTGAAACCTCAGATGTTCCCATTATCCTGCTCACTGCGAGAAGCGAAGAATTTGACGAGCTGACAGGCTACGAAGCCGGTGCGGACGACTATGTGACAAAACCGTTCAGCCCCTCCGTGCTTATGAAGCGTGTCGCCGCACTTCTGAGAAGAACAGACGGCAGTATAAAATCAAGGAACGGAAAATCAATATCAAACCTTATAATCAACGAGGAAGCGCACGAGGTTCACCTCAACGGAACAGAGCTTGAGTTGACTCTCAAGGAATATAACATTCTTCTTAAGCTTATGGAAACACCGGGCAGAGTTTACAGCCGTGAACAGTTGCTCGACAGTATATGGGGCTATGATTATGTGGGCGATATAAGAACGGTCGATTCACACGTTGCCCGACTTCGCACAAAGCTCGGCGAATGGGGTATAAAGCACCTTAAAACAGTTTACGGCATAGGATACAAAATTGAGGAAAACAGTAATGAGTAAGCTTTCTTCTCACATAAGAAAAAATGTTGGTCTGAGAAACCGTCTGTTTATACAGACGGTTTCAATCGCACTTGTATTTGTCAGTATAATACTGTTTGCTAATTATTCATTCACCGGCAGGCTGTATGTTGAACGTGCCAAGGACGAAATTCTTAATATTTCCCAAAGAGTCAGCGCATACGACTTCAACACCGATAATTTTTATCAGGATATTGCTGAAATCGAATCGACAAAGGATTTGTATATAGAAATATATTTTCTGCCCGACCTGCTCATTTATTCGACGAGAATTAACGGCTCACTCTATATTTTCGGCATGGAGGAGGAAAGCCCTGAACCGAAGGAAAGACTGCTTAAAACGATTGAAATGCCCGAAATAATTGACGACGGCTCATTTTTTGATATTAAGCAGGAAATTAACGGAACGGCAAAATATCTGGTTTATAACAAGATTGTCGATGATACATACGGAGTCAAGATTTACAGCTCGCTTGACGTTATCGAGAGTAACGCTATGCTTACAACGCAGTACATTAGCTTTTTCAGCGTTATTGTATGCGGCTTGATTTTGCTGACCGTTCTTCTATATCAGAACAATCTCACAAAGCCTCTTATTCACATCAACAGCGTCACGAAGAAGATGGCGGGGCTTGACTTTTCCGAGAGGTGTCCGGAGTTTTACGTAAGAGAGCTTAATGAGCTGAGCAAAAATATCAATCATCTTTCATCTGCACTTGATATGTCACTGACTGACCTGAAAGAGAAAAATATTCAGCTTGAAAGTGATATTAAAAAGGAGCAGATGCTCGATAAGGCAAGAAGCGAATTTATCTCAAATGCTTCCCATGAGCTCAAAACACCGATTTCAATTATTCAGGGCTATGCCGAGGGAATAAAAGTAGGAATAGCAGACGGCGGCGACGGTGTTGACGAATATTGCAACATCATTATCGAGGAATCGGAAAAGATGAACAATCTTGTTCTGAAGCTTCTTGAAATAAGTCAGTATGAAAGCGGTCTTTATCACATTCAAAAGTCACATTTCAATATTGCAAGTACAATAGAAAGCTTTTTAAAGCCGAGGGTAAAGCTTCTCAAAGAAAAAGATATTACACTTTGCTTTAATATTAATCCGAATTATATCGGTTATGCCGATGTTACAACTATAAACACAGTGCTCAATAACTATGTTTCAAATGCAATAAGCCACGTCAGCGAAAACGGTCTCATACTTGTCACCTGCACCCCTGCCGGAGAAAAATACCGTGTGAGCGTGTTTAACACGGGCGAAAACATCAGGCAGGACGATATTTTAAAGATATGGGACAGCTTCTACCGTGCCGACAAATCGCACAGCCGCTCAGCCGGAAGATTCGGTCTCGGGCTGTCATTCGTCCGCTCCATTCAGGAAATGCACGGAAACGATTATGGCGTAATAAACCGCGACAACGGCGTTGAATTCTGGTTCGATATTTCAAAGGCACTCGATATAAACGAGTGAAACAATCGTATTAAACAAAAACGCCAGACTATGGATTTATTTCCACGCTTAAAATAACATCAAACCGCCCTCTTTGAAGAACTCAAAGAGAGCGGTTTTATTAATTAATCTGTTATCAGGCGGCAACGTCAAGCGTCTTATTTTCTTTTAACGCTCTGAGCTTCTTATTCGTTTCACGGGTATCAACCCAGAACACAACCTCAAGCTCTGCGATTGCACCGAGCATGTGCCAGATTGAATGTCCCTGATAGTTACCCATTGCGAAGTTTGCGATTTCGTTATCGCCCCAGATTGACGTATCAATAAAGGCGACAAGGAATGTGCCGATTGTAAGTAAAAGTATAGCTTTTTCGTTTCTTTCCATTGACTTGAAATTGGAAATGAGCAGATAGAGAATCGGAACAGCCGTAACAAAACAACCGAATTCCGCTATCGAAAGTCCGCCCGTCTTTCCGTCCATTGCCGGAGCAACTCCCGTTGTGAAAAACTCCTTGCTGATATAGAGCGGACGGTCGTGAAGCACAAAGACTTCTATTGTCAAAGTAATTATGACCGCAAGCATAATAGCCGTTTCCACAGCAAGAAAGATGTTTCGTTTCTTTTTGTTCGCTTCATAAAACTCAAACGCAAAGCAGCATACGCCCGACCATGCAACATACTCCGTGAGCGACATATCAATATAACTCATCAGCAGTTTTGTTGTCATCTCGCCACGTACAAATTCACCGTAATTTGCCGTATGCATACCAACAGATGTGACGGACATTATCATGTAGATTAAAAGAAACGCATACCAATACCATTTTTTGTTTCTCTTCATAAGAAGAATGATAATCCCGACAAGTCCCGCTATTGTGTAACACCAGTTTGTCTGAACGTCCGAATACTGTGCACAGAATTCGGCGAGTGATGTGCCGCTTCCGACGATCGGAAAAATATCCTTGAACGAAAGCCAGTCAATAAAATTTAAGCTCATAAGAAACCTCCTTTTTTCTTATATTAGCAAATCATGATGGAAAATTCAAGAAGAAGCGGAAAATTTTTCTGAAATAAATGTGTTATGGTACACTTGATGGGTGACAAATAAAAAAGAAAATTCAACTCAAATATGATATGATGTTAATAACCACAAAAACGTCAAATATAAGGAGTTGAATTTTCGTGATTAGTTTATCATCAAAAGCCCATTTTCGTCAA
>JAZUDT010000058.1:0-22418 GCA_045639785.1 Acutalibacteraceae bacterium | reverse complement strand
TCGGTGTCAAAAAGGTTGCCCGGGAAAAGACCGAGAAGATTTGACAGATGACGGTGCTTTCTCGTGTCATTGACGGAATTTATTACGGTTTCCTCATACCATTCCTTGACCTGACCGCTCTCTCCGATTTCAATGGGGGAGAGCTTTTCCATAGCTTCTTTCCATTTTATGCGCTCGTCTTCGTCGAGACCGAGAATTTCGCTTGCCTCAACCGTGTCGGCGAAAAGCTGCCAGATAAGCGACTGTTCGTAGGTATTTGAGAGAGTGAGAGTGCCTATTTCGGGCGACTGAGCTATCGGCATAATGAGCTTTGAATTGTGCTCGGTGAGTATTTCACCGTACATTCGCACCTGGTCTCTCATCATCGGATAAATAATATCACGCAAGGCTTCTCTGTCGAGCGAATATTCATAGTAGTCAAAGCAGTTTTGCATAAGCCATGCCGCCGCCGCAGGGCACCAGCCCCAGGAACAAATATCCCAGCCGGTGGCAGTGAAGCCGAACGGCGTGTTCTGAGTGTGCGCCATGAAGCCGTTTTCTGCGCCGACAAAGAGTTTTGCCGTGCGACTGCCGGGTTCCTTGAGCGAGGCAACATATTTGACAAGCACAAGCGCACATTCGTTGAGATTTGCGTTTGAAGAGAGCCAGTAATTCATCTGCTCGTTTATGTTTACGTGTATGTCGGAGCCCCAGGGTGCCGATTTATATATGTTCCAGATGCCTTGAAGATTGGTCGGCAGACGGCTGTTTTCTCTGCTTGAGGAAATGAGAAGATACCTGCCGTACTGAAATACGAGCACCTCAAGGTACCTTTTTTCTGCATTTGTGAGTTTTCCTTTGCGGTATGCTGAGAGAAGTCTGTCCGTCGGCATATCTACCCTCTGCCCGAGAAAAAGGGAAAGGCGGTTATACAGAGCGGAATAATCCTTTTTATGCCTTTTGAACACAGCATCATAGCCGAGAGAAAGAGCGTCTTTAACTCTTGAGAGAGCTTTGTCGCTGACCTCTTTTCCGCTTTCGCCCGAGCGGTAGTAATAAGCTATGCTTTTATCTTCATTATAAAATCTGTTTGCGTAATTCGTGCCGGCTGAAAGATAAATAACTGCCCATTTTGCGTTTCTGACGGTGACGGTGCCGTTATTTTCTGTGACTGATGCATCCTTATCGGTGCTGACGGCAAAAACCGCTGAGAAGCAGAGCGCGTTGTCTTTGAGTTTGCCCTCGCACACGGAACAGGCCGAGCTTTCCGCAATAAAAGATTTTTTTTCAGTGCCGTGAGGTGAGGTGAGATAAGCCGAAAAATCAAGCAGTCCGCCCTCACACTCGAAACAGCAGACAATTATATTGCCAGGATTTGAGGCAAAATATGTTCTTTTGTATTTTACGCCACGATGCGAAAACGAAACACCGGCTGTTGCCTCTGAAAGAGAAAGAGAGCGGCTGTAGCCTTGCACGGTATGTTTAGGAAGCTTGGGAAAGTCAATATAAAGGTCGCCGAGAGGCTGATAGCCGTCGGAATAACCGTTTCGCTCGCCCTTGAGCTTTTCACGGTCAAATTTTTCGCCGTTTTTCACCTTGTCGCATATATCCTTATAAACGGAGAGCATATCCTTTTCGGGATTTCCGCCGTTGTAGCTGTCGGAGGGATTTTCGGGATTTCTTCCGCCCGACCACAGCGTTTCTTCATTGAGAGTGAGCCTTTCGTGCCTTACCTCTCCCCAGACGGTTGCACCGATAATACCGTTACCTATTGGGAGCGTAGCCTGCTGCCATGTGTCGAGACGGTTCATTTTGACCGACGGCTTATCGTAAAAAAGTTTGAGATTATCCATATTGCCTCCGTAGGAAATTAAAACTGCGTGATTTCAGTGTTTTCGGGAGGAGCCGTCGTGGTGACGTTAACTTCTCTTTCCGGCTCTTCCACCGTTGAAAATTCAGTCATCTCCTGCGTCACCGTCTCTTTTTCACTGCTTGCTTCTGAGACTTTCTCCGTGCTGTCTGTCACGCTCTGCGTTGTGGCGGCGGTAGTCTCAGTTGTCGGGGAGTAAGATATGTCGAGAGAGACAGTTGTCAGCGCATACCCGATGAAAACGACGGCAATAAGCCCTATAACTGCAAAAACAAGCTTCACCGGACGCTTTTCGTCACGTGTTTCTTTCATTACACGGCGGTATTTCTGAGAAGAACCGCCGCCGGGATAATATTTTGAAAAGCTGTAATAACTGCGCTTGACGGTCACGCCGTCTGAATCGCTTTTCTTTTTTTTGCCGCTGCGGCGTTTTTTCTCTGAGTCGTCCATTTGTGTCTCCTGTCAGATGAATAAAGTCTGCCCCGAAAGACAGGTGAATGCGAGCGAGAGCACGGCAACGTATATAAACACTGCCGGCAATCCTCTGAATGGCTTTGGAATTTCCTTGTTTGTGGCTATTCGCTTCATAGCCGAGTTGATGAGTACCATCGCAAGCATGAAAGCAAGCCCTGCACCGAGCCCGGCTCCGAGTGAGGAAAACACCGTGCTTGCGCTTCTGTTATTGATTATCGGTATTGCCAGAACAAGAGAGTTTATGGCGCACATACCGAGTGAATTCATATACTTTTTGTTCGCTTTCATAACAACGATAACGAAAATCGAGGTTATGATATGAACAGCGGTTATCACAAGAGCAAAAAGAGCTATGTGATAAATCGTGCTGAGCGATTTGATTTTTTTCGATAAGTCAAGAAGACTGCATATAAGCGAGGTCACGGTTGTATAATAGACAATCGTCACCGTGTACATCGGAAAAAACTTTGGACGTCTTGCCATTCTCACGGTTTCGCTCATTGCAAGTCCGGAGTTAAAAATAAGATTCTGTATAAAAAGACTGTAAACTGCGGCAGTCAGAAGGTCAAAAAACCATTTCATTTGTCGTCCTCCTCCTCGCCGTTATTTTTCGTGCTTGTATTTTCGCTCTGTGAAAAGGTGTCGCCCTCATCGCTTTCGTCAAGTATGAACGAGAGAATATCACCGTAATTCAAGTCACTGATTTCTTCGCTTTTATCTTCATTTTCGTCCGAAGCGTCTTTCGGTGTTTCCTCTTCCTGCGATGAAACAGCGGGGTCGCTTATGAGACTGAGAGAGCCGTCCGTTGCGTTTATGCCCTCATTTTTAAGCACGGGCTTGTCGGAGGCCGTTCTGAGATTGAACGTATTTGTCGGGTATCTCGGAAATCTTTTCTGAATGAGCCACTTCTGAAAAGCGGCGATAAAGCCGATGACGAGAAGTCCGCCGAACGGCAGTGCCATGCCCGAGAGCGTGGGAAGACGGGAAACCGATTTGCCGAGAACCGTGCCGGAGGCTAAAAGCTCTCTGATTATTCCGGTTATAAGTGCGGTCACAGTGAAGCCCGTGCTTGCCGCCACAGCGTCGAAGAAACTGTTTCTGACGGAATTTTTAACCGCAAAAACCTCACACCGTATGACGATTATACTGTTGACGGAAAGAAGCGGAAGATATATTCCGAGAGAAGCCGAAAGCTCCGACATATTTTTATCGGCATAGAGCATGACGGGCAGAAGAAGTGCAACCGAAATAAGCATATATGCGGCAATCCTCAGCCAGCGTGAGAGCTTTTTGAGAATGAGCGAGGCGAGAATTTCCGAGATAATGAGAAGCACGCTGAGAATGAGCGAAAAAGCAAGGCTGAGCTTTAATGTTACGCCGACGGCGACAACCGTGCATATACCGATAGCCTGAGTGAGAATGGGGTTATAGATAAATGCGCCGTTGAACATAACCTTGGAAAACCTGAGTTTTTTGTTATCCATTACTCTCACCGCCTTGTGCATCGTTATTCTCCGCTGAGGAGGTATTGTCCTCAAAACTCATAAGCTCTTCGTATGAAAGAGAATCGATGCGGTATTTCTTCCCGTCCTCTTTGTCACGGGAAGCTTTTTTGTCGCTCTTTTTACCGAGCGTCTTTTCTTTTTTAGCTTTTGTTTTCACAGCCTTTTCCTTTTTCGGTTTCTCCGGTTTTTCTTTTTTAGTCTTTTTCATCTTTTCCGGTTTCTCCGTTTCGGGAGCGGGCTGACTGAACTTGGGAGTTTTTTTCTTTATTATTCCTTTTTCCTTGAGACTGTCGGTGAAAATTGCGAAATAGTCACCGGCGGCAGGAGAAGCGGCATTCATAATGAGAACGGCGAAGCAGACCGGTTCTTCATAGATGCCGTACCGTCTCAGAAGCATACACAAAATTCCGGCAAACACGCCATAAGCCGCTTTACCGCCGTTTGTAGCGGGTGATGTAAAGGGATTCGGCAGAAGCACAAGACCTGCAAAAACGAGCATACCCGATGAAAGCTCCATAACGACCGATGTATAAACACCGGAATTAACTCTCGGGAAAAGAGCGGCAAAAAGGGCGCAGGAGGCAAAAAACGAAATGCTGACGATGAAATCCTCTTTTCTTTTGAGAAGCACATAGACCGCCGCACCCATGAGAACGAGCATACAGGTAGTGCCGGTCGGACCGGGATTTTTGCCGACAAGAACGGAAATATGTTCAAGAGGATTGAGGATAACCGATTTGCCGTAGGTGAGCATTTTTGCAAAGGATTCGCCGCCGACAAAGCCCTCCGAGCCGAAAAGGGGAGAGGCTTCACCGATATTCACCGCCGGGTATGCGAATACCGCCTCGGGGAAGCATACGGTTACAAAGCAGATGCCTGCCGCCGCAGGAACAAAAGGAACCTTTCTTGCACTGCCGAACGGTATAAGCACAGCGACGACCGCAAAGAGGGAGGCGACTGCGGCAATGTATGCGGGAGCGGATGCAGGGAGCATGAGCGCAATGGCAAGTCCCGTAACGGCGGCATAGAGCTTGCACGCCTTTTTGTCCGTCCTCTTCATAATGCGACAGCCTATATCCTCGCATATAACAGCCGTGACAACCGACCAGAGTGCGAGCCTTATGGCGTTAGCTCCGTTTAAATATGAGCCTGCGAGCAGGAGCGCACAGGTGATAACAAGCATATCGACCGAATATTTATAGAGAATATCGGGGTTTTTGATAAGGTTTTCATTTACAGCTTTTTTTGCCAATGAAGTCACCGTCCTTGATTTTTGCCATTATTTATTCATTGAAAAAACGGCTTGATAAATATAGAATAATAAGTGAAGTATTACGTCGAAATGAGAGGAAAACGAAATGAAAATCAATGCACCGAAGGAAGAATATATCTTCATCGAGCTCAATCGCAGTGATATGGAAAAACTGCATCTGAGCTATGCCGAAATGGATTATTCCAACGAAGAAACGAGAAAGGCAATTTATTCCGTTCTGAGAGAAGCAAAGCTGTCGCTCGGTCAGAATTTTGAGCTTTCCGATACGCTGAAAGTTGAGGCATTGCCACGTGACGACGGTGGCTGTCTTCTGTTTTTCACAATAAGCGAAAAAACGAAAAAATACCGTTTCGTCAGCAATATAAGCGAAATAGTCTATCGCTTTGATAATATTGACGCACTGATAGATTTGTCCGCCGCCATGAGAAACAGCGAAAGGCTGAATATAAACAGCAATCTCATCCTTGACGGAAAGAAATATTATCTCACCCTCAGGGGAAGACTGCGCCACAGCCTTATTATGAAAATGAACGAATACGCATACCCCGTTAAAAGGGAGGAAACAGCTTCATTTTCCGAAAAAAACCTCGTTATTGCCGATAACGCATTAGATGTACTTTGCGGCGGCACTGCGAAGTGAAGAAATCATCTCTTTTCTGTCCGGCGCACCGAACACCGCACTGCCGGCGACGAAAACGTCTGCACCTGCCTGCGCCGCTTCTTCAATCGTTTTCAGCGATATTCCGCCGTCAACCTGAATGAGCATATCGGGTTTTCTCCTGTCGCACTCTTTCCTTATTGCGCTGACCTTGGGCATCATGTCGTGCATGAAGCTCTGACCGCCGAAGCCCGGCTCAACCGTCATAACGAGAATCATATCAAGCTCATCAATATAGGGGAATACAGCCTCGGCAGGTGTAGCCGGCTTTATACTGAGCCCCGCCTTACAGCCGAGCTCATGTATGCGCCTGATTGTTTCCGAAACGTCACTGTCGCTTTCATAGTGGAAAGTGATAATATCCGCACCCGCCTTTGCAAAATCCTCAGCATACTTATACGGGTCGCTTATCATGAGGTGAACGTCAAATGTGAGCGGAGTTTTTGACCTTAACGCCTTGACAACGGGCGCACCGAGAGTAATGTTCGGCACGAAGTGACCGTCCATAACGTCAATGTGAAGCCAGTCGGCTGAACACTTCTCCATATTTACAAATTCCTCACCCATGCGTGAAAAGTCGCAGGAGAGAACAGAAGGTGATATTCTTACCATAAAAAATTCCTCCGAATTTATTTTTGTGAAACAAGGGCACAATGCCTCATAATCCAAAACATTATATCATTTAATCATTATCAGGTCAATAATTTTTGCCCGTTTCCCCGATTTTTGTGGGTTATAATACGGCAGTGCATACACCGTGCTTGACTAAAACAGAAATACGTTGTAGAATCAGCGTAGCTTTAAATGCTGAGTTTTTACGCCGGAGCGTGATGAAATGACACTTAATATTGTACTTGTTGAGCCCGAAATTCCCCAGAATACAGGCAATATCGCCCGTACCTGTGCGGCGACAAAGGCAAGGCTTCATATCGTCGGCAAATTGGGCTTTTCCGTTGACGACAAATATCTGAAACGGGCTGGGCTTGATTATTGGCATTTACTCGATATAACCTATTATCCGTCTCTTGACGACTTTTTCTCAAAAAACGACGGAAGCTTTTTCTTTTTCACTACAAAGGCTCTTCACCGTCACACAGATATTGAATACCCTGATAACGCATACCTCTTCTTCGGCAAGGAGACAGCCGGTCTGCCGGAGGAGCTTTTGAAGGCTAATCCCGAAAAATGTGTGCGTATTCCGATGCAGGATGAAGCGAGAAGCCTCAACCTTTCAAATTCGGTCGCAATAGGCGTCTATGAGGTTTTGAGGCAATGGGACTATCCCGAGCTTCTCTGCAAGGGTGAGCTTCACCGGCTTAAATGGTAAAAATAGAACAAATGTTCTTTTTCTGTTGACTTTTTCCGAAAACGTCCTATAATTGAATATGGAGGGAAATATAACGGCATCTTCAGCGATAACGCTTTATGCGTATGCGGGAAGGTGCTTTTTTCGGGAGAGATTATTTTGACTGATTACATCAGAGAAAAAGAGTGGCTCTACAGAGCTTTAAGAACATTTTTTCAGGCGTTTGTCAGCTCGCTTGCCGCACAGCTCATGATGAGAACCGACGCCGATTTTGACAAAAAGGTTATTTTTTCGGTTGTCGTTTCATCTCTTGCGGCAGGTATTGCGGCGGTTATGAATGCCGACAAAAAAGAAGGTGAAGAAATTGAGTGAAGCGGTTATCGTTGCGGTTTTGTCGCTTCTCGGCACGGTCGTCGGTTCTGTTCTCGGTATCCTTGCGGCGAATAAGGTTACCGTGTACCGTATAGAACAGCTTGAGAAGAAGGTCGATAAGCACAACTGCGTTATTGAGCGCACATTTCTTCTTGAGGAAAAAATGAGGGAGAGCGAAAGGCGGATAGAAAAAATAGAGGGGCAGACAGACTTGTCTGACAGAAATCTGCACTAAAAAGAATACGTTTTGAAGCCGTGCGGACTTTCCGTGCGGCTTTTTCCCTCTCACAGAGCGATTCTTAAGAAAAATTTTTTAATTAACGTGAAAAAACCGTGATTTTCTCTTGCTTTTAATTTTAGCGTGTGATATAATACTCCGGCAAAACGCACGCAGGGGAATCGTCTGTCGGTGCAATTTACTTGTTGCAGACCTTGAACCTTGCGGTGGATTTTAACTAAGGAGGACATAAAATGTCAGTAGTATCAATGAAACAGCTGCTTGAAGCAGGTGTGCACTTCGGTCACCAGACCAGAAGATGGAACCCCAAGATGGGCGAATACATCTTCACAGAGAGAAACGGAATCTACATCATCGACCTTCAGAAGACGGTCAAGAAGCTTGAGGAAAGCTACAAGTTCATCAAAGAGATTTCCGAAAACGGCGGCACAGTTCTTTTTGTCGGCACAAAGAAGCAGGCACAGGACTCAGTCAAGGAAGAAGCAATCCGTTGCGGTATGCCGTTTGTTAATGCCCGCTGGCTCGGCGGTATGATGACAAACTTCGGCACAATCAAGACAAGAATCAGAAGACTTGACCAGCTCAAGAAGATGAAAGAGGACGGCACCTTCGATATGCTTCCGAAGAAGGAAGTTGCGAAGCTTGAGCTTGAAATCGAAAAGCTTGAGAAGTTCATGGGCGGTATAACCGAAATGAAGAGACAGCCCGATGCACTCTTCGTTGTTGACCCGAGAAAAGAAAAGATAGCTGTTGCGGAAGCCAGAAAGTTAGGCATTCCCGTCGTAGCTATTGTCGATACAAACTGCGACCCCGACGAGGTTGACTATGTTATCCCCGGCAACGATGACGCTATCCGTGCGGTAAGACTTATTGCCGGCGCAATGGCTGACGCCGTTATCGAGGGCAGACAGGGTGAGGCAGTTGCTCCCGAAGCTGAGGCTGAGGAAGAAAAGGTTGAAGAAGCAGTTGCAGAAGCTGCAGAATAAGAGTTAATTAAAGTGGGCGGGACTGAGCTTCCGCCCGATTTTGAGTATTAAGTATCAGGAGGATATATTTTATGGCATTCACAGCTAAAGATGATCAGGCACTTCGTGAAAAAACAGGTGTCGGTATGATGGACTGCAAAAAGGCTCTCGTTGAGGCCGACGGCGATATGGATAAAGCGGTTGACATTCTCCGTGAAAAGGGACTTGCATCCGCCGCTAAGAAGGCATCAAGAGTTGCCGCTGAGGGCGTTGTCGCCGCATACAGCGACGGAAAATCCGGCGCACTCGTTGAAATCAACTGTGAGACCGACTTCGTCGCCAAGGGCGAGCCGTTCGTAAATCTCGCAAACAAGGTTGTCAAGACCGTTGTCGAGGCTAAGCCCGCCGACGTTGACGCTCTTCTTAAAACAAAGGTTTCCGGCTCAGGAGAAACAGTCGAAGAGGCTGTTCAGGAGGTTTTCCTCGCTCTTCGTGAGAACATGAAGGTCAGAAGATTTGCACTTGTCGAGGGCAAGGTTTCCACATATATTCACGCCGGCGGTACTGTTGGCGTTATGGTTCAGTTTGACACCGACGATGCAACAGCCGAAAAGGCAGAGTTTGCCGCTATGGGCAAGAACCTTGCAATGCAGGTTGCCGCTATGAACCCGTCATATCTTGACGAGGCTTCCGTTCCGGCAGAGGTTCTCAATCACGAAAAAGAGATTCTCGTGGCTCAGATGAAAGAGGACCCGAAGATGGCAAACAAGCCCGAAGCAGTTATCGAAAAGATTGTCGGCGGCAAGGTCGGCAAGTACTACAAAGAAAACTGCCTTATGAATCAGGAGTTTGTTCGCGGCGATATTTTCGAGGGCGATGTTAAAGGCTATGTAGCTTCGGTTGCAAAGGCACTCGGCGCAGAGATTAAGGTTGTTTCGTTTGTCCGCTATGAAAAGGGCGAGGGCATTGAGAAGAAGCAGGAAGACTTTGCAGCAGAAATCGCTTCAATGGTCGGCGGAAAGTAATTTCCTGAAATTAAAACAAATCGGCGTACAGTGCACGCACCCGTAAAATCGGGCGGTGACTGTTCGCCGTTTTTATATTCTGTCAATAAGAAATTCCATGTTGCTGTCGCTGTATTCTACCTCGGCAGAAAATTCTCTTGCTTTTTCGGCAATGTCTTTTTCGCTCAGTATGCCCCGGGTCAGAAGAATACGCTTGCACAAGGCGGCAATTACCGTGACCGAGAAAGCAACAAATTCGGCTCTTTCGGAAATATTACCGTCATAAAACGCACCCGATAACTGACGGTAAACGAAGTATTCTGCAATATTTTTAAAATAATGTGAATAGAGCTGTGAATCAATAAGGGCGTTAATATTAAAATCGGTAAGGCTTTCAAATTCATTACGGCTTTCTTCGCAAAGGTATTCAAGAGAAGAAACAGTACTGTGAATTTTATCCGGGGAAAGCTTTGATTTTTCCGCTTTGCACATTGAAAGCACAGCACTAAGCCTGTCTGACAGGGGCATCTGCCCGTTCTCGAGAATTATTATGCACTCATCACGAAGCTGTAAAATAAAATTCTCAAAATCATCTTCTTTCTCCGTTTGTGAGTCATTGCCTGCTTCCGTCAGAGAAAAAGGAATATCGCAGGACACTATAATTCTTGCCGCCTCTTCACAGCAGAGCCCGAGCCCCCATTCTGTCCTTGAATTGAAATAATTATAAAATCTCGGGTGTTCACGGCATATATCGCAGAGATTTTCATCTCCGATACTCTGTATTATTTCACAGAGATTGCAATCTGAAAGAAAAGGGCATCTTCCGTTTTCTTTCATAGCGAAAAAAGCACAGCCGTCATCTTCGGTTATGCTTTTTCTGAGTTTTTCTCCTAAGTCTCCGCTTAAATTTCGGTATTTTTTAAGCGTAAGAGGGTCAATGTCAATCTCCCAGCCGATACAGCAGTTATGTTTGCACCTGCCGGCAATGCATTGAAATTTATCAAAATAGACAGGCTTATAATCCTTCATATTACCGCTTCAAGATAAAAGCTGACAGGTCTGAAACCGTCATTACAGCTTATCATGGCGGAGTTTTTATTTTTCATCCAGCCGTCGAAAAAGTCAGAGCCTCCGCAGGCGAGAGCAAAAACATATTTTGAAAGATTTTCCCATGCACTTGCGCACATTCCCTCGGGCATTTCGCCGTTTTTTGAAACAAAAACCGTGCCCGTTTCGAGATTACAGGTATGCTCAATGGGATTTTCGTACTTTTCGGAAAGCTCTTTGTGCCATACCTTTTTCATTACGGTTATTTTAACGTCGTTCACCTTGTTCACCTCTTTCAGGAGTGCTTCTTTTCGTCCTCAACAATGTATCTTCCCATGAGAACGCCCATGACCGAAGCCATCATAAGACCTCTCGTCCAACCGCTTGAGTCGCCGAGACAGTGAAGACCGCTGATGTTTGTGTTGAATCTTTCGTCCATCTTGACACGGTTTGAATAGAATTTCAGCTCCGGCGAATAGAGGAGAGTTTCGGTTGAAGCAAAGCCCGGAACAACGTGGTCAACAGCCTGAATGAAGTTGATGATGTTGAGCATTGCTCTGTATGGCATAGCCGCCGTAATATCACCGGCAACTGCGTCGGGAAGTGTGGGCTTCACGTTTGACTGGGCAAGCTCCTTTGCCCATGTGCGTTTTCCGTCAAGAATATCGCCGTAACGCTGGACGAGAATATGACCTGCGCCGAGCATATTTGTCAGTTCTCCGACCTTCTGAGCGTATTCAATCGGCTGATTGAAGGGCACGTTGAAGTTGTGAGAACAGAGAATGGCAAGGTTTGTGTTTGGGGATTTGAGCTCCTTGTAGGAGTGACCGTTCACAACGGCGAGGTCGTTGTCATAGTTTTCCTGACTGACAAAGCCACCGGGATTCTGGCAGAATGTTCTGACCTTGTTCTTGAACGGCTTTGGGTAGCCGATGAGCTTTGACTCATAGAGCACCTTGTTGACTGTCTCCATGACCTCGTTTCTCACTTCAACTCTTACACCTATGTCAACCGTACCCGGCTGATGTGCGATATTGTGCTCCGAGCATATTTTTTCAAGCCATTCTGCGCCTCTTCTGCCCGTTGCGATAACCGTCTTGTCGGCAAAGATTTCAATATTTTTCTGACCGTCCGATATGTTTACTCCGAGGCATTTTTCATTTTCGAGAATGACGTTTGTGCACTCGTAGCCGAATATCATCTCAACTCCGTTTTCACTGAGATAGTTTTCTATTGCAAGATAAATGTTCTGCGCCTTTTCCGTGCCCATGTGACGAATGGGGCAGTCAACGAGCTTCAGACCTGCCTGAATGGCCCTCTTTCTTATCTCCTTGACCTCTTCATAGTCACTCACACCCTCAACGTGTGTGTCTGCGCCGAATTCAAGATAAATTCCGTCGGCATAGTCGATAGTGCTCTGAGCCACGTCCTCGCCGATAAGTGACGGCAGGTCACCGCCGACCTCATAGGAGAGGGAGAGCTTACCGTCGGAGAATGCACCCGCACCGGAAAAGCCGGTCGTGATATGACAGTAGGGCTTGCAGTTCATGCACTTGTTCGTCTTTTTCTTCGGGCATGCTCTGTTTTCAATGGGGCGTCCCTTTTCGACAAGTACGATTTTCTTTTCAGTACCTTTTCTTATCATTTCGAGCGCAGTGAATATTCCTGCCGGACCTGCGCCTATAATTACAACACCGGTTTTCATATCAGTACCTCCGTTCTCTACGACGAAATTATATCACAAAAGGAAAAGGCACGCAAGTAGAACACGGGGTAAAGAGCAGCAAAAATTTTGTGAATAATTATACTTGAACAAAGAGCAATTATAAGCTATAATAAATAAAATACAAATTTTTTCACGGCTGAAAGGAAGATGTGTTATGATGAATCCCGTAATCTCAATAATGTCAAAATTCTGGTCGGAAATTGTCAAAAAGAAAGACGATGCAAGAATTGCAACGCTGACCGAGCCGGAGGGGATAAAGCAGGTGTGCGATATACCTTATCTTGACGACTCGAATCCATATCATCTTCTCGACGTATATTATCCCGAAAACATAACGGAAAATCTGCCGGTGATAATTGATATACACGGCGGCGGCTGGATGTATGCGGACAAGAATCTCAACAAGATGTACTGTCTGAGCCTTGCAAAAAGAGGATATGTCGTTTTCAACATAAGCTACCGTCTCGTGCCTGACGTTTATGTCGGCACTCAGCTTCAGGACTGTGCCTATGCGCTGAAATGGATAAGCGGGCATCTTTGCGATTATCCGTGCGATAAGGAGCACATAATGCTTACAGGTGATTCTGCAGGCGGTATGCTTGCCGCATACTCGGCAGTGCTTATGTCGAGCGCAGAGCTTCGTGAAATATTCGACACCGTTGACCCGTGCATGAAGCTGACAATGCTCACTCTCACCTCGCCCGTTGCCTATATGGACGAAAAGGGTGCTATGGGCCTATATACAAAGCTCATGTGGGGCAAAACGAGAAACAGTCAGAGAACTGCGCCCTATATGAACCTTGACGCAATTCTTGACAAGGGCACTCTTCCGCCGACGGCAATGGTCACAAGCAGCGGTGACACAATGGCACTCAAACAGACAAGAAGAGCGGCAGAGGACTTCAAAAAGAGAAATATTCCCGTCAAGCTTATTGAATTTCAAAAATTCGACGGCATTGACCTTGAACACGTTTTTGCGGTGCTTCTGCCCGACAGCAGAGCCGGAAAGCTCTGCATTGACAACTACATAAACTACTATAAAGAAATCGTCGCACTTGAAAAAAAGGTTTAATCAAGCAGGGCGCATACGCTTAAAGGGTTTATACAAAAAATAAACGCACGGAGGAACAGAGAAGATGAAAGAAAAAATTATCGTTGCGGGCGCAGGTCACGGCGGAATAGTTGCCGCCTATTATCTTGCAAAAGAGGGCTATGACGTTACGGTTTATGAAAGAGGAGAAGAGGGAAAGCTCGGTCACGCCCAGGGCGATTCAATTCACCTTGACGGCTTTGAGAAGTCCGGCATTCCCATACCCGAAAAATGGTATGTCAAGAGAACTCCGATAGCCTTTTGTGTGCCGGGAACAGACCTTGAGCCGCTTGTTCAGGCGGATAATGACGACACCTATAATGTCGAGATTGACAGAAACGCTCTCTATGAGCACCTTATTTCACTCGCCGTTTCGGCAGGTGTAAAATTTGTCTACGGCTGTGAAATCATTTCACCCATAATTCTTGCAAGCCGTGTTATCGGCATTAAAACAAATCTCGGCGATTTTTACGGCGGACTTATTATTGACGCCTGCGGTCTCTATTCGCCCGTGAGAAGCAATCTCCCCGAATCCTTCCGCATTAAAAATCATGTCGGAAAATATGACGTTCTCGCCGCATACCGTGCGTATTTCAGCCGTGTTGAGGGTGCTCAGATGCCCGACGAACTGAGATATAAGGTGTCGCTAAATCCGGGCGAGCATTGCGGAATTTCATGGATAGTGACGAATGAAGACAACGTCGATATTCTTGTCGGCTCATTCAACGAACTGCCGCAGGAGTATATTGACAAAACAATCGAGGTTTACAGAAGCGAGAATCCCCATTTCGGCGATAAGATAATAAGGGGCGGAAAAATTATTGACATACCTGTCAGACAGCCTCTTGCTCTGCTTGTTGCCGACGGGTATGCGGCAGTCGGTGACAGCGCATACATGACAGTACCCGTCAAGGGCTCGGGTATCGGCTATGCAATGAGAGCGGGCAAAATGCTTGCCGACTGCGTAATAAGCGACGTTGACGGGCTTCTCAGCAGAGAAACACTCTGGAAATATCAGGTTGACTTCTTTAAGGAAATCGGCACTCAGGCGGCAGTGCTCGCAATAGCGAAAAATGAATTTCCCGCACTTACGCTTGACGTGATAAAATACGCTTTCGGAGAAAAAATCATTTCGAGCGAGGATATGGCTCTCTTCGGCAATGAACAGGGACTTATCAAGGTGCTTCTTTCGCTCAAGCTCGGCGATTTGACGGGCAAGGCGAAAAAGGTGGTCACAAACGCCGAAATAAGGCGTCTTGTCCGTGCGGTGACAAAGAATGTTGCAAAGTATATAATAATCGACAGAAGCCTGCCTGAGCACTATGACCCCGAAGCAATAGCAAAGTGGGTTGAAAACTATGACAACTTCTTTGAGAGCATTAAATACGGGGACAGTGACAAAGAAAATACCGCCGATAAAAACGGCGGGGGAGAAGAGGCGGTCTGAGCCTTTGGTGCAATATGAATGACAGTGTTTATTTAACGGAAAAGCTGAGCACTCACGTTTACCGTATATGTGAGCTCGGGATTAATAACTGCTTTTTGGTTGTCGGAAAGAAAAAAGCCGCTCTCATAGACTGTGGCGTGGGTGCGGACGAAATTATGCCGCTTGTGCGTGAAATAACGTCACTTCCCGTTATGCTTATCGCTTCTCACGCCCATGTTGACCATGTCGGGGGCGCAAGAGAATTCGGAAAAGTATATATTCATTCAAAGGATTTGCCGATTACACGCTGGAGTAATTCCTTTCGCAACCGCATTGACTTTCTGAAAAAGCATAATTTATACGAAAAATATATCGCAGACGGGCGAAAGCTTCCCGTCTATAAGCCGTACTTTTTCATTAAAACCTTCGGGGACGGCAGGGTGTTCGACCTCGGCAAAGTGAAAATCGAGGCTGTGCACACCCCGGGACATACTGTCGGTTCATGTATTTTCAAAATCAGCGAGGACAAAATAGTCCTTGCCGGCGACAATTTCACGCCTTATCTTTTGCTTCATTATGACTATACAGCTTCGCTTTCCGAATGGGTAAAAAGCTGTGAAATCCTTTTTGAAAAGGCAAAGGGGTGTGTCATTTACGGCGGTCACGGAAGGAATCCCATCTCGGCAGAGGGACTTATGTGGCAGTATGAAAACGCAAAGGAAATAATAGCAAAAACAAAGAAAAACGATAAACGCTCAGCTAAGAAAATATTAACGGTGAAAAACGGCGAGCATGAGCATCTCATAATCAAATACAGAACGGACAGAATAATTTAAAAAACAGGGGGCTGTGCTAAATGCACAGCCCCTTTAAAACTTTAATTCCAATTATTTACCGTTAAAGAAGAGAAGCAAGAGCGAAGAGATGAGCGTTACTGCGCCGAAAACACTGCCCAAAATAACAGTGAGACGGCCGAGCTTTGCTTCTTTTGTGCGCTTCTTGTTCTTGCCGAAGAAAGATTCTGTTGAAGAGCCGCCGGCAATAGCACCGGAAAGCTCAGCCTTGCTCTCCTGCATAAGAACGAGAACGACTATAATAACTGAAACTAATATTAAGATAACGCCTAAAATAATCTGAACTGTTGACATAAACGAACCTCCTACGGATATTTACCGATGTATTTTATCACAGTGCAAAATAAAAATCAAGTCTTTTTTTACTATACGTCGAAATATTTGCATAAAATTAGAAAATGGGGGTGTTGCTTTGAAAATGAGAGTTATAAAATCAGTGCTTTTGCTGCTACTGTGCGTTTCGGTTGTTTTTTTCGTGTGGTGTGTTTCCGGTAACGAACTTGCTCACGTTTCGGCGAAAGAGAGCATTCGCCTTTGTGTTATTATGTATCATCAGATAAGCAAGGACGGAAAAAATACAGGCAAATATGTTATTGCCGCCGACGAGCTTGAAAAGGACTTGAAATACATAAACGAAAAAGGGTACAAAACGGTGAACGTGCAGGATTTGACCGACTATGTTGACGGAAAAATCACTCTGCCCGAAAAATGCGTAATGCTCACCTTTGACGACGGCTTTGAAACTCATTACACAGTGGTTTATCCTCTGCTTAAAAAATACGGCATGAAGGGTGTTGTCAGTGTAATTGGCTCTCTGACGGAGTTATATACCGAAAACGGCGACCATAACGACCTTTATTCCTATCTTGATGAAGAAGAAATAAAGCTTCTCTCGTCAAGCGATGAAATCGAAATTCAGAATCATTCCTTTGATATGCATTACAGTAAGGCGGGAAAGCGGAAAGGAATAAATAAGCTTAATAATGAAACCTATGAAGAATACGAGGCGGCACTGACAAACGACGTGGGAAAGCAGCAGAGGGAGCTTCTGCGAATTACGGGCAGACTGCCTCTTGCAATGGTCTATCCGTTCGGCGAATGCTGTGACGATACTGTGAAAATATGCAAAAAGCTCGGCTTCAGAGCGACCTTTACCTGCGAGGAAAAGGTGAATACCGTCACGGCATACCGAAAAGAGTCGCTTTATAATATCGGCAGATTTAACCGCTCAGGCATAGTCGGCAGAGGTGAATTTTTCAAAAAAGTGCTCTCGGATTTATGAAAATATCACAACAAAACCGTGAAAAAGAATACATTATTATCGGATAATCACAAAAATCACAAAACCTATTGACAAAGGGGGAAAAGGAAAATATAATGAAGAAAATTAAATATCACCTTAGTCAGAGGTTGCGGGTGCTATCAGTAGCTTGTATCAAGGTCGGTAAGCCGATATGAGCGAAAGGAGCGACCGCCGAAACGGATAAATGCTTACCGGCGTTTTACCGTTGGGCTTATACATAATATGTATGAGACTGTCACGAAAGTGGAGAGCTGTCACGGTCTGAAATTGTAATTCATACGGCGCTTCACAGCGTCGTTTTTTGTTATTAATATCAGACGTAAAAGTCTGAAAATATATTAAAAGGAGCAAATCAAAATGAAAAAGTTTATCGCACTTGTACTTGCACTCGTTATGGTCGCAATGTTCACCGCCTGCGGCTCTAAGCCGGAAGTTAATCAGGGCACAGAGACGCTCAAAATTGCTGATGCAAAAAGCATAGCTGACCTCAAGGGTATGCGTATTGCCGCGCAGCAGGGCACGTTCCACGAGACGGCTCTTGACCAGATAGAAGCAGTGCAGAAGTCATCATATCCCGATTTCCCGTCACTTCTTGTTGCACTCAAGGCTAACTCAATAGACGGTTACATCGCCGAGGAGCCGACCGCACTTGCCGAAACGCTCAAGGACAGCAGTCTCTCTTATGTCAAGCTTGTCAATAACGACACGGGCTTCACCGCCGGAAAAGAGGACACGGGCATAGCCATAGGTCTCAAGACAGATTCTTCTCTCCGTGAAGAAATTAACAAGGTGCTTGCCGAAATTTCCGAGGAGACAAAAGGTCAGCTCATGGAAGAAATAGTCCGTCTTGCTGCCGGCGAGGATATTAAAGAATTCTGCCTCAAGTCGGAAGAACCGGAGAACCCGACCGGCACACTCAAGGTCGCTATGGAATGTGCATATCAGCCGTTCAACTGGACCGACACAGAGGGCAAAGAGACCTCAGGCTCGGTTGACATTATGAGCGAGGGCTATGAAGGCTGTAAGGCTAACGGCTACGACGTTCAGATAGCAAAATATGTTGCGAATAAGCTCGGCATGAAGCTTGAAATCTATGCTCTTGACTGGTCAGCTCTCATTCCTGCACTCAACGCAGGCACGGTTGACGCCATTGTTGCCGGTATGAGCCCGACAGCGGAGAGAGAAGCCGAAATCGACTTCACCGACACATATTACGAGTCAAATCTCGTTATCGTAATCAATAAGTAAGGAAAGATAACAATGTTTTTCAAAGAAGTTATACAGATTTTATTGAAGTATTATCCCATGCTTCTCAAGGGCGTGGGAAATACGATGCTCATAGCTCTCATCGGCACTGTGGCAGGACTTCTGATAGGACTTCTGACGGGCATTATACGCACCGTTCCCGAGTCGAAGAATAAAGCAATACGTATGCTTCAGAAAGCGGTCGGCGCAATTATATCCGTCTATGTTGAGATTTTCAGAGGAACGCCGATGATGGTCCAGTCAATGGTCATTTTC
Organism: Acutalibacteraceae bacterium; assembly: GCA_045639785.1. Classification (GTDB taxonomy): domain Bacteria; phylum Bacillota; class Clostridia; order Oscillospirales; family Acutalibacteraceae; genus UBA6857. The sequence goes on along the minus strand of JAZUDT010000058.1, from coordinate 3,807 downwards.
TGGGGCTATGCGATAATAAACGGCGGCAAAACGCTTCCGCTGATACCGTCGGGTGTTATCATCGTTTCAATCAATACCGGCGCATACATGGCTGAGATAGTCAGAGGGGGAATAATCTCGATTGACCCGGGTCAGTTTGAGGGTGCTCTGAGTATAGGCATGACGCATACCAAGACGATGACAAAGGTTATAATACCGCAGGTGATGAGAAACATTCTTCCGTCGGTGTCAAATGAATTTGTCATCAACATCAAGGATACGTCTGTTCTCAATGTTATCGGTGTTATGGAGCTTTATTCCTATGCCGAGATAATCAACAAAAACTCATACAAGACATTTCAGGTTTATCTTATCGTATGCGTGATTTATTTTATCCTTACATTCTCAATAACGAGAATACTGCGCTTTATCGAAAGAAAGCTTGAGGGCAGTGAGAATTATACGATTTTCGGTTCGCAGACAGACCCTGCCGCTGAAATTCACATTCACGGCAAGGAGGCGGAAAACTGATATGGATAATATTCTGCAGGTCAATCATCTTCAGAAAACATTTGGCGAGCACAAGGTGCTCAGCGACATTAACCTTTCCGTTTCAAAGGGCGAAACGCTCAGCGTTATCGGTGCCTCCGGCTCGGGTAAGAGCACAATGCTGCGCTGTATAAATCTTCTTGAAGAGCCGACAGACGGAGAAATACTGTTTCACGGCGAGAATATTCAGAATAAGGACTTCAGCCTCACAAAATACCGCTCAAAATGCGTTATGGTCTTTCAGTCATTCAATCTTTTCAACAATATGACTGCACTTGAAAACTGCATTATCGGTCAGACGACAGTGCTGAAAAAGAACAGAAAAGAAGCTGAAAAAACAGCTATGCACTACCTTGAAAAGGTGGGAATGAAGCCGTTTATAAACGCAAGACCGAAACAGCTTTCCGGCGGTCAGAAGCAGAGGGTCGCTATTGCCAGAGCACTGTCAATGGAGCCCGAGGTGCTTCTCTTTGACGAGCCGACGAGTGCGCTCGACCCGCAGATGGTGGGCGAGGTGCTCAGCGTTATGAAAAATCTTTCGGATGAGGGAATGACAATGATTGTCGTTACCCACGAGATGGCGTTTGCAAAAGATGTTTCCGACAAGGTGATATTCATGGCTGACGGCTTAATATGTGAAGAGGGCACGCCGAAGAAAATATTTGAAGAGCCGGAAAACGAAAAGACAAAGGATTTCCTTTCACGGTTTTTGTCCAAATAAAACAAAAACAGGGTTTGTGCCGTTCGGCACAGACCTTGTTTTTCTTATTGTGTTTTTATATAATCTCTGCTATACTGTTGCACGGATATTAATTTTACACAGAGGCTTGAAATGAAAAAAGACGAAATTAAAAATACACTGAAATATACGGGCGCATTTGTCGCATGGATTATGGGCTCGGGTTTTGCAACGGGGCAGGAGATTTTTCAGTTTTTCAGCAGCTTTTCATATAAGAGCATAATTGTTGTTCTGATAAATCTTGCAGGATTTATCATTATCGGCAAAACGCTCATGACTGAGGGCTATGATAACAGAGAAATTGAAAATTTCAACCATTATGAATACTTCTGCGGCAAATTGGTCGGAAGAATATACACTCTCATTATTCCCGTCACGCTCATATTTCTCATATCCGTCATAATATCCGCTTCGGGCGCAACCTTGGAGCAGTATTACGGTGTGAACAGGTATATAGGCTCGGCGGTTATGGCTGTTCTTGTGCTTTCGGCTTATCTTATCGGCTTTGAAAGAATGGTGAAGATTGTCTCCTCAATCGGTCCGTTTATCATTCTGTTTTCCGTTTTTGTCGGTGTATATACGGTAGCGAGAGATTACAGCTCTTTTAGTACTGTCGGCAATTACACAAATGAGCTTTATACCCACCGTGCGGTACCGAATTTCGTTCTCAGCGGCATTTTGTATGTGTCTCTCAATTTTCTTTGCGGCAGCAGATATTACATACAGCTCGGAAGAACGGCGAAAAGCAGAAAAAGCGCATTCCGGGGTGCAATCTTCGGTGCGGTGCTTCTCATTCTGACAATTCTCGTTCTGAATATTGCCATGCTTCTCAATGCAGAGGATACGATTAATCTTTCCGTGCCCACGCTGTTTCTTGCACGGCGCATTTCCGTCTTTTTCGGCGGAGTATTTTCCGTCGTTCTGATACTCGGTATATTTTCCTCGTGTTCGACGATGGTCTGGTCGTTTTGCAGTGGATTTTTTAAAGATGACGTGAAAAAGAACCGTATTTTCTCATTTATAACGGTTATTGTCTGTCTTGCTCTCGGATTTTTCGAGTTTTCAAAGCTTGTTTCAATAGTTTATCCCGCAATCGGTTATCTGGGCATATTTTTCATCGTATGCGTAGGTGCTCGTGGACTGAAAAGAAAGAAAAAAGAGAAAAAGACACAGACACAGGCTGAGGAGTTGAGACGGAGCAGTAATTAACCGCTAAACTGTAGCAAAAAATATGCAATAAAAAACAGGGATTTAAAACGCCGGACGTTAAATCTCTGTTTTTTTCTTTTTATTGTCTTCTTGTGAGCTTAAAAGAGCTTCAGACCTTTCAGCTATCCGAGCACGGTTTAAGTTTGATAATCTTCTGTAATTTGTGATAAGCAGTTTTTCTTCTGTACTGAGTTCATTAACGGAAATGTTTTCATTGTGAGTTGATAAGCCGGCAAGGTAATCCAAAGATACGTTATAAATCTTTGCAAGAGAAACAGCAATATCTATGGGGATTGTGCGTTCGCCGGTTTCATATCTGCGATATTGTGTCACCTGCATATATAACAACTCAGCTACTTGCTTCTGAGTCAGGTCATTATCTTTTCTGAGGTTTTTAATTTGCTGATTAATATTCAAAATATCACTCCGTCCGGTGCTTGAAATGCGGCTGTTATGCTTGTCTTAATTATATCGGATAGCACCAATCGGTATTGACAATGTTTTAAATTAGTGCTATCATTTCTAAAAATAGCACTAAACGGTGCGATATTTTACTGTTGACAACAATATCAACTTGATTAAATTTTACCACTTAAGGTAGAAAATATGCAACATCGGAGCGATGAGATGAATTATTTGAGAGCAAAATACAAAAAAACAGATACATACATTGAAGACGTCGATAAGATAAAGCTTATTGTTTTGAAAAGCAAAGATGATATTTACACACATTTGACCGATTTCGCCGCACTTTTCACAAATCTCAATAAAGAGCCTAATGCCCTAAAAGAATTTTCGGTCAAGTTTTCTGAGAAAGCCTTTTGTTATCTTCTGCAAGTTAATAATCATGATGTAGGATTTGTTACTTTTTATGCGAATGATACAACGACAAAAACGGGGTATATCTCTTTAATCGGTATTAATTCTCCGTATCAGGCTCACGGCTATGGCAAACTGCTCATAAATTATTGCTTTGATATTATGATTAAAAACGGAATGGAAAAAGTTAAACTTGAGGTTCTCAAAAGCAACACCAATGCAAGGAGTTTTTATTCTCATATCGGATTTAATTATCTTCCCGATTGCAGTGAAAATTCATACTATATGCAGAAAAACCTTTAAAAGCGAACAGAGTTAAGTAATGTAAGGAGCACATCAAAGGGGCTGTCGAATTTAGATGCAGAAATCGTTTTTTTTGCCCCGACGGCGTATGATGATACTCCGAGTGGGCAAAAAAACGATTAGAAAAACAAGTAGTTTTACAAGTTTATACAAAAACAAGGGATTTTAAAGTTATCACTTACTCGGATATACTTTAAAATCCCATTTTC
>JAZUDT010000057.1:0-15866 GCA_045639785.1 Acutalibacteraceae bacterium | reverse complement strand
GACCGGTGCTTCGGCGGATACCCACGCAGCCGGCAGCCAGTCTCTCGATCTCACAGCGGCGCTTTGTGATGCCGCGCTCCTCAAAATACTTCATGACATAGCCGTATGCGGTCTTTTCGGCGACTGTGGCAATAGTGCCTGCCTTGAAAACGTGGTCTTTACCGAACAGCTCTTCGGTATATCTGTGGGCATAAAACTGATAGTCACCCGAGAAGTTAAGGTCGATATCGGGGCTTTTATCGCCCTTGAAGCCCAAAAACGTCTCAAAAGGAATATCATGCCCGTCTCTCGCCATCTGTGCACCGCATTCGGGGCAGTTTTTCGGCGGAAGGTCATAGCCTGAGCCGACACTGCCGTCAAGGAAAAATTCGCTGTGTCTGCACTTAGGACAACGATAGTGCGGAGCGAGAGGGTTAACCTCGGAAATTCCGCTGGCGTGGGCGACAAACGATGAGCCGACCGAGCCTCTTGAGCCGACGTGATAGCCGTGCTCTTCGGAATTTTTGACAAGCTTCTGCGCTATCATATAGAGAACACCGAAACCGTGCTCGATTATTGCGTCAAGCTCTCTCGTCAGTCGCTGTGACACGTATTCCGGCACGTCTTCACCGTAAAGCTCCTTTGTCCTCGTCCAGCAAAGACGCTTGAGCTCGTCGTCCGCTCCCTCCATGCTCGGCGGGAAATTGCCCTCGGGTATGGGCTTTATGTCCTCTATCATATCGGCGATTTTGTTTGTATTGGTCACGACAACCTCATAGGCTGTCTCCTCGCCGAGATATGCAAACTCCTCAAGCATTTCTTTTGTGTTTCTGAAATACAGCGGCGGCTGATTGTCAGCGTCGGTATAGCCCTGACTTGCCTGAAGAATAGTTCTGTAAATTGAATCCGTCTTATCGAGAAAATGAACGTCACAGGTGGCGCATACGGGCTTATTAAGTCTGTCACCGAGAGAGACAATACAGCGGTTGACGTTCTCTATATCGGCGAATGTGTTTATGTTCGGAAAATCGGGACTTTTCAGCATATACTGATTGTTTCCGACCGGCTGAATTTCAAGGTAGTCGTAAAATGAAGCGATTTTTATGATTTCGCTCTCATCTTCGCCGACGACAACAGCTCTGTATAATTCGCCCGCCTCGCAGGCACTGCCGATTATGAGCCCCTCTCTTCTCTCAATAAGCTCACTTCTCGGAATGAGCGGTCTTTTATAAAAATGCTTCAGATTTGATGCCGTGATAAGCTTATAGAGATTTTTAAGTCCGACCTTGTTCTGCGCAAGCAGTATTATATGATACCTCGGCACGCCCTTTTTCTTGAAATCGGGATATTTTTCGTCATCGACAAGATAACCCTCCATGCCGAGAATTACTTTTATATCGCTTCCCTTTTTGCCTTTCATTGCGTCGGGGTACGCCTGAACCACGCCGTGATCGGTTATCGCAACCGCCTTATGCCCCCACAAAGCGGCACGTTTGACAATATCGGCGGCGTCGGAGACAGCGTCCATCATCGACATCTTTGTATGCATGTGAAGCTCGACACGCTTCACTTCTGCGTCATCAAAGGGCAAAATCTTTGAAACTGTTGCGATTGAAGAGACGTTAATCACGTTCTCCTTGGCAAAGCTGTCCATCTGAACATTGCCCTTGACGATAACCGTTACTCCGTTTCTGATGTTTTCCACAACGGCATCGCACTGCCTCTGCTTTAAAAATATCTTGCAGGAATAAGAGCTTGTCTTGTCGGTAATGCAGAATGTAATTATTTTAAAGCGATTGTCACGTGTGTCCTTTTCATCATAATTGAACACGTCGCCCCAGACGGTAACGGTACCGTCCATTATGTCAATATCCTTTATGGGCTTTGGCAGTTCTTTAATATCCGTGCCCATAATAAGCTTCTTTGTCTCAAAATAGAGCGGATAGCCGTCGATTATTTTATGAGTAAGAGGCACACTGCTTTCAGATGACGGCATAATACCCTTTTCAGCCGCTTCTCTGACCTCCTGTTTCTGTTTTTCCGCTTCTTTCTTTCTCTCTCTTTCGATAATCTCAATATCGGCTTTTTTCTGCATATTGAGATATTCCTCGCTGTCGGGAGAAACGTCCTCCTCCCGGCACTCAAAGGTGACTGTTACATCTTCGCCGAAGGACTCCTTTATAAGCTCAGAAAAAAATCTGTCTGTCCTGTCCTCGGATAAAAGCTTTTCGGCACCGGGTGCAACCTTAATTTTAAGCGCACCGTCAGAATAAACAGCATCGCTGTCAAGAAGTATTCCTTTCACGGAGGAAAGCCTGCCGTTTGCCGCTTCAATGAGAAAATCAAAGTGTTCACGGCAAAAATGAACACCTCTGAAATGAGGATAAAAATGCACTCTTCTCACATTGAGCTCTTCCTTAAGCCTTGACGCAACGCATGAAAACTCACGGTACTCAATATATTTATCACACCCGACAAATATATCAACAGTACCGTCATTCATATCAACATTGCACTTTTCGACCTCACAGCCCTCAAAAAGCGTTTTTTTATCGGCTGACACCGCTTTATCAAAGAAAAGTAAAAAGTCCTTATCCAACATCCTTCATTCCTTATAACAAATCTATTTCTTTCATCAGCTCGTCAATGAGCTCTTCCTCCGGAACCTTGCGCAGAATTTCTCCCTTTTTGAATATCAGTCCGCATTTGTCTCCGCCGGCTATTCCTATATCGGCTTCTCTCGCTTCGCCCGGTCCGTTGACAATACAGCCCATGACGGCAACCTTTATGCTCTTGTTGCAGCCTCTAAGTCTCTCTTCGACCTGCGTTGCAAGCGAAATAAGGTCAATTTTTGTTCTTCCGCAGGTCGGGCAGGAAACGAGAAACGGGCAGTCCTTTTTAAGCCCGACAGCCTTTAATATGTCGTATCCGGCATAGACCTCCCTTATCGGGTCGGCGGTGAGCGAAACTCTTATTGTGTCCCCTATTCCGTGAATGAGAAGAGAGCCTATACCTGCACTCGACTTAACAGTGCCCATTCTTTCCGTTCCCGTTTCCGTAACGCCGAGATGAAGCGGATACGGACAAATTGAGGCTATTTTCTCATAAGATGAAACCATATTGACAACATCTGAGGATTTGAGCGAAACAACAATATTGTCAAAGTCATATTTTTCAAGCAGACGCACATGATACATTGCGCTTTCGGCAAGTGCGTCAGGTGTGGGCGAGCCGTATTTTGCGAGAATTTCCTTTTCAACCGAGCCGGAATTTACACCGACTCTTATCGGGATATTTTTTTCACGGCATTTTTCCACAACGGCTTTAACACGGTCATCAGAGCCGATATTGCCGGGATTGATTCGGATTTTATCCGCACCGGCATCTGCGCTGAGCAGAGCCAGACGATAGTCAAAATGTATATCGGCGACAACGGGCATACTCACCGCTTCCTTGAGCGCATACACAGTCTTCACCGCTTCCTTGTCCGGCACGGCAAGACGAATTATGCCGCACCCGGCTTTTTCAAGCGCAAGTGCCTGCTGAATATTGCCATCGATGTCGTGAGCTTCTTTATTGAGCATTGACTGAACCGCAACGGGATTCTGAGAGCCGATTGCGATATTGCCGATTTTTACTTCCTTGCAGGTTCTTCTGACAAACATTGTTATCACCCTCGTTTTGAAATTCCGTTACAGATAGGTTTTGCCCTGAATCAGCTTCCATATATCGCTGAACGATATTACCGCCATGAATATAAGGAGCAGTGCCATTCCCGCCGAATGCACCCAGTTTTCGTATTTTGCGGGTATCGGCTTTCTGAAAATAAGCTCTATGAGCATGAAGAAAAGCCTGCCTCCGTCAAGTGCGGGTATCGGTAAAAGATTAAAGAGACCTATATTAATCGTAATGAGAGCCATTATGGTAAGAAGATAAGAAAAATCAAAGGAGCTTGCGCTTTCGTGAGCCGCCTCGGCGATAATCTGCATTGTGCCGACAGGTCCGGAAAGGTCGCTCAGATGATACTGCCCCGTCACAAGGTCAAAAAGGCTGAGATATACCATTCTGCCTATGGAGGCGGCATCGCCGAATGAATATTTCACGCTGTTTGAAAGAGCGGTGAAGAAATATGAAGCTTTATTCTCTGCGGACGAAATGCCCTTAAATGACGGCACGCCGACTATGATGAAATCATAAATAATCGTATTTTTTCCGTCCTCGCCCTTAACGGTGGCAAACTTCACGTCGTCAAGCTCGACTTTTTCACCGTTTCTTTTCACCGTGAAATCAAAAACACCCGTTGCGTTTCTCTGCATGAGAAATGACAGGTCATAGGACGAATAGACACGCTTTGAGTCAATTTTAAGTATTCTGTCTCCGGGCATTAAGCCGCCCTCGGCATTGCTGACGGCATTTTTATCAAATGAGTGAATCTGTGTGGTTGATATAAGGTCCTCCGAGCCTAAAATAACGGCGCAGATAATCAGCCCGAGTATTAGATTAAAGGTTGCACCGGCGGCGACGATAATCATTCGTTTCCAGACCGCTTTTTTTGAAAATGAGCCCTCGCTTTCGCTCTCGCTGTCCTCGCCCTCCATAGCGCAGAAACCGCCTATGGGAAAAAGACGAAGCGCATAAAGCGTTTCTTTGCCCTGCTTTTTAAAAATAGCCGGTCCCATACCCATAGCAAATTCATTGACCTTCACCTTGAAAAGCTTTGCAAAAATGAAGTGACCGAATTCATGGATAAAAATGATGAGACCGAAAAAAAGAATTGCCGCAAGTATCGGCCATACCTTTCCCCAGACTGCGCCGACGGAAAGAAATGTCATAATTTTCATTTTTCTCTCACCTCTCAGAGCGTAATGCCGAAATCACGCTAAGGATTTTATGTATGCCTTTGTCTCTCTGTCAATTTCAAGAACATCGTCAAGGCAGCTGTAATCACTGCCGGCGGATATGTTATCAAGTGCCGCTCTGACAAATTCGCCTATCTGTAAAAACTTGATTTTTCCGTGACGGAAAAGATAGTTTGCTTCTTCGTTTGCCGCATTTGCAACGGCGGGATACAGCCCGCCTTTTTTTATTGCGTCACGGCAAAGATTTATACAGGAAAACGTGTCATAGTCCGGCTTATAAAATGTGAGCTTCATAAATTCGGTGAGGCTCAGTTCTCTGACCGGAGACGGTATTCTGTCGGGATAGGTCAGCGCATACTGAATAGGTATGCGCATATCGGGCACTCCGAGCTGGGCGATAACGGAATTATCAACATATTCCACAAGCGAATGAATAACGCTTTCACGGTGTATGACAATTTCAATATCGTCGGGCGAAACACCGAAGAGCCATACGGCTTCTATCAGCTCAAGCCCTTTATTCATCATCGAAGCAGAGTCAACGGTTATTTTTGCACCCATTGACCAGCTCGGGTGATTGAGTGCCTGCTCCAGGGTTACGTTTTCAAGCTCTTCTCTTCTTTTGCCGAAGAACGGTCCGCCGGAAGCGGTAAGTATTATCTTTTTCACCGCTTTTTTGTCCGGGCACCCCTGAAGCGACTGAAAAATTGCCGAATGCTCGCTGTCAACAGGCAATATCGAAACGCCCCTTTTCCGAGCGTTTTCCATTACGAGCTTTCCGCCGGCAACAAGCGTTTCCTTGTTTGCAAGCGCTATCGTCTTGCCCGCTTCAACAGCGGTGAGCGTCGGCTCAAGTCCCGCCATTCCGACAACGGAATTTATCACGGTATCAGCTTTTTCAAAAGAGGCGCACTCGCACACTCCCTCAATGCCGGAAAGTATCTTTGTTTTTGTGTCTTTAACCGAAATTTTCAGCTCCTGCGCCGCTTTATCGTCAACAAGACAAGCAACCTCCGGTTTATATTTTCTTATCTGCTTTTCGAGTAATTTCGCATTTGAATATGCAGAAAGTGCAGTGACCTCATAGCCCTGCATATCGGCAACCTCAAGGCTCTGCGTACCTATGGAGCCGGTTGAGCCGAGTATTGAAAGTTTCTTTGACATATATTTCACTTCTTAAAACAAATTGGGAACAGTGCTGATTATCGCATACATTGCGGGAAGAACAAAAACAGAGGAATCGAATCTATCCATAATTCCGCCGTGACCGGGCAAAAGGTTTGAATAATCCTTAAGACCGTAATTTCTCTTGTGAACAGATGCCGAAAGGTCGCCGAACATGCTGAGAATATCGAGCACGATGAGTATCAGCGAAAAAACAAGATATTTTCTTATTCCGCCGCCGAAGGTGTGGAAGCCGTAAACCGCATTTATCACAAGGTCGTATAAGAAATAGACAAGATTTGTGAAGAAAACACAGACGATTACTCCGCCGACTGCGCCCTCAACGGATTTTTTCGGACTGATTTTCGGGCAAAGCTTATGCTTGCCGAATTTTCTGCCGACAAGAAAGGCACCGGCATCTGTCAGCCACGAAGCTCCGAAGCAGGCAAGAAACAGCCAGAAGCATTCCTGCTTATTATAGTCGGGATTAACCCTGTAATAATCCCTTATCAGAATGAAACATGAAAAAGCGTAGGAATATGCGACTGAGCCGATGAGAGCAACACCAATATCAACATATTTCGTTTTTTCGTGTGTTATGACCATTATTATAAGAAGCGCAAGTATATAAACGGTGAGGACAAGGCTCCATCTGACCGAAACGGAATAGGAAAGAAGAAAAACCTGCAAAGCCGAATACGACATTGAAAAAGCGTATAACACTTTGTTTTTACAGCCGACCGAGTGAATAAGCTCATAGGTGGCAAGAAGCGAAATCAAGGCGGTGAGAGACGTGAAAACAATTCTGACCGGAGCGTATGAAAACACCCAGTACGCAACCATAAAAACAACAATAATGATTGTTGACAGAGTTCTCTCTCCCTTGAATTTTTTGCTTGCCTTTTCGATAATATTTGCCATCTTGTCCTCCGTTATATTCCGCCGAATCGGCGGTTTCGCTTCTGAAACACGGAAAGTGCCTCATTGAGATTTTCTTTTGTAAAATCCGGCCAGAGAATATCCGAATACCAGAACTCGGAATATGCGCTCTGCCAGATAAGAAAATTTGAAAGTCTCTGCTCGCCGCTCGGTCTTATCACAAGGTCGGGGTCGGGCTGAGAAGCCGTATAAAGATTATCGCTAATCATATTCTCGTCAATATCTTCCGGCAATAACTCTCCGCTTTTAATTTTTTCGGCTATTTTTTTTGCCGCCGAAACAATTTCATGCCGTCCGCCGTAGTTGACGGCTATATTGATATGCGTTTTTGTCTGTGAATCGCTGTCTTTCTGAACAGTGTCGAGCAATTTCTGTATATCCTCAGGTATGCCCTTGATGTCCCCGATAAAACGGATATTGTAGCCACGCTCTTCGTTTTCTTCTTTTCTCTCCTGCATTTCGGCAAGGTAATCCCTGAAAAGGTCCATAAGCGCATCAACTTCACTTTGGGGGCGGCGCCAGTTTTCCGTTGAAAAAGCATAAAATGTCAGGTACTCTATGCCGAGGTCGGCGGCGTAATCACAGATTTTTCTGAATGTCCTTGCGCCCTCTCTGTGCCCTGCGCTTCTCTCAAGTCCCCTTTGCTTTGCCCAGCGTCCGTTGCCGTCCATGATGATAGCAACGTGTCTCGGAAGAATATCGAAATGCGGCAGTGTGTTCTCTTTCATAAACACCCTCCTGTCTGCGAATAAGGGGCAGAATAATCTGCCCCCGTCGTGCCTTTATCAGATTTCCATAATTTCCTTTTCCTTTGCCGCCTCAATCTTTTCAACATCGGCAACAAAATCGTCGGTGAATTTCTGAATCTTCTTTTCTCCGTCCTTAAGGTCATCTTCCGTTATTTCGGAATTTTTCTTCATCGCCTTGAGCTTTTCAATGGCGTCACGGCGAATTGAACGAAGCGCAACCTTTGAATTTTCAGCTATCTTCTGAACGTCTCTGCACAGCTCCTTACGTCTGTCCTCTGTGAGAGGCGGGAAGGTAAGTCTTATCGAGCTGCCGTCATTCATCGGATTAATGCCGATGTCAGAGGTCTGAATTGCCTTTTCAATCGGCTTTAAAACCGATTTGTCCCAAGGCTGAATTGTGAGCACTCTCGCTTCGGAAACAGCGACGGAGGCAAGCTGATTAATCGGTGTCGGAGTGCCGTAATAATCAACGGTAACTCTGTCTAAAATCTGCGGATTTGCTCTGCCGGCACGGATTGAACCGTACTCCGATTCGAGAGACCTTATTGTTTTGCCCATTTTTTCTTTTGCTTTTGCGAATATTTCTTCCATAATACTTTTGCTCCTTTTAAATTTATCAGCCCTCTGTGACAAGAGTGCCTATCGTCTCACCCTTAACGGCTTTGACTATGTTTTCGGGATTATTGAGGTTGAAGACAAGGATATCAATATTATTATCCCTGCAAAGCGAAGCGGCTGTGCTGTCCATTACATTAAGCCCCTTTGAGAGAATCTCGGAATGAGAGAGCTTATCATATTTGACCGCATCGGCAAATTTGTTCGGGTCCTTGTCATAAACGCCGTCAACATTTGTCGCTTTGAATATGACATCGGCGTTGATTTCCGCCGCTCTGAGTGCCGCCGCAGTGTCGGTCGAGAAGAACGGGTTACCCGTGCCGCAACCGAAGATAACTATTCTGCCCTTTTCAAGATGGCGCACAGCTCTGTTTCTGATATAAGGCTCTGCCACCTGCTGCATTGTGATTGCCGTCTGCACTCTGACGTCAAGTCCGAGCTGTTCAAGGCAGTCGCAGAGTGCAAGCGAATTCATTGTCGTAGCAAGCATTCCCATGTGGTCGGCTCTCGTTCTGTCCATATTTCCGCTTGAACGACCACGCCAGAAGTTTCCGCCGCCGACAACTATTGCTATTTCAGTTCCGTAATCGTGCGCTTCCTTAACGGCCTTGCAAATTATGTTGACGGTGTCGAAATCAATACCGCTGCTTCCACTGCCGGCAAGCACCTCGCCGCTGAGCTTTAAGAGTAATCTTTTATAAATCATTTTAACTCACTCCTGAATATTAAATTAACGGAAACGGAAATTCCTACTGTATTTTACTAAATAAAACAGACAGTGTAAAGAGTTATTGAAAAATTTTGAAATCTCTTCACAAATACTCCTTATTTGTTGCACTTATTACCTTACGGTTGTAAACAGGTCAACGAAAAATACGATAAGCTTTCTCAGAAGCTCAATGAGAAGAGTGATATAGCTTTCCGAAATATCCGAGCGGTCATTTTCAAAATCCGAAGTGAGCTTTTCAGTTACCGTGTTATACTCGGTAAACTGCGGATAAAGCGGATTTGAATAAATGCTGACTTCTTCCATGCTTGTTGAAAGATAGGCAAGAAGTGAGCAAAGTCCCGTGTCATAGACATAAGCCATGTGACCGACATTTTTGATAAACCACGTCTGCTCCGGAAGAATACAGGTTGAAGCGTCAATCAGAGCATCGGGTGAAAGATGACTGTGCGACTTGTCAGTGCATACCGTGCCCAGAGCAGAGTCAAGCGTTTCGCCGTATTTTGCCACTGTCGCATATCCGCCTGCATACTTAACGTCGATGAGGTTGTCGGTGTAGTTTGAGGCGTCTGACATTACGGGTATGCCCGAGCAGAGATAGGTCGCCGTGACATAGACGTTGACGCCGTTTTCTCTCGTCTTTGCGATTATTTTTTCCGCCTTTGACTGCACACAGTACATATATTCGTCAATGCTATCCTTATCTCTTTCGAAGAAAGCATATTTTGACTTGTCGGTGACAAGCGTTTCCTTAGCCTTTTCATAATAGCTGTGCGGCATAAGTGCCCATATACCGGGCATTGTGACGAAGGTGTCGAGAAATACACCGGAAAACGCAATCTCTTTGAGACTGTCAACAAGCTTTTCTACATAGCCGTTTGCCGTGCCGAGCAGGTCAATATCGCTCTCGCCCATGCCCTTCTGTGCAAGAACAACAAGTGTCTGAACAAAATCGTAGCCCGTAAATTCACTGAAATAAGCAAGTGCATCATAAATGCTGATATTAACATCCTTTGTGAAAAGCTGTCCGACTATTTCCGTGCCGAGAAATGCGGTTGAAGCAAAAACAACATTCTTTATTTTCGACGTGCCGTACTTGTAAAGATATGACATTGTTATTGTGCCGCCCATACTGCACGCAATAAGAGAGACCTTGCGGGACTTAGTCTGTGAAAGCACGCTGTCAATATATTTTTCGAGGTCGTCGGCGTGCTCCATAGGATTTCTCGACCATGTGTAATTGAAGAAATATGAATTTTTATCGCCGATTTCGTCACCGACACTGCGGCAGATAGCTTTTTCGGCGGTGTCGTTACTCTCGTTGAAGTCATCGGGGTATTCGCTTATGGGAAGCGGATAAATATCGCCTGTGACATTCTTGAGAAGCGTTCCGTTTTCATCACATGAAAGAGGCATAAAGACATTTTTAAGCCCCGTGAGCATGGGCTCAACCGCCGAGTAATTACCGGTCAGAATGCCGCCCGTTACCGCCGGAAGAAGCATGGCGACAGCCTTTGCTATATCTGCGCCCTGAGGCGGCCAGACACGGGTTTTCTCCCCGTTTTCACCGATAACATACTGGTCCGTGCCCATACCGCTGACAACGATTACGGGTGTTTTCTTTTCTGATGCGAATGCCACTCCCGCAAGTGAGAACACCATAGTCAGCGAAAGTAAGAGTGAAATAAATTTTTTCATACAAATTTCCTCCTTATTGAAACTTTGCATAATTGAACATTATTTTTTTGGTACCGGCTTTGTCAAACGCCACCGTCAGCATTGTATCGCCCGCCATAGGCGTAAGCTGAAGAATAACTCCCGTGCCGAACACCTTGTGCTTAACTGTGTCACCGACTCTGAGAGTACATTCGGATTTCTGCTTTTTCTCCGGCGCACTGCTGAAGGACAAGTCAATACTGTGATTTTTGTGAGAAGAATTGTAGCTGTATGCGTTTCTCCCGGAGACAGCGGAAAATCTCTCTGAGCCGGAATAAACATTTTGCCGTCTGCCGCCGCTTTCAATCAGCTTGTCCGGCACTTCGGAAAGAAACTGTGAAATTCTGTTTCGCCTCGTCTGACCGTAGAGCATACGGCTGAGCGCATGGGAAAAATAAAGCTTCTCTTTCGCTCTTGTGATACCGACATAAGCAAGGCGGCGTTCCTCCTCAAGAGCTTCATTTTCAAAGAGATTATTTTCGCTCGGGAAAATGCCGTTTTCCATGCCGGGTATGAATACTACGGGAAACTCAAGTCCCTTTGCCGAGTGAAGCGTCATGAGCACAACAGCGTCTGTCTGTGCGTTATAGCTGTCAATATCGGTCATGAGGGCGATTTCTTCAAGAAAATCGTTCAAGGTGGAATCCTCGCCGTTTTCACGCACGAAATTGACAAGGTTATTCGTCAGCTCGGATATGTTCTCAAGTCTCTCCTCCCCTTTTTCGGTGTCAAGGAGCAGACTTGCCGTGTAGCCCGTAACCTCAAGCATCTTTTTGAAAAGCTCGTCAACGGTCATTTTATCCTGCATATCACGAAGAGAATTAATCATGGAGGTAAATTCCATGAGCCTCTGTGCGCTTCTCTGAGTGGCGGCGTATTCGTCGGCATGCTCAAGCACTTCAAAAAGCGGGATACCGAGTCCTGCCGCAATGCCGGAGGCATTTGAAACTGTCGTTTCGCCTATTCCCCTTTTCGGCACGTTGATAATACGTCTGAGCCTGACCTCATCGCTCGGGTTATTAATAACCGCAAGATACGAAAGAGCGTCCTTGATTTCCTGTCTGTCGTAGAAACGCAGACCGCCGATAATACGGTAGGGAATACTGTTTCTCGTGAGTATATGCTCAATCGAGTTTGACTGTGCATTCATTCGGTAAAGCACCGCAATATCGGAAAACTTATGACCGAAAACGGAATTCTGTTCGATTATTTCATCGACAATGAGGCGTGCCTCATCGTTTTCGTCGTATGCGGTAATAACCTTGATTTTTCCGCCCGTTCCGTTACCCGTCCAGAGCTCTTTGCCTTTTCTTTTTGTGTTGTGACCGATAACGGCATTTGCGGCGTCGAGAATGGTCTGAGTGGAGCGGTAGTTCTGCTCAAGCCTTATTGTCACACAGTCTCTGTATTCGTCCTCAAACGAGAGTATGTTTTCTATCGTTGCGCCTCTGAATTTATATATACTCTGGTCGTCATCACCGACAACGCATATATTTTTGTATTTGTCGGCAAGAAGAGAAATGAGTCTGTACTGAGCGTGGTTTGTGTCCTGATACACATCGACCATTATGTATCTGAATTTTTCCTGATAATATTCGAGCACATCGGGACAGGTTTCAAAAAGCTCAACGGTGTTGACGATTATATCGTCAAAATCCATAGCATCCGCTTTTTTCAGCATTTTCTGATAAAGCTCATAAGCCGACGCTATTTTCATCAGTCTTATATCCGCACCTACGCTTTTTCTGTATTCGGCGGGAGATATAAGTGAATCCTTTGCCATGCTTATTTCATGGAGAATGGTTTTGTGCGAAAGAAATTTATCCTCAATGCCGAGCTGTTTCTGACACTCCTTCATCATCTTTCTTGAGTCGTCCGTGTCGTAAATTGTAAAGTGGGAGGAAAAGCCTATTCTGTCGCCGTAGCGGCGCAAAATTCTTGCACAGCTTGAGTGAAAAGTCGCCGCCCAAATATCGTTTGCGTCTTCACCGAGCATTTTTTCAAGTCTGCCCTTAAGCTCGGAGGCGGCTTTGTTCGTAAATGTGATGGCGAGAATGTTCCAGGGCTTTACCGCTCTGAAAGATAACAAATCGTCAACGCCCGTCAAATCGCCCTGCCCGAAATCAATAAAGGCTTTTAACGTATCTATATCCTCGGGCTCAGCTTCACGGGCGACAAAATCACTGTTATATGCATCGCCGAATTTAATAAGATTTGCAATACGGTTGACAAGCACGGTTGTCTTTCCGCTGCCCGCCCCCGCAAGAACAAGAAGAGGTCCGTTCACAGTAAAGATAGCCTTTTTCTGCATCGGATTCATTTTTGAGAAATAAAGCTCAAGCACCTTTTTTCTCAGTTTTATAAATTCACTGTCTGTCATGATATTCCACCTATTACTATTGTAGCATAGATTTTACTATAAAACGGAAACAAACTCAACACTTAAATTCAAATTTAATGATTTTATATGAAAAAAACCGCAGAAAATCATCTGCGGCACTGTTATTATATTCCGATAATGTGTTATTTGTCATAATCGTCGAGAAAGTTATATTTAAAATCCGACGAATGATAACCGATAAGCGTCTGAAGATTCACGTTTTCGACCGAGCGAAAAATATTCATTTCAATATTTGAATTTTCTTTTCTCAGCTTTTCAATAAGGGCTTTCATCTCTTTTCGCTTTGAGAGAAGCTCATAGTCCTCACTTCTTTCGGTGAAGCGGCAGGCGCACTGCAAGAATTCAAGGTTATTATATTTTGTCCACCTGATAATATCCCTTTCTCTGACCATATAAAGCGGACGGATAAGCTCCATACCCTCATAGTTCGTTGAGTGAAGCTTGGGCATCATTGTCCTGATTTCGGCACCGTAGAGCATACTCATCAGTATTGTTTCTATTACGTCGTCGAAATGATGCCCGAGTGCGATTTTGTTGCAGCCGATTTCGGCGGCATTCTTATATAGGTAGCCCCGTCTCATTCTTGCGCAGAGATAACACGGATTATTTTCCACCTTTGAAACATAATCGAAAATATCGGCACTGAAAATATGCGGCTCAATGCCCAGCAATGCGCAGTTTTCTTCAATTTTTCTGCGGTTTTCCTCCGTGTAGCCCGGGTCCATTACAAGAAATTTCACTTCAAAGGGATAATCACTGTGCCTTTGAAGAATCTGCATACATTTTGCGAGAAGCATAGAGTCCTTGCCGCCCGAAATGCATACGGCAATTCTGTCGCCCTCTTTTATCATCTGATATTCGTTTATCCCCTCAATAAAGCGTTTCCAGATATCCTTTCGGTAGGTTTTCTGAATGCTTCTTTCTGTTTCGGTTATTCTGTCCATAACACACCGACCTGTAAATTATTTTTTCAGCGGCACACACAGATAAGCAATGCCGCCGTGATAATAGCTGACTCAAGCGTGATTTTCTTTTTCTTCACGCTGTATAATGTAAAAATTCCGAGCACCGTAAAGGCGCATACCACACATTTTATGACTGAATTATTGCACATCAATCCCGCAAAAGGCAGTGAAGCCGTTTTTTCCGTGATGAAGAAAATATATTTTTCAAGGCACAAAAGAGCGTATTTTATCGGGTGAGAAATGATATTTATCTTCGGGCAGACCGAGAGCGCACCGGCAAGCAGAACACACGGCGCAACCGCAAACGAAACGGCGGGATTTGAAATAACCGACCAGATGCAGACCGATGAAAAATACCTGAGAAGAAGCGGTGCTGTAAAAAAGCACGCACTCACGCACACGAACAGAGCCGTCAGCAGTTTTAATCCGATGTTTTTCAAAGCCGAATCCGTTTCTTCACGGCGCAGAACCGGCGGAAAATACTCTGATAGAACGATGATTCCGAGGGTTGCGAAAAAGCTGAGAAGAAAAGAAATATCGCCCACCGCACACGGATTAACAGAGCAAATCAGAACCGCCGAAAGCCCGAGAGAGTTGAGAGAATCGCCACGCCGGGAGAAAAACGGCGCAATCAGATAAGCAGAGAGCATCACCGCCGCTCTTATCACACTGACGGAAAACGAGCAGAAGCAGACAAGGCACAGCGAAGCAAACACGCAGAGCACACCGCAGGTCTTTTCGTCGAGTCTGAGCCTGACAAGGAGAAGATGAAGCCCCATTATCCAGACGGACAAATGAAGTCCCGAAACCGCCATTATATGCGACAGCCCCGCAAAGCGGAAGTTTTCCTTTGCAGAATCGGAAAGATAGGTTTTGTCACCGAAAAGTATGCTCACGGCAAATTCGGCATAATCTCCGCTTAAAAATTCCCTAATGTTCTTTTCACTCTCAGCTTTTCTTATCGGGAAATACGAAATTAACGGCTTTTTATCGGGCTGAAAAACTCTGACCGACGAGCCCGTGTATGCGCCGAGATAAATTCTCTTTGACCTGAAATATTCAAGTCCGCTCTCATTATCGGCGGGGAAAATAAACGGCTTTGTCCGAAAAGTGACAACGTCATAGGGAGAAGCGCAAATGTCATAAGAGGTATAAAGCATCATTCTGATTTTTTCGTTTTTGCCGTCGATAGTCTGCGTTTTAATCAGATAGCCGTAATTGCCGCCGCTGCTGACTGTCGGGGTGTCAATAATCACAGCCGATATTTCGTGGCTCTCTTCGGCGTATGCACGGCACGGTTTTATTCTCAGCTCATTCTGAGCAAGGTATAATACGGCGGAAACGGTGAGTGACAGCAATACGCATATCAGCTTTTTGTTTCTCCTCAGCTTCCCGATTATCAGAGCCGACATGAGCAAAACAGCAGAACAGACAAGGTAAATTGCCGCCTTTTCGGGCAGAATGAAGTTTAAAACAGTGAGCGAAAAAACAAAAGAAAATCCTGTTAAAGTAAAAAACCGCTTCAAAGCAATACCCTCTTTGCGCTTTTTTTGAGTTTAACATAATTCGACAAAAAGTGCAAGCAGGTTATTTATAATGATAATTCGGAAATTGTAGCTTTACAATAGATGTGCGACAAAAGATATAGAAAAAGTGATTGAGTTCTGATAGAATAAAGTTCACCACAAACAAATCTGACAGAAAGGACTCAATCACTATGAAGAGTATACCACAGAAAAAGAGATATTGTCC
>JAZUDT010000056.1:0-20885 GCA_045639785.1 Acutalibacteraceae bacterium | reverse complement strand
AGGAAGAGAAAAAGAAAGGCTTGCGCCTTTCGATGACCGATGACGCAGTAAATGGGCAAAAGTGCCGATTTAAGGCGTGTTTCGGATTATTCGAGGCACGCTGCGCCGTCGGGGCAAAAAAACGATTTCTGCATCTAAATTCGACAACCCCATATTTTATGTGTGATTATTTGCCGAAATTGAAAAGCTCCAGAATTCCCGACAGACCGTTATTCGTCAGCCATGTTAAAATTCTTGTGAAAGCATTTGTGACTGTGATGTATAAGGCTCTGATTGCACTTAAATCCATAATATCAACCCTCCCGTTGAATTATCTTCCGAAATCGGGGTCCCAGTCCTGTTTTCCAACAACGCAAAGAAGCCATGCCACTACACGGTCCATAAGTGCAAGAAATTCATTCCAAATACCGAGAAAATCCATAATTAATCCCCCTTATTTTCTGAAAACATCCCTGTCTGTAAGTTGATTATACTATTTTTTAAAGCTCAAGTCAATACAGAGCACTGCGAAAAATTCCTTTCGCCAAAAATTTTCCGATACAGAATATTAATTCAGTCCGGCATACCGACGCATACCTATAAGAGCTGACGTATATCGTTGCCGCAGAAGCCGAGATTGAAATATGAGCCGGCTATTCTTGAGGCTATCCTCTCACCGTAGCGAGCCTCTATCTCCCTGTTGCTCAGATTGGTGCTGATTATCGTCGGCAGAGAAAGAAGCATACGGTTATTGATTATCGTATATACGGTCGAGGCGGTGAACGATGTCTGAAACTCCGAGCCCAAATCGTCAAGAATGAGCAGGTCACATTCGCATACGGCACCGAGAGTGTCATCGGAGGAGGCGGAGCGGTTAAAATGTTCTTTTTCTATCTTGGTGAGAATGTTCTGAAAGCTGTCATAAATCACAAGATAGCCCTTTTTTGTCACCTCCCCCGCAATAGCGAGAGAAAGATGAGTTTTTCCGAGCCCTGTTCTGCCGAACATCAGAAGGCTTCTTGACTTTTTTGAAAAGTCACCGGCGTATATTTTGCAGAAATCGAGAATGTTTTTCATGTGTTCACGCGGAACAACGCCGCTCTCTGCGTCCGTTTTGTCGGGATACAGGTCAAGGCGGAAGCTCTCAAAGGTCGAAAAACCCATCGGTGAGGAGCGGTTGAGCTCTTCAAAGGCGTATTTTTTAACAAGCTCGTGATAACAGTCGCACAAATGCTGACCGTAATAGCCGGTGTCGTTACACTTTGTGCAGGTGTATTTTGTTTCGAGATAATCTCTCTCATAGCCGGCGGAAACGAGCACCTCTTCTCTCATTTTCTGAGCGTTGAGGTTTGCACGTGAAATTTTTTCAATATAGCTGTCCGCTTCCTCGCCGAGAGCTATCGCACGCACTGCCTCTGCGCCGGTTCTTGCCATTTCATTTTCGTATTCGAGGATCTGCGGAAATTTAAGGCATATTTCATCGTGACGCTCTTTGCGTATTGCTTCGGCTTCACTGCGCCGCCTCTGAATTTCACGGCGGGCTTTCAGATAAACGTCTCTGCTGTAGGGCAAGATTATTCACCGTCCTTTTTTCTGAAAATATCCATCGGGTTCTGAAAAGCCTTTTTTGCGTATGCGTCGAGGTTATAGCTGGGCTTCGGCTTTTCTGCTTCGGGCTTTTCCGTTTTGCCCCGTGAGGAATATTTTTCGGAGCGTTCTTTTTTTGCTTTTGCGGCGTCAAGCGGGGTTCTGATGTTTTCCTTTTCCCAGTTGACGAGGATTTTGTTCATATAGGGAAAGCTGAATTTGTCGGTGTTGTTCGCCATTTCCTCGTATGCCAGAACAATCATCTCCACCGAAAAATGCATCGTGTTAATCCACGAGTGGAGAAACTCACGCTGAGCCTTTGTGGGGCTCGGGTTTTTAACGCCCGTTGCGTCTCTGAACTCAGCCCAGTATTTTTCAGATGCGCCTTGCGTCTCTATGTATTCGGTCGCCTTGTCTATCGTGTCGATTTCCTTTTCGCACCAGAGCTTTCCGACAGAAGCAATAAATTTCGGTGTTGTCTTTTTTCTGCTGACTGCGTATTCGACGGCGAGCATAATCACCTCGACAGGCAGACCGTAGTCATCGTGGAGCATGAGCAGAGTGCTCTGCATATTAAATGACAGAGTGGAGCCCAGTCGCTGTTCGGTGATAATGAGCATTTCCCGTATTTCTTTCGACTCTGCACAGCGTTTTGCAAATTCCTCGTGCGTCGGCGGATTGACGGTTATTGTCTCAACGTGCTTTTCGGCGGGAATTTCAGGCTGAGGAGCGGGCGTTTCTTTTTCGGCAGTTTTTTTCGTGTCGGAGAAAGAGGGCTGTTCGCCGCTGAGAAGAATAATGCCGTTCTCCTGCCAGTATTCCATACAGTCGCTCACGTCCTCCTCGCTCATTGAGAGAGCGGCGGCTATCTTCGCCGGACTTGCCGGTAGCTCGGCGGCGTGGCGGAAGAGCCAGAGAATTATTTTAAGCTGGGGCTTGCTCGCCATTTTGATATGCTCGTCAACAATGCTCACGGGAAGAGCGAACATATTGGTAAAAACGGCGGGATTTATTTTGTATTCCATAGATTAACTCCGTAGTTGCGTATTTAAGTGAGGTAATTATACAACAAAAAACGGATAAATAAAATACAAAAAAACAAGTTTTTTGCGGGGCGTTCAAGCTATGTGGAAAACCCTGTGGAAAAGCTGAGAAACACATTGAATTGAATGTGGATAACTATGTTATTTATGTGGAAAAGCCGTTGAAAAGGTAATATTAAACAAATTTCACCACAAAAATTTCGGCAAGTTTAACGAAAAAACCGCCGACTCACAAAAAGACGGCACAGCCCGAAAGGGGCACATTATTTTTCTCCGCCGTAATTTTTAATATAGTTTAAACTTTTTTATTTTTCCCTTGACAAATTTCATCTTTTTGGGTATGTTAAATAATAGCTTTGTATATGCGTATACATTGAAAGGAGAATACTTATGAACCGCACAATAAAGATAATTGTCAGCATAGTGCTTTGCGTATGGATTTTCGCAATGGGACTTGAGCTTGGCGCATTCCGTGAAAGAAGAGCGATAAACGCCGCCCTTTCCGGCCCCGGTTCAACACCCGTTGTGAACACCACCGCAACGCCTGTGACGAATACAACAGCTCCGACCGTTTCCACCACATCGACACCGGTTGAGAGCACACAGGGCAGTGACACCACCACCGAAAAGCCGGCAGCCACCGAAAAGAAAGAGGATACCTCAAAGAAGGATAAGCCCGGCGCAATACCGCAGACAAAGGAAGAAATAACGGCGGCTTTTGTTAAGGCAATGAATGACACAAAGCACTCGACAAGAAGCTGTAACGCCGTGAAGAACACCGACGTTCAGGTCAACGTGACCGACTGTTCGGTCAGAACTCTGACAAGCATGGTCAACTCAATAGTCAGCGGCTTCACCGGCCCCGAAACACAGGAATATTCATTTGTTGACGGCAAGGCGACAACAAGCGACGGAGAGGTTACTCTTTACAGCGACCTGCCGCCCTCAGGCAGAGACGTCTCACTTGACCCCTCGGGCGTACAGACGGCTTCCGCAGAGGCTTACGGTGACGGAGGCTACACTCTTCATTTAACACTTGTCCCCGAGACGAGCTCACTCGGCAATGAGCCGCAGTATCACGCAAACTCCGTCGGCTTCCTTGACCTTGAGGGACTCGGCATTAAGGGTGTTGAATTCACAAAGGCCGATTTCACCTATCCCGGTGCAACAGTTTCCATAAGCGTCAACAAGGACGGACTTGTTGAAAAATATGACTGCACGCTCCCGATGTCGGGTACGGGCGAAGCAAGCGTAAAGGTCGCAAAGGGCAGCGCAACGCTTGAGGGCTCGTCGGTTGAAAACTGGACAATCACTTGGCTTTAAACTGAACGGTCTCCGGTGCGTCCGGAGGCTGTTTTTGCTTTAACAGAGGAATTATTCAGCGTTATACATATTTAAAAGAGAAGTTTTACTCTTTTGTTTTCGGGCTGTGTCTGATAAAATACAGATACAGTAAAGAAGAGAAATTACTGCAAAATTTCAGCCTGCGTAACACAAAAAGTGCTATGCGGGCTGAATAACCCGTTATCGCACAGGAGGTTTAAATGAAAAGGATTTTATCAGTTGCTTTAAGCGCAATAATTTTGTGCCTTTGCTTTTCCGCCTGCGGAAAAAACACCGCTGACGAAAAGCCGGAGGGTACATATTTCATGCTCAGCCGACTGCCGGAAAAGAGCGTTTATAAATCGCAGGAGGTCAAGAAGTATTTTTACCGCACCGGTGCTCTCGACAGCTTTGAAGCGGGCGAAAATTACGGCGGAGTTGTGCCGTGTCTCTGCTCGGTGAGAGAGTTTAAGTCAAAGGGCGGCACGGCGAAAAAATATCCCGTGTATGCGGTAGCAAGTGTTACGGGAAAGCTTATCACCTTGCCCTGCTACACCGATGTTTCCTCTGTCAGCTCGTCCGACGGCAGAGTTTTCTATATCTGCCGCCTCATTTCCCGAAACGAAAAGTCAGCCGACTGGCATATTATATCCGCCGACGGAAAAACTCTGATTCCGTTCAGCACTCCCGCATACAGCAAAAACACAGTCACGGAATTTCTCTCAATTCCCTGCGAATGCTTTGCCGTGCCCGATATGGAAAAGGGCATCAGCCTCTATGATTTCGACGGCAAAGAAATTATCAATATGACGGAAACCTTCGGCGCAGACTGCTATTTTAATATTTTCTACTGCGACGGAAAGAAAATTATATTCAATGCTTCTTCCGAGCGGCTGGGTGAGCCGATAGACGACAATTATTTCTGCATTAACACAGACGGCGACCTACTCTATACCCTGAGCTTCGACGGCGGCAAAATCTGCGGCTTCGCCGGAGGATATTTCATCGTGGAGGACGGAGACTCAAATAAAAAGCTTTCCGACGTTCTGGGCAATATCGTCACCGGAAAAAGAACGTATAAGGAAATCGTCTATGACAAGACGGGCAAAAGCTTCTGGTGCCGCAACGCGCGGAAAAAGGAAATCTGTCGCCTCGGCGAAAACGGAAAGCCCGAGTTTTCTCAGCCGATAAAGAACATTTCGGAGCCGACATGGAGTTTCCTCTCGTCGCCGATGACCTCGTCGGTGTTCGTGCGTGACGGAAAAAATCCCGAAAAATATCTCTGGTTCACCGTTGACGGTGAAGAGAAAATAAAGCTCGACACAAAAAAGCTTGACTATTTCGGTGAGGTGTCCGACGAAAAATATGACTACATAGCCGCATTCAGCGGTGAAGAGGCGGACATATACGACGCTTCGGGCACATACATAACGACAATAGAGAACATAAAGGACTATTACGGCGGCAGTAACGGAAAAATTGCCTACCGTGACAAGACGGACCGCCTTTGCATAAAGAGCCTGAAAGCGGGCGGCGACATCAGAATACAGCTTGACAGTGAAAGAGCGGACGATGCGTGGGTGACGGATTTCACGGGCGACACGGTGACCGTTATGTATAACGCCGCAGAACAGGAAGAGAGCGAATATATGCTGTACAGCCTTAAATCAGGTCAGCCTCTTGCGGAGGGAATGAAATATTATTCATCGTTAAAAACACAGTACGGCAATTTCTTCACGGGTGTTATCGGTCAGAGCTTTGTGCTTCTCAGTCCCGAGGGAGAAAGGCTCGTCAGCATTTTTGACGCACAGAGATATTGAGGGGGGTTATTATGAGCATTAAAAAAAGCGTGACGGCTCTTGTCACGGCGGCGGCAATGCTTCTGCTGAGCGGCTGTTCGCTGAGCACGGACACGCTCAAGGCAAAGGCGGAGGAGCTTTTGAACGGCTCGTCCTCCGGTGCGGGCAACTACAGCTTTTCAGCCGAAAACTATCCCGCAATATCGGTGTCGCCGACGCTTCTTGTGACGGGTGAGGCGATTACCTCGGCGGTGCTCTCGGTTACGCAGAGTGAAGCGTCTTCGTTTGTGAAAACGGCATCGGTGACGGAAAATTACCGTAGGCTGTGTGCAGGCGAAGTTTCCTTCGTTCTCACGGGCGAAACGGGAGAGGAAGCTCAAAAATATATCAGAAAAACGGGCGAGGAGCTTGAAATAACAAAAATCGGCACTGACGCACTTGTCTTTTTCTGCAGTGCCGACAACACGGTTGACAGTCTCACCCAAGCTGAGATAAAAAAGATTTTTTCGGGCGACATTGCCTCGTGGAGAGAGGTCGGCGGAGCAGACAGAGCCATTGACGTTTATCAGAGAGCGCAGGGCTCAGACAGCCGTATGCTTTTTGACACGCTGATAAAGACGGGTGGAAAAGGAAGCGTTGCGAAAAAAGACGTCATAACCGAGCCGGAGGGCGAAATCTTTGAAGCTGAGGCAGACTATGTGAACACCGCCGGTTCAATCGGATACAGCGGATATTTGTATATGACGAATATCGGAAAGGGTGAACACAGAAACATAAAAATACTCTCCGTTGACGGTGTTGAGCCGAACGGGGAAACAATTTCCGACGGCACCTATCCTCTGACGGGCGGAATATATGCGGCGATAAGAAAGTCCGCCGCAAAGAACAGCCCTGAGCGCATACTTTTCAACTGGATATGCTCTTCGCAGGGCAGAGAGTTTATAAAGGCGGAATAAATCGAAATATGCATTACTTTTTCACAAAAAGATATTGAATTTTAGCTGTCAATATGTTAAGATTAATGAAACTGTGATTTGATGAGACATCAGCAGAGAAATAACTGCGACTTTCTGTCGCAAGGAGGTTTTATTGTTAAATGAAAGCATACAGTGCAAAAGACATCAGAAATGTTGTTATCGCCGGTCATGGCGGCAGAGGAAAAACAACCCTTGCGGAAGCGATGCTCTACCTTGCCGGCGCAACGGATAGATTGGGCAGAGTTACCGACGGCAACACCGTCACCGACTTTGACGCAGAGGAAAAGAGCCGTCAGTTTTCCGTTTCGACGGCAGTGGCTCCCCTTGAGTGGAAAAACGTAAAAATCAATCTTCTCGACACCCCGGGCAAATTCGATTTTGCCGGCGGCATGAGCGAGGGTATGCGTGCGGCTGAGACGGTACTCGTAGTTACCTCGGCAGGCAGCGGATATGACGTAGGCGCAGAAAAGGCATTCACAGCCGCTCAGAAGCACGGACTTTCAACATTCTTCGCCGTCACTCAGTGCGATGCGGAAAACCGTGATTTCTACAAGACCTTTGAGGCTCTCAAAAATGAAATCGGCGCAAATGTATGCCCTGTTGTTGTGCCCCACATGGTCAACGGCAAGGTTGAGTGCTACTGCAACCTTTGCAGCGGCAAGGCTGTCAAATATGACGGCGGCAAGGCGACAGAGGTTTCTTTCCCCGCCGACGACGTTATAGAAGAAATGAAAGGCATCCTCTCCGAGGCGGTTGCTTCGGTTGACGAGGAGCTTATGGAAAAATTCTTCGAGGGCGAAGAGCTGACAAAGGAAGAGATTATCAAGGGTCTCACCGCCGGTGTTGAGTCGGGAGAAATTTATCCCGTATATGCCTGCGCAGGCTACAAGGCAGAGGCTGTCGATTTCCTTCTTGACGCTATCGTTTATTCGGCAATGAGCCCCGCCGATTCAAAGGGCGAAAAGGTTACGAGAAAGGGCGAAGAGGTTGTGCTTCCCTTTGACGAGGCAGGTCCTCTTGCGGCTGTCTGCTTCAAGACCGTTGCTGACCCGTTCGTCGGAAAAATGTCATACATAAAGGTTCTTTCCGGTAAGATTGCCGCCGACACTCCCGCATACAACGAGAGAACGGGCGAGAGCGAAAGAATGGGCAAGATTGTCACCATCAAGGGCGGCAAGACAGAGGATACAAAAGAAATTGTTGCCGGTGATATCGGCGTTGTCACAAAGCTTGCCGGCGTTAAGACGGGCGACACAATCTGCAGTGCCAACGATGTAATAAAGATGAAGGGCGTTACGTTCCCCGCACCCTGTCTTTCAATGGCAGTCGTCGTCAAGAAGAAGGGCGAGGAAGAAAAGGTTGCCTCCGGTCTTCTCAGACTTCAGGAGGAAGACCCGACAATTTCATTCGAGGTCAATTCCGAAACAAGAGAGCAGATTCTCTCCGGTCTCGGTGAACAGCACCTTGATATTATCGTTTCAAAGCTCAAGTCAAAGTTCGGTGTTGACATCGACCTCAAGACTCCGAGAGTTGCATACAGAGAAGCTATAAGAAAGACAGTTTCGGTTCAGGGCAGACACAAGAAGCAGTCAGGCGGTCACGGTCAGTTCGGTGACGTATGGATTCGTTTCGAGCCGGCAGAGACAGATGACCTCATCTTCGAGACAGAGGTTGTCGGCGGCTCAGTGCCCAAAAACTTCTTCCCCGCAGTTGAAAAGGGACTTCGTGAGTGTATTCTCAAGGGCGTTATGGCAGGTTACCCGATGGTCGGTCTCAAGGCTGTCCTTTATGACGGCTCATACCACCCGGTTGACTCTTCGGAAATGGCGTTCAAGACAGCCGCTTCCCTTGCTTTCAAGGCGGCTATTCCGCAGGCTAACCCCTCAATCCTTGAGCCCATCGGCACCCTCAAGGCATATATTCCCAACGACAATGTGGGCGATATTATGGGTGATGTAACAAAGCGTCGTGGCGCAGTTCTTGGCATGGGCCCCTCGGCTGAAGAGCCGAAGCTCACAGAGCTTGTCGCCGAAGTTCCGATGGCTGAAATGGGCGACTTTGCAACAGTTCTGCGTTCAATCACAGCCGGCAGAGGTCATTTCTCACTTGAGTTTGCACGTTATCAGGACGCTCCCGCAAACGTCGCACAGAAGGTTATCGAGGAAGCAAAGCTGGAGGCTGAAGAATAATTCAGACACAGTTCAGCTTTCTGAAGCGGTGTAAAACCGCAATCGGATAAAATAACAAAAGATGGTTACGAAGATTTCTTCATAGCCATCTTTTTTGTTTTTGTGTATTAATATCTGATTTTGCGGTGAACGCACTCAATGCCCTTTTCGGTTATATCGACGGTTGCATAAAAGCCTTCCGCCACAGAGCCCGGGTTTAAAAAGGTGATACCGTTATATATTTCAAGGTGCGGAATGTGTGTGTGACCGTAGAGGGCAAGCTCTGCGCCCTGTTCTCTTGCCGCAAAATACAGCGAGGTCAGCCCCTCTTTGACATAGTAAGGGTGACCGTGAGTAGCGAAAATGCGCTTTCCGCCGGCGACGAAAAGAAGCGAGCTCGGGTTCTGTGCGCTGAAATCGCAGTTGCCGCCGATTTGTATAACCGTTTTGTCGGGGTATGCCCACAGATGAGACTTCATATCACGCTCACCGTCCCCCAGGTGGACGATATAACGGGCATCTTTTTCCTGTTCAATGGCAAGGGAAACACTGCGTGAGTCAGAGTGCGAATCGGATATAACAAGTATTCTCATTCATTTTTTCCTCCGTGAGGGAATATATTGTAGTATATCACACGAAAGCGGGTAATTCAATGAATGATGACAGAATTAACGGCCTTATTGAAAACATAAAGAACAATCCGTCGCCGTCGCAGGAGGCGGTGAACGATTTTATCAAAAACAATCTGACAGATTCTCAGGCACAGGCGGTGCAGAATGTGATGAAAAATCCGGGACTGTTAAAAAGCATTCTGCAAAGTCCGCAGGCAAAACAGCTTATAGAAAAGCTTAAAAACCAAAGGGAGGAGTAAGACTTGGATATAGGCGAAATTCTCGGCAGTCTTTCGCAGGAGGATATTAACAGTCTGCGTGATATAGCCTCGTCGGTGTTTGGCGGGGAGAGCGGCGAAAAGCAGGGAAACGGGCAGAGCGCATTCACCGGAGAGGACACAAATCCTCTTTCGGGTATTGACCTGAACGCATTTTCAAATATTGCCTCCGTGATGTCAAGGCTCTCAAGCACAAACGACCCGAGATGCCGTCTCATCATGTCGCTCAAGCCTCTTTTGTCAGAGGAAAGGCAGAAGAGGGCGGACGAGGCGATGCGTATTCTTAAAATAATCGAGCTTGTGCCCGTTCTCAGAGATTCGGGACTGCTGAAAGGGGTGCTGTGATGGCGCAGGATTATTCATACAGCGAGCTTATGCAGATGCAGGATAAAGCGATTGAGCGTGTCAGAGAAATGCAGGAGAGGGCAAGAAGAACGGTGGAGGAAAACCCGATTGAGGGGATAGATGAGCCGCCGCCCCGGGAGGAAGAGAAACCGGAGGAGATTTTTTCGCCGAAAATAAAAAGCGGTATTCCAAAATCGGGAATACCGCTGGGGATAAACATGGATAAGGACAAGGCGACTGTTTTGCCGCTTCTTCTCCTGCTGATGAAGGAGGGCGCGGACAGCCTGCTTCTGCTTGCGCTGATATATATTATGGCGTGATGTATAATTATCAATTATTTCCCCTCTCCGAACATTTCCGCAAACTCTTCCTCGCTGATGATTTTTATTCCGAGGCTTTTTGCTTTTTTGTTCTTTGACGAAAGGGATTCGGTGTCGTTGTTGACAAGATAATCAGTTTTTGCCGAAACACTGCCCGTTACCTTGCCGCCCTGAGACTCAACATAGGCTTTAAATTCGTCTCTGTTTTTAAAGATGTTCACGTTGCCCGTGATGACAAAAACAAGATTTTCGCATTTTCCGCCGCCCGTGACAGAGGGCTCTTCCTCCCTCACGGTAATTTCGGAGAGAAGCTTTGAAAGCAGGGCTCTGTTCTTCTCCTGCGCATACCAGTTAATCAGTGAGGCGGATTTTTCCGCACCGATTCCGTCAATGTCGTCAAACGCTTCACCGTTTTCAAGCCTTGAGAAAAATCCCGCCGTGCCCAGAGCCTTTATCATGCGCTTGGCGGCATCAAGCCCTATCATCGGTATCGAGAGTGCAAAGATGAAATTTGCCGCACTGACGCTTCTGCTCTTTTCGACTGAAGAAACAAGATTGTTGAACGATTTTTCGCCGAAGCCCTCAAGCGACGTTATCTCCTCCTTACAGCGACGTATGCGGTAAATATCGGCAAAGTCGGAAATAAAGCCCTCGTTTATAAATTTGACAAGCGTCTCTACCGAAAGCCCGTCAATATCCATGCCCGTCTTACTGACAAAGCGGGCATATTTTTTTATGTGCTTTGCGGTACAGTCGGGATTTGTGCAGTGCAGAGTCAAAGCTCCCGTAGCAGAGCCGGTGAGAATTTCGGTGGGTGCACCGCAGACGGGGCATTTGTCGGGGATTTCAAAATCCGTGCCCTGAGAATCGGCGGCAACAACCTTGGGAATTATCATATTTGCCTTTATGACGGTCAGCCTTGTCTTTCTGTCTGCACCTATCCCGAGCCTTTTCATTTCGCTGATGTTGCACAGAAGAGCACGTCTGACCTCTGTGCCCTCAAGGTGAACGGTGTCAAAGACCGCAACGGGTGAAATCGTCGAGGCGGCACAGCTCCATTCGATATGGTCGAGCACCGTTTCCGCCTCTGCGTCACGCCACTTGAACGCCATTCCGGCATTTGTTGCGTGGTGCCCCGTGACAGAGCCCTCCTTGGCATAATCGGTGTCGTCGTATGCGATAACAAGTCCGTCAACGGGAATATCCATTTCCCCCGATTTAACCTTTTTCGTCCATTTTTCTATCGTTTCGGAAAGCGTATCCGCACTCGTTTTTTCTCTTTCGACAACATTGAAGCCGAGATTTTCAAGGAAAGTCATTCTTTCGCCCCATGAGACAATATCCCTCTCGGTGAAAACAAGGGTGAACGCATTGAATGTAACCTTTCTTTCATAGACCTCCTGTGCCCTTGTCTTGTCAAGAGCCATTGTGCCAGAAACGAGATTTCTCGGGTTTGCATAGCCCTCGCCGTCATTTTCGCTCAGCTCATTGAGCGTTTCAAAATCGGTGTAGGATATGGTTGCCTCGCCTCTGACGACGAAATGTCCTCTCTCGTTGATTTCGGCGGGCAAGCCTCTGATATACGGGGCAAGATAGGTGATGTTTGTACCGACGGTGCCGTTGCCCCTCGTCATAAGGCGGCTGAGCCTCCCTTTGTCATAGGTGGCGACGAGCGTCAGACCGTCAAGCTTCCACGAGAGCCAGATTTCTCTGTTACCCGCCCATTTTATGAGCTCACCTACGTCCTTGCTCTTTTTCAGCGAAAGTGCGGGGAATTCATGCTCTTCACGTCCGCCGTCGCCGATAGTTTCCTCTGCACCCGTTTTCTGTGTGGGGCTGTCGGGCAGAATATATCCCGTCTCGTTTTCAAGAAGAGTGAGCTCGTCAAAGAGAGCGTCCCACTCGAAGTTTGACATTATTTCGTCTCTGTCGTTATAATAAGCTTCCGACGCCTCGTTGAGTATTCGCACAAGCTCTTTTATTCTGCTCTGTTTGTCCATTTGCTTCACTCTTTCTTTATTTTTATCGGATTTATCTAACGACACCTATGCCCATACAGGTCTGGCAGGGCTCGCCGGTGTGACCCTCACAAGCGGTGCAGAGAATTTTTCCGTTCCGCCTTTCATAAAATGCGCTCTCAGGGTTGTTGCACTTCAGGCAGGGCTCTTTTCCCTCGCCGAGACAGCGTTTGCATTTTCCGTCACCGTCGCACGACGGGCAGAAATCCTCGCCCTTTTTGCCGCTTCCGTCACAGCTTATGCACGTTTTTTTGCCGCCGCAGAGGGTGCATTTTTCATCGAAGTAGCCTTTTTCGTTACACTTTTTACATGGGAGAAGTCCCGTATTGTCGCAGGTCTTGCAAATCCACTTTCCGCTTCCGCCGCAGTCGGGGCATACGTTGCTGTCAGTGGTTGCCGCCTGCGTTGTTTCGGCGATAGTCTTTGTTTTCACGCTGACGTCAATACCCGATTTTTCAACCTCGGGCAGAACAACTATGCAGTTTTTTGTGCTCTCAAGAATTCCGTCATAATTGCGGGTGCTGCTTTCTTTGACCGAGAGAACAAGACTGATTTTCTTTATCTCTTTTTCCGGTGAGGAGGAATATACGCTTTCGATGATATTGCAGACAACGCTCTCTGTCGGCTGATTTTCACAGTTGACGCTTTCGACAATTTCCCTGCGTCCGTCAACGGCGGCAACCGTTGCTATGCGATTAAGATAAATATCAAAGTCTTCGCCGGCGGTGAGGCGCAAAATTGCGTCATAATCCTCCGGCTCTTTAAATTCGGTCACCTTTTCCGTTGTATCGGTGTCGGGTGTTTCACTTTTGCCGCAGGCACAGAATGTTAAAATCAAAGCAAGCAGTACCGCAAACGATAAAATTGTTTTTTTCATAATAAAATCCTTCTCCTTTACCTGTTAAGAAAACTATACATTAAAAAAGCTGATTTGTAAAGAAATCTTTTGTCAATTAAAGGGGCTGTCGCAATTAAAATGCAACAGCCTCGTATGTTTTATTTTCTGAACTCGTTTAAGTTGTCCATGCTTATTTTTCTTTCGCCGTTTTCAATTTCCTTAATCATCTGTGTCAGACGGTCATTGACGGGAGTAGGCACTGAGTACTGCTTGCCGAACGAAGAAATAAGTCCGTTCATGATGTCAATCTCCGTCTTCTGCCCCTTTTCGAGCGACTGGAGCGTTGAGGGCTTGACATCTTTATATTTTGCCTTGCTGACGGCTTTGACGACAAGCTTGCAAATTCCGTTATAAGGCTTGTTGTCCATGAGCATCAGAAGTCTGTACTCAAGAAGCTTTCCGTATTTCGGAACCTTTATGCCCATTTTCTTTGCCGTGCGCATACCCTCTCTTGTTATTTCGAGGAAAATCTCGCAGGCTGTTGAGTCGTCAACAAGCTGACCGAGCGGTTTGCCCGAAATGCCGGCAAGAGAGTTGATACAGGAATTAATAATGAGCTTTGAATAAAGTCTTCCCTCAATATCGTCGCTTATCTCGGTCGGCAGACAAGCGGAAAGAAGCTCTTTGATATAGTTGAGCTTTTCGGGCTTTCTTGCGCCAAGCATACCGATATAAAATTCGCCGAGGCTTGACATTTCAACCTTGTTCACGCCAAGTCCCGTTGCGCCGAAGCCTATCATAACGCCGACGGCTCTGTCCTCGCCGACAACCTCGGCAAGTGCTCTGACCTGAATACCGTTCTGCATACAGACGACGAGGGAATCTGCCTTGAGGTGCGGAAGCATCTGACGGGCAATCTCGGGCATCTGCTGATATTTTGTGGCGATAATGCAGATATCATATTCGCCCTCGAGGGATTCAACCCCGTTAAAGGCGTTCATTTTCACCTTGTGTTCGCCCTTTGCGCCCGTGAGAGTGAAGCCTTCTTCACGAAGCATTCTGACTCTTTCTTCTCCGACATCGACAACGTCTATTTTATATCCGCCCTCGTATGCCATAGTTGCGACTGTGCCGCCTATGCAGCCCATACCGATAAGAACCGTTCTCATAAAAAAGCCCTCCGTTTTTAAATTTCACTGTTTGTCTATACTATTTATAGCGTCTGCAAGCGTTTTTGTCAAGAAAAGTTTTGTTAAATATGTATGAAAAGGCTGAAATTAAGGGCGGAGGTTACCCTCCGCCGCATTACTTTATTATTCCTGATGATAATGACTGAGGAAGTCGCCGAGGTCACGCATGGCCTGAGCCATCTCTGTCGGCTCGGGGAGCATAACTATACGGAAGTGGTCGGGCGTGTTCCAGTCAAAGCCGGAGCCCGGCACAATGAAGATGTGCTTTTCGTGGAGAAAATCAAAGGCGAACTTCTTGTCGTTTGTGATGTTGAACTTCTTTATGTCAAGCTTCGGGAATACATAGAATGCACCGTGATTTTTGACGCAGGTGAGACCGTCGATTTTTTCGATTTCACGCATTGTCGCTTCTCTCTGCTCATAGAGTCTGCCGCCGGGCACGAGCATAGCCTGAGTGCTGGCGTTGTCCTCAAGTGCGGCGGGAATAACGAGCTGTGTGAGAGTGTTGGAGCAAAGACGCATTGCCGCCATCTGGAAAATGCCCTCAATGTAGTCGTCAGCCTTGCCCTTGTAGCCGCTTATGCACATCCAGCCGCAACGGAAGCCGCATATAATATGGGACTTTGAAAGACCGTTGGTGGTGATAACCATTCTGTCGGGAGCAAGAGCCGCCGTTGAATAGTGCTCAACGCCGTCCATAACAAGACGGTCATAGATTTCATCGGAGAAGATGATGAGGTCGTTTTCTCTGGCAACCTGAATAATATCCTCAAGCACCTCTTTGGGATAAACCGCACCGGTGGGGTTGTTGGGGTTGATGATGACGATAGCCCTTGTTTTTGAGGTGACCTTTTTTCTCATATCCTCAATATCGGGATACCATTCGTTCTGCTCGTCGCAGGTGTAGAAAACGGGCTTTCCGCCGGCGATATAGACCGAATTTGACCAGAGTGAATAGCTCGGTGACGGCATAAGCACCTCATCGCCCTTGTTGAGAAGCGCAAGCAGGCACATGAGAACAAGCTCGCTCACGCCGTTACCGACGTATATATCATCGGGTGTAATATCCTGTATGCCCTTGCTTTTGTGGTAATTGCAGATTGCTTCTCTCGCCGCCGGCATACCCTTGAGGTCGCAGTATGCAACAGCCTTATCGACATTTTCAAGCAGTGCCTTTCTGACAGAGTCCGGCATACCGAAGCCGAAAGTGGCGGGGTTACCCGTGTTGAGACGGAGAACCTTTATTCCCTCTTTGCCCATGCGCTGGCTTTCAAGATAAAGAGGACCTCTTATATCCGAATGTACCGGCATTAAATTTTCTGATCTGTTGATTTGCATTTTTATTAGCTCCTTTTCTGTGAATTTATATTTGCAGGATTTTTATAACCTGTTTGAGCACTTCAACCGGCTGTGTACCGACGGGTATTTTCACGGCGATATACGGCTTCAGAGCGGCACTGACGCTCACCCTGCCACGCATTACGACAGAAAGTCTGCCAACCTTTTTCATGTCAATATCATCGCTGTAAAAAAGCAGTGAGCCGTTTTTCTGGGTTATCTCGTATATTCCGAGATTAACTGCGCTGTTTCTCAGAAGACATATATCAATAAGCCCCTGAACTGCCTGAGGCGGCTCGCCGAAACGGTCGCAAAGCTCGTCAATGACGTCGCTTGCGTCCTCCTGCGTCTCTATATCGGCTATGCGCTTATACATATAGAGGCGGCTTTTCATTGCGCTGATATATTTTTCGGGTATGAATGCGTCTATCTGCAGGTCGATAAGACAGTCCTTTTCTTTCTTCTTCGTTTCGGGAAGCTTTATTCCCTTTTCCTCCTCAACCGCCATTGAGAGAAGCTGTAAGTACATATCATAGCCCACCGATGCCATGTGACCGTGCTGCTGTGAGCCGAGCACGTTGCCCGCTCCCCTTATCTCAAGGTCACGCATGGCTATCTGAAAGCCCGAGCCGAACTGGGTGTATTCACGTATCGCCGTCAGCCGCCTTGATGCCTCCTCGCTCAGCTC
Organism: Acutalibacteraceae bacterium; assembly: GCA_045639785.1. Taxonomy (GTDB): domain Bacteria; phylum Bacillota; class Clostridia; order Oscillospirales; family Acutalibacteraceae; genus UBA6857. Next base: position 4,383 of record JAZUDT010000056.1, on the reverse strand, counting down.
CTTGTTCGGTCTGAACGTGAAATAGGCAAACGCCCTTCTCGACGACCTGCCCACACGTCCCCTTATCTGATGAAGTTGGGCAAGCCCGAGCCTGTCTGCATCTTCGATGATGAGCGTGTTTGCGTTGGGCACATCAACTCCCGTTTCGATTATGGTTGTGCATACCAGAACGTCAATTTCATTTTCAAGAAGCCTGCGCCAGACCTCACTGAGCTCGTCCTCGCTCATCCTTCCGTGACCGACACCGATTCTTATTTCCGGCATCAGCTCCTTGAGCCTGAGTGCCGTGCGCTCTATATCATCAACTCTGTTGTGAAGATAATAAACCTGACCGCCACGTCTGACCTCCCGTTCTATCGCCTGACACAGTACCCCCATATCGTGCTCGATAACATAGGTCTGGACGGGGTGTCTGTCCTGAGGCGGCTCCTCAAGAACGGACATATCCCGTATGCCGCTCATTGCCATATTCAGCGTTCTCGGAATGGGGGTGGCCGAAAGAGTGAGAACGTCAACCGACGGAAAACGCTCCTTGAGCTTCTCCTTCTGCGCCACGCCGAAACGCTGTTCTTCGTCAACTATCAGCAGTCCTAAATCCTTGAACTCAACATTTTTCGCTATGAGACTGTGCGTGCCGACGATTATATCTATGAAACCCCGTTTGAGCTCTTTTTTTATTTTCGTTCTCTCCGTCTGAGTTCTGAAGCGGGAGAGCATTTCTATCTCAACGGGAAAACCGTCGAAGCGTTTTAATATCGTCTGATAATGCTGAAAGGCAAGTATCGTTGTCGGGCAGAGAATTGCACACTGCTTTGAATCGGCTATGCACTTGAACACCGCCCTGAGCGCAACCTCCGTTTTTCCGAAGCCGACGTCGCCGCAGAGAAGTCTGTCCATCGGGCAGGGCTTTTCCATATCTCCCTTTATTTCGTTTATCGCCGTTAGCTGGTCGTCGGTCTCGTCAAACTCAAACCGCCTTTCAAAATCGCTCTGCATATCGACATCGGGCGAAAAGGCATAGCCCTCAGAGCTCATTCTTGCGGCGTAAAGCTTCGTCAGCTCTGCCGCCATATCCTTTACGGCGGATTTTACTTTGCTTCTCGTCTTCTGCCAGTCGTTTGAGCCCAGACGGTTAATTTTCACCCTTGCGTTTTCGCCGCCCGGGGTGATATATTTCGCCACCATATCAAGCTGTGTGACGGGTATCATCAGAACGTCCTGCTTTGCGTAGCGGATTTTGATATAGTCCTTTGTCACGCCGCCAATCTGCATTTTATGTATTCCGTCGAAAATACCGATGCCGTGAGTGGCGTGAACAATGTAGTCGCCGCTGTGAAGCTCCTCAAGGGAATGTATGCTCTTTCCCTGCTTTATCGCCGTTTTTCTGCGTTTTGCAGAGACAGAGGAAAAACTCTTGACGAATGAAAACAGTATGAATTTTAAATCGGTGTATTCAAAGCCCGCACCGACGCTTGAGGGCAGAACGCTCACTTTCCCTTTCGGAAATTCAGCCGGCGGGAGCGCAAAATACGTCGCCTTAACGTCGCTTGTTTCAAGGTCGTAGCAGAGCTCCTTTGCCGCTTTTTCCGTGCCGGCGAGAACAACGCAGGTGTAGCCCCTTTTCAGCGGCACCTCAAGGTCACTCATAAGAGAGGAGAGAGTGCCGTCCCAGGCGGCATTTTGCTGTGCCTGCACGGAGACAAGCTCCTTAACGGGAGTGTCGAAGCTTCCCCGTGAAAGATTGTCAAGATAGACTGCGCCCATTTCACGGTATATGCCGACAATATCCTCAAATGTGATGTTGTATCTGTCAAGCCCCTTGCATACGGTGCCGTCCTCAACGAAAAGCTTTATATCCTCGTTGAAGCGTTTTGTATAGTCCGACGCCTTGTTCTTGCAGGAAAAGCTCTCACTGACAAAAAGCAGGTCGGCATAAACATAGTCAAACAGCGTCTCCGGTCTGTTATATGCAAGGGAAAGATATTTGTCGCAGGAGGAGAGCATAACGCCGCTCTCTATGCGCTCAATATCGGCGTCGAGGTGTTTTCTGACCGCCTGACTGCCTCTGCCCTTGACCGTTTCGGAAAAGGCTGATATTTTTTCTTTAAGCTCTTCGGGTGAAGAGAAGAGTATTTCCGTCGCCGGAATTATCTCGGCTTCGCTGACAATATCGGTTCTGCGCTGGCTCTCAATATCGAAGCAGGTCATTGAGTCAATGGCGTCGCCCCAGAATTCAACTCTTATCGGCTGAGATGAATAGGAGGGGAAAAAGTCAAGTATTCCGCCTCTGACGGCAAACTGCCCCACGCCGTCAACCTGTTCACAGCGCACGTAACCGGCGTCAATAAGTGCTCTGACGGTTTTTTCAAGCCCCGGCTCTGCACTGTCTCTGAGCATGACCGACCTTTCGGCAAGAACCGACTGCGGAACGGTGAGCTGCATTGCCGCCTGAACGGAGCAGACTATATAGCTGTATTCCCCACGCAGTATTTTCGTGAGCACCCCGAGCCTTTTCTGCTCAAACTCACGTGACTGTCCCTCTGTGGTGATGAAGCTGAAATCCCTCGCCGGATAAAGATATGCGCCGGAGGAAAACACGTTGAGGTCGGAGCAGAGCTTTGTCGCCTGAGCCTCGTCCGGACAGATAATCAGAGCCTTTTTTCCGGCGTCCCGGCACAGGGCGGAGATATAGTGCGCCTTGTGGACATTGCTAAGCCCGAGAATACCCGCCGGCAGTCTTCCCTGCATAACGGCGGAGGATATTTTGTTGTATTGAGTGCTTTCTGAAAGCACTTTCGTATAACAGGACATTTGTATTTCTCCGTTTGATGCGGTTATGAATTATATCGGCTCATGGCTTCCTCGGTGTTGCCGCCGAGTATGAGCGCAAGTGCGCCGACAGCGGACGAGACGGCGTTTTCGAGTGCTTTTGCCTCCGCCTTTGAGAAGCGTGAGAGCACCCAATCCGCCAAATCGTAATCCGGCTCCGGCTTTGCGCCGACGCCGATTTTTATTCTCGGAAAATCCTCTGAGGAAAGCCTTGAAATAATGCTTTTTATTCCGTTGTGACCGCCCGCCGAGCCGCTTCTGCGTATGCGTAATCTGCCCACGTCGAGGCTTATATCGTCAAAAATAACGATAATTTTCTCCGCCGGTATTTTGTAGAAGTCCGCCGCCTCTTTAACTGCGTCGCCGCTGAGGTTCATCATTGTCTGCGGCTTCATTACGAGACAGCGGTGCCCGTCGATTTTTGCATCGCCGATGAGGGCTTTGAATTTGAGGCGGTTGACGCTGAAATTATATTCTTCGCTCAGAGCGTCAATGAAAATAAAGCCGGTGTTATGCCTTGTCGAGGCATATTTTGCCCCGGGATTACCCAGACCGACTATCATATATTCATAGGTTTTTGAGGTGAAGTTGTTTTTTCGGGTGAAAAGCATAGTTTTTCCTTCCTTGTGAAAGAAGCCTATTTCAGCTTCCAGCCTGTTTTATTGACCTGTCTTGCCCTTGCAATGGCGAGTGCGTCCGAAGGCACGTCGTCGGTTATTGTCGAGCCTGCCGCCGTGTATGCGTTATCGCCGACTGTGACGGGGGCTATGAGGTTTGTGTTACAGCCGATAAAGGCATCGTCGCCGACACGACAGCGATTTTTCACTTTTCCGTTATAGTTGACCGTCACACAGCCGCAGCCGAAATTCACTCTCTTTCCCACGTCACTGTCGCCCACATAGGTCAGGTGTGAAACGCTGGTTTTTTCGCCTATGACGGAGTTTTTTGCCTCGACAAAATTGCCCAGATGCACTTCGTCACCGATACGGCTGTCGGGACGTATGTGGGTGAACGGACCTATATCACATCTGTTTCCGATTTCACAGCAGTATGCCTGAACGCTGTTGAGGTGAGTGTCACTGCCGGCGCATACGTCAAAGAGAAGTGTGTTCGGACCTATGGCGCAGTTTTCGCCCGTTTCGGTTTTGCCCAGAAGAATCGTCCCCGGCAAAATAACGGTTCCCTTGCCGATTTTTACTTCGTCGCCGATTATCACACCGTCGGTGCAGGGAATCACGGCTCCGCTTTTTTCAGCCTTTTCAATATTCTTCTTTATTCTTTCTCCGTCCGTCATTTTCAGCTCTCTGAGTGCGGCTTCGTTCATCTGTTTCTCTCCTTTAAAACACATCTTATTTATTATGCCACCTTTTTCCCTTTCTTTCAATATCTAAACGAGGAAAACTTTTCACTTTATGTAGCTTTACAATAGATGTGCGACAAAAGATATAGAAAAAGTGATTGAGTTCTGATAGAATAAAGTTCACCACAAACAAATCTGACAGAAAGGACTCAATCACTATGAAGAGTATACCACAGAAAAAGAGATATTGTCCA
>JAZUDT010000055.1:0-17774 GCA_045639785.1 Acutalibacteraceae bacterium | reverse complement strand
TGTGCCGGCATTTACATTGCCCGAATATGAAACAGTGTAATTTGAAGAAAAAACAACTTTTCCGTTGCTGTCCTTGACCGTTACAGTCGGCTTTATTTCTTTGCCGGTGTAGGTGAAGCTTGTCGCCGAAAGAGTAAATGTCTTCGGAGAATAAATCGTTGTTGTCTTCGATACCTTACCACATACAGAACACTTCGTTTCGATTTTGCCGCTCTTTGTGAGGGTGGCTTTGACGGTTGTTGTTTTATTGGTATGACCGAGCGGTGCTCCGTACCCGGTTTTGCATACAGAGCATACCGCTTTTGATGTGCAGGTCGCTGTTCCTCCGCTGTGAGGTGTGCTCTCTTTCCTGTATCCGCATACGCTGCATTCTTTCCAGTGATTTGTTTCATCTGCTTCAAATTCCTCTCCGTAGGAATGATACTGGAAGACTCTGTAACCGCAGTTTACACAGCGGCAGGAATGAGTTGTTCCGCCGGGCAACTCGTCATACGGACCGAAGCTGTGCACCGTGCAGGAAGAAGGCAGCTGTTTTAAATAAACGTAAAAGCGATGGTCCGATCCGGGCACTTTGTCAGTATTTATAAGATCAAAGTAGGTTTTATCCTTGCTTGATATTTCAGCACCGGTTAAAGTAAAGTTTTTATCTGTTGCTAAACTTTCTGCATATTCATAACTCGGGTCAACACTTAAAAATACTGACATAGAATACTCTTCGCAGGTGATGTTCCCCGATGCCTCCACGCTGCTTCCGTTGTTAGCTCTTATAAGCCAGATCGTTTTAACAATATTTATTCCGCTTGTATCTGTTGTTACAATAACATTATCAAGAGGCTGACCGTATACAAAATTTTCTACGTAAAAGTCAATTTTACCGATAACCGCTTTCTTGATGCTGAATGATTTTGTAACGGTTCCGACATATTCACCCTTGCCTGTGATTACTGCCGATGCAACACCGGGAGAGATATTGTTTATGTATTCAACGGAAAAGTCTGTTCCGTCTGTATATCCCTCGCTGATAACCGCAGGAGTTTTTGCCGTACCGTCATAGTATGCTTCTGAGTATTCCAGTGAAAATTTTTCAGGCTCTAATGTTTTAGCCGCAACAATTTCATAATCGGCTGTCAGGACTCCGCTGTATTTTCCGCTGAAGGTCGCTGTAGCTGTTGCGGTGCCGATGCCTTCATTATTATTATAAGTAACCTCATAGAAATCACCGGGTATCTCAAGACCGTCAACGTCATATGCCTTTACCGGCGGAGTTATCGGACTGCCGGTAAAGCCGTATTTATCGGATTCGGTCATAATATATCCCAGCTTTGGGATCGTTTTTTCGCTTTGATATTTAATGTATCCGCAGACGGTACAGGGTATCGCTTCACAGCCCTCCGTGCTGACCGTAGCCGGAGTAATGACCTCTAATTCTCCGTATTTGCAGGGTGAGCTTTTTCTGTATCCGCAGACAAGGCATGAGCTGTAATGGGTTCCGTTCCCTTTTTCCCATTCACCGAAGGAGTGTTCACTGCAGGGAGACGGCAAAGCCGGGTAATAGGCTAAAAAACGGCGTGTTGAACCCGGTGCGGTATTTATATTAACAAGGTCAAAATATACTCTCTTTGAGAAAGCCTTTCCGTTGACGGTTATTTTGTCAGTGGTCAGAGAGTTGTCAAACACATATCCGTCGTCATTTTTTATATACAACGAACAGGCGTAGTCTCTTGCAAGAAAATTACCGCTTGCGGGCACAGTGGATCCGAAATTTCCCATGATTGACCAATTTGCCGCAACAATGGTTACGCCGGGAGTACTGCACGTAAATACTGCTTCATCAATGGGACTGCCGTAGGTGTAGCCTGTCAGTGTGAAGTCTATGGATGTAATTGCAACAGGCTCCGCAGCCAATGCCGTTACGGGAACAAATGACAGACACATTACAACACACAGTATAAGGCTTATGGTTTTCTTACTCATAGTGTTATTCTCCTTTTCGTTTGATGATTATCAGATATCACATTCATATGAACCTGATTTAATTGCAGTATATATGAAAAGTGCAACAAATTCAAGATATTTTCATAAATATTTTGTTCATTTCTTATAATCGGTATGCGCTGACAGTATATGTCCGCAGGAGACACAGCAATTACCGCCAACCTGATATATTCGCCTGAAAATAATCCTCCCTTATCGGAAAGCTCCGACAGGGAGGATGAACTATGTTACGATTATTTCTTTGTCAACTTGAATGAATTGCCGTTGTTTTCTATTTCCATAATAATCTCACGGTTGTTTTTGAATGTGAGTCTCATTTCACCTTTTTTGCCGATATACGGCTTGAGGAAGGTCTTAAGTGACAGATTTGAAAAGTTATCAACGACAACCCACTTGCCTTTTCCGTCTTTTATCTGACAGAAATTACCCTTGACCTTGTCGGATTTGTTGATAAAATGAATAAAAAGGGTGCACGTATTCTGATAAGTAATTCCGATCCTAAAAACACAAATCCAAATGACAATTTTTTCGATAATGTATATTCATCATACAAAATAAAACGTGTTGAAGCAAACAGAATGATAAATTGTAACGGAGAGGGAAGAGATTTTGAAAAAGTCAATAGAAATGTTGAAAGTATCAAAATCGAATTGAATATTTTAAATTCACTTATCGGTTCAAACAGTATCGAAGATGATTTTTAGAAATTGACAATAAAATATCCGGAAGCCTTAAGGTGTATTCCGCTGCTTCTTGTCGAGGCAAAACTGCTCAATAGAAATATCATTGGCGTTGATATAAATGACAGTGCGCTTGAACGTTGCAGGGAAAAAGTTAATTTTGAGCATGAAGGAGCAAACGGAAGGGTTTATATCCGAAAAGGCGACGCACGAAATTTGTACTTTATACAAAATGAAAGTATAGATTTGATTTGCACACACCCTCCTTATGCCAACATTATCAAGTATAGTGATGATACATCGGGAGATCTTTCGTTACTCGGAACAGATGAGTTTATTAAAGAAATGAGACAGGTAGCAAACGAGAGCTTTCGTGTACTGAAAAAGGGCAAGTTTTGCGCTGTTCTGATGGGCGACACCAGACAAAAAGGTAACATGATTCCGATGTCATTTGACGTTATGCGTGTCTTTGAAGAAGCAGGCTTCAAATTAAAAGAAATTATAATTAAAGAGCAACATAATTGCAAAGCAACAGGGTATTGGAAAACAAACAGCATAAAGTATAATTTTCTGCTGATAGCTCACGAGTACTTGTTTGTATTCAAAAAGTAGTGCTTGTGTATAAAAATGCACATATATCTGTTCATCCGGGCGGTCATGTTTGTCTGACCGTCTGCATTTTTTCTCTCTGCCTCACTTCACCACATTTTCTGTCCAAACTTGCACATATTCATTGATTTTTTGTCGAAAAAGCGGTATAATACAAATATTATATGGAAAAATTTATCTTCACGGGAGAGGAACATGAAGAGCATATACAAAAAAACGCTGTCGTTTTTTCTGTCGCTTCTGACCGCTTTAACAGTACTGCTTCTTTATGCGCAGGCAAACTGCACTCTTAAAATATCGGGTGCGGATTCTCTGACGGGCAATCAGGCGATGGATATTGTCAGCGTGGCAAAAGCAAATCTCTCAAAGACGGGTGCTCAGCTTGGCGCAACCGAGCATTGGTGCGCCGATTTTGTCTACAACTGCGCCCGAAAAGCGGGGATAAGCATAGACGTTATCCCCGAGAGCGGACGTGTTTCAACTTTTCACGATGCTCTTATTGCCTGCGGTGCAAAGACTGTCGATACTCCCAGAGCGGGCGACCTCGTCTTTTACGGCCCGAGCCACGTCGCCATAATGGCAGACTCAACCTACGCATACAACGGAAATTTCAGCGGAAAAGGCTCCGGCTCGGCTTTCTGGACAAGCAGCAAGGTCGTCTATTGCAAATATAAATCGGCGACGAATTACGCACAGTACGGTGCAACCTTTGTCCGCCCGAAATACAGCGACAAAAGCAAAACTCTTACGGTAAACTATAAATCGAGCGAAACTTGTATCAATTCGGACACGTATACGATTATTTCTGATTTAATCTGCACTAAAGACGGAAAAGCAGTAAACGATAAATGGACTTATGATCTGACAAAACAGTACGGGCTCGTGGATTACACTTCATTCGGACTGAGCAAAACGGGCAGTCATTTTGTCGGCTGGCAGAATAAGTATTCGACAGTGCTTGGGCAGAATGACCTGTCGCTTACGGCGTCGGTGATTGAGCCGAACATTAAAAACGGAAGCTGTACGACCGTTCTGACGGCGGTGTGGGAGCTGAATGTTCTCACAGTCGGCTACAACGCAAACGGCGGCACAGTTGACTCGACAAAGTATTGCCTTGATGAAAATACGGGCAATATTCTGAAGCTGAAAACAAAAGAGCCGGTCGGCGTTGAGTGGGTGTATAACAAGACAAAATCTGCGGGACTTTATAACGCTTCGACGTTCTCTCTGAAGAGGGAGGGCTACAAATTCACCGGCTGGAGCAATCAGCCGGTCGGCGGCACGGTGATAGACCAGAACGATTCGACCGTTCGCCCGACACAGCTCTGCCCCGATATTGAGAAGAACAACGCCCGGGTTATTATGTATGCGTGCTGGGAAAAGCTGCATATTCATACCCCCGTGACAGATGAGGCGGTTGCGCCCACGTGCACAGAAACGGGACTGACCGCAGGCTCTCACTGCTCGGAATGTAACGCAGTGCTGACGGCGCAGACGGTTATACCTGCGGCGGGGCACAGATTCAGCTCTGAGCGTGTGACAGATGTTGCGCCCACGTGCACCGAAAGCGGAAGCTCATCACGTCACTGCTCTGTATGCGATGAAAAAACCGATATAGCCGAAATTCCGGCGGCGGGGCACAGTTATTCGGTTACCGTTATAGAGCCGACCTGCACGAAAAAGGGTTACACTCTTCACACCTGCTCGGTATGCGCCGACAGCTTTACCTCGGATAATAAAGCCGCAACGGGGCACAGCTATTATGAAAGAGTAATCAAGGCGGCGACCGTGTCTGAAAGCGGCAAGGTCTCTGAGGAGTGTGCGGTATGCGGCAAGGTCAGGAAAACCAAAAAGACGGCGGCGATTGAGAAAACAGAGCTTTCGTGTGCGAGCTACCTCTACAGCGGCAAGGTCAGAAAGCCGTCTGTCACTGTGACGGACACCGGCAAAAACAAGCTTGTAAAGGACACTGACTTTACAGTTAAATATTCCGATTCTTCGAGCAAGCTGCCGGGGAAATACACGGTCAAAATAACCTTTAAGGGCAAGTATTCGGGAAGCGTTAAGCTCAAATACAGCATAACGCCGAAAATCGTCAAGGGTGTCAGTGTCTCATCCGCTTCAAAAAACAGTGTCAAGCTCACTTATTCAGCCGTTACGGGTGTAACGGGGTATGAGATTTATTATTCATCTTCAAAAAAGGGTACATACAAAAAGCTTGCCTCGACAAAAACGCTTTCATATAAAAGCAGTAAGTTTGCAAGCGGAAAGACGGTGTATTTCAAGGTCAGAGCATACAAATATTCATCGGGTGAAAGGATATACGGCTCTTTCTCAAAAATCTACGGTATCAAAATCAGATAACGCACAAAAACAGACCTTATTCCCGTTGACAAACAGAAACAACTGTGATAGTATATCAGCAATAAAATAAATCGCTGACGGAGAAGAAAACACCGGTTTTTTCACCAAAGAGAGGTGCTCAGAGCTGAGAGAGCACTGTGAAAACGGTATTTTTACCCCTCCCGAGAGCCGCCGAAAGCTTAGATTAAGGCCGGACGTGACACTGCGTTAATGTGAAATGAGTGCGGTTTTTTGACCGAATACGGGTGGAATCGTGGAGCAGTTTTTTCGCTTCACCCCATATTTTGGGGTGAAGCTTTATTTTTTTGCAATTTATTTTAAGGGAGATATATACAATGATTAAAGTTAAACTTCGTGACGATGTTCGTGAATTTGAAAGCGGCGTATCCGTTATGGAAATAGCCAAAAGCCTCGGCGCAGGTCTCTTTAAAGCGGCTTGCCTTGCAAAGGTTGACGGCATAACCTGCGATCTGAGAACCGTTTTGACAAAGGACTGCGAGGTCGAAATTCTTACCTCGGACGATACCGACGGCTTAAAAGCGTTCTGGCATACCGCATCGCACATTCTTGCGCAGGCGGTCAAGAGACTTTTCCCCGAAGCAAAGCTTGCAATAGGTCCGTCAATCGACAGCGGCTTCTATTATGACTTTGACTGCGATACACCTTTTACGCAGGAAACGCTTGAAAAAATCGAGGACGAAATGAAAAAAATCGTCAAAGAGGGCTTGGCTCTCGAAAGATTTGAAATGAGCCCCGAGGAAGCTGTCGCATACTATGAAAAGCTCGGAGAAATTTACAAGGTCGAGCTTGTAAAGGAGCACGCCGGAAAGGGAGAAATGATTTCTTTCTATAAGCAGGGCGACTTCACCGAGCTTTGCGCCGGTCCCCATATTCCCGACACGTCCCGTGTAAAAGCTTTCAAGCTCACGTCCTGCACGGGCGCATATTGGAGAGGCAATGAAAAGAATAAGATGCTTCAGAGAATTTACGGCGTTGCTTTTCCGAAAGCAAGTCAGCTTGAAGAGCATCTTGCGAGAATAGAAGAAGCAAAAAAGAGAGACCACAATAAACTCGGCAGAGAGCTTGAGCTTTTCACAACGAGCGATGTTATCGGTCAGGGACTGCCCATAATGCTCCCCAAGGGCGCAAGGGTTATCCAGCTTCTTCAGCGTTTTGTTGAGGACGAGGAGCAGAAGAGGGGCTGGCTTCTCACAAAAACGCCGTTCATGGCAAAGAGCGACCTTTATAAAATTTCGGGACACTGGGATCACTATCTTGACGGAATGTTTGTTCTCGGTGACCCCGAGGACGAAACAAAGGAGTGCTTTGCCCTTCGTCCCATGACCTGCCCGTTCCAGTATCAGGCATATCTCAACAGAGCGAGAAGCTACCGTGACCTTCCTCTTCGCTACAACGAGACATCAACGCTTTTCAGAAATGAAGCCTCGGGCGAAATGCACGGTCTTATCCGTGTGAGACAGTTCACCATATCCGAAGGACATCTCATGTGCCGCCCCGACCAGCTTGAGGACGAGTTCAAGGGCTGTCTTGAGCTTGCGATATTCATGCTTAAAACGCTCGGACTTTATGAAGATGTTTCATATCGCTTCTCACAGTGGGACCCCGACGACAGAGATAAATATATCGGCACCGAGGAGCAGTGGGATGAGGCTCAGGGAATAATGAAAAAAATTCTCGACCACCTTGAAATTCCGTATAAAATCGGCATAGGTGAAGCGGCGTTTTACGGTCCGAAACTTGACATTCAGATTAAGAATGTGCACGGCAAGGAGGACACGCTCATCACGATTCAGATTGACCAGATGCTCGCCGTGAAATTCGGTATGGAATATGTTGACGCCGACGGCTCAAAGAAAAATCCGTATATTATTCACAGAACGTCCATTGGCTGTTATGAGAGAACGCTTGCACTTCTTATTGAAAAGTATGCGGGAGCGTTCCCACTCTGGCTTGCTCCCGAGCAGGTGCGCATACTCCCGATAGCGGACAGACATCAGGAAGCCTGCAATGCAGTTAAAGCAAAGCTTCTGAAAGCGGGAATACTCAGAACAGAGGTTGACACGAGAAGCGAAAAGCTCGGCTATAAGCTTCGTGAGGCACAGCTTCAGAAGATTCCGTATATGCTTGTTGTCGGCGACAAGGAAGCAGAAGAGGGCACGGTCTCGGTCAGAAGAAGAGGCGAGGGAGACATCGGCTCAATGGGAATTGACGAGTTTATTGCTCTTGCGAATAAGGACATTGCCGAAAAGACAATATGGTAACATTGCAAATTTATAAGAAAGAAATTTTCGGGTGAAAGAAATGGACTTTTTAACACTGATTTTCTCAAAGACCTTCACCGTGTTTATGGCTCTTGTTTCTCTTCTCGGCTTCAATATGCCGGGAAAGAGCATTGAGCTTGCTCAGGCGGAAAAGAAAACCGATTACAATTACGTTTTCGTATGCGGCTTCTGGGGCTGGGGCGAATATGACGAGGGGAACAAAACTCTTCCCTATTGGGGCTTTATGACCGGAGATATGATGGAAAGCATGAATAAAAGCGGATTTTCCGCTCATGCGGCGACGGTTGACCCGACGGGAAGCGCGTGGGACAGAGCCTGCGAGCTGTATGCACAGCTTACGGGTAAGGTCGTCGATTACGGCGAGGCGCACTCTGAAAAATACGGTCATGAACGCTATGGCGAGGACTTTTCGGGCAAGGCTCTCATTGAAAAATGGAGCGATGAGGATAAGATAAATATTATCGACCATTCCTTCGGCGGCCCGACGTGTGCCCTCTTTGCGTCGATACTCGAATACGGCGCAGAGGAAGAGATAAACAGCACAAAGGACGGCACACTCTCTGACTTTTTCAGGGGAGGAAAGGGAGACTGGATTTATTCCGTCACTTCTCTTGCGGGCACATTCAGAGGGACAACCCTCGTGATGAACAATCAGGCTGTCGGTGATGAGCTGAATGCCGTCAGCGAGGCTGTCTGCGACGCTTTTCCGATGAGCAGAGCGGCTGAAAAAGCGGTGAGCGGAGTTATCGGTGCGGCGTCGAAGGTGTTGCAGTTTGCCACAAGCGGAGAGGTTGCCGACCCGGATACAGCTCTCTATGATATGAACCCCGACAATGCGGACAAAATGTTTGAGGATATATATACGGTGAGCAGTGTGTATTATTTCACCGTTCCGCACTGTGCGACAAAGCCGTCTGAGGACGGTACATATCAGGTGGGCGATTTGTCCGTTGCCGATTTTGCTTTCTATCCGTTTTCAAATATAGTGGGAAGAACGAACACCGTTTCGGCGGGCGGCATTGTTCTTGACGAAAAGTGGCAGAAGAATGACGGAATAGTGAATACTGTTTCCGAAATTGCTCCGTCAAAGGAAAAATATAACAGTGTCGGCTCGGCACCGTCAATCTCACTTGCTTCCTCCGGCTTTGAAAAGGGCGTGTATAACGTATTTGAAACTTATAACGGCTCACACATGGCACTTATGGGCAACGTGCTCAGACCGAACAAAGCGGCTCTGCCTTATCTGACAGAGCTTATGCAGATGATTAACGCTCTGTGATAATCATAATAAAGTATAACCCTCAGCCTTTCAGAGACTGAGGGTGTTTTCATGTTCAAAATTTTACTGATTTTTGTGCCAGTCAGCGAAAGCCTCCTTGCACCGTATGCCCGTCGGTGTTTCGCACATACCGCCGCAGGAGGTGCATTTAAGCTCGGGCGGCATTTCTCTGCCGAGCTTATCCATTTCATCGACAACCTCGTGAAACGGAATAACCGCATCCTTGCCCGAAAGAGCCAAATCCGCAAAAACGGTTGACATGATGACTGCCGTGCATACACGGCTTATGCAGGGCTGATTTTTCGCCCCCGGTATGGGGTCGCAGGGCCAGCCGATTGCCGCCTGCAAAGCGAGAGACGCCGCATTTTCAACCTGCTCCGGAGTGCCGCCGGCGATGTGGGTAATTGCCGCAGACGCCATTGCCGAGCATACGCCGCATTCGCCGGTACAGCCGGTTATTTCACCGGTTGGGTTCGTTCTCGTGTAGCATATCGCACCGACAGCCGCCGCAACAAAAAGCCCCTCAAGCTCTTTTTCCTCACCGTAGCCGTGAGTTTCACAGACTGCCCGCACAGCCGAATAAAGATAGCCTCCGCCCGTGCCCATAGGTCCGGGGACAAGCTTCACGCCCATTGACTGAGCCTGAACGCCGAAAGCATAGTGAAGCGAAAGGGCGGAAACACCCGAGCACAGCGGGGTATGCGTTTTTGAATATTTTTCCCAGTCTCTGAAGTGGTAGCCCGTAAACGGATTTTCAAAAAGCTTTGATTCGTCCGAATACACAGCATCTGTCTGCTTTCTCATATATGAACGCAGTTCTTTCATTTTTTCGGTTATTTCTTCACGTGAAAGTCCTGAGGCACGCTTTTCATATTCAACAGCGGCGTCGGAAAGAGAAACACCGTTTTTACGGGAGTATTCCGTCCATGAAGCAAAGTCGCTGAAGAGCTGCTGCTGTCTTGACGAAAGAGAAACAACGGGAAGAACGGGTGGCAGAGAGAATAAAATCTCAGCCTTGCCGCCGAATGCTTTTTCGGCATCGGTTATTTCGTTTTCGCTTCTGATAAAATACATTTTTCCGTTTTTACACAGCTCCTCTTCAATAAGAGCGTCAGGCAGTAAATCTTTATTAATCTCCGAGCTTTCGTCCGATATGAGACACAATAAATATGAATCGCCTAAAAAGCGATAGCTTATACCGTTTATCTGAGTGGTCTCAATCATTCCGCCGCCGGTTGAATTGCCCGAGAGCGTCGTCACGTTGCCGTCGCAGTCGGTCATGATGAATTTCACTGCGTTTGGGTGTGAGCCTTTCGGAAAGGAGACAAAATCAAATGAAAACGAAATGTTTTCACGGCGGAGAATATTTTTTATTTCAAACATTCTCTCATCATCGGGCAGAAAGCCGAAAGCCCCCGAGAGCATACCAAGGTCTTCGCTCATGTGACCGAAGGTGCCGGCAAACGAGCCGTCCTTATCAAGCTCAACAGTTATGCTTTTCAGCTTTCCTTTGACGAGCTTTCCGGCGAGAAAGCCTATGCGGCAAGGTCCTGCCGTGTGCGAGCTTGAGCCGGGCTGCATGACGGGACCGAAAACATCATTGAAAAAATCGGGATAGTATGAGACCATTTATGACACCTCTTAAATATGAGATAGATACATTTTAAATCAGATTTCTGCGACTGTCAACAAAAAATACCGCACCGGACTGCTTTATGGTACAGTACGGGAAATCGGTTTTATTTCTTTACAGAGAAAAAAATATGTGTTAATATATCAGCGAAAGAGGGGATAAAATGAACTACCGTATGCTTATTGTCGAAGACGAGGAGGGTATTGCAAGTGCTATTGAAGCTCAGGCGAAGACGTGGAGCATTGAGTGTCTGACCGTCACCGATTTTCGCAGTGTGATGAAAACCTTTGCCGAGTGGGAGCCTCACATAGTCTTAATGGATATTTCACTTCCGTTTTTCAACGGCTACTACTGGTGCGGCGAAATACGCAAGGTGTCAGAGGTGCCGGTTATTTTCATTTCGTCGGCGGGCGACAATATGAATATTGTTATGGCTATGAGTATGGGCGCAGACGACTTTATCACAAAGCCGTTTGATATGGGTGTGCTCATGGCAAAGGTCAGGGCAATGCTGAGAAGAACATACGATTTTTCCGTCAGCTCGTCGGTTATCGAGCACAGAGGAGCTCTTCTCAATACAGCGGACAATACTCTGATTTTCGGTGATGAAAAAATTGAGCTGACAAAAAACGAATACAGAATACTTCTCACTCTTCTTGAGAGCAAAGGAAAAGTTGTCAGCCGTGAAAAGCTTATGGAGGCCTTGTGGAAAACGGACAGCTTTGTCGATGAAAATACGCTGAGCGTGAACGTGAACAGACTGCGCAAAAAGCTTGACACGGCGGGGCTGAGAGATTTTATAGTGACAAAATTCGGTGTCGGATACATTATCGAACAGGAGAACAAATGAAACTGTTTTTTGAATATTTAAGGCTGAAAATAAAAACGCTGATATTGCTTTTATTGTTTTTTGTAATATTCGCTCTTTCGTTTATGCTTTTTCGTCTGCCGCTTCCTGCGGTGATATATCCTGCTGTCCTTTGCTTTATTTCGGGCATACTTTATATGATTATTGATTTTCGCTCATTTTCCGAAAAGCACAGAGAGCTTGATAATCTGACGGTTATGCGCTCCTTTCTCATATCCGAGCTTCCTGAAGAAAAAGGCATTATCGACAGCGACTATCTTAAAATTATAGCCCTTTTGAGAGATGAGCTTGAAAAGAGTGAAACGGCGTCTGCCGTCAGATACAGAAATATGACGGAGTACTACACCGTATGGGCGCATCAGATAAAAACGCCGATAGCCTCTATGAAGCTTACGCTTCAGAATGAAGACAGCGAGCTTTCACGACGCCTGACATCGGAGCTTTTCAGAATAGAGCAATATGTTGAAATGGTGCTGACATTTCTGCGCCTTGATTCACCCTCGACCGACTATGTTTTCAATGAGTATGCGCTCGATTTAATGATTAAAAATACAGTCAGAAAATTTGCAAACGACTTTATAAGCAAAAAACTCAGCCTCGAATATGATGAGACCGGTATTTCATTCGTCACTGACGAAAAATGGTTTTCCTTCGTGCTCGAACAGCTTATTTCAAATGCAATAAAATATACCCGTGAGGGCGGCATACGTATATATGCACAGGGTAAAAAACTGTTTATTGAGGACAGCGGAATAGGCATTGCACCCGAGGATATTCCGAGAATATTTGAAAACGGCTACACGGGAATTAACGGAAGAGGCGACAAGAGCGCAAGCGGAATAGGGCTTTATCTTTGCAAGAGGGTGTGCGATAATCTCGGTGTGGGCATTTCGGCTCAGTCATCGCCCGAGGGCACGAAAATCTGTCTTGACATCACAAGTTAAAAATCGGAAAGAGAATAATAAAACTTACAATATTGTAAGCTTTTCAGCGGGAAATGTAAGCCGAAGAAATGGCGATAAGTTTTCCGCTTTGTTATAATCTGAGTGCAAAAGTAAAGGAGGCAAATGAAAAATGAGTTATCTCGAAGTATCTGAAATCAAAAAAACCTATTCAACACGACTGACCTCGAACAAGGTAGAGGCACTGAAAAATGTGACTTTTACCGCAGAGAGGGGAGAGTATATTGCCGTCATGGGCGAATCCGGCTCAGGCAAAACCACTCTTCTCAATATTCTCGCCGCACTGATAAGACCTACCGGCGGCAGAGTTGTGCTCGACGGTAAAAACCTTGCCGAAATAAAGGAATCGGATATGGCATCGTTCAGGCGTGACAATCTCGGCTTTGTCTTTCAGGAATTTAATCTTCTTGACACGTTCACCGTTGAAGACAATATCTATCTTCCTCTTGTGCTTGCGGGAAAAAGCTATAAGGAAATGAGAGAAAGAATAGTGCCGATAGCCGAAAGACTCGGAATAAAGGATATACTTAAAAAATACCCTTATGAAATATCGGGCGGGCAGAAGCAGAGAGCGGCGGTCGCCCGTGCGCTGATAACCGAGCCGAAATTGATTCTTGCCGACGAGCCGACGGGAGCACTTGATTCAAAATCGACCGATGAGCTTCTGCGGCTGTTCGGCGACATAAACAGGATCGGACAGACTATCATCATGGTCACGCACTCGGTGAAGGCGGCGAGCAGTGCAAACAGAGTGCTGTTTATCAAGGACGGCGAGGTGTTTCATCAGATTTATCGGGGCGGGGACACCGACGGGCGTATGTATCAGAAAATATCCGATACGCTGACAATGCTTGCGACGGGCGGTGAGGACAAATGAGAGGAATGTTTTTTCCCCGCCTTGCCTTTACGGGCATAAAGAAAAATTCAAAGCTGTATGTGCCGTATATCATTTCGTGTATCGGCTGTGTGGCGATAAATTATATTATTGATTTTCTGAGCAATTCCCCTGCCGTGAAGTCGGTAAGTGCCGGCTCAAGTCTCAGCGTCATTCTGTCAATGGGCAAATTTGTCGTTGCGGCGTTTTCTCTGATATTTCTTTTTTATACAAATTCGTTTATCATACGCCGGCGGTACAGAGAATTCGGGCTTTATAACATTCTCGGAATGGACAAATCCGGCATCAGCCGCATTATTCTCTGCGAAGCCCTTGCGGTATGCGTCATAAGTCTTTCGGCGGGGCTCTTTTTCGGCATTATACTTTCAAAGCTTGCCGAAATAACACTGCTGTATATAGTGCGCTCGGAAACGAGCTTTACGTTCAGCGTATCTCTTGCATCGGTTAAATTCACGCTCATTATCTTTGCGATAATATTTCTGCTTCTGCTTTTCAAATCGCTCATTCAGGTCAGAAAAACCGACGCCATTGAGCTTATGAAAAATGAGAGAACGGGAGAGAAAGCACCGAAAGCAAATTGGGTTGTTGCGGTTATCGGTGCGGTGATACTTATTGCCGCATACCTTATAGCGTTACTCACAAAGTCACCGCTTGATGCTGTCAGCAGTTTTTTAGTGGCGGTAATAATGGTTATCATCGCAACTTATATGCTCTTTATCTCAGGCTCGGTCGCGCTGTGCAGAGTGCTTCAGAAAAATAAGAAATACTACTATAAAAAGAATCATTTTGTCTCAGTTTCATCAATGACCTACCGAATGAAACGAAACGGGGCGGGGCTTGCTTCAATCTGCATTCTTTCGACAATGGTTCTCGTTATGATAGCCTCCTCCGCAAGTCTCTATTTCGGCGCAGATGACGCAATAAAAGGCAGATTCAAAGACGAAAATCAGATTTCGGCTTATCTTCACGATATAGGTAATATGGACGATGCGCATTTCTCCGCCATGAGAGAAAACTATGACCGCATTTTCAAAGAGGAAAAAGTCACCCCGAAGAAAGTCTCCGAATACCGCTTTTCGAGAATAGTCGGACTTATTGAAAAAGATGAAATCAATCCCGATTCCTCAAGGGTGGTCAACGGTATTATCGTTTACGACAATTTAAGAGACGTATATTTCATCAATCAGTCCGATTATAACCGCGTGATGAACAAAAGCCTAAACCTCAATAAAGGCGAGGCGATGGTTTATCCGCTCAGGTGCTCTTATGACGAAGATAAATTGAAAATGGACAGCGTTGAGCTGAAAATAGTCGGAAAGCTCGATGAAATGTTCAGTCTCGACAGCGAAAACGTGGGCATTATCCCGTCACTCATATTTGTCATATCCGATTTTTCAGATATAGAGGCTCTTGACAGTCTTAAGGATTTTAACGGAGACAGAATGCTCGACCTGGTATTTTATTTCGGCTATGATATTGACGGTGATACCGAAAAAATAACCGATGTATTTAAAAAGCAGAGAGACGGACTGCTGAGTGTTGATTTTCTGAAAAACAGTCACGGAGGTTACTCATATTCGTCGGACTGCCTTTATCTCCAGCGTGAGGATTTCTATATGACATACGGCGGTCTGTTCTTCATAGGAATACTTTTGAGCATTGTCTTCATCTTTGCAATGGCGATGATAATATACTATAAGCAAATATCCGAGGGCTATGAGGACTGTGCACGCTTCAATATAATGCGAAATGTCGGAATGACGAAAAAGGATATTACAAAAAGCATTAATTCACAGACGCTCACGGTATTTTTTGCACCGCTTATTACTTCCGGCATTCATCTGTGCTTTGCTTTTCCGCCGATATGGAAGCTTCTAATGCTTTTCCATATCAACAATCTCAGATTTGTGATTATTGTCACGGTATGCGTTTTCCTGCTGTTCGGTCTTTTCTACACCGCACTCTATAAAGTAACCTCAAACGCTTATTATTCGATAGTCAGCGAAAAGAGGGAGTAAGCTCAGAGTGATGCAAACAGCGGCAAAGACAAAGCGAACAATATAATGAAGAGAAAAACTAATATATTGACTTAGCACAGCGTCTCTTATATAATTATTACGTAATCAGCCGGTTCGGATTATTCGAGTCACCCTATCCGGCGGTTAATACTAAATTTAACGGAGGAACACTATGAAAAAAATACTTGCGCTTATGCTTGCCGCTGTTATGCTGACGGCATTTGCCGCCTGCGGAAACGGCACAGAGAACAAAGAAACATCTCCCACAGAAACTCAGGAGACAGAGAGCACATCTCAGGCACAGACCGAAGACGCAGTTATCACGGGAGGCTTTACCGTGTGCACGGATAATGCTCCGGCAAAGCTTCCCGATGACGTAAAGAAAGCATTTGATTCTGCCACAGCGGAATATACGGGAATGGAATTTACTCCCGTTGCATATCTCGGCAGTCAGGTTGTCGCCGGTACAAATTATGCAATTCTCTGCCTCGGAAAGGCAGTTGTCCCGGGTGCAGTCGCCGCTCTTAAAACGGTGGTTATTTATGAAGACCTCAGCAAAAAGGCGACGATTACGGAGGTTGAGGATTTCGACCTTGCAGACTTCACCTCAAACGATGATAACGACGATGACGATGACGACGCAGAAGAGCTTTCGGGCGGCTGGACGGTGAACACCGAATTTAATGACGTTGTTCTCAGCGACGATGTCAAGGCTCTGTGCGACGAGGTGCTCAGCGGAGTTATGGGTACGAGCTATCAGCCCGTTGCCTGCCTCGGCACTCAGGTTGTTGCCGGTACAAACTATGCCGTTCTCTGCCTTGCAAATTCTCCCGCCGCCGAGACTAATCCCGACAGCCTCAGAGTTGTTACGATTTATTCCGGAGTGAGCGGAGAGCATGAAATTCTCAGCACGGTTACGCTCGACCTTGCCGAAATCACGGATTGATATTAACATTATAAAAATCACAGCCATATCCGGTCCGGATATGGCTGTGATTGGTTTTGCAACAAAAGATTTAAGAATGACCAAAAGGTTTATTTTTAAGCTAAAAAAGCGGAAAAGTATACATAAATACATTCTCTATTTTTCTGCTGAAAAGTGTAATCTGTATTCAGGCAATGCTTTCACAGCTTTTATTATTTCGTCTATGTCGGAAAATAGTGACAAACTACTGCTACCGGTCGGTTCCCACATTGCCGGAAGTGCTTCGGGCTGGCTACCTATATACATCCATTCTTCTTCGTCAAATTGATAAAGAATCTCGTAAACGTACTTATAATAACCACGTTCACTTTTCAAAATAACAAACCGTTTCGTATTGTCGGAATTATACATAACATGTACTATTTCATCAGACCAACCGTCAAGACCTTTATTGTACATAGCAGTCACAATATCCTCCCATGCAGGCATTGACGGAGCAATACTTTTCTCAGTTCGTTTTCCAAATAGTTTTTTCATTTGCTGTTTTCCTTTGCGGTGTTTATAGAAGCAATCAACAATCTCCGTATCGTACCGCAATCATTATATATTTTCTTGGCATTATCACGGTCAAGCAACCCGGATTTGACGAACAAACCCAACCAGTATTCAGTCTCGTAACATTCTTTTAAGGCGATTTGAAGCTTAGCTATGAAGTCGGCTTTGCTTTGAGCATAGTTTGCTTCGTGAATATTTGCGCCGATTGAGGTCGCCGAGCGTTCAAGCTGATTTGTAATGGAAAAATGTCCTTTTATGTTGCCGCATAGCTTTAAGACTTTGACCGCAAAATCCATAGATAAATCACGCAGCTTCGATTCAGCCACAGCAAACACCGCCTTTCAGGATAAAGTATAACGTAAATCTATGTTTTTAAGGTGAAATATCGGCTTCGCCAATGTGAAATAATGGCTGACGCCATTATGAAATATTCTCGCTTTGCTCGAATGTGAAATGAAATAAATCCCCTCATGCGCCGTAGCGCATTTCACACGCCGAAGGCGTATTTCACACACGAAGTGTATTTCACAAATCCCGTCAGGGATTTATTTCGTTGTAAAAAATCTCTTTTGTCTTGGCAGACAAAAGAGATTTTTAGCCCCGCAGAGGCGACTTCAATCGGGAAAGTGAAATATCGGCTGACGCCGATGTGAAATATTTTGCTCACGCAAATTGTGAAATATGGCTC
>JAZUDT010000054.1:0-34304 GCA_045639785.1 Acutalibacteraceae bacterium | reverse complement strand
TCTGCTCAAGATAAAATCTTCGACCTTAAATCAGGCAATTTTGTTCAGTTACAAGGAAGAGGAAGAGAAAGGCTTGCGCCTTTCGATGACCGATGACGCAGTAAATGGGCAAAAGTGCCGATTTAAGGCGTGTTTCGGATTTTTCGAGTCACGGTGCGCCGTCGGGGCAAAATACGATTTCGGCATCTAAATTCGACAGCCCCTTTTTGAAATACAGAATCAGGCATATTTTTCAAGCGAAAGAGCGAGATATTCAAGCTCCGTCTTTTCATCGTAAAGAATGTTGAGAACATATCGCAGTCGCCGCATTTCTTCATAGTCACGGTTTTTTTCAGCCCTGCAGAGCTTAAGGCGGTTCTTTTTGATTACGCTTTTCTGTATTTCTATGCAATTATCGTATGTATTCTTCAGTTCCTTTAAATCACCCATTTTTCTCTCCTCTTTATTTACTCAGCACCAAAAACGATGTAATCTGCGCTGACCGAATAGAATGACGTCAGCTTTTTAAGCTCTCCCACGCTGAGAAGCCCCGTTTTTTCAATCTCGGCAATGCGTTTTTCGGTTATTCCCGTGCAAAGCGCGGCTTTCTGCGGTGAAATCAGAGCACGGCGTCTTGACTTTGAAAGACGTGCGCCGATTTCGTCTTTTCCGGCGTGTTCGAGCATTAAATCTGCTATTGCCATTCTGACGTCGAGCGGTTTTTCGTCGTTTTTCATTCCGAGGTCGGAAAAAACAACGGCGTACTTCATGTATGCGCCGATTATTTTCTCTGATTTTTTAAGATTTCTCAGCACCGAGCTCGGGCTCATACCGAGCTCACGGCTGATGCCCTCGGCAGATTTTCCGTCGGCGTATTTCATTTTCAAAATTTTTCTCTGTCCCTCGTCAAGTTCGTTTTCGATGACCTTTTTCATAATCCCGAGAAGCTTTATTTTCCTTGCTCTTTCAACGTATTCTTTTTCACATTCCGCCACGCAGTCATTCCAGTTGAACAGAAGCCGGTATGCGTTTTCGCTTTTCTCTTCACTTCTTTCAATTTTGGTTATGCGGGGTGTTTTAACTGAATCCATAAAATCACTTCCTCTCACAAAATTAGAACAAATGTTCGATTACAATTAATATTATAGAGCCATAAAAGCGTTTTGTCAAGAGAAAAAGAAAAAGAGACCGGACACGTAAAAATGCTCAGTCTCCTTTAATTTCCGGTTGGGATTATTCGAGTAGCCCTAAACGCTCACTTCGTTGCATATTTCTCCGCCGAAAAATTTTCTGATATTTTCACAGGTAGTTTCCGCAATGCTTGAAAGTGCCTCACGTGTCAGAAAGGCCTGATGAGAGGTCACAATGACATTCGGCATTGAAATAAGTCTTGCGAGAGTGTCGTCCTGAACAATGTGGCCGGAAAAGTCCTCGAAGAAAATATCCGATTCTTCTTCATACACGTCAAGACAGGCGGCACCGACCTTTTTTCTTTTTATTCCGTCAATGAGAGCTTCAGTGTCAATGAGAGAGCCCCGTGAGGTGTTCAGAATAACAACCCCGTCTTTCATTTTTTCGATGCTCTTTTCATTTATCATATATGCGTTATCCTTTGTCAGAGGGCAGTGGAGCGATATAATGTCGCTCTGTGAAAAAATCTCTTCGGGTGTGACATATTCGGCGCATACGTTTTCATTGGGGTAGAGGTCATAAGCGAGCACTTTCATTGAAAAACCGTTGCATATATCTATGAAAGCCCTGCCGATTTTTCCCGTTCCGATAACGCCGACGGTTTTGCCTTTTAGCTCAAAGCCGGTGAAGTCGTTTACGCTGAAATTGAAATTTCTCGTGCGGATATATGCCTTGTGTATCCGCCTTATTGAGCACAGAAGCAGTGCCATTGCGTGCTCGGCAACGGTCTGGGGCGAGTAGGCGGGCACATGAAGAACGTGAAGCCTGTCCTTTGCATACCGCAAATCCACATTGTTGAAGCCGGCGCACCTGAGAGCGACGACCTTTATGCCGTATTCGCTGAGCTTTTCAATAACGGCTCTGTCAACCGTGTCGTTGACGAACACACACACGGCGTCAAAGCCCTTTGCGAGCAAAACGGTGTCACTCGTGAGCTTTGTT
This sequence comes from Acutalibacteraceae bacterium, assembly GCA_045639785.1. Lineage (GTDB taxonomy): Bacteria > Bacillota > Clostridia > Oscillospirales > Acutalibacteraceae > UBA6857. The sequence goes on along the minus strand of JAZUDT010000054.1, from coordinate 32,192 downwards.
TCAAAAAAAGTGAAGTCTATTCCGTTCTTTTTTCCGAAAGCTTCAAACCCGGGCCGGTCATATTCACGGGCGTCAAACATTGCTGTTTTTATCATAAAATCATCTCCGTCAGGAGTATTGACGCAATGCCCTGTGTTTAATCCGTCCGGAGCGTTAAAGCTTGACAAGCATAAGACCGGACGATATAATGAACGGGATGGAAAAGCCGTGACAGGCGTGTTGTTTTTGAAAGGAAATGATTATGAAAAAAAGAATTATTGCAATTACTCTTGTGATGACAGTGGCACTGTCACTGTGCGCCTGCGGTGCAGACACGCAGAAATTTGACGAATACGTGAAGGTTGCGGACAATCTCTATGAGGTCACCTGCGACGAATATGATTATGACTATCTGCTCAGCGAGACCGGCTACGGAAATATTGACTTTCTCAGAAGCGGCTGTTCTGCTGTCAAAGAGGGCACGTTCCTGGGGCGGAATTTTGACTTTGCGGCCGGTGATGCCTCTGAAATCGTTGTCAGAACAACGGCGAAAAACGGCAGGTATGCGTCGGTGGGAATGGCGGGCGGCTTATTGTGGCTCAGCAGTGATTTTATGGAGTCAGGGCTTAATGAGGACGCAAAAAAGCTTATTCCGCTCGTAATACTTGACGGTATAAATGAAAAGGGACTTGCCGTCGAAAGCAACTGTGTCAATGCCGCCGATGCGGGAGGAATGACGATGAGCACAAATCCGGGCAAAACCAAAGTTGCTCAGCTCTGCATTGTCAGATATTTGCTCGACAATGCGGCAAGCGCAGACGAGGCTGTTGAACTGATGAAAAATATTGATATTGTGAACACACGTGACGTTATGGGGCTTGTGCCAAACTGCTTTGAAACACATTTTCTTATTACCGATAAGGATAAAACCTATGTTGTTGAATTTGACAACTCTATGCCGGACGGAGAAAAGCTGATAGTAATGGAAGATGAGACGGTGATGACGAATTTTTATCTGCATAAATCCGACACAGAGAAAAATACCTATCCCGATAACTCAATGGGAATCGAAAGAAACCGCAAGATCAGTGATAACAGAGGCTCGGTGGGCTCCGCCGAAGCAATGAAAGAGCTTATGCGCTCAGTCAGATTTTCAAATTCAAACAGAACCGACGGGGAATATGCCCCGGGTGAGAATTACGAAAATCCCTACACCTGTTTTTCCGACCACGCTGTTTTTGGCGAAGATGTCATAAATTATGCAAACTGCAGAGAGCATCTCCCCGAAATAATTGAGATTATGCAGAGCGACGAAAAGACGACGGAAAAGGTGCTTCTTGACCCGAAGCTTGAGAATCCGGACGGGATTTGGTGCACCTCGCACAGCGCAGTGTATGATTTGGAAAAGAAGAGCATGAGCGTCTCCGTTTTTGAGAGATTTGATACCTATTACGATTATTCGGTTGAATAAGAAAAATAAAGGGCTGTCGCAAACGGGTTTTGCGACAGCCGGTGCTGTTCATACAATTAATATGCAGCTTGATTTTTGCGCTAAGCGTCAAACAGAAAAACGAATTCCGTTTTTTCAAAAGGAGCAGAAAACATGAAATTGAAAGCATTTAAAGCCGCACTGCCGCATACCCTGCCTATTGCCGTCGGCTTTTTGTTTTTGGGAATGTCTTACGGATTTCTGATGAAAAGTCAGGGCTTTTCCTTTATATACCCTATGCTGATGAGCTTGTTCATATTTGCCGGCTCGATGGAATTTGTGACCGTGAATCTGCTGATGACGTCATTTAATCCTTTATATGCTTTTTTCCTTACCCTAATGGTGAATGCAAGGCATTTGTTCTATGGAATTTCAATGCTGGACAAATATAAGAATACCGGATTTAAAAAGCTTTATCTGATTTTCGGTATGTGCGACGAATCGTTCACAATCAACTGCACGGTTACCCCTCCCGCAGACGTTGACAGAGGGTGGTTTATGTTCTTTGTAACTTTGCTGAATCATTTTTACTGGGTAGCCGGAGCAACCCTCGGCGCACTTCTCGGTTATATCATTCAGTTTAACACGGCGGGGATAGAATTTGTGATGACGGCTCTGTTCGTTGTCATGTTCATTAATCAGTGGGAAGAGACAAAGGAGCACAGCTCCGCCGTTATCGGAGTGGTCTGTTCGGCGGTATGCCTTTTCGTCTTCGGCGGCAAGAGCTTTATCGTTCCCGCAATGGGGCTTATCATCTTATGTTTTACACTGGGCAGAAACAAGCTTGACAGGGAGGCGACAAAATGACAGTTTCTCAGCAGATAATAACAGTTCTTGTGGTTGTTGCTGGAACAGTGCTGACAAGATTTTTACCGTTCATTGTTTTCCCCGAGGGCAAAAAACCGCCCGAGTTTATTTCATATCTGGGCAAGGTGCTTCCGTATGCGGTTATAGGGCTTCTGGTAGTCTATTGCTTAAAGGACGCTGTGTTTGCGAAATACCACTCACTTGCAGAGCTGATTTCGATTGCGGTCATCTTCGTTCTGCATAAATGGAAGAAGAATACTCTTTTAAGCATAGCGGCGGGAACGGCGGTATATATGCTGCTTGTTCAAAAGGTGTTGGTGTGATGAAAGAAAGTGAAATTGTGCCTTTCGGCACGGTAAAATAAAATTCGTTTTGTCACGTGCGAAGCACATTTCACATGCGCAGCGTATTTCACATTGCAAAGCGATATTTCTCTCGCTCCGTCAGGAACAAATTTTTTGAAAAAAGCACCTGCAATCGCAAGTGCTTTTTTAGGCTCTCTGTAAAGCTCATCGGGGTTATCACTGTAAAACACACGGCTTAATTCCCGAGGGAATACTCTCTTTATAATAATCAGTCCGTAAATATATCCTATGTTATACCATAATCGCTTTAAAGCAATCGGGTTTATTCACGAAAAGTCGGCGATTTTGTTAATATCTGCGTGATATGTCGGCAATAATTTGACACAAAAAATCCACAATCCGAAATATCACAAAAAATAATCAACAAAAAGAGGAGAGCTGCATTATTGAAAATGCACAAAAATTATTTTTCGTCGATATAACCGGATTTTATCGTTGACCTCTTGCAATTTTAATGCTATAATAACACTGACTATTAATGGGATAATGCCCCTTGAAAATTAATAACTAACAATTAATAATTAATAATTGCGGGTGGGCTTCGCCCACGCCCGAATATAATTAAACAGGTTTTATTTATGACTGACAATTCACAAAATAATGTTGTGTTTGAAAAAAGCAAATGTTTCGCTCTGAGAATAATTAAGCTATATAAATTTCTCGGTGAAGAAAAAGCAGAATATGTTATATCGAAACAAATTCTTCGTTGCGGCACGTCAATCGGCGCAAATATTGCCGAGTCGGTTTATGCTCAAAGCAGAAGCGATTTTGTCGGTAAATTGTCGATTTCTCTCAAAGAAGCGGCAGAAACCGGATATTGGCTTGACATTTTATATAAGAGCAATTATATCAACAAATCTTCTTATGACAGTGTCCGTAAAGACTGCGATGAATTAATGAAAATTTTGACCTCAATCGTCAGGACGACAAAAAATTCGGCGAAACAGCAAAACTGAAATTAGCAACTGCGTTAGCCACAAATTATACAAATTATTGGTAGTAAATTCAGAGAAAGACACCACTGTTCACACCATCTGTTTGGCGCATTTTGCGCCCCACAATTATTAATTATTAATTACTAATTGCTAATTCGTCAAAATCCCCCTACGGGTTAATATATATTATCAGAAATACAGACAGGAGGTATTTCAAAATGAAAAAATATTTGCAGAAAAATTTATCAGTGCTTTTAGCACTTCTCATGGTGTTCTCGATGTTTGTCATCACGCCAGAGATGTTCACAAAGGCAGAGGCTATGTCTGCCGGAACGTATTATTACAAAGTGACTTTTGAAGTTACGGATGATATGGACAACTTGCAGATGAAGTGGTCTCTGACGGGAAAGACGAATAATGGTACGGGTAGCGAGTCTTCGATTACTTCTGGCGGCTGGACATCTGATAAGGACGTAGGCACCGAAACATATACTCTTATGGAGGGCACAACTGCTGCGGGTGTTTTCCCGATAAGAGTTGTTATTACAGATAATAATGGTGCAAAGTACTACTTAAGCAGAACGGTTGGAGCTTTTGTCCATCTGTATGTCGGAAGCAGTGTCGATAACCTGAAAGAATTAGCTTTGAAGGGAACAAATGTCAGTAGCTCCGGCGTTAAAGGCTTTGAAGTTGGATCTACGAACGGATGGTTTTCTTTGGAGACCAAAGCATGGGGTAGCTCTAATAAATTCAATGCGAAATATGAGGTTTCTTCGTCGGACGCCTACCCCAAAGCCACAAACAACACATGGGAAGATGAAGCTGTGAGTAAGAAAGTCCCTTCATCGACAACCAACGTTAAGGTTGAAGGCACAAAAGCAGTTAAGTCGGTTACTGACCAGTACGGTGTAGCATGGGGAGCAACCCAGCCGCAATTTATCATCACCGGTTCGGAAACAGGAACCTCAAACCTCGGCACAAATTATTTTACAGCTCCTGCAAATTCATCGGATAAAGTTACATTTGAAATCAAAAACGGAGCGGCAGACTATCTGAACGGCGAAGTGTCAAAGCTTGTGTATGTCCGTGAGCGTGTTGAGACTAAGCCGAGCTCGGGCAGCTATATCTATGCTGACCAGAAGATGACGATGACTTTGAGTAACTACGATGTCAAGGTCAATTATGATCTTAACGCATACAAGCCCGATGGAACCACGAGGGACCCGAATGCAAAATTCGGTACCCCCGACGACCCTGTCGGTTCAATGGATCCGGAGACGCTTACATGGGGTACAAGAGTTACCGCCGCTCCCGAAAATGCCTTCAGAACGGGCTATACCTTCAACGGAATGTATAGTGCAAAAACGGGCGGAACTAAAATGACGGAGGACGAAACCGGAAAAATCAATCAGATAATTAAACCGGGTGCAGGCATTATCGAGGTTACATATTACGCACAGTGGTCGGCAATAGATAACTACATCGAGTTTTACAACTCCGACGGTCAGCTCATAGAGGAAAAATCCGGAAAATTCGATAAAGCTATCAGCACTGCCGGCAAGCCGTCAAACCCCGCTTATCCGGGCAAAACATCTGCTGTTTCCGGCACTTATACTTTTGCCGGCTGGATGGTGTGGGAGGCACCTACGCATCCGGATTGGACAGGTACACTTTTAAGCACTCACGAGTCGGCACTTCTTGACACTCCTGACGCAACGCCGATGAAGGTTATTGCAACTTACACCCTCAGCGGAGCTTCTGCCAAGCAGTACACGGCAACATTTAAACTCCCCAGCGGAAGTAACCACAGCACAAACAAAAAGGACTACTGGACAGAGATTAATATGCCGTCAGATGCAGGTGAGGCGACCTTAATAACAGCGGCAAACGGCTTTGAGCCGGATCAGTATGACTATACATTCGTCGGCTGGACCACCGAAACACCCAAAAACGGAAAATGGATAGATATTGAAAATCAGTACAAAGAGTATAATCCCGGTGCGGCATACAGACTTAAAACTGATGTTACATTCTATCCTTGTTATTCAAAAGCCATAAAGCAGTGCGAAATCACGAAGCACTACTATATATTAAATGAAGCGGGAGCACCGGTCAAAAACGACGACGGTGAAAAAATCGAAAAGAGCCTTGAAACTCAGCTCGGTGCAAAATATGACCTCGGCGTTCCCAACCCGAACTCATTTAACTATGGCGGATATTCATATAACTTCGTGGGCTGGACAAAGTCAGACTCAACCGTTACCTACGGTACAGGCACAGCCGAGATACTCTATAAGGACGCCAAAGCCGAAATTACGGTTTCGGGTGACTGTTCATACTGGGCTGTCTATGAAAAGACGGAAATCAAATATAACGCCAGTTATTATAACGGCTCAAAAATGCTCAAGAAATATGATGAACTTTCACGTTATGTTTCTGACGGCGTTTTAAAGGAATACACAATAGCCGAGCAGTATGACGGCGAAGAGCCCGAAAGAGCAAGAGAGGGACAGACCGGCTATACGTTTGTTGGCTGGACTGAAACCTTGGCTAAGGCCATTAACCCCGAAGCGGGCGACCTTGTGACAAGCTACACTCTCGGCGAACAGTCAAAAATTTTCTATGCCGCTTTCAACACCTTTGATTATTATACGGTCACATTCAAAGATGATAAGGGCAACCAGCTTCAGAGCTCGAGTGATTATGTCGCCGGCGACACTATCGCATACACTTCAACAGCACCCGAAGAGACCGACTATTCGCTTATCCCCATCGTTAAGAACAGAACAGAGGGTGCCCAGTACCAGTACACTTTCAAGGGCTGGCAGTCGAGTGTTGGTGACGAAAACACGATTATGCTCACTGATGAAGACGGTAACGCCGTAACAGTGGAAGGCAAAAATGTTATGTATGCGTTAGCTCCGGGTGAGGGCAACAATATTACCGTCAGCGGCAACAGAACATATACCGCCGTATTCTACAAAGAAACACGTGAATACAATATTTCGCTTTATCCCATCGGCACAAACCTCAACAAAGCAAAGGTCAACGAAGACGGCTATTCCTGCTACACCGATGAAGACGGAAACAAATATTTCGTATTGGGAAGCAAAATCTATGTCAAGCAAGAGGGCGAATATTCGGAGTACACGGGCGAGCTCACAGTTGCTCAGCTTAAAATTGTCAAGCCCGACGCCATCAAGGTTCTGAGCATTAAATTCGGTGAACATATCCTTGACAAGGTTGAGCAGCTGTATGAATACAGCTCCGATGCACCGACCGATATTGCAGAAAAAGATGTAAAGGTTAGGAACTCCTATGTCTGCAAAATCAACAGTCAGGAGCTTAAGGTTGTTCCTTACGGCGAGAGCGAAGAAAAAGCAATTCCCTACGGAACAGACCAGTATAACTATATGTTCAACGGCTGGAATCCGACAATAAATGCCGAAAAAACGGTGACGGGTGACGAAAGCTTTGTCGCAACCTACAGTACAAAGAATGTTATCTATAACGTCCATTGGTACACACCGACCTCCTGCGCCGCCGCTGAGCCTTATAATCCGCTGGGCTACAGTGAGCAGACAACAACTTATACCTATAAGAGAGCTATCGCCACACCGGCGAAGACACCCACTGTTTCAGCTCCCACCACAGTCGCCAACTATTCGTGGAATTTCCTCGGCTGGTATGTCTGCGATGAAGACAAGAACATCAAAACCGACGACGAGGGCAATGAACTGAAATTCACAAGAGGCACACTCACCGACCCGGGCGACAATCATAACAGAGATTTCTATTATGTCGCAAAGTTCGGTTTTGTTAAGAACGAATACACCGTCAAGCTTTATGATTATGACGGCGAGTATTATGATTCATATTCCGCCACATACGGAAGCCCCGTTTATATCAAGAATCTGACAAGAAGCTATGATGACGATTATCATTACGTTCTCAGCAGCTTTGAGGATATGAACAATCCGGCAAATACATTTACTGTCGATGACGCAGATAAAACCGCTTTTACCGTTACGGGTAATATCGAGCTTAAGGCGGTTTATACCGCTGTCGGGCATACCTACCCCGACGAATCTGTTGTGCATACCACTCTCCCGAATTATAAAGATGACGGTGTGGATACATGGTACTGCCAGTGCGGTCATTCAATAACAACGACCGTGCCGAAGCTCATCGACGTCAACCCGCCCGAGGGCAAAATCGCCATAAGGTCATATAACTGGAGTGACGAAACCGGCAAGCCCGAAAAGGCTTATGTCAAGTCCGACTCACTTATCGCAATTATGGCGAGCGACTGGGGCGAAAACGACAAGGACGAAAATCCGGTTAAGGGCGAGGGCGAGGGCATTAAGTCCATCGTTTACACGTGGTCAAACGGTGCCGCCGGCGGAAAAGAGGAATATCCTCAGTTTGAAAAGCCGACAGTGAACCTTGACATTCAGATACCCACAGGCTCAGCCTTTACAAACGGTATGGCCCTGACGGCTGTTATCACCGACTGGACGGGAAAAACCTACACCGTCAAGACCGGCGGACTTTATACCGATGCACAGAAACCGGTTGTCGAAATCGAAGCCGGTTGCGAGGGCTTCAGATTCGGCGTTATTGAAGATAATCTCAGCAGCGTCACCGCCACTCTCGACGGAGAAGAGTTTGACCTTACACCGTATAAGATTTCAGATGCAGATCTTGACGCTTATAACGCTACTCTCGAAGAGGGAACACCCAAATATGCGGCGATATATATCGGCGAAAAGACGGATACAACCGTTATCCCCGAGGGCAAATATGTAATCAAGGCGACTGACTCTGCCGGTAACAGCGACTCCAAGCTGTTTACGGTTACAAATCAGCATAAGTGGAATGACGGAAAGATTACGACTGACGCTACCTGTACCGAAGACGGACTGAAGGTTTACACCTGCTCCGCCTGCGGCGCACAGAAGGAAGAAACGCTCCTGCACACAGGTCATAAGTGGAACGGTCAGAAAGCGGAAGAATATACTATTTATATATATGACGACGGCGAAGAGAAGACGGCATATTCGCTTGACGGCGAAAAGTTCTTCAGCGACCTCAACGGAATAAATGAAATTGAGGTAACAGATGCTTCTCCGGTTGCAAAGACCGTGAAAACTTCGGGCGGCGATGAATATAAAGTGTACACCTACACCGACGGCGAAGAAACCAAGACGGCATATTCGCTTGACGGCGAGACGTTCTATGACTCAGTGGGCGCAGATAAGACGGCACTTGAAATAACAGAGGCAACACCCGTTTATGTGACTGCCGCCGGCTACAGCGGAAAGCTCGAATACACCACCGACAAGGAGCCCACCTGTACCGAAAAGGGCGCAAAGTCATACTACTGCGCTGTATGCGGTGAGATGATGGCGGATTCAACCGTTGAAATTGACGCCAAGGGTCACGAAGAGGTCGTTAAAGAGCAGAAAGCCACCTGCGCCGCAGACGGCTACAAGCTGACAACCTGTAAGAACTGCGACCTTTATGAGTTTATTGACAAAAACACCGACCCCGCATACGCACAGCTTACACACGAGGTCAAGACTGATGCAGATGGAGCGGACGAAGACGGCTTCATCGTCGAAAAGGAAGCAACCTGTACTGCTGAGGGAAGCAAGTATCAGCTTTGCAAGCTTTGCGGCGAAAAAATCAACAAGACGTCTATCGGAAAGATAGCACACAGCTTTGAAGAGATAACCCCGAACAAAGACGTTGAGGGCTACTACTGCGAGGCGGTTCCGTTCGAGGGTGCAACGAAAGCTACCTATCACCTTTATAAGTGCGAAGAATGCGGCTACTCATACGAATTCAACAAGGCGGCGAAACAGCACGATTACGAAGAAACCGAGCCTACACCCGCAACCTGCGTTGACGATGAGATACTTAATTCCGAATGTAAAGCCTGCGGCAGAACAAAGGCGGAGGTGCAGAGACTCACAGCATTAGACCATGACTGGGAGACTGACTACACAATCGACGTTGTTCCCACCTGCTTTACAAACGGCTCAAAATCAATCCACTGCTCAAGATGCGACGAAAGAAAGAACGTTACCGTTATTACCGCACCGGGCAAGCATGACCTTCAGCTTGTTGAAGAAGAGTCCTATGCCGCTACTTGCGTCAAGGACGGACTTGAGGTTTGGGTATGCGCTAACGAGAACTGTACATTAAAGGGCTACAGAAAGCAGACTGATACTGACGAAACAGAAGATATCAAGGCTGAAGCCGACGACGAATACACAGTAGCCGTTTATACTCAGCACAGAGAAGAAAAAGTGCTTCCCAAAGAGGACTCAGAGCACACATGGAACGACGGCGTTATCACAAAGGAAGCTTCCTGTACCGAAAAGGGTATTAAGACTTACACCTGCACCGATGAGGACTGTAAGACGCTCAAGGGCTACAGAAAAGAAGCTGACGGTGACGACACAGATGACCTCAAGGCTGCGGCAGAGGGCGAATACACGGTAGCGGTTTATGTACCGACAACCTATGAAGAAGAAATCCCCATGCTCAAGCATGAGGCAGGCGAAGAGGTTATTGAGCATAAAGAAGCAACCTGTAAGACACTCGAAAAGACGGTCTACAAGTGCAAGAACTGCGAAGACGGCAGAGTCACCGTTTACGGTGAAAGCTATAAGGAGCACACAAAGGGTGCACTTGTCAAGACGATTACTGCGGCAAGCTGTGGCGTCAAGGGCGAGGGATACTACAACTGCTCAGTCTGCGGACAGACAATCAAGAGCGAAATTCCCGCAATAGAAGAGCACAGCTATAAGGAAAGAATCACAGTACCGGCAACCTGTACATCAATCGGTGAAAAAGAGCTTACCTGTACAATCTGCGGTGATGTTAAGCCAGAAGAAATCCCCGCTCTCGGTCATGACTGGGACGGTCAGACTGCGGTGGAATACAAGGTTTATACCGCTGAAGTGTCGTCCGAAGAAAAGACAGTCTATTCACTTGACGGCGAAAAATTCTTCAGCGATGTTAACGGACTTAATGAAGTTGAAGTAACAGATGCAGTACCTACCGGTGAAACCGTGCCCGGTTACAGCGGCGGAACCTACACCGTTGACACTGAGCCCACCTGCACCGAAAAGGGCGCAAAATCAATCCACTGCACACGCTGTGATGCGGTTGAAGAGGGCTCGGGCAAGGAGATAGCCGACCTCGGCGGTCACGACATTATCACTCTTCCCGCCGAAGAAGCGACCTGCACAAAGGCGGGCAAGACCGAAGGAAAGAAATGCTCACGCTGTGATTATGTTGAGGTAGAACAGAAAGCAACCGAGAAAGCACCTCACACAAAGGGCGAGCGCATTAAGCTTCTGACAGAGGCTACCTGCGTTGCAAAGGGAAGTGCAATCTTTATCTGCACAGTCTGTAAAGACACCTACACCGGTGAAATTGAGATTAATCCCGACGCACATAAGCTCAGCGCATGGAGCGATTGGGAAACGGTTACCAAAGCTACCTGTATGCAGGACGGTGTGGAAAAATCGACGCAGACTTGTCTCAACGACGGCTGTACTTATGAAAATGAAAAGACGAGACCCATTCCGGCTCCCGGTCACGACTTCGTGGAGGTTTCCAGAGATGAGCCGGTTGTCGAAGGCAACAAGACTACGGTTAAAGTGCACTATAAGTGCTCAAATTGCGAAGAAACAAAGACGGAAGACGTTGTTACCGTTCTTTACACAGTTTCAACGGGTGAAGAGCCGATAGAGCTTGTCAATAACGAAAAACTGACAGAAGAAAAGATAGTCGAAAGTCTCGGCGAAATTCCGACAAAGGACGCACGTGAGGACAAAACCGTAGAAGCATATTCGGCTGACGGCGTGACATTCTATGACGGAACAGGCGAAGATAAAGCTGAAATTAATGTGACAAGCGCAACACCTGTCAATAAGACCGTTGAGGGTGCAGACGGCACTGTTTACACAGAGTACACCTACACCGACGGCGGCGAGAACAAGACGGCTTATTCGGCTGACGGTGTGGTATTCTACGACACAACAGACGAAGGCAAGGTCGTGGTCACGGTGACAGACGCAACTCCGGTCAACGAGATGGTTATCGGTGCTGACTCCGCTGTTTACACGAAGTACAACTGCTTTATCGAGGGCGAAGACGGCGCATACGTTGTTGTCTGGAAGCTTGACGGCGAAGAAGTTACCCTGCCCGCAACAGTCAGCAGTGACTGCACGCTCACTTATGACTTCAAGTTCATTCCGAACACCTACAAGGTTACGTTCCTCAACGGCGAGGGCAAGGTCATCAGCGAGAAGTCATACGTCAGAGGCGAAGAGGTTACCGTTCCCGACGACCAGTATGTTGTCGGCTATAAGTTCCTCGGCTGGAACGACGGCGAGACAAACTATAAGCCCGATGAAGTGCCTGCGGTTACGAAGTCGGTCACATATACACCCTGGCTCGATTCAAATGACAATTACGCCAAGCTGTATATCACATTCAAGAACGATTCCGGCACCAGCACACTTTATACGGCAGTGCTTGAGCACCGCAAGGGCGACCCGGTTTCGTTTGACCTGCCCACAGATTTGACTGAACCAACGAAGAACAACAACACGGTTTATCACTACAGCTTCGACGCATGGCTCGACAAGAACGGCGAAAAGGTTACATTCCCCGTTGAGCTGACTGATAACACCACGTTCAAGGCTTCATTCATTTCAGAGCGTCACGATACGGTGGACAACATGGCTGTAACTTCTGTCGAACAGGCAAAATGTACGACACCTGAGGTTACGAAGTATAAGTGTAATAAGTGCGGCTACGAATGGACCGCATACACAAAGCCTGCCACTGACCATAGCTGGAAAGAAATAAGCAGAATAATCGACGGCGACATTACGATAATCAATTACAGTTGCGAGAAGTGCACCGACGTTTATTCAAGGACCGTTTCAACTGAGTCCCAGGCGGACATCATCGTTGTCAAGGTGACTGACGGTTCAGCACCTCTCAGCGGAGTAAATGTTTCGATTAAGGGCAACTCAAAGTCATACAGCGGTGTGACGAACGAAAGCGGTTGCGCATACTTCGACAAGGGTAGCATGGAAGACGGAAAATATCAGGTAAATGTCACGAAGGACAATTACAGCAGTGCTTCGGGACAGCTTGAGATTAAGAACGGCACAGGCGTATTCAAAGCCACGCTCACAAAACAGCAGTGCCATTGCGGTTGCCACAGAAGCGGATTCTTCGGCGACTTCAAGAGATTCTTCAACAAGATATTCAGACTCTTCAACAAGAGCTACACCTGTTGCAGTTGCGGTGAGTGCGAAAAGATTTACTGATAAAACACAAAAAAGAGCAGTCGGCTTCGGCTGCTCTTTTTTGTCCGAAAAAACAAATTTCTGACGTATGCGACTGTATAATTGCTTATTTTACAGCATTATCCATAATTTTTTCAGAAATAAGTCAAAAAATATATAAAAAATACAGACAGAATATTGACATTTTTCAATTTCTGTCATATACTTACCTTATATATAGGGTGGTGCGATGTATGCGTGAAGATGTTGAACTTATTATCGCATGGAGAAACGGCGACAGTCAGGCTCTCCAGAAGCTCGCCGGCAAATACATGAGTTTCGCACTTGAAAAGGCAAAGGGCTTCGTTTCGTCACCCGTCGAATATGACGATATTGTTCAGGAAGCTATGCTCGCTTTTCTCTCCGCCTGCTGTTCCTTTAATACAGAGGGGGAGGCATCATTTAAAACATACGTGAGCGTGTGTATGAACAACCGCATTATTTCGGTCATTAATTCGCTCGGCAGAAAAAAGAGAATACCCCGTGATGCCCTTGTTTCGCTTGAGGAAATCGAGACACCGGACGGCAACAACCCCGAGGATTTATTTTTCAGCCGTCAGAAAGAAGAGGAGCTTATCCGTCTTATAGAAGAGGAGCTTTCGGAGCGTGAAAAAAAGGTGCTTTCGCTTTTTATCAGCGGAAAGAAATATGACGAGATTGCTTCGGTATTGGACATAACGCCGAAAAGCGTTGATAATACAATTCAGAGAATACGCAAAAAATTAAGAAGAGCTTAAATCTGCTCTTCTCAAGATATGCCCATGAGCTCGTAGTGAGCGTTACTTATGGAACGGTGCAAATCCGTTGTGGGTTAAAAATTTTCAAGCGAGGTTAAACACATGTCAGAGGAAAACGTATTTGTCGATGAAACCCTCATCTGCAAGGAATGCGGCGAAGAGTTCGTATTTACCGCAGGCGAACAGGAATTCTACGCTGAAAAAGGCTTCCAGAACAAGCCCCAGCGTTGCAAGAAATGCCGTGACGCCCGTAAAGCCGCTTCAAGACCGGCACGTGAAATGTTCACAATTACGTGCAGTAAGTGCGGTGAAGAGGACGAGGTATCTTTCAAGCCGACAGGCGACCGTCCCGTTTATTGCCGCAAGTGCTTCAACGAGATGAGAAATGAAGACGCAGAAGCATAATTAAAATATAGTTTTTGCACTAAAAACCCCACTGCTTATGCAGTGGGTGATTTTTTGCCTTATTCGGTTTCCTTTGCCGCAAGCTCAGCCTTTCCCTCCGGAGTGTCACGGTAATACTGCGTCTTGGGATTCGGGTGAGAGGTGCTGTTCCAGAGCTTTTCAGCCTCGGGGGCCCACTCGCACGCAAATTTATCGCATTTTGAACAAAGATGCTCCACCGTTTCTTCTTCAACAAGGTCGGTTGACTTTGCATTCGTGTCGGCGATGATTTTTCTGAGTATCTGCGGATTTTCAAGCATCGGGCAGGGGCGCAGATGATTTTCGTTGAACGGCTGACCTTTTCTGAACGCTGTAAAGAGGGGATTTCTCAGTCCCTCAAGAATGGTGTTCTTTCTTATATTTGAATCGGAGTAGTGAATAAATACGCAGGGCTCCATATCACCGGCTGAGTTAATGTGAAAATAGTTTCTTCCGCCTGCAATACAGCCGCCGACGTATTCACCGTCATCCTGGAAGTCCATGACAAACAGGGGCTTACCCGTCTGACCGTTCCTTGTCTTACGAAGCCACGCATACATATATTTTCTCTGCTCGGGCGTGGGTATCAGCTCGGGCACGGCATTGTGACCGACGGGCATATAGTTGAAATAGAAGCCGAATTTAACACCACGCTCAACCATAGTGTCCATAAATTCGTCGCTTGTGACCGATTCGACGTTTGCGCTCGTGTAGCATACGCTCATGCCGAAGAAACAGCCCTTTGCCTTGAGAAGTGCCATTGCGTCCTTCGTTTTCTGATATGAGCCCTCACCTCTTCTTGCGTCGTTTGTCTCCTGCGTGCCCTCAACGCTTATGGCGAGAGTGAGATTGCCGACTCTCTTCATATCATCGCAGAATTTTTCGTCGATAAGAGTTGCGTTTGTGTATGCGAGGAAAAGGCAGTCGGGGTATTTTTCGCAAAGTCTTAAAATATCGTCTTTTCTGATAAGGGGCTCACCGCCGGTGAACATGAATACATGGGTGCCGAGAGCTCTGCACTGTTCAACGACGCTGTTCATTTCTTCGTATGAGAGGGACTGAAGATGACCGTATTCTGCTGACCAGCAGCCCTTGCACTTGCAGTTGCAGGCACTTGTCGGGTCCATGAGAATAAGCCAGGGGATATTGCATTTATATATATCTCTGTTCTTTCTGACCTCTTTTGTGCCGTGAACACCTGCGCCGAGACCTGCAGCAAGAAGCATTTTCTTTAACACTTCATGGTCAACGTCACGGATAAAATTCATCGAATAGGTGTGATAAACGTTGTTTTTATCCTTGACGGCGTTTTTCATAGCCTCAAGATTTTTTTCGGGGAAAATACCGCCGAGAAGCTTCTGTGTGTTTTCGAGAAGCTTGACGAGATTTTCCTCCGGATTTTTGTCGATATATTTGAGCAATGCATCTATTGTTGCACCGACGGCGGCACGCTCCGCCTTTTCTTTTATAGTCAAGAAAGACACCCCTTTCAAATCGTTAACATTATATCAGAAGATTTATCCGTTGTCCACAGCCTGAGCCTCGGTTATTCCGAAAAAATGAACAGGTCCTCAACGGGTGCCGAGAACACTCTCGAAATATCCATAGCGAGCTTGAGCGACGGATTATATTGCCCTTTTTCGAGGCGGATAATAGTTTCACGTCTCACTCCGACCATATCGGCGAGATCGCTCTGTTTTATATTATTGCGTATGCGGTACTCTTTGATTCTCGTACTCAGTTCACTCATCTTCACTTTCCTCCGTATCGGCGCAGGATTCTCTTCCGTGTATGAAGAGGAAAAGTCCCTGTTCAACCGTAAGATAAAGAGAGGGCTGAAGAACGACAGCCAAAAGAATGTCAAATCCGCTCACTGTGAATTTTTTACTGCGGAAAAATATGAAGAAAATAACCGATACGGCAATGATGAACCAGGGCATTGACTTTGAAAGCATTTCACGTGCTACGCTCATATCGTGGCGGGCAAGCTCATCGTCTCTGTCTTTTTTGAAGAAGAAGTCTGCACAGGCGGTAAAAAGGACTGTCAGGCAAATCAGTGCACCGACTATGCGGCTGATACTCAGACCGCAAAGGCTGACGGTCAGCATATAGATAATGCCTGCACTCATTGTCAGAAACAGAGCGAAGTCAATTTTTCTTGCAGTGTAGTAGGAAAGCGTCTTTTTCTCTTTTTTCATTATAAGACCTCCTTTTGTGATTTATTCATCACTTCAAGTGATAATAATATCACTTGTCCGCCTTCGTGTCAACCGATATGTTATAAATTTATCACATTTTACGGATTATATACTTGAAAAGGGAGACTCTTTCGGTTATAATTCGATAAAAAGACAAAACGGAGACGAAAAAATGAACGAAAAGAAGAAAAATATACTGTTGCTGATTGCGAAAACGGCAATACTCGCCGTGATTCTTGCGGTTGTCATACTCAATTATGACCGCCTGACAAATCTTGACGTGAGGGCTCTCGTTGAGAAAGCACCGAGTGTTCTGGCGGCAGAGGCACTGATAGTCGGGGTGTTCTTTTTAAAAAGCCTGCTCTTCGTGATACCCGCCTCGCTTATTTATCTTTCCGTCGGTACGGCGTTTTCGCCCTTGACGGCAATAATTATCAGCCTTGTCGGAATAAGCGTTGAGGTGACGGCAACCTATTTTCTCGGAAAATTTCTCGGCTCAGATGTGGTGAAAAAGCTTCTTTCAAAGAGTAAAAACGGAAAAAAACTAATAGAAAAAGATGTAAGTAATAAATTCTCCGTGCTCTTTTTGATGCGTTTTTCCGGATTGCCGATTGATTTTACGAGTCTCTTTCTCGGCGCGGCTTCGTGCCGGTATCCTGTGTATCTTCTTTCGTCTCTTGCCGGAATAATGCCGAGAGTTATTGTGCTGACAATACTCGGCGACAGCATATATAAATATATACCAAGGGACTTTGTTATCAAGGCGGTGATTGTCGCTTTGCCCGTTGCGGCAATGGTGTTTGTCATTAAGTTTATTATTGACAGAAAAAAGAAGAAGGATATTTTGCCGGAAGAGTGCGAAAAATCAAAAATCGCAAGTGAGAAAAACATATCTGCGAGCGAGAAAAAGTGAGTATACGTGAGATTGATAAATCTAAATTAAAAAATCGGCGAAAAGGTGTTGACAAAGATAAAAACTTGTGATAGTATATCCGAGCATTAAAAATATTCAACGGAGGAAACAGTTATGTCAACTTTTATGGCAAAAGCGGGCGAAGTAGAGCGCAAGTGGTACCTTCTCGACGCAGAAGGCAGAACACTCGGCGACGTTGCTGTTGAGGCGGCGGTTCTTCTTCGCGGAAAGCACAAGCCCACATTTACACCGCACGTTGATTGCGGTGACAGTGTTATCATCATCAACGCTTCAAAAATCGTTCTCACAGGCAAAAAGCTTGAACAGAAAAAGTATTATCATCATTCGGGCTATATCGGAAACCTTAAGGAAGTCAGTTATGACAAGATTATGGCTGAGAAGCCGGAATTCGCCGTAACAAAGGCTGTTAAGGGTATGCTCCCCGACAATGTTCTCGGCAGAAACGCTCTGACAAGACTCAGAGTTTATGCCGGTGCAGAGCACAAGCAGGAAGCACAGAAGCCCGAAAAGCGTGAATTTTAAGAAAGGAGATTAAAGTAATGTACGAAACAACACCGTTCTTCTACGGAACAGGCAGAAGAAAAAAGTCAATCGCCCGTGTTCGTGTTTATGCCGGCACAGGTAAAATCACAATCAATGACAGAGACATCGACGATTATTTTGGTCTCGAAACTCTTAAGCTCATCGTTCGTCAGCCCCTCGCTCTCACTGAGACGGCTGAGAAGTTCGACATCGTTTGCCGTGTCAACGGCGGTGGCGTAACAGGTCAGGCAGGTGCCATCCGTCACGGTATTTCAAGAGCTCTTCTTCAGTATGATGAAGCTCTCCGTGCAGACCTCAAGAAGGCAGGCTTCCTTACACGTGACCCGAGAATGAAGGAAAGAAAGAAATACGGTCTCAAAGGCGCAAGACGTGCTCCCCAGTTCTCAAAGAGATAATTTGTTTATCAGTTTCGGCTCCCGTTTTCGGGGGCCGTTTTTTAGGTTTAGGTCACGGAAAAAACATAAGAAAATCCCTCCTGACAACACACTTATATCTGTTTACTTCACAGATAAATTATACCGCAGAAATATCAGACAGAATACTTGAAAGTCGGTATGATGTGTGATACAATGACCGAAAATGAGCGATATTTCAGTCGATTTAATGTCTGAACATAATCACATAAAAACTGTATCATCGGGAAGGAGAATTCTATGATGAAAATCAAACGCATTTTGGCTCTTTTACTTGTTTGTGCCTTGACTTTTGCACTGGCGGTTCCGGCATCAGCCTCGGGAGCAGATAAAAGTAACGGTTTTATTGATGTAACAAGCGGAAAACGGTATTATGATGCGGTTCAGTATTGTGCCGAACGGGGGCTTATCAGCGGCATTACCGACAAGCTTTTTATGCCCGATGCCCTGCTCACCAGAGCACAGCTTGCATCTGTGCTTTACAATATATCAGGCACTCCCGATACCTGCGGTATGAGCGAGCCGTTTTCCGATATTCTGAATTCCTGCCGGGCACGGGACGCAATTGTTTGGGCATACAACAGCGGAATTATGCAGGGGATATCGACACATTTCTTTGTCCCTGACGGCACGGTGTCTCGTGGACAGCTTGTTTCGGTACTGTATTTATATGCCGGTTCTCCCGCAGTGAGCGGAAATATCGATTACAAGGATGCCGGACGTATACCGTCTGCTTACCGTAAAGCTGTAATCTGGGCATATACAAACGGTATCATCACCGACCTATGCGGCAGGTATTTTAATTCTGCTCTCCCTGTTACCCGTGCACAGATGGCAGTTATAACAGAAAAATATTGCAGAGTACTGCCTGCTTCTCAGCAACACGAACAAACAGACGAGCTGAAGATAGTCAGCTTTAATATCAGGCACTGTTCAAATGTTATTACCGACAAAATCGACTATGATGCTTTTGCGAGCTTTCTGGAGTCACTTGATGCAGATATCATCGCTCTGAATGAAGTTCGGGGAAAAGGCTTGTTGCCGGGCTATGATGCTCAGGCGGCTATATTGGCTGAAAAGCTCGGGTATTATTATTATTTCGCCAAGGCAATAGATTTTGGAAATATTGTTTCATACGGAAACGCTGTTTTGACACGGCTGAAAATCAAAAATTGTCAAACGATTCGTATTCCCGCTCCCGATCTTCTCAGCCGTGACAGTGATTATGAATCACGTAGCCTGCTGAAGCTTACCATTGCTGAACCTGAACTCACCGTGTTGGTTTCACATTTCGGCCTCAGCGACGCAGAGAAGAAAAATGCCGTAAAGACAGTCATGGATAATATTCCGGACGGAAATTGTGTGCTTATGGGAGATCTCAATGTAACGCCGGAAAAAGACACGCTTGATCCGATTCGCACAAGGCTCGTTGATATAGCCTCGCTATCGGCACAGGAGCTTTTAACTTTTCGCTCAAAAGACCCTCACTGCAGGATAGATTACATATTTGCAAGTCCTGATATAAGCGTAGACTCGGTGAGCGTCGCATCATCATATCCGCTTTCTGACCATATTCCGCTTATTGCTCAGATTAAGCTCGGCGGAAACGGACAGTGATTTTTGCTTATAAAATCTCTCCGACAAAATGCCGCAAATCTCTCCGGCGAAGTTGACAGTTACCGAATAAAAGGGTGTCCTGTAAAAGGAAGAAATTTGGCAATAGGATAAAAATCTCTTTAAAAGATAATTTAACAAAAAATATCAGCGGCGGGGAGTTCTCCCCGCCCCGTGTCATCTGCTTCAACAAAAAATAATAGACCGGGGAGTTTTCGCTCTTCGGTCTGTGGCTTTGAAATGTTGATTTTGACTCTTAATTCCAGCTTCTTTTATCTGTATCCGACTTATAAAACAGGCGGTCTTTTTTTCGTCTCCTTTATCGGCACGAGCTTTCCACGCTTTATAAGGTCGTCAATGTTCTGCCTCGAACAGTTAAGCATCCGCCTCGGATATTGCCTTTTTTCTTCTCATGATTTCACGCACAACGAATATTACCGCCGAGGTGCAAATCGCAACATTCACCGCCATATTCGCATAATTCATCAGGTGAAAATTAAACAGCCCCCAGCAGATGTTCGAGGCGCATACCGAAAGCTTGATTAGAATTTCGTCAACATCTTTCTTCAGCACGATGCACGAAAACTGAAAGTTTGCGAATATCGGCAGAAAACCGACAAGCCCCTGATTGTTGCATAAAATTCCGAGAAGAAGCCCCGAAGCAATAAAAAGCAGGCTCAGCCACTTTTTGTGTATATTTTTCATGACGGTTATATTTCTGATAACCCCGATAATGTCCTGCGCTGCTCCGCTGTAGCCCTTTGCGAGAAGGTCGGCAACAAAAAGAACAGCCGTTGCCGCCGTCTGCGTTTTCATTATGTTTCCCTTTTTGCTCACAACGGTACTCAGAAGAATACCGCCCGAGCCGATAAAGCCGATTATGTTATATATAACTATTATTTTCGTGTTCATTGCCCTGATATACTTTCTGCCCGTCTGCACCTCTGAGATGCAGACGGGCTGTTTTTATTTTTTCTCGGTATTTGCTATTTTTTCTCTTATCTTCGATGATGAAATCATATCTGTATATGGGAAATAGACAACATCGGCTCCTCTTTTTCTCAGCTCCTGCTCATACTTCACCCAGCGTTCAACACCCTGCCAGTCACTGCCGGAGAACAGAACGTCATAATGAAGCTTCTCCCATGCGGCAACCTTGTCAAGGTCATCCTGAAGCACAACCTCATCAACGCATTTGAGCGCACCGACAATTCTCATTCTTTCCTCCTCGGGAATAATGGGTATGTGCTTTTTTGTCCGGATAATAATATCATCGCTCGTTACGCCGACAATGAGATATTCACACTCATTCTTTGCCCTTTCAAGCAGGTTGAGGTGCCCGACATGAAACATATCAAACGCACCCGCCGTGTAACCGGTTTTGTACTTTTTCATTTCAAACATCTTCCTCTTCAATAATACCGTTCTCAAGAAGCAGTTTTATGCCGCCCGGCATAAGCTCCGCATACTCTCTGAAATGCGGCGGCTCAAAGCCCGAGGGCAGGTCCATATAATCGCCATACTGGATTTCGAGCATTTCTTCGTATTTGTTCGGCACCGGGAACATTACGCCCTCAAACTCAAGCTCACCGAACGGGAATATCATGTCCTTTGCGAATATCATCTGCCACTTCGCCTGAAGCGAGTCAATCGCACGATAAACAGAATTCTTCTTTCGTACCGGAGGAAGCTTTGCGACATATTTGTCGAATATCTTTTCGACCGTCTCACGGTCTTTTTCGTTGTCTATTGCTTCGCCCATGTACTGACGTGAAAGAAGCGGCTTTACGTTTTCAAGCTCAAGTCGCATCTGACGGCGGATTTCTCTTATCACTGCCCACGCCTCTGTGTCGCCCGTCTTCTTCGCCTCAGAATAATCATAAACCATAATATCGACCCAGAACGGTGCCGGAGTGCTGAACGTCAGCTTGAGAATACGCAGATAACGCTGACTCTTGAACGCATAGTCAACCCTTACGTCATCACGCCCCGCAATAACGTCGCTGAGCTTTTCGGCATCTTCTCTCATCATTCCTATATCTATATCGTCGTCCCAGGGAATGAAGCCCTTGTGCCTCACCGCACCGAGAAGAGTGCCGCCGCACAGCCAGAATTTTATCCCGTTCTGCTCGCATATATCCTTGAGAAGAGTGAGAAGATAAAGGTTGCCCTTCTGCATTATTCTCGTCTGTCCCTCTGCCTTGGGTAAGGTTGTAACAATACGTCTTTTCACGTCGTCAACCGTCTCGTCGCCCTGCCGCATCATGAGCCAGAGCATCATCTCCACCTTTTGCGTTGAGACACCTGCTCCGCCTGCGCTTTCTCTGCCCTCATTGCTGAGGCTGCTCTCTATTCTGAGCACCGCACGGTATGTGGGCGAGAGAACTCTCCAGACGGTCTTGACAATATAGTTCAGCTTGTTTTTGACCGCATTTTTATTGAACCTGCGTTTAAGCTGTCTGAGCTTATTCTTTATGTGTGCTCCCTGCGGCTTGATTTTGCGGGTATATATTCCGTCCTCATATCTGACACGCACAGCCTTGTTTTTTTGGTTGATTTTGTGACATTTGTCAAAGCTTTCCGGTGTGCCCTCGGCAATGAGGCCGAGGCGTTTTCTGCCTGTTTTGTCGGCGTGGGCACCCTTTGCCATAGCCTTTTTGTTGTCTTTGACAAAATCTGAGATATAGCGGAGTCTTTCGGCAAAATCGTCATATTCGGACTGATGAGTGCTCACGGCGTCGGCAAGCTTTAAAGCAACGTAATAGAAATCGTTGAGCACCTGATACCTGAACTTCGGGTAAAGCTTCATCATCTCGTTATAGCGGTCGATGTGCGAAAGGCACCAGTCCGAGCGGTTTTTGATATTCTTTTCGTGAACGATGCTTCCGTCACGCATAATGTAGTAGTATTTGCTCTTTTTGAGATTGGCGACCTTTTTCGCCCTTGCGATATACTGAAACGTGACAGCCGTACTCTCGTAGTTTCTGCCCTCGGGGAAGCGTATGCCCTCGACGATTTCACGCTTATAGAGCTTGTTCCACACGGCGTTCATAATATCCTCGCTGAGAAGCTTTCTGACCGCTGTTTCGGTGTCATAGACCTCGTTTTTCTCTCTGTCGCAGGGTGTTTTTGACTTGCCCTTGACAACTATGCGCTGGCAGATTGAAATATCCGCCGAGTATTTTTCGATACCGTCCATGAGGTATTCATACATATCGTTTTTGATATAGTCATCGCTGTCGATGAAAGCGATGAAGTCGCCCGTCGCCTCGTCAAGACCTCTGTTTCTTGCGCTTGAGAGACCGCCGTTTTCCTTATGAATTACACGTATGCGTTTGTCTTTTGCGGCATATTCGTCACAAAGGGCGGGGCTGTTGTCGCCGGAGCCGTCGTCTATGAGCAATATTTCAAGATTTTCGTAAGTCTGCGACAAAAGGCTGTCGAGGCATTTACCGAGATATTGTCCGACGTTATAAACGGGAACTATAACGCTGATGAGTTTTTTATTTTCCATAACAAGTACCTTATTAAATCAATGTTTTGTGCAATTAGCAGTTGTGCACACAAGCTTTTCCGGCAAAAATCCGGTCAGAAATATGCACTATTATTATACATTTTTATATATTATTGTCAATAGCATTGACGTTTTTGCGGCGAATGAGTAATTTTGAAATTTTCACACAGTAGTTTTAAAAAACGGCAAAGCACAATTTTGAGCCGCAACCGGTAACGGTTGCGGCTCAAAGAGAAAGATTTAAAAATCTGTTACAGTGCCAAAATTGACTGAGCCTGCTTTTCGGTCAGCTCAACGCCGAATACGGTTTTATAGTATTCCTTTGTTTTCTCGGTAATATCCGTGTCTGTGAAAAGGTCGGGATAGACTGTTTTTGCAATCCAGAGAAGAGTTATCGGGGTGTCAACACCCGGGGTGAAGCTTCTGTACATACCCAGAGGCATTTTATACACTCTCTTGTCCTGAACAGCCTTTATGCCGCTCCAGTCGTAACTTCCGACTGTGCCGTTATATAAATCCTCGGGCATACTTTCGGTGAAGTTTGTCATCATCACTATTTCGGGATTCCATTTGTAAACCTGCTCAAGTGTTGTTTTGACCGAGTTTTTGCCGTCTGCCTCTTCTGCCGCATTTTTTGCGCCGACAGCCTCAGCCCACCACTGACCGAATGACATTTCGCCCGTAGTGACAATAGCGTCCTCGCTGTACTGCAAAAGGAAGAATATATTTTTCTTTTCGTCATCTGTCAGCTTTTCTGTGCGTGAATTCACAAATTCCATTGATTTTTCGCTGTATTCTTTAACAAGCTCATAGCGGTTATTTGCGTTTTCGGGGAAAATCTGCGAAAGGAGAGAAATCCACTGATTGAGCGTTTCAACGGGGTTGTAGTCCCATTTGTTCACCGAAACGGCAACGGCATTGAAGCCCGCATTTTTCAGAGCTTCACCGAGAGGTGCACTGTCCGCATTGTAAAAAACAACCTGCGGGTCAAGCTTCAAAAGCTCCTCCACGTTGACCTCTGCGCCGCTGATAGCTGACGTGTCTGCACCGAGAATTTCGGGATACAGCTCGGAAAGAATACCGCTTTTTGCCGCCGCCATGCTTGAGGGAGCCATAGCGACGATTTTGTCGGCGGAGTCAAGGAAAACCGCAAGAACAGATGTGAGCGGGAAAATATCGCATACGGCAACACGCTGAATATTCTCCGGCAAAGTTACGGTGTTTCCGCTGTGGTCGGTGATGACAACCGTTTTCTGCTCTTGCGTGCCTTCTGCAGGCGTGCGACCGCAGGCGGTAAAAACAGACATTACGAGTAAAACGAAAGCGGTTAAAAGTGCAACTGATTTTTTCATAATATGAAACTCCTTTGTGTTTTAAAATTTATTTTTGTATGCGGCAGTGTGCGGCATTTCTTTGCTATTAATATTATCGTAAAAAGAGCCGTTATTCATCTTTATCAGCCCCCGATATATACGCCGTTTTGACGTGGACACAGGGAATCAGGGATATTCTGTCCGAAAGCTCATGAACACGCTTTGACTCGGCGTCGAGTGTGAGCGTGATAATATTCACGCCTGCTTTTCTGTATGGCAGTCCCATTCGCCCGATAAGCTCGCCGGAAAAATCGTGAAGTACAGAATTGAGCCTTTCGGAGTGTTCATTCCCCTCCATAATTACCGTCATTGCGGCAATTACTCTGTCGCCGGGCGGTGGGGATTTTTCTGTTTTCTCCGCTATGGCAACGGGCACAACATCGGAATAGGTTGAGCTGTCCGTTTCAAGGTCGCCGATAACGGTTTTTACGCCGAAATATTTTAAAATGTTCTCCTCGGTCACTATTTCACGTGTAGAGCCGAAAATATATTCGCCGCTTTTTGAGAGCATGAGTGCCTTTGTCGCTCTTCGCAGAGCGTGGGCGGGGTAATGCGTGTTGAAAATACAGGTTATGCCCTCCGATGAAAGCTGTGAAATCATATTGAGCACGAGAAGCTGATTCTGAAAGTCGAGATTTGATTCCGGCTCGTCAAGAATGAGGATTTCCGGCTCTGAAGCAAGAGCCCGTGCAATGAGCACCATCTGAAGCTCTCCGCCGCTGAGCTGTGAGCAGTATCTGTGACGAATGCTCTCAAGTCCGGTTTTTTCGATGCACAAATCTACTGCATCCATATCCTCTTTTTTCGGCACGGAAAAGGCGTTCACCATTGAAGCCCGACCTAAAAGTATCATCTCTTCAACCGTATAGGCGGACGGAGTCGGTTTTGCCTGAGGGACATAGGAAAGCTTGCGCCACAGCGTTTTAAGAGGTATTTCACGGATATTCTGACCGCCGAGAAGAGTAGAACCGCCCTGCCATTTCAAAAGCCCCGTTATGCACCGCAGAAGAGTGGTCTTTCCTGCTCCGTTGGGACCGAGAACGGCAAGCACATCGCCTTTTTCAAGAGAAAAGCTGATATTATCAAGCACAGTTCTTTCCGAATGCGGATATTTAAAGCGTGCGTTCTTTACTTCGATTTTCATAAGCTCCACCCCCTGTTTTTGCGCAGAAGATAAATGAAAAACGGTGCACCGATTATGGCGGTGAGAATGGAAATTGGTATTTCCTTCGGTGAAACCGTCCTTGCTATTGTATCGACAGCGAGCATGAAAGCCGAGCCGACGCATATTGACGCAGGCAGAAGAGAGACATTGTTGCCGCCGAATTTCATACGGCAGATATGGGGCACAAGAAGACCGACCCAGCCGACCTGACCGCACATTGAAACGCAGGAGGCGGTTATGGCGGTGGCACATATTTCGCACCCTAAGCGAAGAGCCTTTATATTGACACCGGAGCTTATTGCTTCGTCCTGAGGGAGGGGAAGAAGATTCATTTTCCACCGAAGCAGAAAAAGAATAACCGAGCATATTATTATCGGCGGTGCGCCGAGCAAAAGAGAGTCATATCCGGCATTTTCCATACTGCCCATGAGCCAGTAGGTTATTGCGGGAAGCTGTGATTCGGTATCCGCCGTGAATTTAACAAGCGAAACGAGAGAGCTGAAAAGAGAGCTTATCATGATGCCGGAGAGTATGGGTGTTACTCGCGAATTGCCCAGCCCGAATGATGAAAGCTCGGTCAGAACAACGGCTGAAAGCCCGAACAGAAGAGCTGAAAGCTGAACACCGGAGGAATTAAGCCCGAGAAGCAGTGCCAGAACCGCACCGAAGCTTGCACCGGAGGCAACACCGAGGGTGTCGGGAGTGGCAAGTGGATTTGAAAAAAGATTCTGAAAAGTACAGCCTGCCACAGAAAGACCTGCGCCGACAACAGAAGCGAGGATGAGTCTCGGCACACGTATTGACCATATAACGGTCTGAGTGCCGGCAGAGACGGGAAAATCAAGCCCCAGCTTATACAGAAACGAATTGAATATTTCACGTGGAGATATGAACATTCTGCCCAGACACAGACTTAAAAAGAAGAAGATAACAGGCAGAAGAACGAGCAGTACAACATATTTACGGCTGAGCCTGCCCGCATAGTCTTTTTTTATCATAAACAAATACCGCCGCATCCCGAGAAGGAAACGGCGGTTGTGCAGAAAATTTATGCAAATCAGCACCGTATCTTTCACCTCAAGCTTGGTTTCAGTGTCAGGGGATGCAAATCCTTTCATATATATTCAGTTGTGGAACGGTTTAAAGCTTTGAATAAGCCGCTTTAACGGTGATGCCCGAAATTCTGCCGAGAGCTCCGGTTAAAGCGTTGATTTTATCGGTGGGAGCGTCAACCGCCACCGAAATAATGCTGATATTTTTTTCACGGTAGGGAATGCCCATTCTGCCTATCACGTATTCACCGAACGTGTGAAGCAGAGCATTCAGCTCCGAAGCTGATTCGGTATTCTCAACGATGATGCTTATTACGGCAACCCTCGTTTCCATTTTCATCATTCCAATCCGATTGATTTCATTCACAGCGTAATTATAATACTCAAATTGCGTTAAGTCAATGCCGAAATTGATTTTTCGGGGGATAACTTTCGGGTATTTTTATCCGTTTTCCGATATGTGTATGCGTTAAAATGCCGCTGAAACGGCAAAGCCTTGACAAGTGACCGAATGATAATTAAAATTAAATTAAAATAAAAGCAACACAAAGGAGCAAAGACAGAATGATATTTTACACAGAGAGGCTTATTCTGCGCCCCTGGGAGGAAACGGACGCAGAGGCACTCTATGAATATGCAAAAGATGAACGTGTCGGACCGATAGCGGGCTGGAATGTGCACACAAGCGTTGAAAACAGCCTCGAAATAATAAGAACGGTTTTATCCGCTGAGGAAAATTATGCCGTATGCCTTAAAAGCGATAACAGAGCAATAGGGAGTATCGGGCTTATGAGGGGCAAAAACAGTAATCTTGACATCGGCGAAAACGAGGGCGAAATCGGCTACTGGCTCGGTGTGCCGTTCTGGGGGCAGGGGCTTATGCCTGAGGCTGTGCGCGAGCTCATACGCCACGCATTTGATGACCTTTGTCTCGAAAGACTGTGGTGCGGTTATTTTGACGGTAATGAAAAATCGAAACGGGTTCAGGAAAAATGCGGCTTTGTTTATCGTTACACGGCTGAAAACATTTACTGGGCACTGACGGACGATATACGCACAGAGCATATAACCTGCCTTGAAAAACGGTGAGCAGGAGGGTAGCATTCACCCGAAAACGCATATTTCAGCGAATAACTGTGCCGAAAGCCGTTTATATAAATTTGTATTGCAAGAAGCCGAAGTTTGATATATAATTACCACATAGTGAATTTTTCATGTCACCCGGGAAGGAGTGTATTCAATATGATTGACGTTATCAGTCACGGCGCATATCTCATTGACGGAGAAAAAATACTTGACGCCGAAACAGCCGACTGCGCCGCATACCTAAAAAGCATAAACGTCTGCGACGACAGAGAAAAATACCGCAAAAACACAATAG
This sequence comes from Acutalibacteraceae bacterium, assembly GCA_045639785.1. GTDB lineage: Bacteria > Bacillota > Clostridia > Oscillospirales > Acutalibacteraceae > UBA6857. Next base: position 3,890 of record JAZUDT010000054.1, on the reverse strand, counting down.
CCTACTCTATCATGTCTTCGCACAATACGGGCAGTGACGCAGAGCTTAAAATTAAATTCGACGCCCTCATTTCTCACGATATTACCTATGTCGGGATTATTCAGACGGCGAGAGCGAGCGGACTTGAAAGCTTCCCCGTTCCCTATGCGATGACGAACTGCCACAACAGCCTTTGTGCCGTCGGCGGTACTATTAATGAGGACGACCACATTTTCGGTCTCTCGGCGGCCAAAAAATACGGCGGAATATATGTGCCGGCGAATGAAGCCGTCATTCATCAGTTTGCAAGGGAAACCATGACCGGCTGCGGAAAAATGATACTCGGCTCGGACAGCCATACACGTTACGGCGCAATGGGCACAATGGGTATCGGCGAGGGCGGCCCCGAGCTTGTCAAACAGCTTCTTTCAAACACTTATGACGTGAAACGCCCCGAGGTTGTGCTCGTCTATCTTGAGGGCACACCGAAAAAGGGCGTCGGACCTCACGACGTGGCAATCGCTCTTTGCGGCAGAGTGTTCAAGGACGCACTCGTGACAAACAAGGTGCTCGAATTTGTCGGTCCGGGAGTTAAAAAGCTGCCTATGGATTTCAGAATAGGTATCGATGTTATGACGACCGAAACCGCCTGTCTTTCGTCAATCTGGCAGACCGATGATACCGTAAAGAAATTTTATGAAAATCATTGCAGAAACGGGGAATACAGAGAGCTCAGGCCCGGAAATGTTGCATACTATGACAGCGTGGTGAAAATAGACCTTTCAACGGTTGAGAATATGATAGCCCTGCCGTTTCACCCGTCAAACGCATACACAATTCACGAGCTTCAGAAAAATGCCGACGAGATTTTTGACACGGTTGAAAAAGAAGCGAAAAAGCAGTTTGGCTCAAAGGTTGATTTTCATCTCAGAGATAAGGTCAGAGGCGGAAAGATTTATATTGACCAGGGCGTTATCGCCGGCTGTTCGGGCGGAATGTTCGACAACATCTGCGGTGCGGCTGATATTCTTGACGGCTTCAATACGGGCGACGGCTATTTTAATCTCAGCGTATATCCGTCATCTGTGCCCGTCAATATTGCGCTGATAAGAAACGGCGTTCAGGAGAGACTTCTCTCAAGCGGAGCAGTGTTCAAGCCCTGCTTCTGCGGTCCGTGCTTCGGTGCAGGCGATGTGCCCGGCAACAACTGTCTTTCAATACGTCACACAACGAGAAACTTCCCGAACCGTGAGGGCAGTAAGCCGGGTGACGGTCAGCTTTCGGCGGTTGCGCTTGTCGATTCGCTTTCAATAGCCGCTACGGCGAGAAACGGCGGTGTGCTCACTGCGGCGACCGACGTTGACTATGAAAAGAGAGAATACACCTATAAATTTGACAGAGAAGCCTATGACAGAAGAGTGTATAACGGCTTTTCAAAGGCGGACAAGAATGCAGAGCTTCGTTTCGGCCCCAACATTACCGACTGGCCGAAGATGTATCCGCTTGAAGACAATCTTCTTTTAAAGCTTGCCTGCGTCATTCATGACGAGGTGACAACGACGGACGAGCTCATACCGTCGGGCGAAACATCGAGCTACCGTTCAAACCCCATAAGGCTTTCACAGTTTGCCTTGTCCAGAAGAGAACCGCAGTATGTGCCACGCTCAAAAGAGATTTCACAGACTGAGGCAAGGCGCAGAAACGGGGAAGAAGTGAGCGAGATAACGGACGTGCTCTCACTCGTCACGGACAATGTTCAGGAAAAAGTGAAGCATACACAGTTCGGCTCGTGCATATTTGCGAAAAAGCCGGGTGACGGCTCGGCAAGAGAGCAGGCGGCGTCGTGTCAGAAGGTGCTCGGCGGCTTTGCGAATATCTGCTATGAATATGCGACAAAGCGTTACCGCTCAAACTGCATAAACTGGGGTATTCTGCCGTTCACGATAGACAAATCACGTGAGTTTGACTATTCTCACGGCGACTATGTTTATGTTCCCGATATACGTGAAGCGGTGATAAACGGCAGGGAGGAAATTCCCGCCAAGGTGATAACAAAAGACAAGGTTGAGGATATAACACTTTTCATTAAAGGACTGACCGAGGACGAAAAGACGATAATTCTCGAAGGCTGTCTTATGAATTACTATAAAAGCTTAAGGAAGTGACATTATGACTGCTCTGAAAATCATTATTGCTGTGGTATGCGTTATTGCTTTCGTATGCGTATGCCGTGCCTTACACCGTAAGAGAATTGTTAAAAAAGGCTTTTCACTGCCCGACGGCTTCACAGTGACGGCACACACCGGCGCAATGGGCACAAAAAGCAACTCTTATGAAAGTCTGCTCAAGGGATATTTCAACGCAGAGGTTGTTGAATTTGACGTTAAATTCAGAAATGACAACACACCCGTTCTGGCGCACACAAACATTGACAAAGACGCACTCACTCTCGAAAAGGCGTTTGCTTTTATAGCTGAGCGCAAGAGCCTGAGAGCGAATATCGACATGAAGGACAAGAATGAAAACCTTGTCCGTGTTCAGCTTCTTGCTGAGGCTTACGGAATAACCGACCGTGTTTTCTACACGGGAATCGAAGAAAAGGACGTGGCGGCAGTCAAAGAAAACAGCCCCGCAATCAGCTACTATCTGAACGCAAAAATCGACAAAAAGGACAGAAAAAACAAAGAGTATCTTTTGTCACTTGCCGAAAAGGTTAAAGAGTGCGGAGCAGTCGGTATAAACCTTGACAAAAATCACGTTTCGCCTCTTCTTGTTGAGATTTTCCACGAAAACGGACTTCTCGTTTCGGTGTGGACAGCGAAAACAAAGGGAGAGATATTGAAGCTTCTCTCACTTTCACCGGACAATATTACGACCAAAAAGCCTGATGTGCTCACTGCGGCAATCGGAAGATAAAAAAGCAGGACGCAAGCTGAAAAACAAAAACACAGAAAACAGGGATTTTAAAGATTTCCGGATTACGGATAACTTTAAAATCCCTGTTATTATTAATTGTTAATTTGAAAGCAGTGCCCCTTCACCGACACGGTTAATGAAAAAATCTCAAAGGTATCCCTCCACCGTGCAAAGCACGGTCCCTCCTCCCTTTAGCAAGGGAGGCAGGAAAAAGCTCCCCTTGCTAAAGGGGAGGGGATTGTTCGGCGCAAAACGTTTTGCATTTCTTTTCCCGAATTTGCTCATGCTTTCGGCGTATGCCTGTCTTTTCTCTCCCAATTTTATCAGCAAATCTATGTCTCTTTGCAGCTGCGTTTTATGTTTTCCTCTGCCGTGAACAAATTGTATTTTCTGCATTGATGCCAGTTGCATTAAAATTTGCAGGCACCGGTCTAAACTGATTTCCTTATTCAAAAAGTATCTTTCTGCAATTTCGGAAACGGTGTTCAATATTTTATCTTCTAACTTTCTTGAATTTTTCTCTACCGCTTTTGACCACACAAAGCTGTATTTGTTTGCATTGGCTTCTATCTTCGTTTCGTCAACAAACACATTTGTATACGATACTTCATTCAGTTCAATAAGTTTTTCCACCAACTGATAAAACAAATCTTCAATTACAGGTACAAGACGCTCATTCTGAAATCTTGCTATTGTGCTGTGATCTGGTGCTTCTTCAAGTCCCAATATCCACATGAACCGTATATCCGTTCTGCATGCTTCTTCTATGTCTCTTGATGAATACAGGCGTCTCATATATCCGTACACAAGTATCATAAACATTGTTGCCGGATTAAGTTTTCTCCATTTCCTGACATACTCTTTTTCTAATCTGCTGTAGTCTAATTCTTCGCAGATTTCCACTAATTTCTTAACAGGATCGTTTTCCGGTATTTTAATCTCTAAATTAATTGGTAAAAACACTTGATTTCTTGCTATTATCATAGTACAATTTC
>JAZUDT010000053.1:0-18698 GCA_045639785.1 Acutalibacteraceae bacterium | reverse complement strand
CGTCTTTACCAAGGGATAAATCGTCTGAAAACGCATCTTTCAGCGAATAACTGCGTCAAAAGCGGTCAACATACGACAGTATGCTGGCCGCTTTTTCCTTGTTCTTCATCTTAAATATGCTGTTTTCAGATGCTTTGCAGTTTTGAATGAGATAGAATTGTCTCAGACGCCGCTGACAAAGCCGCAGGAATACTGACATATCTCAAGGCTTTTCGGCAAGTATGAGGCGATTATAGCCATTCAAAACCGTTTTCTCCCTTTGTGAAGACGCCCAAGCGGGTATTTTTTTGCCGTGCGGGAGTCGGCAGTTTATTTCACAGACAGGTATGCGCTTAATGGTAATTTCCGAGGTGTAGTTGTCGAAAATGTTTGTATTATGATGAGGAAAAATTAATTTTTTTCTTCTTTTGTTGTAAAAAAGCCGTGCACAATATATAATATACGTGAGAGAAAACACACGGGAGAACAGTGATGAAAAAGAAAGATAACGGCTACAAAATCCGCACCTCGCTTGAGTTTAAAACAGACAGGGAAAAAACGGGAAAAAGACGCTTAACGGTCGGACTTTTTATTTTTATAGGTATAGTTATGCTTGCCTGCGTATGCACTCTGCTTCTTCTCAGGGAGTATGACTATGACATTGACAGTATTATCGGCAGAGCCCCCGAGAGCACCGAAAGCGTGTCCGAGACGCATGAGGAAGCCTCTCTTGAAGGCAAGGCGGTATTTCTTGTTGCCGTCTCCGATGACAAATCCGAAAAACTGCATCACGTTGCGCTAGTGAGTACAGACGTTGAGAGCGGAAAAATAAATATATACACCGTTGATGTGAAAAAGGAATATGACACAAAGGCTTTCAAGGGCAGTCTTTCTTCACTTTTCTCAAAAAGCGGAGGCAGTATTCTCAGCCTTAAGGAGGCGGTGTCGGAAATAACGAAAACCGAAATTTCACGCTATATAAGAGCCACCGACTCGTCGTTCAAGGGGCTGATAAAAACGTTCGGCGGCGTTTCCTGCGACGTGGAGGAGAGAGTACAGTATTCCTGCGACGGAGTGGGCTACATTATCGAAAAGGGCAGTCAGACGCTCACGGCAGATACTGGGTACAAATATATGTATTATCTGTCACAGCAGAACGGGAATAAGCCCGAACAGATGAGCGTTTTCCTTTCCGACATACTGAAAAATGCGCTGACTTCTCAGAATTTTGAAAGAGCCGATTATTTTTACAGCAAGCTGAGGAATATTCTCGACACGGATATTTCGGCGTTTGACTTTTCCGACAACAAGTCTGCCCTTTCGCAGGTGATAACAATGTTTGAAAACCAAAGTGCGACAATTGTCGATTCTCCTGATAAATTATAAGATGATTTTTTGGCAAAAATGTCAAAAATACCCTCTCGATAGTTATATATTGCACAAAATGTTATGCAAACCGCACTAAAAACTGTGGGTATATACAAAGTTGTAAAATACTATTGATTTCAGAAGAAAAACGTGTATAATTAATATTGTCAACGGAGGGAAACCTCCTTGACATAGATTGATTTCTTCATTTTTTAAATGTTTTCTTCATATTTTCTCCTTTTAAAGACGTTTGGGGGCTATCCCCAAGCGTTTTTAATTTTCTCTCCGATATATTTCGGCGGCGGTTTTAATTATCATCAGGCTTATCACCATGCCTGCCGCCTTGTCAAGCACGGGAAAGCCGAGCACTGCCCCGACAATACCGACAAAGCTTCCGGCGCAGGAAAGTGCGTCGCTTCTGTGGTGCCACGCCTGAGCATAAAGAATGGCGGAGCCGGGTTTCTTTGAGGCATACCTCGAAAAATGAAACAGAGCTTCCTTGACACCGAGAGAAAATATCGAAACGAAGCAGGCTCTCAGTGACGGTATTTCACAGCAGGAGTGCAGAATAATGCCCTTTACCGCACCGATAAGCAATGACAGCCCCGTTACCGTGAGCATAATGCAGATAAAATTGAGAGTGAGTCTTTCGTACTTCTCCTTTTTATCTGCTTTTTTCTTTTTCATTACGCCTATGAGCGTCAGTAATGAGGCAAACGCATCGGCGCAGGAGTGAACCCCGTCGGAAAAAAGTGCAGATGAATGAGAGAGCCTGCCGAAAAGCATCTTTATTGCGGCAAGAAAACAGTCAGCAAAAAGCGAGACGGCACAGGCATTTGTTTCGGTCAGTTGTTTCTTCATGTTAAAGCCCCCGGGCGCAGTAGTATGCTTATTATTCTATGAAGAAAATGAGCGAAATGATTATTTGAAATATTTGTATTGAAAATTGCCCGATTAAGGTATAATATATATGTATCAATTAATAAAGGAGACCGATTATGTCTGAAATCAGAGTTGACTTCACCTCCGGCGGAAACGGCAATGGAAAATCGCCCGTTATCCCTCCCGCAAATTCAAAAATAAAAACGCTTATCGCTCTTATATGTGCGGCGGTCGGCGGCTTTGCGGTTTATTATTTCATGCTTCCCGCCTTTAATTTCAAATCGGTGGAAATGTATGAGTTTCTGGGAATAATACTTCTCATATACGTTGCCGTTCAGTTTTTGCTCAGCGGTGCGGCTAAATCGCCGAGCTATCTGCCTTATGCAAAGAAAAAAGCAAGGGTGCCCGTGATTATTGCAGCAATTCTTCTCGTGACGGTTATTGCGGGTGCAGTCGTTTCGTCGGTATTTTTCAGAGCCGACGCATACAGCAAAATAATCTCGGTTGACGAGAGCAAAACCTTCGTTTCCGATATTGACAATGTTGACTTTTCGGCTGTGCCGGTGCTTGACACCTCGGCATCTGCCGCCCTTGCAAAAAGAACGCTGGGCGACCTCGATAACATCGGACTTGTTTCACAGTTTGAGGTCGGCACGAATTTTACACAGATAAACTATAAAAATACGCCCGTAAGAGTGACGACGCTCAGATACGGTAATATTTTCAAGTGGCTGAAGAACACGAAGCACGGCTTGCCCGGATACATCGTGGTCAATATGGTTACGCAAAAAGCCACCCTCAACATTCTTGACGAGGGGAATTATATGAGATATTCGACCTATGAGCATTTCGGCAAATATCTTATGCGCCACCTGCGTTTCAACTTCCCCACCTATCTTTTCGGCGACGCAACCTTTGAGATAGACGAAAACGGCAAGCCCTACTGGATTGTGCCGGTGCTTGACAAGACGATAGGTCTTTTCGGCGGCACGGACGTCAAGGGTGCAATTCTCGTTGACGCAGTGACGGGTGAATTCTTTGAGTATTCCCGCAGTGATATCGTTTCAAAGCCGGAGCTTCAGTGGATAGACGGCATTTATTCATCACAGCTTCTCGTTGAGCAGTATAATTATTACGGCAAATATGCAAACGGCTTCTGGAATTCGATAATCACACAGACGGGCGTGAAGAATGCGACAGAGGGCTCGAATTATCTTGCGATAGACGATGACGTCTATATGTACACGGGCGTTACGTCAGTCACCTCGACGGGCAGTGACGAAGCGATAATAGGCTTTGTGCTTATCAACATGAGAACAAAGGACGCAAATTTCTACAAGGTTTCGGGCGCAAAGGAGTATTCTGCGGCAATTTCGGCGCAGGGTGCGGTGCAGAATTATGAGTATGCGGCGGCATTTCCGATTCTTCTCAACATAAGCGGACAGCCGACCTATTTCATGTCGCTCAAGGACGATTCAAACCTCGTCAAGATGTATGCGATGGTCAATGTTGAGCAGTATCAGGTTGTCGTCACCGGCTCAACCATATCGGAGTGCACGGAGAACTATATGAAGAAGCTTCGTGAAAACGGAATAACGATAAAGGTTGATATTGACGATATAGAGGATTATCCCTCAGACTCAGAGAACACGGAAAGCACCGAAACGAAAACGGTCAGCGGCACTGTGGAGGATATAAGAACGGCGGTAATAGACGCAAACAGCTATTACTATATAAAGCTTGCGAAAAGCAAGGTATATTTCTCGGTCAATGCCGGTGAAAACGAAGATGTAATTATTCTCAACAAGGGCGACAAGGTTGAAATAGAAACGCAGGACGCTCAGGAGGGCGCAATAGTACAGGCTCTTAAAATCAGAAAGATAAAGTGATATAAAACAAAAAAGCGGAACGGGCAGGCTGTCCGTTCCGTATTTTTTTACCGTGTTAAATTTATTCTGCCTTGAGAAGCTTAATATCTTCGGGATAGAACGAGAGACCGACCTGAGAACCCTCGGCATACGGTCTTGTTGTTGTGACCTTGTATTCATAGCCCTTTGTGCAGAAGGTTACGTCATAGGTTCCCGCTTCAACTGTGTCGGGGTCAAAGTCATATTTGACCTCGGTTATCTGAACCTGCTGACCGTCCTCAAGGCTCCACGCAGAGGCGTTTGCCCACGTGGTGAGGTCGGTGTCGATAGCCATTGACTCTCTCACGTCCTCAACCTTTTTAAATATATTCATAGCATATATCTCTTCGCCCTTAGCCTTTGAAACAACTCTGTTTTCCTGCTTGACAACGGCGTTGACGGTTATGCCCGTGCCCTCATAGGTTGAGAATGTGACCGGATAGGTGCCTATCTCGGGCTTGATGTCATACTTAATCTCTTTTATTGAAATCGGCTCGTCCGTCTCGGCGTTCCACGCTTCGGCGCAGGCAAGTGCAATTACCGTTGAATCGGAAAGCTCTTCAACGTCCTCAAGGTCGAGAAGAAAGTTACTTGCGCTGATTTTTTCGCCCGACTCCTGACTGAAAACGGGCTTGTCGTCTGTGAGCTGAAGACTTATTGTGATTGACGTGCCCACTCTCGTTTCGACCGTGAGACGGTGATTGACGCCCTTGAAAATGTGACTTTTCACCACTCCCTTGAGCATTCCCGCTTCCTTGGGCACAACGTCAATGTGATTGGGGCGGATTATTACGCTGACCTTTTCTCCTGCGGCATATCCGCTCGTGTCACAGCTGAAATTCTTATCCTCAAAACACACAAGATTTTCACCGGCTATCACGCCCTCAACGGTGTTCACTTCGCCAACAAAATTTGCAACAAAGCTGTTTGCTGGGGAGTTATATACCTCCTCGGGTGTGCCGACCTGCTGAATTTTGCCCTCGTTCATTACCACGATTTTGTCCGAAAGCGTCAGTGCCTCCTCCTGGTCGTGAGTGACGAAAACAAAGGTTATTCCGACCTCCTGCTGTATGCGTATAAGCTCCTGCTGCATTTCTTTTCTGAGCTTCGTGTCAAGTGCCGCAAGAGGCTCGTCAAGAAGAAGCACCTTCGGCTCATTGACAAGGGCACGGGCGATGGCAACACGCTGCTGCTGTCCGCCGGAAAGACTTGAAATTTTACGTCTTTCCTGGCCCTCAAGATTAACAAGCTTGAGCATTCGTTTGACCTTTTGCACTATAACGTCCTGAGGCTCTTTTTTTATCCTTAAACCAAAGGCTATATTTTCAAAAACGTTCAGATGCGAAAAGAGAGCATAGCTCTGAAAAACAGTGTTGACCTCACGCTTGTACGGCGGCACGAGCGAAATATCCTTGCCCTCGAACATTACACTGCCCGAATCGGGAGTGAGAAATCCGCCGAGAATACGCAGAAGAGTTGTCTTGCCGCAACCGGAGGGACCTAAAAGCGTCACAAACTCGTTTTCGTTAATATCAAGAGAGATATTGTCAAGAACGGTGTTTTCTCCGTCATAGCTTTTAACAATGTTTTTGAACTGAATGATTTTTTCTTCCAAGTTGACCACTTCCTTTGATTTTTTTAAGAGTCTCAGTTTTTTTATTCTATCATGTATTGATACAAAATTCCATAGTTTTGAAAGGTTTTTTTTAAATCGTTTCAAGACGGATGTCGTTCGTACAGCCCTGCTTTCCGCTTACCGTCGAGCCTACAACAATAACCGTGTCACCCTTTTTAAGCTTCAGCGTTTCGGCACTTCTCTTTGCGGCAGAGTAGAAAATTATCTCTGCCGACGGCAGTTCCTCGCTGAGAACAGGCAGAACGCCCCACGAAAGAGAAAGCTTGCGCCACGCTTTTTCGCTCGTTGTCAGCCCGATTATGTCAATATCCGGTCTGAAGCGTGAGACCATTCTCGCACTGCTTCCCGTCATTGTGCAGACGGTGATTGCCCTTGCACCGACGGTGAGAGCCATTGAGCATGCGGCATACGAAACGGCGTCAATATTATTCTTGATGGAAAATTTACTGCTGAAGAATATATCGTTGTAGGCTATATTTTTCTCCGTTTCACAGCAGATTGCCGACATTACGTCAACCACCCTCGCCGGGTGTGCGCCGACAGCCGTTTCACCCGAGAGCATAACTGCGCTTGTGCCGTCATAGACGGCATTTGCGACGTCGGATATTTCGGCTCTTGTCGGGCGTATATTTGCCGTCATGCTTTCGAGCATTTCCGTTGCGGTGATTACTCTCCTGCCCATGAGACGGCAGACGGTTATGAGCTTTTTCTGCACCGCCGGCAGTTCTTCAAACGGAATTTCAACACCGAGGTCGCCTCTTGCAACCATTATGCCCTCACAGCTTTGACAAATCTGCGTGATGTTATCCACACCGGAGCGGTTTTCGATTTTCGCTATTACATCTATATCTTCACCGCCGTTTTCGGCAAGAAATCTCTTTATATCGCATACGTTTTCCGCATTTGAGACAAACGAGGCGGCGACGTAATCAATGTCATTTTCTATTCCGAAAAGCAGGTCGTCCTTATCCTGCTGTGAAAGAAACACGCTGTCGAGAATCTTTCCCGGAAAAGCCATGCTTTTTCTGTCGGAGATAACTCCGCCCGTCAGAACGGTGCACCGCACGAAATCCTTGCCCGTTTCGGTGACCCTGAACGACACAAGACCGTCGTTAAGGAGAATAATATCGCCGCTGTTCATCTGTGACGGAAGCTCCTTATAGCTGACGGAGACTCTTTCTTCATCGCCCTCGATATCCTCTGCGGTGAAAACAAAGTCATCGCCCTCCTTAACGGTGACCTTTTTGTTTTTGAAGGTGCCTATTCTGTATTCGGGACCCTTTGTGTCAAGAAGTATTGCAACGGGAAGCCCGAGCTTTTTACGCACTTTTTTAATGCGCTCAATCGTTTCTTTATGTTCGGCGTATGAGCCGTGTGAAAAGTTGAGCCTTGCCACGTTCATTCCGGCAAGACACATTTCTTCTATTGTTTCTTCGCTCCGGCAGGCAGGGCCCATAGTGCAGATAATTTTTGTTCTTCTCATTCTGATAAACCTCTTTTCATATTTTAATAATTATGGACGGTAATGAAAGCTATGATAACAAAATTCGCTGTTTGACGGCATTGTTAATATTTTGTTAAACAAATTGACATATATAGGAAGAAATATGCTGATACAATTAACAAACAAAAGTGAAAGGGAGTTGATTGACTTGCTGATGGATTTAATTAACGGAAATCTCAAGGTCGGCGGAATTGTCGGCGCAATAATAGACAAGATGTGGCCGTTATTTATGAAAGTTCCGTTCCTTGTTTCAATGTGGGAAGCAATTTTCGGATAAGCGTTAATTTTCAGGAGGAAAAGATATGAACGGCATAGAGATAGGCGGCGTTAAGGTTGGCGGAGTTGCCGCTGATATTATAACCTATTTAATGGGAATAATCGAAATGATAAAGAGCTTTTTCCTTAACATCGGAAAGAGCGACAATATCTGAAGCCTGCATCTGCCCGCTGAGGCAGAGCGGAAACTGCAAAATTAAAAGGGATTTAAGCATCTCAGGGTGAGACGGCTTTAAATCCCTTTATTTTTATACTTCAGATTGTTACTTTATGCAGTTTTTCAAAACGAAGTCGAGAACGTCACCCGCAACAGTCGGGAAGAGGTCGGGCTCGTTGAGAATTTCGTGGCGGTAGCCGTTGTAGATTTTTGTTTCAACGCTCTTGACGCCTGCGTTCTTGAGTCCCTCAGAAACCTCGTGCACACCCTTGCCGTAGGCTCCGACGGGGTCATCGCCGCCCGAGATTATCATTACGGGCAAATCCTTGTCAAACTGTGAATACCAGGTCGGTTCGGAAACGAATGAGAGAAGAGAAACAAGGTCCTTTGAGCCTGTTGCAGTGAAAAGAAAACCGCAGTACGGGTCGGCGATGTAGTCGTCGATATTCTTTTTGTCAACCGAAAGCCAGTCAAACGGAGTTCTCTTTTCCGTTTTGTCATTGTATGCACCGAATGACATCTTGTCAATGAGCTTGCTTCTGTGGTGGTCGCCTTTCACCTTGGCGATGAGACCGGCAACGATTTTGCCTGCGCCCGCAAGCGGATTTGCGCCCGAGGTGCCGCAGAATACAGCGCAGTCTATATCCTTTGAATATTTAAAGGAATAAGCTCTCGCCACAAATGAGCCCATGCTGTGACCGAAGAAAGCGTAGGGCTTGCCGGGGTTTTCTTTTTTTGCGATTTCGGTGAGGGTGTGGCAATCCTCAACAAAGCTTTTCCAGCCGTCCTTTTCACCGAAATAGCCGAGCTCGCCGTCGTTTTTGACGCTTTTGCCGTGACCGATATGGTCGTTGATATAAACGGCTATACCGTTATCGGTGAGAAACTGAGCGAATTTTTCGTATCTTTCAAGGTGCTCCGCCATGCCGTGAGCTATCTGAAGCACGGCTTTGACTTCGCCCTCGGGGAGATACTTTGCCGCATGAATATCGGCAAGACCCGAGTTTGACGGAAAATAGAATTCTGTTTTGACCATAATATTTCCTCCTGATTAAAATTTATCAGAGCATTTCGCCGTTTTCTATTGCTGAAATCTGGTTAATTCTTCTCTGGTGTCTGCCGCCCTCGAACTGTGTTTCGAGAAAGACATCGACAAGCTCAAGCGCAAGACCTGCGCCGACGACTCTGCCGCCCATGCACAGAGCGTTTGCGTCGTTGTGAAGTCTCGTATATTTTGCGCTGAAATAGTCCGAACAGCAGGCGGCTCTTATTCCCTTGACCTTATTTGCCGCCATAGAGATACCTATTCCGGTGCCGCAGCAGAGAATTGCTTTTTCACATTCGCCGCTTGTGACTCCGAGGCAGGTTTTCTGAGCTATTGCCGCATAATCAACAGATTCGGGGCTGTAGGTGCCGTAATCCTTGTATTGGATTCCTTTTTCGTCGAGGTGTTTTTTGACAGCCTCCTTAAGTTCGTAACCGCCGTGATCGGCTCCGAGTGCAATCATTTGACATTCTCCTTTTCCTGAAGTTTTTTTCTGAGCTCTCTCTGCGCCTGCGGCAGTCTGAGATATGACGGCATCAGCTCTTTTGCGCTGACGTATTCGTCTGCGTCTTTCAGGTATGCGCAAAGTGCCGTTGATTTTGCATTCTGATACCTGTTCTTTTCGCTTGCCGCACGGCAGGTGAGCTTATCTTTATAATATTCATAACAGAGCATAGCTCCGTCACCGACAAAAATAACGGGCAAAACGGTTTCTCCGATATGTTCCTCAAGCTCGCTTATGAGCAGAGCCTTATCCTCGCAGAGCCTCGTGACAGTCCCGTTTTCGCATCTGAAAACGGCGGTATAGACCTGTCCGCAGCGCGCATCCATAGCGCATACCGCAGTGCAGTCAGAGTCCGAGAGGTTATATGCAAGCGATTCGAGAGTTGAAATTCCGACGCAGTTTTTTCCCGCCGTATGCGCCATACCCTTGACTGCGGCTACACCTATGCGTACCCCCGTGAATGAGCCGGGGCCGTTGTTGACGGCGAAAAGGTCAATTTCGGCGACGGAAATTCCCGCCATGCCAAGGGCGTTATCAATCATCGGCATAAGCGTCTGACTGTGGGTCAGTCCCGTGTTTGTGAAAGCACAGGAGAGAACCTTTCCGTTCTGCGTCACGGCAACGGACGCCGCAACCGCAGTGGTATCAACAGCTAAAATTTTCATATATCCCCGCCCCCGTGACAGTAATAAGACGTTCATTTTCCTTGTCTGTGCGCTCAAAAACCACTCTGAGCGTGTTTTCGGGCAGTGCGCCCTCTATGTTTTCGCTCCACTCGACCACAAGAATTCCGCCCATATCAAGGCAGTCAAAAAATCCCGTTGAATAAAGGTCGCTCCAACCGTCAACACGGTACATATCGAAGTGATACACACACGGCACTCCGCCGTATTCGTGAACAAGGGCAAAGGTCGGGCTTGAAACCTCGGCGTTTATGCCCCTGCCTCTGACAAAGCCGTGAGTGAACGCCGTCTTTCCCATTCCGAGTCCGCCGTAGAGCGCAACAACAGTACCCGCATACGTATTACGGGCTATTCTTTCACCGAGAAGCTCGGTGTCCTGCACACTTTCGCTTTTAAAGCTGAACAATACAAATCTTCCTTTAAAATATCATTATCCGGTTCATTATACATCATTATTTCACAAACTTCAATAAGTTGCGGCAATTCACTTGAAATATTACTCCGACTATAATATAATGGGCAAAGTGAATGAGAAAGGGGGCGAAGAGGTGAACACGCTCAGAAAGTTTTTCAAAGAAACGGATAAAATACTTCTTTTGCTGTGCTTCATGCTTTCGGCGACGGGTATTGTTGCCGTTTCAAGCGCAACCCATTCAGCCGACAGCTCCGGCTTTTTCTCAAGAGATGCACGTGTTATGCTCATTGCCGTCGCAATCGGCGTCGTGCTTGCCGTTTTCATTTCGCTTTTCGATTATGAGCTGTTTCTGAAGCTGTGGCCGGTCGTTGCCGTCGTGTGTCTGGGACTTATGCTCGTCCTCTTCACGCCGCTTGGCTGTGCACCGAGTGCACGTGACGATTCACGCTGCTGGATTAAGATAACCTCAACCTTGTATTTTCAGCCCTCGGAGATAGTGAAAATCGGCTTTGTCATCACCTTTGCCTCTCACTGCGAAAGAGTCAGAGAGGATATAAGCTCTTTGAAAAATATCGCCTTACTCTGTCTTCACGCGGGTCTGATAATCGGGCTTGTCGTTCTCACGGGCGACATGGGCTCGGCTCTCATTTTTGCCATGATGTTCGTCGCCATGATGTTCACCGCCGGCGTTCACCGCATTTATTTCGTTATCGGGCCGCTTCTTGTGTGCGCAGTGCTCCCCGTTGCATGGTACAAGCTCTTCGGCACAATTCAGCGAAACAGAATACTTGCGCTTTTTTATCCCGATATATACCCCAATGAAATATATCAGCAGAATCTCGCCGAAAAGGCAATGCAGAACGGCGGACTGACTGGCACCGGACTGTTTAAGGGCGTTTATTCAAAGACTGTGCCTGAGTGTCAGAACGATATGATATTCTCAGTCATCGGCGAGGAATTCGGCTTCATAGGCACGGTGCTTCTCATGCTCCTGTTCGTGCTTCTTATAATAAAGATTATGAGAGTGGGCAGAAAGAGCGGAAGCTATCCGGCGAAAATAATGTGCAGCGGCATAGCCTTTATGCTCGGCAGTCAGGTTATGGTCAATATCGGAATGTGCACGAAGCTTCTGCCGGTTATCGGCATCACTCTCCCGTTCATAAGTGCAGGCGGCTCGTCGTCACTGTGCATATATATAGCGATAGGTCTTGTTCTGAGCATATCGAGATATTCACGTGAGGTACCCGTCAGCGACTTTATTTACAGGGGCAAATATTAAGAATTACGAAGCGGAGGAAGTCAAAATGTTTTCTTATGCATGGCCGATTGCACTTGTTGTTCTGTCGAATATTGTTTATCATATCTGCACAAAGAGCGTGCCGGAGAGCGCAAACCCGTTTGCCACACTGACGGTCACTTATCTTGTCGGTGCCGCCGCCTCCACCGTTTTGTTCTTTGTGACGGGCGCACAGCACAATATTTTTAAAGAAATAGGGAAGCTTAATTGGTCGGCTTATGTGCTCGGTCTTGTAATCGTCGGTCTTGAGGTCGGTTTCATATATGCGTATAAAGCCGGCTGGCAGGTCAGCACCGCCTCCATAGTCCAGAGTTCTTTTCTTGCCATTGCCCTCATTGTCGTCGGCGCACTGCTCTATCATGAGAAGCTGACGGGGAGAAAGCTCATAGGTATAGGTATATGTATGATCGGGCTGATTTTCATAAACGGAAAATAATAAGGGCTTATAAAATTGACATAATCCGCCGGGGTGATTTCCGGCGGGTATTATTTTTTCCGTAAACATAAGTGATAACGGCAGAGCACAACAATAAAAAATAATTAAAAATGCAAAAAAGAACAAAAAACATCCTTTTTTGCTTGCAATACCATTTTCCTAATGATATAATACTTTGTAATGATAATATTGAGGTAATTCGACCATTTTTTAAAAAATATGAAAGGGGAAGATAAGAAATGCCGATAGATTTACACTGTCACACCAAGCTTTCCGACGGCTCTCTGGGTATTGATGACCTCATTATGGTCGCCAAGAAAAGCGGTATGACGGCGATTGCGATAACGGACCACGATTCGCTTGCGGGGACAAGAAGAGGTCAGATGCTCGGAGAAAGACTCGGTATTCAGGTCATACAGGGCGTTGAGTTCTCGGCTTATGACAGCGAGAGAAAGAAAAAGGTTCACATTCTTTGTTACCTTCCGGAGTTTCCGGACAGGCTTGAGGGGCTTTGCCGCAAGATTTCAAATGCGAGAAAAAGAGCCGGTCAGTTCATGATACTCAAGGCGGCGCAGAAATATCCGATAACACCGGATTTCGTCATCAGATGTGCCTCCGGCTCAACCAATATATACAAACAGCACATTATGCGTGCCCTTGTTGAGTGCGGCTACACTACGACGGTTTACGGTGAGCTCTATGATGAGCTTTTCTCGCCCGAGAGTGAAAACAACATACTTTCAAAGATTGATTATCCCGAGCCGAAAGAAATAATCGACGCCATTCACGAGGCGGGCGGCATTGCCGTTCTTGCCCACTGCGGCTGGTACGACAACTATGAGCTTCTCGAAAAAGAGCTGATAAAGGACGGAATTGACGGCGTTGAGGTGTGGCACCCGAAAAACAGTGAGGAAGATGTCATCAGGCTCACGGCGATAGCGAAGAAGAACAAGCTTCTCATGACGGGCGGCAGTGATTTTCACGGCGCATACAGTGCTGAGCCGACAAGAGTAGGTGAATGCACAACGCCGGAGGAGGACTTTACGCTTCTTCTCAAGTATCAGGCGAAGAGAAAAAGACAGCAGAAAAAGGCTGAAGCCAAGCTTCGGGCAGAGGCATAAGAAAGAGGGTGTTTTCCGTGAGGGACGAGGACGTAAGGATATATTCATCGAAAACGGACAAGCAGAGCAGTGATGTGTCGAAAATCCTTGACGACATGAGGGAACACCGCAACAACGGTAATCTTACCCGGGCAAGAGAGCTCGGAAAGGCTCTGGGAAAATACGAGCCCGATTTTGAAAAGCTTGTGTCGCAGAGGTTTTTAAAGCCGGATATAATGTATCAGCTCAAGGTGCTGTTTGTGTTCTGCGCCGAAGCAAATCTTCAGACGGGGGTTTATGACCCGCTTCTTTACACGACGGCGATTAACGCCATGTATGAGGAGATACAGAGCACACAGGAGGGCTTTTACAAAAATATTTCCGACGGTGTTGCTTATTCGTTCTACTACTCCGAGATGAGAAAGGGCGGCGATGTTGCCGCAAATATCGGCAAGGCGTTTGCAATGCTTTGCTCGGCAAACGGCAGTGAAAGCTTTGCAAAAACCGGAGCGGAGCTTTACGGTGTCTTTTCGGAGACAGTTGAAAAAGAGATAGAAAAAACCGGATTTGTGCAGATATGACTGATTTTGGCAGAGAAGACAGAAAAGACGGCATTGAGTATGCGGTGAGTGCCTGTCTGTGCGGCATACGCTGTCGCTATGACGGAAACGATAACTGCATACCCCGGGTGAAAGAGCTGTATGAGAGCGGGAAAGCTGTTCCCGTCTGTCCCGAGGTAATGGGCGGTATGCCCACACCGAGAGAGCCGAGCGAAATAAACGGCTCAAGGGTAATGAATAAGGCGGGCGAGGACGTGACGGAATATTTTGAAAAGGGCGCAGAAGCGGCTCTTGAAATATGCCTGCGCCACAACATTAAAAAGGCAATTCTCAAGCAGAACAGTCCCTCGTGCGGTTCAAAATACATTTATGACGGTACCTTTTCGGGCAGGCTCACAGAGGGCAAAGGCATAGCCGCAAGACTTTTTTCCGAAAACGGAATTGAAGTTTTTGACGAGCACGCCGAATTTTTACAAAAGTTTTACGAGATTTAAAACAAAAGCAAAAATCATAGTAAAAATTTGACGGTTATTATTGTAAATTAATTAAAACAAGTGTTTTTAAACAAAAAATTAGAAAAAGCTATTGAAAACGGAAATAACTCGTGTTATAATCCAAGTGTAGAAAGTCGGGGGATACCCGACATGAACGGAGGAAAATTTTATGAAAAAGTTTTTAGCTATTTTATTAGCGGCCTTAATGGCGTTTACAACTTTCGGAGTAATAGGCTTTGCGGAGACACCCGACGGCAGTGCGGTAACACTTCAGAGCGTTCTTGAGTATGCTCAGGAGAAATATCATGACGACGATGGTAAGGCTCCCGTTGTTCTTTTATTCGACACAGGCGAAGCAAAGCTCGGCACTGTTCATCAGGGCGAGGTCTTCCAGATTACGGCAGGTCCGAACACCGGCTGTTACGCAATCGTGAGCCCCATCTATTTCCCCGACAAGCGTGCTCAGCTCCCCAACATTAAGGACGCAGGCGACGGCATGGCGGCAAACTGGATGCTTCAGTCAAATGTCGGCGGCGAGCTCGGCAGAACATACGGACCCGGCTCCTCCTACATTATTCCGCTTGAAATGAAAGACAGAGCACTTGTAGATAACTACATCGTTTTCTACGCTACTCTTGTACCCAATGAGCAGACCTCGACGATTGCCAAGATTATGGGAATTTTCTACAAGGTTATCAAGGTTCTCCTCGGTGAAGAGCTTGCGGACAAGTTCCTCAATCTTCTTGCAGAATTAGGTCTTGTGGTAGAAAATTAAGTTGAGTTACATTTGAAGAGCTCCCGAGTGGGGGCTCTTTTTTGTATCGGCGAGCATTAATGGGTGCAATATTCTTATTCGACAAAAAAGCATACTGTTGTAGTTTATCGTTTTAACTTGATAAAAAAAGCATTAAATGCTTGACTTTTGTACTGTAAAGTGATATTATGCCAAAGGTGTTATTTCCAAAACGGAAAAACGCCTCCATGTTGATTGTTTCTTTTATTTGTCCCCATAAGCACAAATGACAGCGGCTTTGCATTATTTGCAAAGCTGTTGTCATTTATACTGTAATATATTGACTTTTTGCCTATAATCAAGGTATAATTTTCGGAGAAAACTATTATGAAAAACAGCGTTATACCGGCGTATAATCCCTGCATAAATAATGTTGACAGATAGGAAAGAGAAATTTAACACGTTTGTAATAATGTAAATATATAATCCGAGTGAAGAAAAATGAAATCGTTTTGAACGGAGAAGAAAAATGAATATACTGGTGACAATTGACAAAAAGTATATTTCACCGCTGAAAGTAATGCTTGTTTCAATGGGTGAAAGTAACGCCGATGTCGATTCCCTTGATATTTTTGTCGCTCATTCAAATCTGAGCGATGAGGATTTAAAGCCGCTTTTTGAAGCCACTGCCGAATTTGAGAATATGCACATTCATTCTCTTAAGGTGGCGGACAGCTTCTTTGCGGACACGCCCGTAATAGAGCGACTGCCCAAGGAATCTTTCTATCGGCTCATAGCGTTTGCTATTCTGCCCGAGAGCGTTGACAGGTGTATCTATATTGACCCGGATACCTATATCCTGCGCTCTCTTCAGCCGCTCTATGATATGCCTCTGGGCGACTGCTTCATCGCCGCCGGAAGTCATACATACAGCTACATTGAAAAAATCAACCACGTCCGGCTCAAGATGGGCAAAAATACCAAATACATAAATTCCGGCATAATGCTCATGGACCTCGACAAAATGAGAGAGCACACAAGCGTCGAAGAGATAATGAAATATCTCGAAGAGAACATTCAGAAGCTTTATCTGGGCGACCAGGACGCCATGAACGGACTTTTCTGGGAATATACGACAGACTTTGACATAAAGCTCTACAACATGGACGAAAAGACCCTGAAAAGGTATAAGCTCCACGCTGACTGGGTTAAGGAAAACACGGTTATAATTCATTATAACGGAAAATACAAGCCCTGGCTTGAGGGCTATGTGGGCGAGCTTGATGCTTTTTATCCGCCCGTCGAAAACAAGGGGCCCGAGCCTAAGGGCAAGGTGAAAGAAAAACTCAGGGCATACCGCAACATAATCAAGCTCAACAAAAAGCAAAAGACGGTTATCGCTGTTTTTGCGGTGTTCTGGGCACTGTGCATAGCCTGCTACATCGGATTCAGCGGCGTGATTAACGAGATGCTCAGAACGGTGCTTGACGAGAACAGAGACCTGTTCCGCAGTCAGCTTCACTCGTCATGTCACGGCTTTGAGGCGGGTATTTTCGTGCTTATCCGAGCCATTCAGACTGCGGTCAAGGTGGTGCCCGCCGAGCCGCTCGAAATCGGTTCGGGGTATGCATTCGGCACATTCGGCGGCTTGGCATACTGTCTTCTGGGCAACATTATCGGCTCGATATTTATTCTTGCGCTGACAAAGAAATTCGGCAGAAGAATTGTTGATATTTTTGTTCCGTCAAGCAAGATAGACCAGATGCGTATTTTCAGAGAGCCGAGCAAGATATACCCCCTGCTCTTCATTCTCTACATTATACCCGGAACGCCGAAGGACGGCTTTACCTACATGGTCGGTCTGACGAACATCAGCTTTGTCAAGTTTATGATAATCACGAGCATTGCGAGAATACCGTCGATTATCACCTCGACCTACGTCGGCAATGCCATCGGCGACAAGAATTATCTGCTGTCGGCAATCGTGTTCATTGCCACATTTATCCTCGGAGTGGGCGGAAGTGTTCTTTATACTAAAAAATTCGGCTCTAAGGAAGAGGAAAAATTCAGGCAGAGAGGAAAAGCGCAAATCCCTTGAAGAACGCAAAAAGAATAAATAAGCATTGACACAACGCCCGGTAATATGATACAATTACCGGGCTGAATAAATTTTAAGCTAGCAAACGCCGGCGTGATGGAATTGGCAGACGTGACGGACTCAAAATCCGTTGGGCGAATAACCCGTGCGGGTTCGACCCCCGCCGCCGGCACCATAAAAGAAACGTCTTTTGTCTACCAAGGTAAAAGACGTTTTTTCTTGCAATTTACGGGAAAATACGGTCAAAACCGCATAAAATCAAGCAAAACGGGCTTCAAGACGGTCATCATGGTTGTCCCAGGAGCCCGTTTCTTTGTTTCCGACACCGAAAACAGGCCGAAAACGCTGGTGTACTTTTTACGCTTCTTTGCTCTGTAAAGAAAGCGGCAATCGACTGCGAGGGAGGATTTGAACTATCAAAATGAGAAGAATTTACAAAGTTTGCATCCAACGAAAGAAAATCATTACGCTGAAACCATGAAATTGGGAAAATGTGCTATAATAGTGTATATGTATATCTATACCCAGAAGCCGGGGGGATCCTATAATAATTACACTTAACATATTTCGACGCTTGTTTCAAAATTATTTGGTTTTCTCTTGACTCTCCCCTTAGAGGATAAGATATCCTCCATTTTGTGAAGGAAAGGAGATATGTATCATGCTCAAAATCGGTGAATTTTCCAAATTGTCGCTTACCACAGTTAAGGCTCTGAGATTTTATGAAAAAGAAGGGCTCCTGATACCGGCATCCGTTGACGCATGGACAGGGTATCGATTTTATGATACACCACAGCTTGAAACTGCGGCGAAAATTAAATCCTACAGACAGCTTGGATTATCAATTGAAGAAATTCGAAGCATTTTTTCCGGAGAAGATGCGAGTAGGATTTTATCCGAAAAAGCAAGGAGCCTTAGAAAACTAAAGGCCGATACAGAACATCAGCTTTCCGTCATAGAATTTATTCTGGAGGGAAAAGAAATGAAATATCAAGTCACAGTAAAAGAAATCCCGGAAATGATCATTTATTCATCAGAAACGGTTCTTGCCAACTATGCAGATGCAATGCAGTGGATTCCTTCGGTAGGAGCAGAATGTCTGGAACTTAACCCGGAACTTAAATGTGCAGAGCCGCCCTACGAGTTTTGCGAATACCTTGACGGAGAATACAGAGAAACAAATATCCGCGTCCGTCATAACGAGGCTGTCATTGCTTTCGGAAAAGAAAATAAAAACATTAAGTTCCGAACGCTCCCGGCAGCGAAAGTGTTAAGCATCTACCACAAAGGTGCTTATGATGACATTGGCGAAGCATATGCCTATATTATGGAGTACGCTGAAAAGAATGGATATGAGGTAGCTGGTCTTGCAAGAGAAAGCTATATTGACGGCATCTGGAACAAGGTGTCCGTCAACGATTGGCTCACCGAGATTCAGTTACCGATCAAATAATAAACGCAGGCGTACCATTTTGCCCTGATTTCGCTATGTTTGGTCGTTCTTAGACATCTAAAAAAACCTCTTTTGTCAAGTAGGCAAAAGATGTTTATTACAATGATATCCGTTCCTTACGGAACGGGTGATATACCGTAAGCCCTAAATAATCCTGCGACCGCAGGATT
>JAZUDT010000052.1:0-18066 GCA_045639785.1 Acutalibacteraceae bacterium | reverse complement strand
AGTTGCGGAAAGCATTTTTTTGATTTCTTCACAATCTGATTTCATAGAACAATACTCTTGTTGGGTAAGGTATTCCGTTTCAAAAAGTAAATCAAGCCAATAAAGGGTTTCGTTCGTTTCTTTCAATGCAATATAGATTTTTGCAAGAAAATCCTTTTTACTAATAGCACATTCGCTTTCGGCAATATTTGCTCCTATGCTTGTACCACTGCGAAGCAACTGTTTTGAAAGAACATATTCTTTCTTTTCTTCGCACAGATACTTATAAAGTCTTATAGTCCTGATTGCGAATTTTTTACTTTTATACGCAACCGTATTTTCTTTCTGCATAACTCCTCACTCCTCACTCCTCACTTCTCATTCCTCATTCCTCACTATTTTCCGCAAGTGCGGGATTCTTTTTCTTCTTAACGATAACGAGTGTCGCAACTCCTGCAACAGCTACAACTGCCACCGCAGCAATTATCCAAATGCTGCCGTCGGAGAGGATGCTCCCTGCGTGGCTCGCTGGGAAGGAGATTTCGCAGTAAGTTTTATCTTTATAATTCTCGTTGTTGCTGTCGGCGGTGACCGTCTCGGTGACGGAAATTGTTTGTGCCGTCGCTTCGTCAGCTCCAACATTGACCGTCGCACCGCTTTCTACCGTAAGTGCTGTCGGACCGCCGGCACTGCCGGGCTCGCCGTTGACGTTGTCGGAAAGAGAGCTTATTGGGCTATGTTTACCGCCTGCGCCGCCCTTGCCGCCGCTAAAACAGGCAAGCGTAGCGTTCATCGTCACCGTTCCACCGGTAAAGGTCTCCGAGCCGCCGTTACCGCCGTTGCCGCCGTTACCGGCAAAGCCTTCATTAGAGTCCCCACCTTTACCGCCGTTGCCGCCGCCAAAACAAACGCCCTTCGTACTGTGCAGCTCCACCGTACCGTTATAAACAGCGAAAGCACTTCCGCTGCCGCCGTTGCCGCCTATGGCATTGTTCACTGCGTCTTCAGAATCTCCGGCGTTGCCGCCGTTGCCGCCACCGATACAAACGCCCTCTGTACTGTGTATCGTTACGTTGCCGTTGTAAACAGCAAATGTCCCGCCGTTACCGCCGTCGCCGCCGTTGCCGCCGTCAAAATCAAGAGCACTCCCGCCATTGCCGCCCTTGCCGCCGCTGACGCCGGAGGCACCGTCAAGATAGATCACGCCGCCGTATACAGACACGTCGGCGCCGTTGCCGCCGTCTTCGCCAAACTCGCGATCATCTGATCCTTCGCCGCCATTGCCGCCACCGATACAGACGGCGTTCGGCGCCGTGACGGTCAGACTGCCGCCCTTCCAGCAGAAGGCTCCCGCAGATGATCCAACGGTGCCTTCTTGGTTTTTATAGTGATCACTTCCGCCACGTCCGCCGATGGCGGCGTCGGCACTTTTGTAATTACTGGAGTTCCCGCCGAAGTTTTTTATCTCAAGCTTTCCCATCGCGTCGCCGTCCGACTGTGCATAGACCGTCAGGCTGTTGCCTTTTTCCAGCGTGATGCCATACGGCGCGTTC
The DNA here is from genome assembly GCA_045639785.1 of Acutalibacteraceae bacterium. Classification (GTDB taxonomy): domain Bacteria; phylum Bacillota; class Clostridia; order Oscillospirales; family Acutalibacteraceae; genus UBA6857. The sequence goes on along the minus strand of JAZUDT010000052.1, from coordinate 16,534 downwards.
AGAACGGTGTTATCGCAGAGGATCAGATGAACGTCGCCCAATACCTCGGGGCGGTTTTTCAACTCGACATTTCTATAAACGACATACCATGTAGTTTTCCCGCTGATGCCCCATGCTTCATCTTTTTCCGAAACGCCCCACGCACCTTGACAGAGTTTTTCTTCGGTGGTGACAGAGTTGTCATCGTTTGTTTTCTTTTCAAGGTAACTAATATAGAAAATATAACCGTTTGTTCCGCCGCATGTATCACAATATCCGTTTTTATCTTTATCAGCATATTCGTGTACTTCGAAATGAACTTTGGCTTCGATGCCGTCAATGCCATCCCACCTGTAACTGTTCCCATCCCTGAGATAAAGCAAAGCATCCTTCTCACCGCAGTCGGTTTTCTTGCCGCCGACAACGGTATACAACTCGGTATCCTCAAATGCGGTCAGCTCTTTACCTGTATAGTGCAAATGAACCTCATCGGGGACCTTTACCGTTTTCTTCTCACCTTCCGCAAAAGCGGGCACGGCAAACACGGACAGCATGGTGGCGAGCATAACCACCGCTAAAACTAAACTTACAAATTTTTTCACAACAAAAATCTCCTTTATATGTCTTTGTTTGTTTATACGAATGAAATCGGGAAAAGGCTATTGCTTTTTGAAAAATTTTCAAAAATGGGTAAAATTACCCAACCCATAAATATACAAACACAGTATAGTATATTTGCAGACATTTGTAAAGATAAGTATTCCCGAAAATCGCCTGATTTCGAGCTTTTGTCACAAGGGAAGATTTTTACTTTTCACAGAGATTATTCATTCTCTGCGCCACAGTATTTGAGTAGAATGAGGTATGTTGCATACCAAAAATGCGACACAGAAAGAAACGTGTGCCGCAGATAATAATTAGAAATTATAAGTGAAATCCGAACCGTCAAACGGAACGTAGTCAGGCTGACGAAGAGAAATATTGACCTTTCCGCCGCCCAGAGGTGTTATTCCGTATGTTCCTTCAGAAGCGAAGAAGAAATTTTCTTCTTTGACACCTGCGTCCTTTGCCGCCTGATATGAGCCAAAGTAATTAACTGTTCGCAGCTTAGACTGTGACGCAAAAACATACGTCGGCTGAACAGCCTCATAAAGCTTTGCATCCTTATTAATCATGTGGTGCGGCCCTTGAATAACATCAGCGTGAAGTGTTTTTTCATTGTAGCGATCGAGAAGTGTGTTCTGAAGAAGTGTATCAGTGTCACCGGTGAAAAGGAATGATGTTCCGTTTATCGTGATTTTTACTATTGATGAGCAATCATTTGCGTCTTCGAATTCAGAGACACCGGTTTGTGCATTGACAGCCTCTTCGTGTGTGCAGAGAACCTGAAAATGAGCATCTGAAATATCCCATTTCATACCGGTTCTAACCTTAAGATACTTTGCTTTGGGGAATATTTCATTTGTCTGCTGACGGAACCAGTCTGCACGATGATTATATTCGCAATTTGAGTATGACTGATAGTTATAAGCGAGTCTCTCAATATTAAATTCATTCCGGAACATCTGAAGTGCCTTGCTGAAAACGAGAATATGATCCGAATGCGGATGAGTGCCGTACCAGAGCGCAATATCAATCTTTTCTCCGGGCTGTGTACCGGTTATCTCGTGCAGGAACGAGACAAGATTTCGGATATTCTCTTCAGCAGACTGATTAGCTGAACCACCGTCTATTACAACGAGTTTTCCGTCAGAAAGCTTAATAATATAGCACATTCCGTTACGGGAATAGATTGTGTCATCGGTATTGACATCCGGGTCATAATACGGGAAATTATACTGATAGACCGTCGAGTTTTGAGCACCGTGTGTGCTGTAACCGAATTCATCAATTCTGTCACTGCAGGAATTATCCATGATTCGTGCCTCGCCAATCTTTGAGTTAAATGAAATATATACCTGCTTATCAGCTTTGATATAACCATAGAAACTGTTATACTCAATCTGATTTTCAAAGATTTTCCTGTAGCCGTTTTTTTCAAGCTTTTTCAGATATTTTTTGACTTCAGTAATTCCTGTTTTCGAGACAAACTGAACATAGTTATTATTCTCATCGCTGTCGTCCATCCAGTCAACCTCTCTGCCTGAACCGGCGTCATAAAGTGACGTTGATTTAATGCCGCCCTCATAGGACGGAAAATCTTTAAGAAGCCACTTGTTGGATTTTGCCGATGAAAAAGCGGCCGAAATTGAAAAATAAACAGCAAAAATAATAGACAGCATTCTTGTAATGAAGCTCACATAATCTCCTCCTCAACACGATTGTTATTTCCATAAATGAGAAACTACGTTTTTCATCTTACTCATTTCCGGCAATCGCTTGTTTTAGATTAATATAACACAAGAGAGATGTACCGTCAATACAATTAAAGCCTGCCCTCACTCCTTCTTCAGAAAGGATACCATAGCACAAAATGAAAAATTGCAAAAGCTGCCGCGATAACTCGCTGTTTTCGTAAAATACAGCAATGTCGGGACTACTGTATTATGCAAGCCCGACATTTGGATTTGCGTGTAGCAAAGCACCGCCGAAAAAACGGTTTCTTTCGGCGGTGCTTTTGTATAATTATGCTGTGTATTCCGAAAATCTGCTGTGCTGTCTCAAAATGCGAATATTATGCACAACGACAATGAAATATTGTGAATTTGAGTCACACTTCTTTTCAAAAAAATTATCCTATCTTCATTTTAAGTCGAAGCTTGTCACTTATCATTGCAATAAACTCTGAATTTGTCGGCTTCCCACGTGAATTCTGAATGGTATAGCCAAAATAAGCATTGAGAACATCGACATCGCCTCTGTCCCATGCGACCTCGATTGCGTGTCTTATTGCCCGCTCCACTCTTGAGGCGGTCGTCTTATATGTTTTTGCAACTGTCGGATAGAGACACTTCGTTATAGAGTGCATTATTTCGGGGTCGTCAATAGCCATGAGAATACTTGTCCTGAGATATTGATAGCCCTTGATATGCGCCGGAACACCTATCTGATGCATTATATCGGAAACGATTATCTCCAAATCGCTGTTTCCCCTTGAATAATCAAGGATAAGCTCGTTCTTGTCGTCCTTGTGCCACTTGACCATCTGACGCACACGCTGAGCCATAAGCTCAATATCAAACGGCTTCAAAAAGCAATAGTCTGCGCCCGCATTCATCAGTTCCTGCTCAAACTTTGCATTGTCAATGGAGCTCATCACCATCATCACGGGGCGTTTGTCAAGCTGAAGATTCTTTATTTCTTTCAGCACACCGAGTGCATCAAACTGCTGAAGAAAAGCGTCCATGAGAACAACATCAGGCGTGAACTGTTTGAGAGAGTCGAGAACTGCTCTTCCGTTCTTTTCGACCGTCATCACATTGTAGCCGTAGCTTTCAAGCGTGTTCTGACAGGTTTTTCCGAATCCGCTTCCGTCTTCCGCTATCATAATACTTATTTTGTTTTCCATAATGTCCTCCGGTTTTGATAAAAATTTGTGGTCGATATTCACATTGAGAGTATATCACCGTATTTTGACTATTTCAAGTTTTTTCTGTCGAATGATAACAATATTTTTATTATTTTTATTAAAATCTCCGAAAAAACAAGTTTTCATTTGAAGATAAACGGGCTGAAAACTCCCCTTTTGTCATTAATTGAAACAATATGAATATTTGCGGCGACAAAAACCCGCCTCAGATAACTTAGCTGAGACGGGCATACCTATTTGTATTTGTATGATTACTTTTTCTTTGTCAGACGGTAGAATTTTCCCTGAATTTCTTTTGCAAGCTTGATGAGGTGATTGTATGAAAAATACATCAGCTTATTCGACACCAGAATATACTCGCCGACATATTCAATATAGTCCGCACCGAAGCTCTTTTTGAATGCGCAGATGCCCTCAAATTCATCATTTGGCACGCACTCACCGAGATAGCCTTCCTCTGTGAGCGGCACATTTTTAAGCAGAACATAGCCCAAATCATGGAAATCGTTGCCGAGCTCTATGCTGTGGCAGAGCCTCTTGTAATTGAAATAATGGCTTGACCTGAGATTATTACGCAGAAGATTGCGTGCTCCGCCGAAAAGACAGCTTGACATATTCGAGTAGTGGAGCGTCATTCCTCCGGCGACGCAGATTTTATTCCTGCCCTCCCCCTCGGATTCTCTCATTCTTTCTTCATAATGCTCGGTCTGTCTGTCTATTGACTCTATTTCTTCCGTTATTCCTCTTATCTTTTTCTGCGGAGCATCGGGCAGAGCCTTTTCAAGCTCTTCCTTTCTTTTCAGTCTTTCGCTTTGCAGGGCACTGTCCTTTTCTCTGTCGTAATAAACGAGCATAATATCCATTCCGTCCCTGCCGAAAACGCTCATAAGGTGCTCGCAGTATTCGCCGCCCCTTTCGACGAAATCGTTTCTGTCGGAGGTATCACGCATAACACGGAGAAAATCCTTCATAATCTGCGGATTTTCTTTCACGTCGTCTATGGTATAAATCTCTTCACAGAGGCCTCTCTGCTCTCCTATTCTCACCGAATAACGCACGCCTTTTTCAAAGCCCTTGAGCATTTTTTCCGGTGTATAGCGGTTGCCGTCCTTATCCTTTAAATCGGCAATAAGCTGAACGGGTGACTTATAGAGGCATTTTGAAGCGTCGGGATTGAGCTTAAAGCCGCTTTGAGTGAGGGTTTTATGAAGCTCTTTCCCCTTTTCAACATATTCGCCGTTTCTGCGAAGCTCAACGCACGGGTCGAAGAAAAGGGCAGTTGCGCCGTGTCTCTTCATTTCGCCTTTCATGTATGCGGCAAATGCGGACACGAGCTCTTTATTTTCGTAATCACACACTGCGCCGGCGGGCGAATACCATATTTTACCTGCTCCGGGTATATGTCTTTCAAGCACAAGAGCAGTGAGCACTCTTTCTCCGTTTTCGCCGAAGCCGGAATAAAAATACGACCTCCACGCCGTTTTCACCTCTGCCCACTTAGCCGACTGCATATATATACCACCGTTTTGCAGGACGAAATTTTCAAATGCTTCAATATCCGTTTCTGTTCTGAAGCTGTACATCAAAGGCTTCCCTCTTTCTTTAATCTGAAATATTTTTTCACGCTCTCGTGGTCGGAATACGGTATCATTTCACCGCAGACCTTTTGCGCCGTCTCCTGCCCTTTTCCGAGAATAAGGACAATATCGCCCTTTTCAGCCATATCAAGAGCCCTGAAAACGGCATCTTCACGCTCGATTATTATTTCGTATTTTCCGCCCGCTTTTTTCACGTATGCGGCTATTTCCTCCGCAATTTTTTCAGGACTTTCAAAATTCGGGTCATCTGAAGTAATGACAGTGTAATCCGAAAGTGCTCCGCTGACAAGTCCCATTTCTTCACGCCGAAGCTGAGCCCTGTCGCCGACCGAGCCGAAAACCGTTATTATTCTGTTATGCTCATACACGGACACGGATTCGATAACGCTCTTCATGCTCACGCCGTTATGCGCATAGTCTATGAATACGTCATAATCTGCGCCGGTGTTTATCAGCTCGTTGCGCCCTTTCACTCTGGCACACGCCATAGCACCCGCCGCTTTCGAGGCATCTATGCCGAAGCGCATACAAACCGCATACGCCGCAAGAGCATTGCAGACACTGAAAAAGCCGGGCATTGAAACCTTTATCTCGGTTTTTTCTGTGCCGTACACGCAGTCAAAGCTGACACCGAAAAACTTATTATTTCGTATTTTCTGTATATTCTGAGCCAGAATATCGCCGTTTTCCGAGAGTGAAAACGAAATGCACGGACAGCTTAACTTTTCTCTTATTTCAGACGAAAACGGGTCGTCACCGTTCAAAACGGCAAAGTCGCACTTTTTGAAAAGCTGTTTCTTCCAAAAGGCATATTCCTCAATGGAGTCGTGCTCATGACCGCCGATGTGGTCGGGCGAAAAATTCGTGAAAACGGCGGTGTCAAAATGAAGAGCGTCAACCCGATGATGCTTTAGTCCGAGAGACGAGACCTCCATGCAGACCGCTTTGCACCCGCAGTCCGCCATTTGGCGAAGCAGGCTGAATATTTCGTAGGATTCGGGGGTGGTGTTGACGGTGGGAACATATTTATCGCCGAAATATGCCCCCGTAGTACCGATAACGCCGCATTTTACGCCGCACATATCGAGCACAGTTCTCATTATATGCGTAACAGTGGTTTTTCCCTTCGTTCCGGTGACACCGACAATTTTCATCTCCCTGTCGGGGTGAGAAAAAAACTCAGAGCTGACTGTGCAGAGTGATGCCCTCGTGTCGGAAACATATATGACCTCTGCGTCGTCGGGCAGGGCTACGGTTTTTTCGCACAGAAAAACCCTCGCCCCGTTTTCATAAGCCTTCAGAACGTAGTCGTGACCGTCGGAAAACGCACCGCACAGCGCAACGAAAAGACAGCCGTTTTTCGCTTTTCTTGAATCATATACAATATCATTTATTTCGGCATCGGAAAATTTTTCGCATGAATAATCCGTGCCGCTCAGTATTTTTGTCAGAAGCATTTATTCTACCTTAGAGCACCTTTTTAGTATTGCCGTATTTCTTCATACAGTGGCGGGCTGAAATGCCTATCAGCGTCAGAACAACTATTCCGCCTATTGTTGCCAACGGGTTTGACTGTGCTTTTCTCATATTCTTTTGCCTCCTGTTACACGGGTATAACCGAAAATCCGAAGCTGTACTTTTTGCCGGACTTAATCATATATTCCTCAGGCACGGTTGCGCCCCAGCTGTCGTATCCGCCGACACCCATCTGTCTGAGCGCAACACGGACATAGAGCCTCTCTCCCTTTGTCAGTTCAAAGGAATGCGCCGCATTCTCAAGTGCGCTGATGCTGTACTCGGAAACATTTATTTCCATTTCCTCGTCGGCTTCAAATCTCACCTTGTCGCTCTCACTGCAAAGAACGGCATACCTCACACCCGTCCTCTGACCGCACTCCTGCGGCTTGAGATAAGGTGTGTAAAGCTCATTGATGTTAATCTTATAAAGCCCGATATTTGCGCTCTCGTTTCTGTCTATATAGTTTTCGTGAGGACCTCTGCCGAGATAATCAAGGCGGTAGTATCTTCTGTCAAGCTCAAACATGAGCGAAAGCTCGGGAATTTCGGGCAGAGACCTGTCACTGTCAAATTCATAATCCACGTGAATACCCTTCGTCGTCACGGTGTAGATTAATTTACCTCTGCTCTCGGGATACGTATGGGTGCGGAAGGACGTTTCGATAATAACCTTTTCGCCGTTCTCTTTTACGTTGTCAAGACGGAACGTGGTATCCTTTCCGGCATCTCTCCAGCAGGCGCATCTCACTCCCTGATGACAGCCTCTGTCATTATCGGTGAGTGCACGCCAGAAATTCGGCTCAATCGGTTTGTCGAAAACAACAGTACCGTTTTTCTCGAAATAGTAGAGCTTATTCGTTCTCTTTGAAAAACGTGCCTCCATATTTTCGCCGTAGATATAGATAGTGCCGTATTCGGTTTTTGTTGCAATTTCGGAGCCGATGAGCGAGAGCCTTTCAAATTTATATTTGTTTATAACAAACTGCTCTCTTGCGACAACATGACCTGCCTTTGCCCATTTGACCGAATCCTTGAGCTCAAGGATAAAGTTAAGATACCATTCCTGCTTTATTCTTGAGTCAATGCCGATTTCTATGCGCTTTGTCTGACCCGGTTTAAGGCTGAGAGTGACATCTCCGCTGTCAACCACTATTCCCTCCCTGAACTGCTGCCAGTGGAGATTGTATTCGGAAAGGTCGGTGAACATAAAGTTGTTTTTTATCTCGACGATTCCGTTTTCGGGCTTGATTCCCCTGATTTCAATATTCTGATAAAGTCTTTTTATTTCCTCAAGCTTCGGGCTCTCCTTTCTGTCGGCAAACAGAAGTCCGTCACCGCAGAAATTGCCGTCATTGGGGTAATCGCCGAAGTCGCCGCCATAAGCAAAAAATTCATCTGAGACGCTGTTTTTCGCAAGAATTGCCTGGTCGGCAAAATCCCACACGAAAGCACCCTGAAAATGCGGATATTTGTCCATAAGCTCAATATATGCTCTGTTTGAGCCACAGGAGTTACCCATTGCGTGAGAATATTCGCAGAGGATATGGGGCTTGTCCTTATTCGCTCTGAGCTTTCTCTCAAGCTCATCGGGGCGGATATACATATATGAATACACATCACTGACATTAGTGCATTTGCTGTCGCCGTCCCACACAGACTCGTAGTGAACAAATCTTGTCGAGTCTTTCATCTTGAGATAGTCATACATCTTTTTGAAGTTTTCGCCCGTGCTGCATTCATTGCCGAGTGACCAGCAGATAACGCTCGGGTGATTCTTGTCTCTCTCATAGAGACAGCTTATTCTTTCCATGCAGGCATCTGTCCACTCGGGGAGAGAGCCGGGAATGAGCGGATTTGAATCCGAGTGCTGACGTCTCGTGCCGTGACTTTCAAGATTATTTTCGTCAATGACATAAATTCCGTATTCGTCACAAAGCTCATACCAATACGGGCTGTCGGGATAATGCGACGTTCTCACGGCATTGATATTGTTCGCTTTCATGATTGCAACATCTTTGCCCATTGTCTCTCTTGAAACGCTCCTGCCCTTGTCACAGCAGAATTCATGTCTGTTGACACCCTTGAGAAGAAGTCGCTTTCCGTTTAAGTAAATAACCGAATTTTTGATTTCAAGCTTTCTGAAACCCGTTTTACAGCTTGCAAATTCTCTCTCAATTCCTCTTGCGTCTCTGAGGGTGAACACAACGGTATAAAGATAAGGCTGTTCACTGCTCCAAAGACTGACAAAGGGAATCGTTGTTCTCAAATCATATCTTCCCGCACTGCCGACAATCTTTGAAGTGAAAGCGGCAATATCACCGTTTCGGTCATATATGTTCATCTCTATTTCGCAGTTGTCGATAATGCCGCCCAGCTCGACCTCTGCCGAAAGACTGCCGCTCTTATATGAATCGTCAAGCTCATGATGAAGAGTGAAATCATTGATATAGCCCTCAGAGGTGAACGAAAGATAAACATCTCTGAATATGCCGGAGAGCCGCCAGAAATCCTGGTCTTCAATCCAGCTTCCCGTGCAGAATGAAAACACCTCAAGTGCGATTATGTTTTCACCCGGATAAAGTGCCTTGGTAATATCAAATTCAACCGTGTTGAATGAGCTTTCACTGTAACCGAAGCGAAGTCCGTTCACATAGAGATAGAACGCCGAGGAAACACCGTCAAAGGTAATAACCGTTCTGCTTCTTCTGTATTTATCGGGGATTCTTATTTTCTTAATGTAACAGCCGACGGGATTATATTCTACCGGAGCACAGGGAGGAGTGACACGCTCTCTGCCCTCCCAGGGGTACTGAACATTGCAGTACTGTGCAGTGCCGTAGCCCTCTGTCTCCCAGCAGGAGGGAACAGTGATGCTGTCCCATGAATTGCTGTTGAAATGCGGCTCGGCAAAGCCGAATTCCACGTGCTTATAGTTTTCGTAATATCTGAACTTCCATTCGCCGTTCAGTGACAGACACCTCTGCGAAAGATACCTGTTACACTTAACAGCCTCATCAAGAGTTTCATAAGGCACGAATGAGGCTCTCGGGGGCAGAGCGTTGACTCTCGTGATTTGGGGATTTGACTGCCACTCGGCAAAGCCGTCCAAAAATTTCATATCCATAAATTTCCCTCCCTCAGAATTACTTTATATTGACTTTCTTTTCCATTATCCGACCGGTAATCAAGAGCAGAATAACCGCAAAAACTATCGTGAAAAGCTTTCCGCCTATTCCTGTTGTGAGAATTGCGCCCTCAACTCCGTCATACATTGAAACAATGCTGAGCTTAATTTTATCCGCATACACCGTCACGGAAAGCGGAAGCTTATATGTCAGCACAGTGGAAACCGCTTTGTTGACAATATAGACAATGAAGAAGAGCACTATTCCGTAAAGCAGAGGCTTATGCTGAAAGCGTCCGGTATTAGCCACCGTCACTGAAAAGAAAACAAACGAAACGTATGAAATAACCGTTATGCCGTAGCCGGAAAGAATAATTGCCGCATACTCTATAACAAGCTTGGTTGTCGGAAGCGTTCCGAGTGCATCAAAGCCCTGAATAAGTCCCGTGAGCGTGTCGAGCATTCCGTCCGACTTCGCTCTTGCAAAAAGGAACACGATAACCCACGTCAGAAGCATTACGACGTATCCGGCGATTATCCACACAAACGAAACGAAAAACTTTGAGAAAAGAATGTCGCCTGATTTTACCGGAAGAGTGAACGTCAGATAGCCCTGACTGCCGTAAAGCGATTCATTGAAATTCTTTATCACCATGACGAGAGTCACCACGACAGCCACAAAGCCTATTGTCACAAGGGCAAATGAAGCTGTCACACCTATCATTGTTATTTTCGTTATATACGAAAACAGAAGAACGGCGATTGCGGCACACGCCGCACCGTAAACGGCGATAAGGCTTTTGGAAGTCTGAATAAAATCATGCTTTATGAGCTTACCAAGCATAAGCGAACACCTCCTTGAAAATATCCTCAACCGTTTTCCCCTGCTTCTTTATTTCATCAACACTCTCATTAAGAACAACTTTTCCGTTTGAAATCATGAGCGCACGGTCGAGCACCGGCTCAATATCATGGATAAGGTGTGTTGACATGAGAACGGTTGATTTTTCGGCATAGTTTTTCATTATGAGGTCTAAAATCGCTTCTCTTGCCGCCGGGTCAACACCGCCGAGAGGCTCGTCTAAAATATAGAGCTGAGCTTTGCGGCACATTACGAGGATAAGATTAATCTTTTCTTTCTGTCCCTTTGACATTGTTTTGATTTTCTGCTTTCTGTCAAGAGAAAATTCTTTCATCATTCGCTCCGCCTTAATAGCGTCAAAATCGGGGTAGAAATCCGAAAAATATCTTATTGCATCAACCGGACGCATCCAGTCGGGCAGATATGACATCTCCGGCAGGTATGCAATTTTTGCCTTAGTGCCGACGCCGATTTTTTCGCCGTCAATGAGAATTTCTCCCTCATAGTCCTTAATCAGCCCCGTCATCGTCTTTATGAGCGTTGTTTTTCCGCAACCGTTCGGACCGAGCAGACCGATAATCTGATTCTTTCCGAGTGCAAAGCTCACGTCTTCGAGGACGGTATGCTTTCCGTAGGATTTTTTCAGATTGCTTATCTGAATGATATTATCCATTGTTATCCCTTCTTTATTTCTTGTTTTTATTTGTCACAAAATGTGCAAGAGCCGTCCATACGCTGTGGTATGCGATAATGAATATTACGCCCGGCAGATAGCCCGTTGCGGCGACCGAAAGAACGCCCGACACAACAACAGCGAACACCATGCTCACTATCTGAATAAGCATAGCGAGCGACTGAACGTCATAGAGCCTGAATGCGGCATTTATTACCTTGAGAAAACCTATGACGCTCTTTCTGAAAATGAGACCCGTTCTCTTCTGCTTTGTCGTTGCGCTTATGCTCTCTCTTATCTGCTTTGCGCCGACGGGACTGACGGTTTTTATTGAAGACGCACTCACACCGAGAGTGTTTGCCACAAACTGCTCGTCAATGTGCGGGTCGGTCGTCATAAGCATAAGTATTACGCCTGTTTTATAAAGGTCGGTGAGCTGTTTCTTCGCCTGTCTGCCTATGTAATAGTCTGCACAGAAAACAGCGGTCGCCCACGTGTCAACGGCAAGATAGAATACCTTGCTGCCCTCTTTTTCGTATTTTTTGCCTGAATATTCGGGGGGAATATGAATATTATGCTCCTTCATCATCTTCTCGTTGCCGAGAAGCACGCATTTATCCTCAACCCAGCATGAAATGCCGAGCTTTTCCTCATATTTCATATCCTCAACCTTGGGCAGAACGAGCTTCTGCTCCTTAATGAATTCAGCGACCTCGCCTCTTAAAACTCCGCCGGAGGAATATATTACACTGCAAGCTATTTCAAAAGCATGGAGTGTGTCTATCTTGACCGAACGGCTGATGAGATGAAAATGCGAAATACTGCCGGTGAAAATATCGGCGGTATCAATAACAATGGCATCGGTGTCGTCAACATTTTCAACGTCCTCATAGCCGAGTATTTCACAGCCGGTTCTGTTGAGACTCTCGTTTGTTCTTGCGATAAGAGAAACAAGAACGGGTGAAATGAACACCGGCGCACAGACAAGCAGAGCCGAAAGTGCGGCGGACGAAAATGCCGTGACACTGCCGTATGAAACATAAGCGATAATACCGCATACCACGCTGAGCACAAACGAAGCGGGAACGGCAAAATTGAAGAATGTGTTTTCCTTATCCTTTGTCAGTGAACTGTCAAGGAACGAATTGGGTATTTCCACCTCACCGGCGCAGAGAACCGTCGGCTCTTTCGCCTTGCTTATGCCGCTTGCGAGCTTTTCACTTTCGCTTTCAAGAGCGAATATTCCGAGAATTGTGTCGTTCCTGACTATTGTTTTAAGGTTTCTGCTTATCATTATATTCTGTCTCTTTTCGCCGTAAAGACCGAAAAGTGCAATAAAGCAAGCCGCTGTGTTGAAGAACATAACGCCCTTATCCATTTCAGGTCTTGCGATGACAAGAACAGCATTGTGAACGGTGTTGAAGAGCATAACAAGAGCTGTCACCGCCTCACTGCAAAGAGTGGGCTTTTCACTTCTTCTCATTGCACCGATAAACGCTTTGAGTGAAATAAAGAGTGCAGGCAGACCGAGAAGAAGCTCGACTGCATACGCAATAACCGGATTTTCACCCATGAGAGGCGAAAGGAACGCAAGCTTTCCGTTGACAAACGCCGTTTTCATAACGCCGAATATAAGGCAGAGAATAAAGCTTACAAGCATCGCCGTCATTCTGAGTTTAATGCTTCTTGCGTCGTTGGTAAGGTTCAGCTTGACCCTGCCGACATCTATTTTGTCGTAGACCTTGCTCTCACGCTTTTTGCGATTCTCACGGCGTTTTGAGTTTTCTTTTTTCGGCTTGTCGGTATTTTCGATAGCGGCAAAAATATCCTCGCCCTTTTTCGGCTTGACCGCTTCTGTCACCGAAACGCCCTGCTCGGGCTCGTCGCCGTATTCGTCACCCTCAAGGCTCTCGGCAAAAAGTCTGAACTTGTGGATTTTTTCTTTTCTTTTCTCGTTGAACTCTTTTTCAAGCTCGCTTTCGGCCTCAACCGCCTCGTCCTCTCCGACGTTATTTCCGGCAGATGCCGCCTCTATTTTTTCTTTTTTGAACACCTTGGTCTTAGATGTCTGTCCCGAAGGCTTTGATGCGCTTTCATTCTGCTCTTTCTTCTCTTCGTACATCTTCTCAAAGGAGAAATCATCTTTCCCTTTTTCATACACGGTCACATCGTCGTCTTCGTCACCGTCGCCGAATATGTCAAATTCTTCAGCGACGTTATCGCTTTTGTCGCTGTCGGCAAATATGTCAAACTCCTCGGCAACATTATAGTTTTCTTCACCATCAGAGAATATGTCAAAATCTTCGGCGGTGTCAATATCGGCAGTCACTGCTGTTTCGGCACAATCGCTTTCGCTTTTTGTGAAGATATCTTTTATATCGCTGAGCACCGTCTGCAAAATATCTTCATTTTCGGATTTCTGCGATTCGCTGTCCGTTACTTCTTCACTGTCGGTTTCCGCCGTTTCGGTGGCTATTTCTTCATAGTCTGCTTCTTCTGTTTCGGCAGATATTTCCTCGCAGTCCGCTTCTTCCGTTTCGGCGGCTATTTCTTCATAGTCTGCTTCTTCCGTTTCGGCGGCTATTTCTTCATAATCCGCTTCTTCTGTTTCGACAGTTACTTCCTCATAGTCTGCTTCTTCTGTTTCGGCAGTTACTTCCTCATAGTCTGCTTCTTCTGTCTCAGATTCAATTTCTTCATAATCCGGCGTTTCAGCTTCGGCAACTGCATAATCCTCAAAAATATCAAAGCCGACATCGTTATACATCGGTGCTTCATCAAAAGCCGTAATGTTGCCGGCATCGCTTTGTTCCCCGTCCTCGCCCTGTGCTTCAATATCACTGAAAACGGAACTGCCGCTGTCTTTCTCAACATCACCGGCAAAACCGTCAAACTCACTGCCCTTGAAAAGCTGTGCTATAAGCTCATCTTCCTCATTATTTTCAGCCCTGCATTTGACATCTGCAAGTATCTCTTCCACTGTATATTCTCTATCCTCCGACACACCATCACGTCCTTTTCTTATTTTGCTTTTATATCAGATTTCTGTCTTGAAATTTCATACATGAGTATCCCCGCCGCAACAGAGGCGTTAAGGCTCGTTATTTTTCCCTTCATCGGCAAAGACACGATAAAGTCGCATTTTTCTTTTACAAGTCTGCCGATTCCGTTACCCTCAGAGCCGATTACAAGCCCGACTGCGCCTTTATAATCCTGCTGACACCAGCACGTGCCGTCCATATCCGCTCCGTATATCCAAAGTCCTCTTTTTTTCAAGTCGTCTATCGTGCCCGGCAGATTTGCCACCCGTGCCACCGGCACATATTCGAGTGCACCCGCCGCAGTCTTCGCAACGGAAAAGCTAAGTGAAGCCGAGCGTCTTTTCGGAATAATGACACCGTGCGCTCCCGCCGTTTCAGCCGTTCTCACGATTGCACCGAGGTTTCTCGGGTCTTCAAGCTCATCAAGAATAATGATGAACGGTTCTTCGTTTCTCTCCTGTGCAAGACGGAACATATCGTCAATGTCGGCGTATTCATGAGCGGCGGCAAAGCAGATAACCCCCTGATGATTCGCCTCACGGCACATGGAATCGAGTTTTGCCGTTTCAACCTCTTTTATGACAATGTTTTTATCCTTTGCCTCTTTAATAATTCTGCCGAGAGAGCCGTTTTTTTCACCCTTTGAAACAAAAAGCGAGTCAATCGGTCTGCCACTTGCAAGAGCCTCCGAAACGGCATTTCTGCCTATTATCATATCCGGATTTTCCTTTAAAGCGGGCTGTTCGTTTTCACCGCCCGGGCGCATCGGCTTTTTCGCCTTTTCATAAGGTCTTTTTTCTCTGAAACTTCTGTTTTCCATGAAAATTGCTCCTTTTCAAGCGCAGATACACATAATAATACAACTATAATCTTGGATATTATATCATACAATTTCATTAAAATCACTATAAAACAGAAAAAAAGTAAATTAATTTCACTTTCACTGCGGTTGACAAAATTCTCACACTTGTTATAATTGAGCTGTAAGGAGGTAATGCCATGCAGTACAAGACTTTAGGAAATGTTATAGCCGCAAGGCTTGAAATCGGCGAGGAGATAATAGCCTGTGTCAAAGAAATATGCGAAAAAGAAAAGGTCAAGAGTGCGGTTATTCATGCGATAGGTGCAGTTAAAAGCGCAAAAATCGCAATGTTCGACTTCTCGACCGGCGCATACAAAGAAAACGAAATCGACCGTTTTATGGAATTGACGTCACTCGACGGCAACGCAACAAAAATGGACGGCGAAACCTATATTCATCTTCACGCAAATTTCGGTGACGAGGACGGCAGAGCTCTCGGCGGACACCTTAAGGAAGCCGTAATCGGAGCAACCTGCGAAATTTTCATTTTCACGCTCAGCGAAGAAATAAAGCGTATTCATGATGAAAATACGGGGCTCAATATTTTTTCACTCTGAGGTGTGAAATGACTATTCAGGAAGAGCTTAAAAATTACCTTTTAAATGAGGGCGCAAGCGATGTCGGCTTTTCAAAAATCGAAAATTCCGGCACCGGTTTTCCCTATTGCGTCAGCGTATGCGTGAGACTGTCGCACCAAATCATAGAAGAGATTACAGACAGACCGACGCATACCTATTTCAATCACTACCGCAGTGTCAATTTTCTCATAGACTCTCTTCTCCTCAAGGCGGGGCTTTTTCTCCAGAAAAGGGGCTATGACTACATAACCGTCGCCGCCTCGCAGAGTATAAACAAGGACGGCTGGAATTACAGCGGACGGTTCTCTCACAAGGAGGCGGCAAGAAAAGCGGGGCTCGGCTCAATCGGCAAAAATTCGCTTTTTATTCACCGTGATTTCGGGCCCGAGGTGCGTCTGGGTACGCTTTTCACAAACTGCGAATTCACCGTGCCGGAAAAAGCCGAAGAATGTCTCTGCGGTGAATGCCGTCTGTGTGTCGATGCCTGTCCGGCAAAGGCAATAACCGGCAAAAGCTGGACTGAGGACACAAAAAGAGAAGATATGTTTTATCCTGAGCGTTGTTCTGAGTATATGAAAAATGAGTTTAAGAATATCGGCAGAGGCGCAGTCTGCGGAATATGTATCAAGGTATGCCCGAAAAGGAAAAAATAAGATTTTTTATTTTTGCTTTTTGTACGTTTGTCAATGATGTGAGACAAAATTGAAAAAATAAAAATGATTGATATGTTAAGATAGAACAATCGACTTGGAAGCCGGAGTGGAGCGTAG
>JAZUDT010000051.1:0-39490 GCA_045639785.1 Acutalibacteraceae bacterium | reverse complement strand
GCCACACCACTCGCCGTAGGCGAACACCCCGCCGCAAGGCACATTCCGTCCCGCTTGCGGACCACATCGTCCAAAAAAGTCTCTTTTGCGGGTAGACAAAGCAGACTTTTTGCTGGTGGAGACGGAGAGGATCGAACTCTTGACCTCATGACTGCCAGTCATGCGCTCTCCCGATATAAGCAGAAACGCACCCCCCACTATAAAACAATTCCCATAACAACATATATCATTGCTTTAACAGTTTATAGCTGGTTTGTTTTTGCAAACATTATTTATACAATCCTTGAATATTCCAAGGAATAAGAATCCACTCACCGTTGTTTTTCCAAGGATATCCCACGCTTCCGTCTTCTTGTTGATATGAGCAACCAAATTCAAAGTGCTCTACATGAACAATGCCATTACTTTCCCATTTCACCACCACAATAATTTTGGTTAAAGCAAGAGCTCGTTCCTCTATTTCTTCCAATTCAAAAGAAATCAAATTTTTGTGTTCGAAAAGTTTTCTGCATTCTCCGGCACGTTTTTTGTTAGATTGTTCATATGAAAAAATATTTTTGAAATAAACAGATAATGCTCCATAATTATTAGCACTCCACGCATTAAAAGCATTAATAAGCGGTAATAAGTACGGAAAATCCTTACATTCCTCAATTGTTGGAGTAGCGGGAATAGTTTCTCCGATTATAATATCTCGCTTTACCCATTTTTGTATTTTCTGCCTATCGATAGCGTTTTGTTGCATCTTTTTCAATGACTCCGAAATGGGCGGTGGATTACACTCTTTTTCGAATTTTTGCTTTCGAATGTCCTCGCTATCTTTCATATTTATCCAATCAGCCAAAGCAAACATTAAAGAAATACATTTACAGGAAACATATTTGTTCGCATAATTTAAATCCCGGCCATGCAAAATTCCATTTCGATATGGCAAACGAATTTCGTTATGGTTTGTTTTATTTCGACCTTTGTTAAATATTTCCTTTAGTTTTGTTAAGCCATCACTGCAACCAACTAAACAGTCCCACGCTGAAACATCAGTTCCTTCTGCAAAAAAACCTTTGCTTTTAGTATAATCATTAACTGCACCATCAATAATTATAAGAAATAGCGGGATACTTGCATAATAACGTTCAGCGAAATGATCGTCAAATGCACATTTAATCAATTCATATCGTTCATTAAATGGTTTTGCTTTGTTTTTCAACCAATGCATAATATCTTTTACATCGTTTTGATAGTATTGAATTAATATTTGTTCACCAGCATCAAGTCCATCTGATTCATATGCTTTAACTGCGTTTTCCATAAGATTCATATTCATTGAATCGTATGCACACCATCCAGCATCAGAAAAATATTTATTGAAAGATTCAATCAAGTGAATCATTTTTAATAAATTCGCATCTAACTCTTTTATTTGCTTACGCTGTTCATTTGGCAAAAACAGCGACAACCATTTTGATGCTTTTATATCATTCTGCAATTTAATAATACTATGCAAATTGTTGTCTGCCATTTTATAATCCTCCTTTTGGAAAAAGCAAAAATGGTGAGACACCGAGGATTCGAACCTCGATCTTCCCCTTCATAAATACACCCAAAGTGAGCGATGCACTTATGAAGGGGGATGCTTTACCATTAAGCGAATGCCTCATTTTACTAATCAACCGAAAAACTTAGACACCTCGTTCTCCCAGTTTACATTTGCAAATTCAGGATATGATAAACCGATAAAATACTTTACTTTTTTTACTGCTCTTAAATTAGAACCCGACTCTTGAAAAGGTTTGATTAAATCGATCAAATTATCCTTATTTGCCTCAATAATTGCATTAATATCATATTGACTTTTGTTAAAGATATATTTTGCTACATTGTAAGCAGCTCTTGAAAAAAGAACTTGGTCATCAAAATTAAGTGAAATCAAATCGTTTGGAGCATCTAATCGTGGATTGTCATTTCGATTTATCATTGCTCTTTTATTCTTTATTGATGAGGAGTATTGTCCATTATGAACGATGATGTTCCTAATTAAACGATAATATCCGCATATAGCTATATCATTTTTTATTTCCTTTTCAATGTCGGGAATAGCTATGTTAAGTGTCCACTCTAGCCAATCATCATCTTTGGTCTTACTAATTGAAGTAACATTAGTAGGAGAACCAGGTAGATGTCTAAATGTCTTAAGAAAATTCTCAAAACAAGAGTGAATATTAACAATATAACTCTTACTGATTCTACACATATAATCTTCAGCAAGAGTAGATACATTTAGATTAACACTTCTTGCCAAATTCCTCAAATCGTTTTTTAATTCTATTCCATAATCTCTTTCGGTTATTCTAACAGATAATTCGACATATTGATTGGTGGCATTAACATAACCTAATTCATTTTTAAATGCTGACAAAATATTCTCGTTCATCACTACACACCTTCGTATGTGAAACTTCTTTATAATTATATCACAAAAGCACAAACAAGTACATATACACGATAGAAAAAGATAGAATATCTATAGTTATACTCTGATTACAATATTTTTCAATCCACACATTCGACTAAACTTCTGTTATAAGGTAGAATAGAGCTACCAAATATCAGGAGGTTTTATTTATGAGCAGAAAGACAAAAATTAAGAATACAGATTTTGAGTGCAATTTGCTTATCAACGGTATGAATGAGTTTCGGAATATGCTTTTGGCTGAGGATTTGCCCACCGAGGATGTTGACGAGCTGTTACTGAAAATCATTGATAAAAGCGAAAAATAAGGAGGTTATAATTATGTCAAACAAAATTCAATATCGCCGTGTTGGAGATTATTTAATTCCTAACCTCATTTTACCGCCTGAAGAAGCAAATATTACTCTCAGTAAATGGGGAATGATGCACAAATCATATCTCGAAAAGAATAAGAAGGTGTTTTTTAATGCCCTAGTTATGCAAGGTAAATTGTATCAGCATTGTGCCGAGGTAGAGAAACAGGCAAGTCAACCGATATTTCATAATATCATCTCTTATAAAGGACTGCATTAAAACAAGGCAGTCCTTTTTCTTTTTATTCCCCCTTAAAAAACTCCGTATCCTTCAACCACTCACGCATTTTTTCATAGGCTCGGTTGACAGTCTGATACGCTGTGTCGGGTGAAGATTTTTCAAACGCATACGCAAGATCAAGATAAGTCTGCTTTTTGAATTTAACCATGCGGGGCTCTCCTTCGCTGTCAAGTATAGTCTTATCTTCATAATATTCCGAAAAACAATCCATACAGAATCCTAATCTGCCGGCAACCATATATCGCTCCTCGTAATTCAGCATATCAAAAATCTCGTGTATAGCTTCTTTTTTCATTGCTTTAAGCAGCAGTGTCAAAGGATCTGATGACGAATCGGCAATATATTCTTCCGCACTGACTTCACTTTCATCATCTACAAGGTCTTTGTAAAACTCGGTGTAGTTCATATTGCGAAGACCGTCGGATATTATCTCTGATACTAGTTTGGAATTCAGGTTAAGCACCGCAGCAATTTTGCCGATGGCATCATCGTCATTTCTGTAGTTGTTTTCTCTATACAGTGCCATGATTTTGCGAAGCCTTGCATCTTCATCCTCTGTGGATATTGTGTAGCCCGTTCTCATGGTTCTTACATATTCGTGAACCGCCCGTTTGATATAAAAATTAGTGTAGTAATATTCAAAAGATGTATTCTTTGTGATGTCATAAGTCTGTAAAGCCTTCATAAGTGCAAATACACAAGCGGATTTCAAATCTGCAAAATGCCCCGGCATAGCGTATTCCTGAACAAAGCTTTTAACCAAATTGTTGAGTATCGGTTCATAATAGTGCAAAAACCACATCAGATATTTGTCATCGTTTTCTTCAAGGTAAAGACGGATATATTTCTGCAGCTTCATTTTCGGTGGTGCCGGCTTTTGTTCGTAAACATACAGTTCTTTTTCCCAATCTTTCACGGCAGTCACCGTCCTTTCATTTAAACATCATTTTTGTGTCGGAATACAGCTTCTTGCGGGACATATCCTTTGCATATCGGGTAGTGAGATATTCATAACTTTCCTGTGCTCGGAGCATATTGTTTTTAGCAACAAAAGTTGCCATGCTTGCAAATTCCGATGTTATTGTGCCTCTGCTTTTCTCCGCCCGGATTGCAGAGGCTCTTTTTTCATATATTGCTACAACAGGGTTATCCTCTTGGCGTTCTTTGCGTTTTATTGATGCCGCATATTTACGGCAGGTTGTTCTTTTACCACGAAGCATATACGGCGAAAAGCCGCTACAGTATTTCTGTTTTCGGGCAGAGGTCATTAGGAAATACCGATTGCATACGCCGCATTGTTTTGGGTAGTGGCCATAATGTAAGCCTTCAAAGAAATCGGTAACTATAAAGGAATAATAATCTTCAAAAGTCAGCCTTTTCGCTACTGTCATATCCTTCTTCTTTTTAACGGCTGCATATTCTGTTCTGACATTACAGTTCGTATTCCTGAATATTTCAACAGCAATCGGCAGCAGATGTGATTCATCAAAGCGTTCTGCCTCATCAATACGAAAAACAAACTTCAGCAAATTCTTGAAAGCTTTTTCCATATCATCGGGAAGTTTACTGTAAAAGTTTATGGTTCCGTTTACTATATTCAATAAATCTTCTGCCTCAGTGAAAAAAGCTTTATCATATTCGGGCGGCAAAACATCAAGCACAGCCTGAGCTGAATCAATGCTTTGTATTTTTGCTTTTGCGTGAAAGTATGCGGTAATTCGCTCCGCATTAGTTTTAGTGAAAAGATGAGAAATTCTCTCTTTTTCAGCCGGTATATCGCAGGTGTTAAATGGTCTGATGTTCGGCAATGTTTTTAACGTCAAATGTATTTCTTCCCCTGCTTTTATAAAGTCAGTATCATTCAGATAGCCAAGGGCAAGAGTTTTTCCGACATGCCACAAGTATTTACGAAAAACTGCGATACGGGCGGCATTATCATTTTTGTAATACTGATCAAGCAGACTTACGGCATAAAACCCTGCCGGATGTATTTTGTCAATCTTAATCAAACCGTCTCTGTAATCTGCGCTGAAAAGCATTGTTTCACCACCTAATTAATACTAAACTATACATATATTATATAAGAACAAATGTTCGTTTGTCAATACAGATATTGCCCGTTTGCTATTATATAGCAAGATAAGTACGAAAAAACGGACTTTTTGACGAATAAATATTGATTTTATAAAAAATTGCGATAAATTTTTGTTGCAAAACAAGTTTATTAAAAAGGTGAAATACCTGAAAAGATTTGTATATAAGGCTTTACGTCATTGTTGCGTTTATCATTTTACGGTTGTTGCGTTATTCCGTTAGAAATTGCACTTATTCCGTATTAAGTATAGTAGAGGGAGGCAAAAGACAAAGAAAAACTGCCCTCATATAGAGAGCAGTCAGAATTACTTTTTTTAATATATCTTTGATTTTTACTGTTTGGTTTGTCGGGTTCGGTTATAATAATCAAATTATCGTGAAGAGTCTTACAATTATGTCATTACTGTCTCAATAATTGACACAAGTTAAATAACACATCCCATTTTATTTTAAATAGATGTATTATCTTCAACATCTATATATTCGCTTAACTCTTCAAAATCATCTTTAGAATATTTAAAACTCCGTCTTAAATATTCATGACCACCATCGATGGCAACACTACCGCAGGAACAAAATTTAAAATCATGAACACTTGTTGATTCTATGACATCACCACATTTTTTACATTTAATTGCATTTTTAATTATCTTTCTCATTATATTCCCCCAAAATTTCTATATTATGATGGAGCATTTGAATCTACAAACCGGGATTTGTAAACTGGAAATTCACTTTATGAATGATGTTTAGATTTGAATTTTTGCTTTAGAGAAAGAACGGCAAGAACAGAAATGCCGGATATTACAAGTACTACCGATAACATAAAATACAAAACAGTTTTTGTACCAAGCAGATATCCTATCAGCCCCTCAAATGTTCCAATTTCATTTGTAACACTCCACGGATGTACAACTGACAAAGTGATAAAAATCAGAATGCCAATCATACCCATAACAGTCAGAATAATTCCAAGCGCTATTGACGGAGCAGAACTTTCCTTTCTGACCTCAAGCATTTCCGCATTCATACTATCAGCTTCGGTATCAGCTTCGGAAATATCACCTGCCCCGAAAGAATCCGCATTCTCTCTTATGAGGTAATCTGTTGTTACATTATATAAGTCCGCAAGCTTAGCGATATATTCCAATTCAGGTGTGGATTGATCGAGTTCCCATTTGGAAACAGTCTGCCTTGTAATATTCAGTTTTTCTGCGAGATTCTCCTGTGACAACCCTGCTTGCTTTCTTAATATTTGTATTTTTTCTCCGAATGTCATAATAGCACCTCCTTCATTTGAGAGAATTATATCATAATCTCGCGTTGCATTCTACCAATACGCATTGGAATTTCCGCAACGAATCGTTGCACCTGTATTTTGATGAAAGAAAACCGTATACGCTTCTTCCGCAAACTGGGATTTACAGAACAACTATCTAATAAGTTTTTTATCTTTTGGGTGTGCTTTCAAATAATCTTTCAACCACATTTTATTCCCTAAACCTTCAGATGAATCTTCTTTGGATTTTTCTTTAATAATCAATAGTGCTTTCGATTTAATACTATCAGGGTATTGCATTACTTCAATTATATGATGTGCAACTAATAAAGACATTTCAGGATACTTATCCAAAAGTTGAGCGAAAGATTCTTTTAATCCGGGATAATTTGTTTGTATTTCAGAAGCAATCCTTCTGCATTTATTCATTGCACGATTATGCTTCATAACACTACTTTTTATTTGATAATCTGTTGTTTGGGTAATTGCGAATGACAATAAATATTCTTCAATTAAATCATTCTCTACCATATAATATCCCCCTATAAATTCTGATTTGTTTAATTCATTATATCACACAAAAACTAAATATTTCAATCCACAAATTCACACCTGTTACCTTCAAAAGTAGCAGGTGTTTTTTTATTTCAAAATTCAAACCGAAAGGAAGTGATTATCATGGGCATCCGTGACAGTCCCCTGTTTCACCGCACCCGGAAGGGTGCTTTTTTTATGCCAAATTTGAGACTTAACTAAAAATTTTATTTTATGGAGGAAAAACCAATGAAAAAATTTAATGATGTAATCATCATCGGTATTGACCACGGTTACGGCAACATCAAAACTGCTAACCACTGTTTCAGAACAGGCATTACGGCTTATGATTCAGAGCCGCTTTTCACAAAAGAAATGCTTGTTTACAGTGGAAAGTTCTATCTTATCGGTGAGGGACACAAGGAGTTTCTTCCCGATAAAATCAAAGATGAGGACTATTACGTTCTCACCCTTGTGGCTATTGCAAAAGAATTAAGTGCCGAAAACTTAACAGAAGCCACAGTTCACATTGCGGCAGGTCTGCCGCTCACCTGGACTGCCGGTCAGAAAGAAAGCTTCAAAGCATACCTCACCAAGAATGAGGAAGTATCTTTCACCTGGCAGCATACCGAATACAAAATCAAAATAGCGGGTGCGAGCATCTATCCTCAGGGGTATGCGGCGGTTTCGCAGTTTGCGGCAAAAATGGACGGTGTAAACCTTGTTGCCGACATTGGCAACGGCACAATGAATGTGCTCTATGTCATCGACGGCAGACCGCAGTCGGAAAGAATGTACACAGAAAAGTTCGGCACACATTTCTGTTCTGTTGATATCAGAGAAGCATTTCTCAGAAAGACACAGCGTGAAATCAATGAGCATATCATTGAGGAAGTTCTCTGTAAGGGTACCGCAAATATTGTTCAGGCTGACATGAAAATCATCAAGGCAGAAGTCACTAAGTATGTTGGTGAAATTTTCCACAGACTTCGTGACCACGGGTACGATGAAAACACAATGCTTCTGTATATTACCGGCGGTGGTGGCTGTCTTGTAAAGAATTTTTACAAGTACAATGCAGACCGTGTGCGTTTTGTTGATGACATCTGTGCGGCGGCTAAGGGTTATGAATACCTTGCCGAAACTATGATGACCATGGGTAGGTTATGAGTGAGTACCGCATAAATGTCCGCTTTAATTTGAGCGACACGGAGCATCTGAAAATCATTGATTATCTGAACAGCCTTGATAAAGAGAAATACAAATCAAGAAATCAGTTTATCATTGATGCAGTAAAAACAGTTATCGCCAATACAGACAAGCATACAGCAGATAATGAACTGCTTAAAAAGTTTCGTGAGATTTTGAAAGAGGAGCTGACAAACATTTCGGTTGTTTCATCAGTTCCTTCTTCGGAAGGTTTCAGTTTGGAATTAACTGATGAGGAAAAACAGAAAAATGATGCAGGAGCGATTGCTTTTCTTGACATATTTTAACGGTGCCAAAACATTCGGATTTCGAAGCCGCAGACAAAAAGGTAATAAAAAACGGCACCTGTTACGGTGCCAACGGATTGGAGGTGATAATTTTGACCGAAGACGAGAAAAAGCTCATGCAAGCCAAGCACAGACTTGAGCAGGCAGAAAACCGCAACCGCAAAAAGGAGCGCACGCAGCGAAACCACAGACTTATTGTTGAAGGTGCGATTTTGGAGAAGATTTTCCCTGAAGTCCAGACAATGGACTTTACAGATATTGAGGGGTATCTGCTCAAAAAACTGAAGTAGAAGACTACTATATTCCCATAAGGGCGCACTTACTCACCACCTCGTCGTCACAAGTTTCGTATCGTTCGTTTTCGCATAAATGCAAAAACTCATTCACTACACTGTTACTCCTCTCCCCAAAAAGTCTTTGACTTTTCGGGGACCCCTTGTGTGGTGCAGTGCGCTCTCCGAGGGTACAGATATTTTGATACCCACCAATATCTGTGCAATTGGTTTTAAATGTTGAGAAGTCACCGAACCGTATTTCTTTAAAATCATTCACCGGATGATTTTGAAAAAATCAAATTAAAATATCAAGTAATAACTTGAATAGAACCACGATATCTAATATATGATTTGTCAAATTCAGGCAAATGATTTAATAGTACCTGGTATCCATAATCATAGTAAGCAGAAGGAAACAATGATCCTACTGATAATAATTCAGTGTTACCTATCCAATTCCTAATTTTTTCAATTGGTATTTTTGCTATTCCAACTATCAAATCTGAATAATCATCTGGAGCAAAATCATTCTTTTTCAACATATATGCATGTTGAGCGTGTGGTCGAAGATAATACGATGGGAGTGCGCTCCTTAAATCTACAAGCATAGTATGTTCGCCTACATACACGCCCCTTTTATCTTTTTTACTGACATTTATTGCATCCGAAGCAAGTAAGATAATATATCCAAATTGTTGCTTTGATGGTGCAACAACAATATGTTCAGTCGATTTGAGAATAGTCCCATGAAATTCATTTGCAGCAAACCACAAGGCAATCCAAAGATTATCAACTACATCTATTTGTGGGGTTTTAATTCCGTAATGCTGTAAAGTTGCAGATAATACTGATTTATTAAATTTTTTAAATGATTTAAGTTTTATTATTTCATTTATCATCTTATTATAACTGCAAGTAGTATTCTCTGAATTAGTTGACTGTCTATAAATTGAGGGAATTAATGTTCCATTATATATATCAACTTGTCCTCTAATAAAAACCTTTTCAGTTTTGCAATTTATATACTTTCCATATCCGATATATTGAATCAAATCATTTATAGTATCTATCGTATATATTGGAATTTCATTACCGCATTTTAATCTGAGAATTTCTTTATTTAATTTTGATCTAGTCTTTTTTTCAAAGTCATCAATTATTTTCATGCGTTTTCATCTCTATCTTTTTTCTAGTTTGATTTTTATGAATATTATATCACAAATATTTTATGATTCAATATAATTACTATAATACCTAATGCAAAATATTTAACTAAAATGATTATACTTATAAACTTTATCCGAAAGGACGTGATACCTGCAATCTATCACCTTGAAGCCAAAGTCATAACCCGAGGTGTTGGTCGCTCAGCCGTAGCCGCAAGTGCATATATGAGCTGCAGTGAAATCACCAACGAATATGACGGCGTAAAACACGATTACACCAGGAAAGGCGGTCTTATTTATGAGAGAATCTTTCTCCCGTTACACGCTCCGCCTCAGTGGTGTGACAGAAGCAAGTTATGGAACGCTGTTGAAGAAGCCGAGAAGACAAAAGACAGCCGTTTGGCAAGAGAATTCATTGTTGCCTTGCCTGTTGAAGTCAGCCGGGATCAGCAGATTGCAGAAGCAGAAGAATTTGCAAAAGCGCTTGTGAATGACGGTATGTGTGTTGATGTCTGTATTCATGATACAGGTGAAGGCAATCCCCACGCTCACATTATGACAACGGTCAGGCCATTGAATCCTGACGGAACTTGGCAGAAGAAAACAGAAAAAGAATATTTATGTATCAGAGACGGTAAGGAACAAGGCTTTACCGCCTCTGAATTTTTATCTGCCAAAAATGAGGGCTGGGAAAAGCAGTATCAGTACTTCGTTGACGGCAAGAAAGTATATCTTCCGCCGTCTGAGGCTCTTTCTTATGAAAGAGTTACCAAATACCCGAAAAGCACAAAGTACGGCAGGCAGAATCTCATAAGTGAGCGTTGGAACAGTGAGGATCAGCTGTTTGAATGGCGAAAACTGTGGGCAGATATTGTGAATCGTGATTTGGAAGAAAATAACATTGAACCTATTGACCACCGCAGTTTTGCAGAAAGAGGAATCATACTGCAACCGACTATTCACGAGGGTGTTTCAAGCAAAAAGATGAAGAAGAGAGGCAAAGTCACAGAAAGAATGAAAATCAACCTTCTTATCCGTAAAGATAATGAACTTGTTATCACTCTTACAAAAACCGTCAAAGCACTCGCCGAACTTGTTATCGCTGCGGCAAAGCTGATTATTCCCGCTATTGCAGATGCTCTTGAAGGTATCCGTGTCAGTATGATTATTCTTGACTGCGAAAGAAGAAGCATTGTGAAAGCTAAAAATGAAGCCATAAGCGAAGTCCGTAATGCCGATGAATTCTTTGAAGATTTTCGTAATCTTCAGGAAAACATTAAGGTAACTGAAGCAAAGCTCAAAGAGGCAAAGAATAAACTGAAGCTCACTCCAAAAGTAATGAAACAGAAATATAACGAAGCAAGATGTGCTGTTGAGCATTATGAATTTGAGCTTAAAGAACTGAATTTTAAAATGCAGAGTATTCTCTCACAAAACGAATGTGAAACCGAAGCTGAAATTCTCGCCGTTAAACCACACTTTGAAGAAAAGCGTAACATTACAATTCCAAAGCTTGAAGCTGAAGAGAAACGAATGGAAACTGAAATTGAAAAGACACTTGATTTATACCACGAAACTGAAAAGCAAGCTGATGAAGCAGACAGCGAAGAACTGAAAGCCGAAAGAATGAAACTACGCCCCGAAAAAGAAAAAGAGGCAAGGCATACAGTTGAAACAAAGCTTCAAGACATCAGCGAATATGACTTTAACCGAAGCGTTGACACCGTTTCAAAACTTATAGGTGAACCGCCACCTCACTATCTTACCAAAGCTGAAATTGCAAGGCAGGAAGAATATGCCCGCTTTGCTAAGCAGCAGGAAGAAAAACAGCGGCATATTGAAGAACAGCGTAAAAGCAGTTCTGACAAATCTAAATCTAATAACGAAAGGAGCCGATAAAATGGCTAACAAAAAGTTTAAAGCACCGGTAAAAATCCCGGTGGAAAAAATCCGTCCCTTTGAGGGGCATCCTTACAAAGTGCTTGATAATGATGAAATGAACACTCTTATAGAGAGTATTCAGAATCAGGGTATTCTTTCCCCGATCTTTATCAGACCTATTGAAAACACAGATGAATATGAAGTGATAAGCGGACACAGACGCATACACGCAGCAATCAAGGCAGAGATCAGAGAAATCCCTGCTTTTATTTTTGCTGTTTCCCGTGATGAAGCAGCAATTATGCTTGTTGACAGCAATCTTCACCGTGAGCATATTCTCCCGTCGGAAAAAGCATTTTCGTACAAGCTGAAAATGGATGCTCTTAACCGTCAAGGAAAAACTTGTGGACAAGTTGGCCACAAGTCGAGAGATATGGTTTCCGAAACAGACAGTGGCAGACAGGTACAGAGATATATTCGTCTGACTTATCTTATCCCAGAGCTGCTCGATATGATGGACGATGGTAAAATCGCCTTCTCCGTCGGTGTTGAGCTTTCATTTCTTGATGAACAATCGCAGTATGATTTGCTTCGTGTTATCGAAGAACAGGAGCATACCCCGTCATATTCTCAGGCCTGGCACATGCACAAACATTTCAGTTCAGGCACTCTCACTGCCGAGAGCATTGAAAAAACACTTACGGCAGAGAAGCCCAATCAGAAAGAAATGTTCAAACTTCCGCTTGAACAGGTGCAGAAATACTGCCCGAAGGCCGATAAAAAGCAGCTTGAAGATTATGTTGTAAAAGCCTGCGAATATTACAACAAACATCTTCAGCGACAGCGAAGCAGAGATGCGAGGTGATGAGTATTGAAGTATATTGGAATTCTTAAAGCATATATCCGTTATCTTGATGATGACATCAGAGGTGAATATTCCTTCAAGGTTAAAGGTCACGAGGTAGTTGCTACCTTTGCAGAAAAGCCTAACAATGACATTCTCCCTCGTCTTCGTGAAATATTACTAGGTGATTCGCACATTCGACAAAGTGATTCCCCTGATATTAAACTAAAGAAAAATATCAAGGAGGCGGTTTAATGTCAAAGCGAGTGTGTTGTCTGTACCGAGTTTCAACGGGTAAGCAGGTTGATTATGACAGCAACAATGAAGCAGATATCCCAATGCAGAGAAAGGCTTGTCACAAATTTGCAAGTGAAATGGGTTGGGATATTGTTCACGAAGAGCAAGAGGATGGTGTTTCAGGTCATAAGGTGCGAGCTGAGAACCGTGATAAAATTCAAATCATAAAAGACCTTGCAAGAAAGAAAAAGTTTGATATTCTACTTGTGTTTATGTTTGACCGTATAGGCAGAATCGCAGATGAAACTCCGTTTGTTGTTGAGTGGTTTGTTAAAAATGGAATTGAGGTTTGGAGTACACAAGAGGGCGAACAGAGATTTGATAATCATATTGATAAGCTCTTGAACTATATACGCTTTTGGCAGGCTGACGGCGAAAGTGAGAAAACATCAGTACGAACAAAAACAAGTCTTGGTCAGCTAGTTGAAGCAGGTCATTTCAAGGGCGGCATTGCCGCCTTTGGATACGACCTTGTGAAAAACGGCAGAGTTAACAAACGCAAGCATGAGCTTTATGATTTACAGGTAAATCCCGATGAGGCGATTGTTGTGAAGATTATCTTTGATAAGTACACTACCGAGGGTTACGGTGCACACAGAATTACAACTTGGCTGAATGACAACGGTTACCGAGCAAGAACAGGTAAAATGTGGCACGAGGCTACTGTTAGAGGCATTCTCTGCAATCTCACCTATACAGGTGTCCTTCGCAGTGGTGATGCTCGTTCAGATGTTATACCCGAACTGCAGATAATTCCGCCTGAACAGTTTGAAAGAGCAAAGATGATTATGAAAGAACGTTCAGACAGGAAGAAAGAAAATCCCACAGTACCGCTTAACACTAAAGGGAAATCCCTTATCTCCGGCAAGGTTTACTGTGGCCATTGCGGCTCAAGGCTTAATCTTACAACAAGCGGTAGATACCGCAAAAGAAAAGACGGAACTGTTGATACAACAAAACGCATCAGATATGCATGCTACGGAAAAAGCAGAAAGCAGACGGAGTGTAACGGTCAGTCGGGTTATACTTTGCATATTCTTGATGATTTAATTGATGAAATTGTCCGTGATATTTTCAGTAAGATGAAAGGTGTATCAAAATCTGATGTAATCAAGCTTCGCTATGCTGATGAACTTGAAGTGAGAAAATCAAGACTGAACATGCTGAAAGCAGATTACAGTAAAGAGTTTGAAAATCTAACTATATTGAAATCCGAAGTTATTAAGGCAATTAAGGGTGAAAGCTCATTCTCGGCTGATACTCTTTCGGAACTGATTACAGAATCAGAAAAAGAGTGCAGCAGGTTGTTGTCTTTGATTACCGATGCTGAAAAGGATGTTGCAGACGGTGAAAGTGTGCTCAAAAACTTATCTGACAGCTTTGATGAACTGATTTCTTGGGCAGAGCTTTATGATGAAGCAAGCTTTGAAAAGAAGAAAATGATTGTTAACTGTCTTATTAAACGGGTTGAGGTCAGTAGAGGATACAAATTGAAAGTTGAGTTTAATATTGCTTTCGAGCAGTTTATGGTGGGTATTGATAAGGCGGCGTAATAGAAAAGCCGAGCAGAGTTTTTAAGCTCTGCTCGGTTATTCTTTTAAGGATTTTCACAAACATATACATAATGTTCGTCAAAATCTTCATATTCTTTATCTTCACCATTTTCCTTTGCACCAAGGACATTATCTACATAATCTTCTACCAACCATAGATATTCTCTGCCCTCATCATCCTCAAACAGCTGAACCTTGTCATCCTGCATAGATTGATCCCATTTTGAAAGACCATCTGTTCTTGAGTCCGCCCAAATTGTAGCTCCGAGCATTGTAGTAGGATATGCATATTCTGGCAATTCTTCAATTCTTGCATATACATCGTTTTCATAAGTTATTGTTGAATAATCAGAAGCAACTAAATATGGCTTTTCAGATGCTACAAAAAGCACAGAAAAAACAAAACAATCCAATATAAACCAAAGCAATAAAACTGCAAGCAGAGAAAAACATCCACCTAAACATCCGATTTTTTTACCGCTGTTTCTCTTTTCTGTATTTGCCTTATGAACATCAACCTTTAAAATGTTTTTCTTTAAAATGGAAGACTTACATAAATGTTTAAAGTATGCACCTCTCAAAGGATAGGCAAGGAACACTGTAATAAAATCAATCCCCAAATCAGATTGAAGACCTAACTTTTTATACTTTTTGATAATTTCTTTGCTGTTCTTACCCCTTGCTTCCAATAATTCGACTGTTGTGTCATTTCCGCAAATAACTTTTGGATACATAATTTGAAAATCCTGCATCATCCAAGTTTTATCGCCCAAATCAAATCCATCATGTTCAATGGTAACTAAGAAATCGGGTTGTATGTTTGAAATCTTATATGTACAGTCTACTTGCAAAATAAGATTCATCAATTCTGAAGTTGCCTTTTTAACAAATTTAAGCATTAGCTTTTCTTTCAATTTAGAGGCACTGTTGTCCAATTCGCCAAAAGCCTCATCACTTAAGAATTCACCCGTAATTTTAACTACAATTGAATCTTTATCATCGTTTATTTCAACCCATTTGCTTTCGTCGGCCCTTATTGAATATAACTGTCCGTCAACATCAATCTGCATTACATAATAAAAATTGTTAGCAATACAAATTCTTTTTATTCCGTCTTTACTTGCTGAGAAAATATCCTCAACAGTTGTATCCAAAGCAACCGCAAGTTTTTCAAAGGTTTCAATTCTAGGAAAAGCCTGTCCGTTTTCCCATTTGGATATTGATTTATCCGAAACATCCAACTGATTAGCAAGATCGGCTTGAGTAAGATTTTTTTCTTCACGAAGCTTGCAAATGTAATCTCCAAACTTATACATATTCATGTGTATCACCTCTGCAATTATTGTACTTGCTTCTTAGTGTTTTTGCAACAAAATGCAGGTAGAATTAAATTAGAAATATAAAAACAACTATATTTTGAGGTTTAATGTTAAAAATCCGAGGCTAAAAACCTCGGATTTTTATAAATATGAAAATTAAAACAAAAAATTAATTACTCAGTATGCTGTTGGTGGAGACGGAGAGGATCGAACTCTTGACCTCTTGAATGCCATTCAAGCGCTCTCCCAGCTGAGCTACGCCCCCATAAAAGGGCATACTGAGTAATTTATTTATTAAGTTTTTTGTGGGGTGCGTTTCTGAGTGCCTTGGGCTCCCAGCTGAGCTACGCCCCCGTACATATTAACTTCAGTGCACACACCTGCGTCTGCTCACTGCTTGAATATACTATCACAAGCTTTTCGTTTTGTCAATAAAGATAAAAAATATTTTGCTTAATAGCGGAAAAAATATCAAAATTTATCCGAGCTGTAATCGCTCACGGCAAGACATGCACAGTATATTTCTTTTGCTCCGGCTGAGTAAAGAGCCTTGACGCACTCGTTCAGGGTCGTTCCGGTGGTCTTTACGTCGTCGCAGAGGAGCACCGTTTTGCCATTGACAAGACTTTCCTTTCCCGCTCTCACTCTTATTGAGTTTTCAAGGTTTGTAAACCTCTCCTCCACAGACAGACGGTGCTGTTTTTTCGTTTCACGGTATTTTTCGAGAACGTCAACGTCAAAATCAATAAAAAATCTTTTCGCCGTCTCACGGCATATTATACCGCTCGTGCTCTTCCTCTTTTCTCTTGTCGGAACGCAGACGGCAATATCGAAATCAACGCCGGAATATTCCGACGCTATTTTTTCGTAAAGACCGAGCGACAGAAACCGGTAAAAGCGGAGCTGTTTCGTGTCTTTGAAGTTGATTATTATATTCCTCACCGCATCACGGTAATAGTATGCGCCGATTACGGGTGCGGAAATTTCTCTGCACCTGTCTTCACTGTGTCCCTCAAGCGAAGCTCCGCATTTCGTGCACACCGGAGACTCAATCGGGAACACAAGAAATCTGCACTTGTCACAGATACATTTTCCGCTCTCGACAACCTCACCGCATACCGAGCACCTGTCCGGGAAAAAGGCGGAGAGCAGAAATTCCGAAACAGCTTCAAAAATTCTCATCAGTTTTGCTTCTCAACTATCTTGTATTCGTTGTCGATTCTGAAATACGGACATTCGTCATAAGAGCCGTGCATAAAATGCTCTGTCTCGTCCATATCCATATCTATATCGCATATTTCTTCGCCGTATTCTTCGTCATAAACAAAGTTGAGACAGTATTCACAGTTGCGTTTAAACATCTTATCACCTATATCGTCTCTTCGAGATAATCAAGTATTTTCACAATATGACCGTTTTCAATATAAATCCTCGGCACTCTGCGCTGAAAACCGCAGACAAACTCATAGTTGAAGGTACCCGCCTTTTCGGATATTTCCTCCATAGTTATCTCTTCTTCACCGTCTCTTCCGATTACGGTCACGACGTCGCCCTGCGCTACGTTTTCAATATCGGTCACGTCCGCCATCATCTGATCCATACAGATTTTGCCGATTATTTTCGCTCTTTTTCCTCTTATTATTACCTCGCCTTTGCCCGTCAGAGCACGGTAAATACCGTCGGCATAGCCGATTGAAATTGTTGCGATTTTCCTCTCTCTGTCGGTTACATAGACAGAGCCGTAGCTTATAGGAGTTGCCGCAGGCACGGTCTTGACAAAGGAAACACGGCTTTTCACCGACATAGCCGGTTTGAGCGTAATTTTGCCTCTGTCAACCTCATCGGAGGGATAGAGCCCGTACATGATTATACCGGCACGGACAAGGTCAAGATGCTCTTTCTCAAATTCGATGATGCCTGCGCTGTTGCATATATGTCTGACAGGT
The DNA here is from genome assembly GCA_045639785.1 of Acutalibacteraceae bacterium. Classification (GTDB taxonomy): domain Bacteria; phylum Bacillota; class Clostridia; order Oscillospirales; family Acutalibacteraceae; genus UBA6857. The sequence continues at coordinate 21,742 of JAZUDT010000051.1, read as the reverse complement.
ATGGAAACGCCTTCACTTTCAAGCCTTTGGGCTATGTTCATAAACTTTTGCGCCTGAGTGTGTGACGAAGCTTTATCACGGCAGTCGGCACAGGCAAAATGAGAGAACAGTCCCTCAACCTCTAAGTTCGGCAATTTCGTTATCTCTTTAATATCGCAGACAGCTTTTTCATCGGGAGTAAACCCTATTCTGCCCATTCCCGTATCAATTTTTATGTGTATGCGTGCGATTTTGTCGCACTCGACGGCTTTTTCAGAAAGAAGCCGTGCCGTTTCAAGCTGAAAAACCGTTGTGGTAATACCGTAATTAATGACGGTTTCAAAATCGGCAGGGAAAACATAGGCAAGAATGAGAATCGGGATATTAATACCCGCTTTTCTCAGCACAACCGCTTCTCTCACTGTGGAAACGCCGAAGCCCCACACAAGCTTTTCACGGCTGAGATATTTTGCTATCGGTATTGAGCCGTGACCGTAGCCGTCGGCTTTTATCACGGCAAGTATTTTTGTTTTCCCGCCGACGTGCTTTTGTATATTGTTAAGATTAAAACGTATTGCGTCAAGATTGATTTCCGCATACGCTCTCATATTTTCAAACATTTGAATCACCTGTAAAACTGAGTATGCTGCTGATGTCAAGTCCGTCAAACTCTCTGAGGAAGAGAGTGAGCTTTTCGGCGATTATTTTCACACCGCCGACGGAGTCGCTCTCAATGTTGAGCGGCATTATCGGGTCATGGACGGAGAGACGAAGCAAAAACCAGCCATCTCCGTTATCCTTATCGAAATAAACTCTTATTCCCTCACGGTTGTCGTCGGCGACGAGCCAGCCGTTTTCTTTTGCGGCGAATTTTTCAAGCTCTTCAATCACCTTTTCGCCGTAGGCTTTAAAGTCCTCCGGAATAATCTTAAAACGAAATTCCTTTGCCTCTGCCGGGTCCTCAAGGTCGGAAATCAGGCTCTCGAGAGTTTTGCCCTCCTTGCCCATCTGTGCAAGCTTTATAATAATTTTTGTCATAAGGTATGCGCCGTCGTCAAGGTAGTAATTTTCACGCAGTGCGGCATGACCGGAGGTCTCCATAGCAAGAGGACAGTTTATGCCTTTTTCGTTGAGCTCAATCTGCTTATTTATGACGTTTCTGTATCCCCTCTTATAGCGGTAATGGACGCCGCCGAGCTTGTTCTCGATAAACTTCTTAAGTCCGCTTGAGGTGACGGAATCGGTGACAACCGTGCCGCCCTCATTGTTTTCAAGCGCAATAATCGAAGAAAGAGCGACAAGGCGGTTTCTGTTTATCTCTTCGCCGTCGGAGGCGACACAGCCCGCTCTGTCAACGTCGGTGTCAAAGATAACTCCGAGGTCGGCTTTGTTTTTAACCGTTGCCGAGCATATTGCTTTCATTGCCTCTGCATTTTCGGGGTTGGGAATATGATTTGGGAACATTCCGTCCGGCTCAAGGAACTGACTGCCCGTAATATCTGCGCCGAGAGGAAGAAGAACATCATTTGCAAAGAAGCCGCCCACACCGTTACCGGCATCAACAACGATTTTATAGCCGCTGAGCGGTTTGTCATAGTTTTCGGCATTAACTTCTTTCTTTATCATTTCACGAAGATTTGAAGCGTATTTCGACATATAATCGACCTTTTCCGCTTTTCCTCTCTTTTCGCAGAAAATGTTTTCTTCAAGAGAGGCAAAAAGAAGTATTTTTTCTATGTCACAGCCGTCAAGTCCGCCGTCACGGGTGAAAAACTTGAGACCGTTACGGTGAAACGGGTGATGACTTGCCGTTATCTGAACTGCTCCGTCGCATTTTAAGTCAACCGTTGTCATAAACATTGCCGGAGTGGAGCAGAGAGAACAGTCGAGCACCTTTATTCCGCTTTTAAGAAGCGCACTGACAACCTGTTCTTTTATTCTTTCGGCTGAAATTCTCGAATCGTGACCGACGCTGACTGTCAGCTCTTCGCCTTTCTTTTCCGTCTTTTCGCTCAGCCATTTGGCAAAGCCTGCCGCCATTCTGAATATAACCTCATCAGTAAGGTCAAGAGGCTCCTCATTTACAGCGTCAACCGCAACACCCCTTATATCCGTACCGCTTTTAAAATGTGACCAGAACTTATCCATTTTCATTCACTCCCTGTTTGTTTTTGATAACCTTTTCCGTTACTCTGAGTAAAAATTTATACATCGGCGAAAATGCCGTTATCGCATTTTTCAGCTCCTCCTCAACGCTACCGTCAAAGAGCTTTTCAAGAGGCATATCGTTGCTCATAAAATAGAGCTCTTTTGCGTTATAGTATTCTTTCAGTCTTTTATCCTTACCGTAGCTCCTGTCTTTTTTATATGTTTCAAAATTCGGCTCAATGCCGATTTTTTTGATTTTTGTCAGTGCCCTGAGAAATTCGTCGCCATTTTCGTCAAGCGTCTCTCTGAAAGCCGTCATCATTTTTGCGTTACAGTAAAATATGCCTATGCCGTAGTTATAGTGGTCCGGCTTAAACTCAAACCACATACACGGCTGACAAAAGTCAAAGCGTCTCTTGTCACGCATAAACATCACCCACATATTCTCACGATACATGGATTTGTCGTTTGTGTAGCGGTTGTCACGCCTCACTCTCGAAACCATTTTATAGGGTGTGAGCTCCATTTCCCCGTCAAGAGAAATGAGCAAGGGCTGAAGGTCGTTTATAAGGTCATAGAGAGGCTCAATCACAAGCTCTCTTATCTGAGGCTTATGCTCCTCATAAAAAATCTTACTGTCGTTGAAACGGTTTTCCGCAAGCAGAAAAAGTCCCTCCGGCTTTATTCCTTTAAATTTTCCCATTGTTTTTCAGCACTTCCTCCGCCGCAAGAATAATACCGGTTTTCGCCCCGTTAAACAGCGTGCCGCCCTGCATCCAGACCGCATACGGCTCACGGAGAGGTCCGTCCGCCGAAAGCTCTATTGACGAGCCGAGAGTGAATGCCCCTGCGCTCATAATCACCTTGCTGTCATAGCCGGGCATATCAGACGGCTCGGGCGTGACAAACGAATCTATCGGTGCGCCCTTTTGCATACCCCGGCAAAACGCAATGAGATTTTCCGGTGTTTTCAGCTTTATCGCCTGTATTATATCGTGCCTTTCTTCGTGCGGCTCCGGCGTGACCTCATAGCCCATTCTTCTGAAAAGCTCGGAAGCGAAAACCGCCGTTTTCAGTGCCTCCCCGACAACCGAGGGCGCATGATATATTCCCATAAAAAGCTCCCTCGACATTCCGAGTGTTGCGCCGACCTCCCTGCCGAGACCGGGCGTTGTCAGACGAAAAGCACATTTTTCAACAAGGTCGTGTCTGCCGGCAATATAGCCGCCCGTTCTCGCTATTCCCGCACCGGGATTTTTGATGAGAGAGCCGGCGATTAGGTCTGCACCGACCGAGACGGGCTCGAGCTTTTCGGTGAACTCGCCGTAGCAGTTATCGACCATAACTATAACATTTTTGTTTTTCTTCTTTGCCGCTTTGACTGCTTCCCCTATCTCTTCAACGGAAAACGAGCGGCGAAGCTCATAGCCCCTTGAACGCTGAATATAGACCATTGCCGTATCGGCATCAACGGCATTTTCAATGCCCTCAAGGTCAATTTTTCCGTCCTTTAAATCAAGCTGTCTGTAATTAATTCCGTATTCCCTGAGTGAGCCCTCGCCCTCGCCCGCTCCGTTTATACCTATTACCGAATGAATTGTATCGTACGGAGTGCCGGTGACGCAGAGCATTGTGTCGCCCGTGCGAAGCACGCCGAACAGCGCAACGGCAAGAGTGTGCGTGCCGCAGGTGAAATTGTGGCGCACCAGAGCGTCCTGCGCTCCGACAGCCTGAGCGAACACACGGTCAATGGTTTCTCTGCCTCTGTCGTCATAGCCGTAGCCCGTTGAGGCGCAGAACATTGCTTCACTCACTCCGTTATCAATAAATGCCCTGAGCATTTTCTGCTGATTATACTCGCTGACAGCCTCTATTCTTTCAAAGAAAGGTCTGACCGCAATAAGAGCCTCTGCCGAGAGCTTTTCGGTTTTCTCACTGTAATTAAAAAATTCAGACATTATTTATCCCTTCCGACCAGCGTCCCGTTTTAATGAAGCCCCGCTTTTCATAGTACGAGGTCATTTTTTCGTCAGCCGTCAATATATATACCTTTTTGTTTTCTCTCACAAGGCTTTTCGTCAGCGACAAAAGCACCTGTTCACCGTATCCCCTTTTTCGCATTTGTTCAGAAGTGAAAACTCCGCTGATTATTGCGCTGTCGCAGGTTTCGGCACTTGTCATTGCGGCAGAAACGAGACTGTCTTCAATGTGCAAAGCCTTAAGTCTTGCCGCCGAGCGGTTATTTTTAAATGTGAAATCAGACAGCCACTCAAGATAATCGAGACGGGCAACCGAAGCACCCTCGTTTTCTTTTATGAGCGAAAAGACCTTTTTCATATCGGCGCAGTCGGCGGTGTTTTCGTATGCACCGGTAGCATTTCCGCCGAACATCAGAATATCTCCGCTCCGGTATGTTTTAAGCGAGAGCCTTTCGGCTTTGTCATAATCGAGCATAAGCGAAGAAAAGGGAATGAAATTTAACAGAGATGCAATTTCCTGCTTATCTGCGCTGTCGGAAAATGTAAGAGCGGCGGCACCGTTTATTTCTGACATGACGGCACATACTTCACCGTTTTCGCCGTACTGCGCCCAGAATTCGGCGAACGGATAGTCGCATTTATACACCGAAAGATTGGCTTTTATTCTCGTTGAAACGGCGTCGTCCGAGAGAAATGAGAGCAGTGCGGAAACATCGCCGTTTTCCGCCCGTTTAATCATGGCGGTTTTTTTCACGGGGAGTCAGCGCATACGCTCCGCCGCATATAGAGAACTGTTTTTTACTTTTCATTTCTTACCTGCTTATAGTACATAAAATACTGGCATTTTATCATTCCGTTATATATTTTCCGGCGTTTATCGGCTTTTCTGCCGAACAGCTTTTCAAAGCTTTCGTCGGGCGAAATTATGTTATATGCCCAGCCGTTTGCCGGTCTGAACTTTCTGCCCATTACGCTGTAAAGCTCCCTCGCCCTTTCAATGTCGAGCAGTCTTTCGCCGTAAGGCGGATTGACAATGACCGTCCCCTTTTCGCTTTTCGGCTCAAAAGCACGTATATCCGCTTTTTCAAAGTGGATATATCTGCCCACCCCCGCTCTTTCGGCATTGATTTTTGCTATATTCAGTGCATCACCGTCAATATCCGAGCCGTATGCGCAAAAGCCGCTGTCGGAAATTTCAAGGCTTTTAGCTCTTTCACGCTCCGAGCTCCATACGCTCTGCGGAATAGAAAGCCATCTTTCGGCGGAAAAATGACGGTTTATACCGGGTGCGATATTATTGACGAGCATTGCCGCCTCAATGAGAATTGTACCTGAGCCGCACATCGGGTCATAGAGAGTATGATTTAATCTGACACGGGCAAGACTGACAAGAGAAGCGGCGATGGTCTCCTTTATAGGTGCAAGATTTGCTTCGGGGCGGTAGCCTCTTTTATGAAGACCTGCGCCCGAGGTATCAATGAGCAGACTGACCTGATTTTTCATTATGGAAAACTGAAGCTGATAAACGGGTCCCGTCTCTTCAAACCACGAAATGCCGTATTTTGTTTTCAGTCTTTCGACAACCGCTTTTTTGATTATCGCCTGACAGTCACTGACGGAAAAGAGGTCGGAATTGATAGAATAGCCCTTGACGGGAAACGCGTCCTCGGCACCGAGCCATTTTTCCCACTCAATAGCCTTTGTGCCCTGAAAAAGCTCTTCAAAGGAATGTGCTTCAAATGTGCCCATAAGTATCTGAAGCCTCTCGGCATACCTTGAACAGATATTGACTCTCGCAAGCAGTCTTTCGTCGCCGGAAAAAAGCACACGGCCGTTTTCGCTTCTGACGTTTTCGGCTTCAAGCGACTTCATTTCATCGGCGATTACAGATTCAAGCCCGAGAAGACAGGGAATAACAAAATCAATGTTCATATAAAACTAATCCATTTCTGTAAAAAAATCGGTGGCAAAACTGCCACCGTAAAGTATATCACATATATTTATATTTTTCAATCAGCTTTTTTGCGGAGTGAGAAGTCCGTAGCCGCCGTCTTTTCTCGAATAAACGACGTTTATCTCATCGGTCTCGCCGTTGAGAAACATATAGAACTTATGGTCGAGCATATTCATCTGGAGAATCGCCTCGTCAACGCTCTGCGGCTTAAGGGGAATTTCTTTCATTCTCACGAGCTCGAAATCGTCCTCGGGCACTTCCTTTTCTTCCTCCGTGCCGATAAAATCGGACATATCAAAAACGTGGGAGGACTTGAATTTCTTTTCAAGCCTTGTTTTATTTCTGCGCATTTGTCTGACAAGCACGTCAACGCAGGCGTCAAGTGCCTGAAGCATATCGTCCGCCCGCTCCTGCGCTCTGAAAATCACCCCTTTATGATTGATTGTTATTTCAACAATTTTTGCGTTTTTCTCCGCTTTTGCCGTTACCTTTGCCTCGGCATCATCACCGAAGAAGCGGCTTATTTTTTCAAGCTTTTTTTCCGCTCTTTCCACAAAGGACTCACGGGGAGTACATTTTTTTCCGATAACTGTTACTTTCATAATAACATCTCCTTTATATTTATTAAAAATCCCAAAGGGATTCAGTGCGAAATTATTATTCCCTCCTGTCTGAATAATAGCACATTTGACTAAAAATGTAAATAGATTTTTGAAAATTTTATTAAAATTGCCATTAATTAGGAGGGCTGTCTGATTTTTCCCTGCATTTTCTCATCTTACAGCACAAACAGCGGCATACCTTGTCGTATGCCGCCGCAGTCGCTTTAATTATTAATTATTTCTGAATTGCGTAATGGCGTTCAAAGCCCTCAACCCATTTGCCGTTATAAAAATCTCTGATTCTCGCAACGACTTCATTTTCATAAATCTCAATCTGCACTCCGCAACCGTTTGAGTTCTCGCTCTTCTCGTCAACATTTTCCGTGCACTTGGGCAGATTTATTATGTTCACGCCAAGATATTTGTCAAATGTCCACCAGTCGGTGACGGGCATGTGTGTATGACCGGAAATGAAAAATACATTTTTGTAATTCTTAACAATATTCCAGAACGAATAATTCTCCGAGTCGTTTATATCGTGCTCGGGGTGATGACAGCAGATAAAGGAAATCGCATTATCCGCCTTTGCCTTTTCAAGCGAATCGACAAGGAACGCATACTGCTCGTCGGAGGGGTCAACCTCATTTACACAGAGCTTTTCCGTGCCCAGAACTATGAAATATACCCCGTCGATAACCTTGCAGTAATACGGCTTATCGACGTTGACCTTAAGAAACGTCTTTGAATAATCGGCAAAGCGTTTGAAAAGTATATCATAGTTGCCCTCGCCGTTGCCGACGTCGTGGTTGCCGGGAGCACTTATGTAATTCTTCGCAAAGCTGTTTTCGGCAAGAAGTCCGTAGAACAGCAGGCTCTCGATTTCCTGTCCGTTCATTGTATCGTCGCCGAGAAAGACACCGACATCTGTGCCGAATGAATTATTTTTTGCGTCAAGGAGCACTCTGCCGAAGCCCTTATATGTTGCAAAATTGTTGCCCTCGATATGAACGTCGGACATTGCCGTTATGCACATTTTGCAGTTTTCTTCGTCAAGCACCGTATGCGCCGGAGCTTTGTTCGGTGTGACGAACACCATGAGAAACACCGCCATTATTCCTGCGACGGCACGTCTGAGACCGTTAAGTAAAGACATAATAATCCCCCTTGTATAAGTTAACTTTTATTTTTAACGGAGCTTCTCCGTCAATGACTGTATCTGAGCCAGCGAAACGGCTTGTATCTTTCAAGCAGGAAGAACACAGCGCATACCGCACAGCAAAGTGAAATATCAACGATAAAAACGATATAGTTGTTCTTCAGCCCCGCATAGTCACGCAGAGCCGTTGCCGCAGTGGCGTGAAGAGCATAGATAACCGTGCTCATCTTCCGCATTGTTACGCTTCCCCTGACGGAAAACGGCTTAATGCTGCAGATAATCCCGAACAGAGAAATTGAAACGGGCAGCAGCATTAGGTAGCAGTCGTTCTTATAACCGCCGCCGATTTTTCTGACATAATACCACTCGGCATAAAGAAACGCAAGCGACACTAAAAGCAGAGGCACGCTTTTCTTTATATTCAGAGAAAATGTTTTATCGGCAAAACATTTACCGCATACCACCCATATAAGCGCAACGGGGTAGCTGTTATACGGATTTGTGAAAACAAGCTTATAACGCTCAACAAATGAGCTGACAATGCCGATATTCTCAAATTTTCCGTAGTAGCTTGAATAGAGACAGACAGCTATATAGACGACCGTCGCCAAAACAAGAAGAACACGGTTGCCGACAAGCTTTGAGGCATAACAGACGATAACCGTCGCTATAACCAGTGCCATTATGAACCATGACGCCCGAAACGATGTGCCGAATATTATATCCCTCACCATTTCGATTATGCCGATAAACACGTTTTTGCCACCAAACCAGCCCTTTATTTTAAGCGTCATCGGCAGCAGAGCGATAAACCAGAAAAGATAAAGCTGAAGATTACGCTTGACAAAGCCTTTCAGTGCTTTTCTTTCGCCGTCGGGGTCACCGCCGCATTTTGCGATTTTTGAAAAGAAAAAATACGCCGAAAGCATGAAGAAAACGGGCACTGCAAGACGTGCGAGCGGCCACAGCCACTTCGGTAAAATCCACGTGTGAATTGCGACGATAACAACGCAAAGAACAAGCTTTGCAACATCGAAAACAGAATTGACTTTTTTAACTGCTTTTTCTTCCATTTATATCCCTTTAATCCCTTTCGATAGCAGACAGATATAACAATTTTTATCATTATATCACAGTCCGGTGAGAATTGGTATAGGTTTTTGAAAACTTTTTTAATGTGAAATGGACTGCCATTTCAAAAAATTGTCATTTTCGCTCTGCGATTTTCCAAAAGTATATAAAAATCTTAATTTTCCTCTTGATTAAATCGCTTTTTTTTGCGATAATGTAACTTGTATAATTATGAGTTAACGGCGGATTGATTTTCGCCGAAAAAGGAGTGTCAATTTTGAACGACAACGAAAAACTTGCCGAACTGCTGTTCGGTGATATTACAAAAACGGTGGAGGACCTCGAAAATGAATACCCCGCCCGAAATCTGAAAGAGGGCGCACGTGTAACACGTTTTGCCCCCTCCCCGACCGGTTATCTTCATATCGGCGGACTTTTCGGTGCTCTCGTTGACGTGCTCACGGCAAAGTCAACCGGCGGCGTCAGCTATCTCAGGATAGAGGACACCGACAAAAAAAGAGAAATCGACGACGGCGTTTCGGCAATAATCGAGGGGCTTTCCTCATTCGGTGTGTATTTCGATGAGGGTGTAACCGGCTTTGACAGTGAAAAGGGCGATTACGGTCCCTACACTCAGAGCAAGCGTGTCGAAATATATAAAACCGTCGCAAAACAGCTTGTCAGAGACGGTCTTGCATACCCCTGCTTCTGCACCTCGGAGGAGCTTTCTTCACTGCGTGAGACGCAGGAAAAAGAGGGTGCACTCATCAGAGGCTATTTCGGCAAATGGGCTAAATGCCGTGAACTGACGTTTGAGGAACAGAAAGAGAGAATTGAGAGCGGTATGCCATACGTTCTGCGCTTTCGCTCCGACGGAAGCGATGACAGGCGGATTTTCTTCGACGATATGATAAGAGGCAGAATCGAAATGCCCGAAAATACGATAGACGAGGTGCTTCTCAAGAGCGACGGAATACCTACCTATCATTTTGCCCACGTCTGCGATGACCATTTTATGAGAACAACTCACGTCATTCGCGGCGAAGAATGGATTTCCTCCGTGCCCAAGCACATTGCTCTTTTCAGAGCCTGCGGCTTCAAAGCACCGAAATTTGCACACACACCTCAGGTTATGAAAATCGACGAGGAGGATTTGACAAAAAGAAAGCTGTCAAAGAGAAAAGACCCCGAAGCGGCGGTCAGCTATTTCGTCGAAAAGGGAATTCCGAAAGAAAGCCTGCTTGAGTATCTTCTCACGCTTCTCAATTCTAATTTCGAGGACTGGAGACGTGCTAATCCTAAAGCGGATATTTTCTCATTCCCGTTCAATCTTAAGAAAATGAGCTCCAGCGGTTGCCTTTTCGATCTGGTCAAGCTCACCGATATAAGCAAAAACGTCATTTCGGTCATGAATGCCGACACCGTTCTTGAAAGAGTACTTGTCTGGGCTGAAAAATATGACAACGATTTCTTCTCGCTTCTTTCGGCTGATAAAGAATATTCAAAAGGTATTTTCTCCATTGACAGAGACACTCCAAAGCCCAGAAAGGATATTTCCTGCTGGTCTGAGGTTAAGGACTATGTGAGCTATTTCTTTGAAGAGTTATTTGTCCCCTCGTTTGAACTGCCCGAAAATATTGCAAAAGCCGACGCAAAGAATATACTTGCGGCTTATATTGAGAAATACGACGAAAACGCCGATAAGGACAAATGGTTCTCCGATATTAAGGAAATCTGTCTGCCGCTCGGATTCACTCCGAATGTGAAAGAATACAAAAACAGCCCCGACTCGTTCAAAGGTCATGTCGGCGACGTCTCAACGGTTATAAGGCTCGCCGTCACGGGCAGAAGAAACACGCCCGACCTTTATTCGATTATGCAGCTTCTGGGCAGAGAAGAAGTTATAAAACGGCTTAAAAATGCCTCATCAGGGCTTTAAGGAGTAGATTATGGACGAAGTTAAAAATTCCAATTTTATACACGATTTTATTGATGAAGACCTCGAAAACGGCGTATATGACAAGGTTCAGACACGTTTTCCGCCCGAGCCGAACGGTTATCTTCATATCGGACACGCAAAGGCAATCTGCATAAACTTCAGCACGGCGGAAAAATACGGCGGCGTATGCAACCTCCGTCTTGACGACACAAATCCGATGAAGGAAGACCTTGAGTATGTTGAGTCCATACAGAATGATATTGAATGGCTCGGCTTCAAATGGAACAAGGTGCTTTATGCGTCAAGCTATTTCGATTTCATTTATGAGTGTGCAATAAAGCTCATTAAAGACGGAAAGGCGTATGTTGACGACCTCACCGCCGAAGAAATAAAGGAATACAGAGGCACTCTCACCGAGCCCGGTAAAGAAAGCCCCTGGAAAAACCGTTCGATTGAGGAAAATCTCGACCTTTTCAAAAGAATGACAGACGGCGAATTTCCCGACGGAGCAAAGGTTCTGCGTGCAAAGATTGATATGTCGTCACCGAATATGAATATGCGTGACCCCGTCATTTACCGCATAGCGCACGTTTCTCATCATCAGACGGGCGACAAGTGGTGCGTTTATCCGATGTATGATTTTGCGCACCCGCTTTCCGACACGAGAGAGGGCGTAACTCATTCGCTCTGCTCGCTTGAATTTGAAAATCACAGACCGCTTTACGACTGGTTTTTGCGTGAACTCGGACTTGAAAAGCCGTCACGTCAGATTGAATTTGCAAGACTCAACCTCAACTACTGCCTCACAAGCAAGAGAAAATGTCTCCAGCTTGTCAACGAGGGTATTGTTGACGGGTGGGACGACCCGAGAATGGTCACGATTTGCGGTATGCGCCGCAGAGGTTATCCCGCCTCGGCAATACGTGATTTCTGCGACAGAATCGGTGTCTCAAAGGCATACAGCGTTGTTGACTTCGGACTTCTTGAGGCGTGCGTCAGAGATGAGCTCAACCTCAGTGCCGCAAGAACTATGGCGGTTCTCAGACCGCTCAAGGTCATTATCGACAACTACCCCGACGGTCAGAGCGAAACTCTTGAGGTCGAGGTTAATCCTAACAGACCTGAAGACGGCACAAGAAACGTCACATTTTCAAAGGAAATTTTTGTCGAGCGTGACGACTTTATGATTGAACCGGTCAAAAAGTACTTCCGCCTCTTCCCCGGAAATGAGGTCAGACTTAAAAGCGCATACCTCGTCACGTGCACCGGCTATGACACCGACGAAAACGGCGAGGTCACAGCCGTTCACTGCACCTATGACCCCGAGACAAAGGGCGGCAACGCTCCCGACGGAAGAAAGGTCAGGGGTACTCTTCACTGGGTGAATGCAGAAACCTCAAAGCAGTGCGAGGTCAGACTCTACGACCGCCTTTTCAATAACCCTAATCCCTCAGACGAATCGAGCGGCTCTTTCAAGGATAACCTCAACCCCGATTCACTCCTTGTGCTCAGCGGCTGTCTTGTCGATGAGTCGGCTTCAGACGCAAAGCCCGGCGATGTGTTCCAGTTTATGCGTCAGGGATATTTCTGCGTTGACACAAAGAGCACCGGTGAAAAGCTTATCTTCAACCGCACCGTTGCGCTTAATTCTTCGTTTAAATAAAAGGAGGCTCAATTATGAATTTAGCTTACAGAATTTCGACGACAATTTTAGGTATAGCAACGATAATCTGTGCATTCTTCCTCAAGATGTTCACTTTCACTCTGATTATCGCTACCGTTTACCCCAAGACCTATAATTTCTCAATCTATGACGCTATCGGAAAGCTCACCGAGAACGGTATTTCACTTCAAAACAGCAGTGACCCCGAAAAAGCAAACGCAGTTATGGAGGCTATTGCCCCGATGTATAAAACAACGGTTGCGTTTTTCGTGCTTCTTGCCGTCACTCTCCTTTTTATTCTTGCGATTTCCGTTATTTCCGGAGTGACAAATCTTCACGTTCCGCAGGCTGTGCTCTCATGCGTCGGCTTTATCCTCATGGTTATTGCCGCCGGCTGTGCCTCAAAGGCTCTCGCCTGCCTGCTTGACGATAAAGTGACGGGTGAAAGTGCAAAGGTGTCACTCACAGCCCTCATCACGGCGAGCGGTCTGACAACGGAAAATGTTTTATCCGCTCTCGGCTCCGCTCTGACAAAAATACAGCTTGCCTCTCTTTCATACGGCTTCTATGTTATCATGGCTGTACTTGCGATAATATTTATATGGTCGATTATCGCCGGTGTGGTCTATAACAGTGACCAGCCGAAAAAGACGGCAAAGAAAAAGCACAGGGAATACAGAAGAAAAAAGCCCATGAGAAAGCTTTTCTGAAAGGTATAAATTACGAAATAAAGAATATATTTAAAGGGCAGACTTGTTTTCTGCCCTTATTAAATTACAGGAGGCGAAGAAGATGTCTGATATTCTCAGTCAGATAAAAGATGACGATTTTGAACCCGTTGTAAAAATAACCGACACTCAGGGCGTAACCGGCGAGTATGAATTCCTCGATATTGTCAATCATAATAATATTGAATACGCTGTGCTGTGCCCGAAAGACAGCGACGGCTATGTTGATATTTTCAGAATAGTGAATGTAAACGGTGAAGAAAAATACAGCCGTGTTGAAGATGATGAAACACTGACTAAGGTATTTGAAATTTTCAGAATTAAAAACGAGGACGAATTTGACTTCATATAATAAAATCCCCTTTCGATACATAACACGGATTTAATCACAGTATAATCCATTGTAGCGAAAGGGGTATTATTATGTGCGGAATAATTGCTTACACGGGAGAAGAAAACTGTCTGCCCTGCCTTATAAACGGACTTGAAAAGCTCGAATACCGGGGATATGATTCAGCGGGTATAGCTGTAATAAACGAAAACGAAATAAAGACCGTTAAAGCCGCAGGAAAACTTGAAATTCTGAAAGACCGCCTTAAAAATCAATATAGCGAACTTTACGGAAACACCGGAATAGGGCACACAAGATGGGCAACACACGGTAAGCCCTCTGATATTAACAGTCACCCGCAACTGAGCGAAAACGGAGTTTTTGCCGTTGTGCATAACGGGATTATCGAAAACTATGCCGAAATTAAAAAAGAGCTTATTTCCTCGGGCTCGCATTTTGTATCGGAGACAGACACAGAGGTTATCGCTCAGCTTCTTGAAAAGGAATATGACGGTGACCTTCTCAAAGCGGTCGCTTCTGTGACAAAAAAGCTTACCGGCTCTTATGCCCTCGCCATTCTCTGCAAGGATTATCCCGATGAAATAATCTGCACCGTCTTTTCAAGCCCACTCATTGTCGGAATATGCGAAAATTCCGTTATTGCCGCCTCCGACGTGACGGCAATGCTCAAATACACAAAAAGCTTTTGCCGCCTGAATGACGGTGAATTTGCGGTGATAAAAAAAGAAAAAACACTTTTTTTCGGCTCTTCACTCTCCCCTATCGAAAAAGAAATCCAAACAGCACAATATGATGCCTCCTCAGCGGAGAAATGCGGTTATGAGCATTTCATGCTCAAGGAAATAAACGAACAGCCTGAGGTTTTGAGAAACACGCTTTTTCCGAGAATAAAAGACGGCAAAAAAATAGTCCCGGACGGTATAAATCTCACAAAGGAATATATTGAGTCTCTCCGTCAGATATATATTGTCGCCTGCGGCTCAGCTTATCATGCAGGAGTGGCGGCAAAATACGTCATTGAAAAGCTTTGTTCAATCCCCGTTTCTGTCGATATAGCCTCTGAATTTCGTTACCGTGAGCCGGTAACAGGTCCGGATACACTTGTTATAGCCGTTTCACAGAGCGGAGAAACAGCCGATACCATAGCCGCCGTGAGACTTTCTCACGAAAAGGGCTCACGGGTAGTTTCAATAGTCAACGTGGTCGGCAGTACTCTTGCAAACGAAAGTGACGATGTGTTATACACAAGAGCTGGTGCTGAAATTGCGGTAGCAACAACAAAAGCATATTCGGCTCAGCTTATGGCCTTCTATCTTCTTGCCCTGTATATTGCTCAGGAAAAGGGCTGTATTGAAGAAAAAGAAATGTGCAGTCTCATCTCTTCTCTCTGCGAAATTCCCGAAATCACGGAAAAAATACTCAGAATGAACGATGAAGCCGAGAAGCTTTCAGAGCTTTTTGTGAATTCGGAGCACGCATACTTTATTGGCAGAAACACCGATTACGCCGCCGCTCTCGAAGCGTCGCTCAAAATGAAAGAGATAAGCTATATTCATTCTGAGGCATACGGTGCGGGCGAATTAAAGCACGGCACCATCTCTCTGATAGAAAAAGGCACTCTCGTTGTTGCTCTTTGCTGTTGTGACGGCGTTTTTTCAAAGACGCTCGCAAATATCAAGGAGGTTGCGGCAAGGGGCGCACGGGTAATATGCGTTACGACAGAAAAGCACCGTGACGAAACAGACGACGCTCGGTTTAAGGTCATTCTTCCCTATATGTGCTCTCTGTTTTCCGCCTCAGGTCAGGCAGTATTTTTACAGCTTCTCGCTTATCACACGGCGAAAAAAAGAGGCTGTGACATTGACAAACCGAAAAATCTCGCAAAATCCGTAACAGTCGAATAAAAACAGAAGCGCAGAGTGTTCTCAATCGGGTCAGTCCCGAATGAGAACGCTCTGCGCCTTTTAATTTGCTGTTTATATTATTTCGCCCTTGAGCATTTTGAAAAAACCGTCACGGCAATATATATCACTAAATCGACAAGGACTACCGTTGCGCCGGCAGGAGTGTTGAAGATGAAAGAAATAAAAAGTCCGATAAGAAAGCTGAGAACGGCGAAAAGTGATGAAACAATGACTGTCCCTTTGAAGCTTTTGCATATTCTCATCGTTGTCAGAGCAGGAAAAATTATGAAGCTCGACATAAGAAGAGCACCCATCATCTGCATACCGACGACGGTTATTATCGCCGTCAGCACCGCTATCACCGCAGTATAAAGCCCCGTTTTTATGCCCGTTGCTTTTGCAAAGGTTTCGTCAAATGAGGTCGCAAAAATTCTGTGATACATAATGAAATATAAAAGTGCGGCAAAGACCGAAACTGCGGCGCATACGGCGACATATTCGCTTTTCATTGCAAGAATTGAGCCGAACATATAGTTATTCAGGTCAATGTTCATTCCGCCCGTCAGAGAAGCCGTGACAATGCCGACGGCAAGAGACGCAGTGGAGAGCAGAGCTATTGCGGCATCACCGTTGAGCTTGCTTGATTCATTTATGCGCAGGAGAAAAATTGCCGCCACAATAACTATCGGCACGGCAAATCTGAGCGGAGCAACCCCCGCCGCCGCACCTATGGCAAGCGCACCGAAGCCCACGTGCGAAAGCCCGTCACCTATCATGGAAAACCTTTTAAGCACGAGGCAGACACCCAGAAGTCCGGCGCAGAGCGATATAAGAATGCCGCCGACAAGAGCGTTTCTCATAAACGTATAGCTGAAAGCATCAATAAATAAAGACATAACATTCTCCGCAGGATTATTTTCGCCTTATTATATCAGAGAAACGATGATATTGCAAGAGTTTCAAAGCTTAAAAAACGCACTGCGGGTTTTCCGCAGTGCGCTGAATTATTTTATCAATAGCCGAGGCTTGAACTGTTCGATTCAAGAGCCGTAATCTGTTTCTTTGCCATTTCCATTGTCTTGTCAACAGCACTCTTTATGCTGTTTTCATCAAGCACCTTACCCTCGTGAGCCTCTATTTCGGAGGTAATTCTCTCAAGAGCAAGAGTGTCCTTAATCGTCATCTCCCAGTTTGCTTCATCGAGAGTGGCTTTGAAATAGACAAGATAATATGTGCCGTCGCCCTCAATAATTCCGACATCACCGGCTTTTCTTGACTTATCAAAAGCCCATTTTTCAACCTTTTCGTCAAGCGTGCCCGCATTGGGATAGGTCTTTTCGACAAGACTGCTGTCCTCGTATGTGTCGCTTGAAGTATCGGCTCCTGCTTTTTCGTCGGCAAGTGCCTTGAACGAAGTCTCGCTTCTGTCGCCGTTAAGGAACTTTCTGAGCATGAGCTCGGCTTCCTTGTAGGTAGCCTTGTCGGCTGTTTTCTTCTTGACATTGTTGAAAACGGGTGCGTCCTTGAAGGTGTCAAGAGCGGGAGTATTTGCCTCTTCCTCAGCCTTAGCCTTTTCAGCCTCTGCTTCGGCGGCAATATCTTCATCGGTCTTTTCGGCGGCGTCCTCATCTTCTTCGGGAACGGTGAATTCAATCTGTCTCAGGTCAACCATCTTGGTATCGTCTCTTGACGGTAATGCGTATGCGTAGCAGACGATATAGCCTGTACCGGACTGCTCGATAACCTTAATATCGCCGACCTTAACCTTTGAACCGAAAATCCAGTTTGCCGCTTCTT
Organism: Acutalibacteraceae bacterium; assembly: GCA_045639785.1. GTDB lineage: Bacteria > Bacillota > Clostridia > Oscillospirales > Acutalibacteraceae > UBA6857. The sequence goes on along the minus strand of JAZUDT010000051.1, from coordinate 4,470 downwards.
CGCCGACATACTGCGTGAGGTTTTCCTTTGATAAGCCTTCATAGAGGGCAAGTGAGCCTTTTGCACCCGATAATGCGTCAACCATATCGGAAAGCTCATCATAGCTCTTTGCTGACTTGAGAGCTTCAGCCTTTGCCTTAGCCGCACTCATCGTCTTTGAAGTAACTGACTCGGTTTCTTCGCCGTTTTCGTCTTTAGCCTTGACCTTTTCGGCAGAAACGGTGTAGAAAGCAATACCGGCTACGTCGTATAAATCCTTATTCTCTTTATAATTCTTCCGGATTTCATCTGCGGTGAGAGCATTTCTGTACTCTTCCTTCAGAACCTCCTGATAATACTTTGCCGTTGTCTGTTCGGTGAGAACCTTTTTGACAAGTCCCTTTGTGACACCCTTGCCGTAGTAGTAACCGAGATAGGTATTGACCGAAACGGCGGATTTTCCTGCCATCTCTTTCATTGAGTCATAAGCCTCTTTGATTTCAGCCTTACCCTCATCGCTGAGCTTATAGCCCGCTTCATCAGCCATCTTGCAGAGAAGCTTGACCTGCTTAAGCTGATACCTTGCGGCAAAATCAAAATAGTCCGCCCATGTGGGATTCTCGTATCCTGCTTCTGTCAACTTTTCATAATCGGCATTTGTCTCGGGAACCTGCTGAAGCTCGGGAGATGTCATATAGTCGTATCCGCCCATAAAGTATGCGCCGGCGCCTGCGCCGTACATTGATGAGTAATACTGCTCATACTGTGCGGCGGTGTTGAAATAGTTGCTGAACATCTGACTGTAATAGTAGGTATATTCGGCAAAGCTGGCATTGCCGGCTCCGTCAACGGCATATACGTCCTTCATCTGACGGCTCACTCCGAGTGAGACGAAAGAATAACCGCATACGCCCAGAGCAATAACAACCGCAACTGCAACCGCTATAACAGCTTTAAGAGTCTTGCTCATCTGTTTTTTTGCGTTCTTTCTGGCAGCCTTCGCAAGTCTTGCTTTGCGCTCCTCACGATATAACTCTGCCTTTGTCTTTTCTGTGTTTGCCATTTTTATAATCACCCTTCATTTGAAAAGTATGCTTTATTGATTTTATACTATTTCGGAATAAAAAGCAAGCAAAAAAGCGTTTGTTTTCATTCTCATAACATTTTATCAATGAAATTGCTACGGCTCAGCCTTTTCTGAACTGCTGTTTGAGTCTCTGCTCCTTTGAGAGTATTCTCTTTCTGAGTCTGAGCGAAACCGGCGTAACCTCAAGAAGCTCATCATCCTTTATAAACTCCATTGACTGCTCAAGTGATAAAGCAGAATGCGGCACAAGCCTCAAAGCTTCGTCCGAGCCTGACGCACGGGTGTTCGTCATCTGTTTTTTCTTGCAGACGTTACACACGACATCTTCGTTTTTAGCGCATTCGCCGACAATCATACCCTCATAAACGGGCACGCCCGGTCCGATAAAGAGTCTGCCTCTGTCCTGAGTGTTGAAAAGCCCGTAGCCCGTGCTTTCGCCCGTCTCGTGGACAACGATTGAGCCTCTTTCTCTGGTCTGAATATCGCCCTTGTATTCCTCATATCCGGCAAAGAGCTGATTCATGATACCGTTTCCGTTTGTGTCGGTCATAAACTCGCTTCTGTAACCGATGAGACCTCTTGACGGAATCTTGAACTCAAGGTGGGTTGTTCCGCCCTCACGGGTGCCCATATTTTCGATTTCGCCCTTTCTTGAGCCGATTTTTTCCATAACTGCGCCGACATAAGTCTCGGGCACCTCGACAATCAGAAGCTCCATAGGCTCAAGGATTTTTCCGTTTTCCTTTTTCAGAATGACCTTAGGTCTCGAAACCTGAAATTCATATCCCTGTCTTCTCATTGTCTCTATGAGAATTGAAAGGTGAAGCTCTCCCCTGCCGCTGACCTTGAATGTGTCAGTCGTCTCGGTCTCTTCAACACGCATACTTACGTTTGTTTCGACCTCTTTGAAAAGTCTGTCACGGATATTCCTTGAGGTGACGAACTTGCCCTCCTGTCCGGCAAACGGACTGTCGTTGACAATGAAATTCATCGAAATCGTCGGCTCGTCTATCTTGACAAACGGAAGCGGCTCTATGCATTCGGGGTCGCACGCTGTCTCACCGATGTTAATATCGGCAATACCCGACACGCTGATAATATCGCCCAGCGAAGCCGTATGAGATTCCGTTCTTTTCAGTCCGTCAAACTGATACAGCTTTGAAATTTTAACATTGTTTGTCACCGTGCCGTCCATGTGGCAGATAGAAACCTTCTGTCCCTCTGTGACTGTTCCTCTCTCCACTCTGCCGACACCGATTCTGCCGATATAGTCATCGTAATCAAGCGATGAAAAACGTATCTGGAGCGGTCCGTTCAGCTCTCCCTTGGGCGGCTCTATGTTTTCAAGAACCGAATCAAGCAGAGGTCTCATATCACCGCTCCTCGCCTCAGGGTCAAGAGATGAATAGCCGTCTCTTGCGGAAGCATAAACAACGGGGAACTCAAGCTGGTCTTCGTCTGCTCCGAGCTCAATGAAAAGGTCAAGCACCTCGTCAATAACCTCAGCAGGTCTTGCGCCGGGTCTGTCAACCTTATTGACAACGACGATGACCTTTTTTCTCAGTCCGAGTGCTTTTTTGAGAACAAACCTCGTCTGAGGCATACAGCCCTCGAATGCGTCAACGAGAAGCAGAACGCCGTCAACCATCATGAGAATACGCTCAACCTCGCCGCCGAAATCGGCGTGACCCGGGGTATCGACTATGTTGATTTTCGTGCCCTTATAATTGACGGACGTGTTTTTTGAGAGAATGGTAATGCCTCTTTCTCTTTCAAGGTCATTTGAGTCCATAACTCTGTCCTGAACCTGCTCATTCTCACGAAAAATTCCGCTCTGATGCAGCATACGGTCAACAAGGGTTGTCTTGCCGTGATCGACGTGAGCGATAATGGCAACATTTCTTACTTCGTTTCTGATGTCCATTTATTTCACCTGTTTCAATAATATACAAAATCCAAAGGAGAATTTTATCACAATTAATGTGATTGTGCAATATTTTTCGGCAAAATATTCAGCTTCACACGCAATAATTCGCTTATTTTTCCGTTTTGACCGCAATATTATGAAAATGCGACGCAGACTGCTGTTTTAAACGAAAAAAACACACAAGCACCTGCATTAAAGGTGCCTGCGTGTCTGTTATTATTGCCGTCAGAAATTAAACGGAACACCGAAATATTCAAAAATGCTTTTTGCTATTGCACGTGCGATTTCGTTGACATTATTCTGAATCCACTCGGCATCGTCGATATTATCGTGATAAGCAACCTCTATAAGCACAGCGGGCGCATACGTTCTGAGCACCTCACCGAGATACGTTGTCTCTCTTATATCGACCTTTGTTTCATCGGGATATATTTTTTTGAAGTTGTTTTCAAGAAGACGTGCCATTCTCAGGCCGTTTCTGCTGTTAGGGGCATAATATATATCCGTTCCCGTTAAAAGCCCTTTCAGGCTGTCCGGTGCGGCGTTTGAGTGTATTGCAACGTGTAAATCCGCCCCCGCTCTGTTGCTCGCTTCAATGGATGTTCTTGCCGTCATTTCGGGCGTGTTTCTTATAAAGGGTATGCCGCCCTCGACGAGGTAGCCCTCAATTTCGTCCGTTATGGCGTTCATCCACTGTTCCTCTGTGCCGTAGTTGATAAAATAGTTAAATTCCTGTGTTGATGGGCTGAGATAGACGAGCATTATTTCAGCTTCCCCTCAGGCTGTCAAAGCCGCATTTGCAGTCAAACGACGGGTTAAATGCATAGAAATTCTTTTCGTTGAGCTTATCCGTAGCAATTCTCAGACCCTCGCCGAATCTCTGAAAATGGACAATTTCTCTTTCCCTGAGAAACTTAATCGGCTCCCTGACATCGGGGTCGTCAACAAGGCGAAGAATATTGTCGTAGGTTGTTCTTGCCTTCTGCTCAGCCGCCATATCCTCGTGCAAATCCGTCAGCACATCTCCTTTTGATTGCAGGTATGCCGCTGTAAACGGAACGCCCGCTGCCGAAGCGGGATATACACCTGTGGTATGGTCAACGAAGTATGCGTCAAAGCCGGCTTTTTTTATTTCTTCCATTGAAAGATTCCTTGTGAGCTGATAGACAATGGTGCCGATCATTTCAAGATGCGCAAGCTCTTCGGTACCTATATCTGTCAGCAGTCCCGAAAGCTCGCCGCAGGGCATGGAAAATCTCTGTGAGAGATAGCGAAGTGACGCTCCGAGCTCGCCGTCCGCACCCCCGTATTGACTTATTATTACTTTAGCCGCCGCAGGGTCGGGCTTTTTAATGTTGATAGGGAATTGTAATTTTTTCTGATATTGCCACATTATCTGTCACCTGCACAAACACATTTATTCTGCCAGGGCCAAGGCTCTTTAGTCCATTTCTCGCCGTATCCGCTGTCGCTTGAC
>JAZUDT010000050.1:0-20240 GCA_045639785.1 Acutalibacteraceae bacterium | reverse complement strand
TCATTTCACATTGATATCTGTTTTCTTTTCCTTTTGTCAACATCTTTCATCACCGTAATTATTATACCATAAACAAAAGAAAAAGCCCAGCTTTTACCGGACTTTTTCGACAGACTGAACCGCCGGCATTGCCGGCGGGTCTCCGTTACCTGAAAAATCCGTCTAAGAATCCCTTTTTCTTGGGATTTTTATCATATCCGCCGCCGTCAAAGCAGACAAGTATAGTGTCGTCGCCTATAACCTCAATATCCTCCCACCTTATGCGTATATCCTCATTTTTACAAAACGGAGACAGAAAATGACCTCTGCCGTAGATTATAAGAGAGACCACCTTGCCCGTGCATGAGTCAATTTCAACATCGCATACGTTGCCGATTTTGCAGGCATTTTTTGAATTTATTACCTCTTTGTCCCTTAAATCGTACAGACAGCAGTGCATAATATTATCACCCCGAAAAGATTTATCAAAATATTATATGATATTTGCAGAAAATATGTTACAATACGAAAAGAAAGGGTGATTTTATGCTTCATTTGGTTCTCGGCAGGGTTTCCTCCGGAAAAACCGCATATCTCCACAACAGAATAGGGGAGGCTCTCGACGGCACGGATAAAAATGCCGTTCTGATTGTGCCTGAGCAGTTTACCTTCGAGACCGACAGAGGCATACTCAACACTCTCGGAGCGGTCAAGTCAAACCGTGTTGACGTCTATTCATTCACGAGGCTTGCCGAGGCTCTCTCTCAGGAATACGGGTGCGACAAAAAGCCTGTTATCACCGAGCCGTGCCGTTTGATACTTATGTCACGTGCGCTCAGAGAGGTTCAGGACAAGCTCGTCATCTATCGCAGTCATATTGAGGATAAGGCGTTTATCTCAAAAATGATTCTCGTTGTCAACGAGTTCAAGCAGTCGGCAAATGACACAGCGAGTATGCGAAGTATTGTTGACGCTCTGCCGGAAAGTCTGCTCAAAAACAAGATGAGCGAGCTCATGCTTATATGCGATGCATACGATGCGGTTGTGGCGCAAAGCTACACCGATACGGGCGACGTGCTGACCGACCTTGCCGACCTGCTTGCGAAAGAGAATTATTTTAAGGGCAGGACGGTTGCTCTTGACGGCTTTTCGTCGTTCAACGCCCAGATAATGAAGATTATCGGCAGAATTATGGTGCAGTGCAGTGAGCTTTACATCACTCTCACCGCCGATTCTCTGCGTTACAGCGAGGGCGAAAATGATGTTTTTGCATTCACACGGCGCACTGCGTCACACCTCGTTTCGCTTGCAAATAAAAATTCGGTGAGTGTGGCAAAGCCGGTGTTCATATCGAAAGAGACCACCGGATTTTCGCCCTATGCCTCGGTATATCTTGAAAAGCTTGAAAACAGCTTTTACAAGCCCTCGTTTGAGGTATGCGCCGACAAAACCGACGATATTGTAATATACTGCGCAGGCGATATTGACGATGAATGCGCATTCACGGCGAGAAAAATAAGACAGCTCAACCGAAGCGGCATACGCTGCAGAGATATTGCGGTGATATACCGTGACGGGGAAAAATATGAAAACAAGCTGAAATCCGCTTTCAGAAAATATGAAATTCCCGTGTTCGAGGATAAGCGTGAGCCGATAGAAAATCAGCCGCTTGTTCTTTTTGTCAAGTCGGCACTTAAAATCTGCGAGACGGGCTTTTCGACGGAAAACATCATGCGCTTTGTCAAAACGGGACTTTCACCGCTTGACACACGTGAAATATCCGAAATAGAAAATTATGTCTATATGTGGTCGATTGACGGGGCAAAATGGAAAAACGAATGGCTCTTCAATCCCTCCGGCTTTACAGACAGAAAGCCCGACAAAGAAAAGCTTTCACACATCAATTCTCTGCGTGAAAAAATAACAGAGCCGCTCATGGAGCTTCGTGAAAAAACTCAAAACAGAAGCGGAAAAGAAATATCACGTGAAATATATTCATTTCTCAGAAATACCGGCACGGATAAAAGACTTTGCGAGCTTGCCGTGACGCTTGAAAAAGACGGCGAATATTCGCTTGCTCTGGAGCAGGAGCAGATATGGGATATGCTCATGGAGACACTCAGCGAATGTGCTCTTTCTCTCGGCGACGAGGCTGTGGGGCTCGGGCGTTATCTTGACGCATTTGAGCTTTCTCTCTGCGCGCGTACTCTCGGAAAAATCCCCAACGGAATAGATGAGGTGACTGTCGGCTCGGCTTCGAGAATAAAGACGAGAAACACCGATATTGTATTCGTGCTGGGGCTCAATGCCGGAGTGTTCCCCGCTGTTCCGGGCACGGGAGGACTTCTCAGCGACAAGGATAAAACAGTGCTTCTGCAAAACGGGCTTGAGCTTTTCGATATAAACAAATACAAGAGCCTTGAGGAAAGATTTATCGCCTACAACGCAGTCTGCCGTGCGAGAAAAAAGGTGTTTCTTTCATATTCACTCAGGTCAGGCGCAAACGCCGAAAAGCAGACAAAGAGTGAAATTATTACACTTGTCGAAAGACAGTTTCCCAATCTTCTTTCGCTCAGCAGTGATATGATAAGCGAGGAGGAAAAGATTGAGGGAAAAGAGGCGGCTTTTGAGCTTCTTGCCTCTCATTTCAGAGAAAACGGCTACTATTCAAAAAATCTTCTTGCGTATTTTTCGGCTTTTCCCGGTTACGCCGAAAAAACCGAGAGCCTGCGCCGTGCGTCATGCGGCGACGACTTCAGATTTAAAGATTCCGCCGTTTCAAAAGAGCTGTTCGGTATGAATATGTACCTTTCAGCTTCAAGAATAGAAGAATATCAGACCTGCCCGTTCAGATATTTCTGCCGCTACGGCATAGGCGCACAGCCGAGACGCAAGGCAATGCTTGACCCGGCTCAGAGCGGAACGGTTATTCACTACGTGCTTGAAAAGCTTGTGCGAAAATACAGCGAAGAGGGCGTCGAAAACATAACACCTCAGCAGAGGGGCAGTGATATAAGAGAGGCTTTGTCTGAATACGCTGAGAAGAGCATGGGCGGACTTGAAAACAAGGATTTAAGGTTCAACTATCATTTTAACCGTCTTGCGAAAATTCTCGATACGCTTTTTGACAGGCTTGCGGCGGAGCTTGGCAATTCATATTTCAGACCGTGCGAATTTGAGCTTGAAATAGGGGAGGGCAAGAAGATAGCTCCATACGAAAAAGAGCTCTCCGACGGCGGAAAAATAAGAATATACGGCTATATTGACCGTGTTGACGAATTTGAACTTGACGGGAAAAAATATCTGAGGGTTATCGACTATAAAACGGGCAAAAAGGAAATGCTCCTTTCGGACGTGCTCAGCGGACTTAATATGCAGATGCTCATTTATCTTTTCGCCCTGTGCAAAAACGGAAAAGAGTATTTCGGCGAAAACACCGAGCCTGCCGGAGTGCTGTATTTTCCGGCGAGATTCAGCCCGTTTTCCGCCGGGAGAGAAGACGGCGAAGAGCAGATACGGGATAAAATTCTCAAAAACGGAAAAATGAACGGTATCATTCTTGACGACAGCCGTGTCATAAATGCTATGGACTGCTCGGGCAGAGGAGTATTCATTCCCGTTAAATACAATTCAAAAACGGGTGCGGCTTCGGGCAATCTGATGAGCCGAAAGCAGTTTGCACTGCTCAGTGAGCGAATTGACAAAATCCTTTCGGATATGGCTCTTTCGCTTCACTCGGGCTATATTCCGGCTGACCCCGTATCGGGCAAAAACCACGAGCATACCTGCGAAAGCTGTGACTACAAATACGTATGCGGTCACGAGGAGAGCGGAAGATACAGACATATCGAGCCGGAAAAATTTGAAGAGAGCATAAAAAAGCTTGAAGGAGGCGGAGAGAATGGCAAGAAGCTGGACTGATAAACAGCGTGACGCAATAGATTCAAGAGACGGCTCAGTGCTCGTCTCTGCCGCCGCAGGCTCGGGTAAAACAGCCGTACTTGTCGAAAGAGTTATCCGCCGTATAACCGATGAAAATAAACGCTGTGATGCCGACAGACTTCTCATTGTCACGTTCACCAAGGCGGCGGCAAACGAAATGAGGGAGAGAATAGCTCTTTCTCTTGAAGAAAAGGTGAGAGAAAATCCGGGTAACAGTTATTTCACACAGCAACAGATGCTTCTGCCAGGGGCGCAGATATGCACTATCGACAGCTTCTGCAACTTTCTCGTCAGGGAAAATTTCCACACTCTCGGAATTTCCCCCGAATACCGCATAGCCGACGAAACGGAGCGTATTCTCATGGAGCAGGAGGCGGTTGACCTTACGCTTGAGGAGCTTTACCGTGAGGGCGACAGTGATTTCACAAATCTTGTCGAGCTTCTCTTCTCCGGCAGAGACGACAGCGGCGTTGCAAAGGCGATTATCGAGCTTTATACATATTCAAGAGCTTATCATTTTCCCGATGAATGGCTCGGCAAAATAGAAAACTGCTATGACCCAGATGTGAAAATATCCGACAGCAGTTTCGGAAAAATCATTTCGGAATATGTCATCAGTGCCGCAAAATATTGCCTTTCACTTATTGAAAGAATGAAGCTTGTCATAGCTGAGAACGAATATATGACCGTTTCTTACAGCACATATATCTCCGAGCTTGAGGGGAGCATTGCTTCTTTCATTTCTCTTCTTGAAAGCGGTGAGTGGGACAAGGCGGTTTCTGCGGCGTCCTCCTGTATTATAAGAAAGCCGACGGCGAAAAGGGGCACGGCGGAGGACAGGGACGAAATGCTCGTCAAATCGTGCCACGAAGCGATAATGGGAACATTCAAAAACACTGTAATTCCCCGTATGTGCGTCACTCAGGAGCAAAACCGTGAGGACTGTGAATTTCTCCTGCCTCTTGTCAGAACTCTTGTCAGATGCGTCAGACTTTTTTCGCTCAGACTTTCCGAAATCAAAAAAGAAAAGAACTGCTATGACTTTTCCGATATATCGCACATGGCTCTTTCTCTTCTTGTCAGAAACGAAAACGGCACTCCCGTCAGAACACAGCTTGCCCGTGAAATGAGCGAAAGATATGAGGAAATACTCATTGACGAATATCAGGACACAAACATTCAGCAGGATTTGCTTTTTACCTCAGTTTCACGAAACGGCAAAAATCTTTTCAGAGTGGGCGATGTGAAGCAGTGCATATACGCTTTCAGACAGGCAATGCCCGATATTTTCATCTCTCTGCGTGAGGGACTTGAGGAATACAGCGGAGAATATCCGGCGAAGATTACCCTTGACAGAAATTTCAGAAGCCGCAGGGGTGTGACCGGCTTTGTCAATTTTGTGTTTTCACAGCTTATGAGCGGCGAAAGCGCAAATATCGAATACGGCAAAAGCGAAGAGCTTGTGCCCGGGGCGCAGTATCCCGAAACAGACAGCAGTGAGGCTGAGTTTCACATTATTGACCTTAAAAGCGAAAATATCGACAAAACCGCCGTTCAGGCTGAGGCTGAATACACTGCGTCGCTGATAAAGAAAATGATAAGCGAGGGCAGAGAGATAACCGAAGACGGAAAACAGAGAAGAATAAAATACAAGGATATCTGCGTTCTCATGCGTGCTGTGAGCACATCGGGTACGGTGTTTGCAAACGCTATGAGAAAATGGGGCATTCCGTGCTTTACCGAAGTCAGCGGCGATTTCTTTTCCGCTGTCGAGGTGGGCGTTATGCTGTCACTTCTCAGAGTGATTGACAATCCCGTTCAGGATATACCTCTCATGAGCGTTATGATGTCGCCGATATTTTCTTTTTCTCCCGACGAGCTTGCAAAAATAAGAATTGACGACAGAAAAGCGAGCCTTTATGCAGGACTTCTCGCCCACGAGAGCACCGACGAAAAAATTGCCGCATTTCTCAGATTCTTCCGCCGTATGAGATATATTGCCGCCACCTCAACTGCGTCAAGTCTCATAAGGAGAATATATGAAGAGACGTCATACGCTTCAATAGTTCAGGCAATGACGGACGGCGATATACGAAAAGGCAATCTCATGCTTCTTCTCGATTATGCCGACGCATACGAGAAAAACTCAAACACGGGACTTTCGGGCTTTATCCGCTTTGTCGATAAGCTCTGCGATAACCGTCAGAAGCTCGATGCGACAAAGCTCGTCAGCGAAAATGCCGACGTGGTGCGTATTATGACGGTGCACAAGTCAAAGGGACTTGAATTTCCCGTGTGCATACTCGCAAGGGCAGAAAAGGATTTCAATGAGACCGACGAAAACTCAAACCTTGTCTTTAACCGCAAATACGGCTTCGGTCTTAAACGCAGAAACCCCGAAACGCTCTGCGAATACGACACCCTTTCGAGAACTGCGTCAAAAATTATGCTCAATACCTCCTCACGGCAGGAGGAAATGCGTGTGCTCTATGTTGCAATGACGAGAGCGAAAGAGGATTTGATAGTTGTTACCTCAGTCAAGGATATTAAAAAAACGGTCAGAGACCTTGCAAACGATATTGATTTGACAAAGAGAAAATTACAGCCGTTTTCAGTCCTTTCAAAGAAAAGATACAGCGACTGGCTCATAAAAGCCCTCATTCGGCACAAAGACGCGGAAAAACTGAGAAGAATGGCTGATATTGACGGCGATTATGTTATACCCTCCGATTTCAGCCTGAGAATCGAAACGGTTACCGAAATACCCGAATACACTCTGACGCATACAACGGTTTCAGACGAAACGGAGCTTGACACTTCTCTGCAAAGGCTGATTGACGAGCGTGTGAATTATAAATACAAATACGCTTCGCTTGTCGGAATACCGACAAAAAGGGCGGCTTCCTCGCTCAAAAAAGAGTTTATCGACCGTGAGAGCTTCGCTCAGTCAAAGCCTGCTTTTATGGAGGACGGAAATCTCACCGCTGGTCAGAGGGGTACGGCAATGCACCTTTTCATGAGCTGTGCCGACTTTGAAAAGGCGGCAGGGGACGTGAGAAGCGAAATAGAGCGTCTCGTGAATGAAAACCGGCTCTCAAAGGCGCAGGCAGAGTCGCTGAGCATAAAAAAAGCGGAAAAGTTTTTCTCCGGCGATTTGTGCGCCCGTATTCTCGGGAGCAGTCTTGTTCTTCGGGAGAAAAAATTTACCGTTGAGGTTCCGATAGAAAAAATGTATCCGGATATTTCCGACGGCTTCGGCGAAAACGTGATGATAATGGGCATTATCGACTGCGCTTTTCTTGAAAGAGGCGAATGGGTGCTTGTCGATTATAAGACGGACAGCGTGAAAACGGGCGAAGAGCTTAAGGAAAGATATTATTCACAGCTTTCGGCGTATAAGTATGCCCTTGAGATGATAACGCCCTATAAGGTCAGGGAGGTTTATCTTTATTCATTCGCTCTTTCCTCGCCGATAAAGCTCGAAATGACAGAGGATTTGTAAAATTGTTCCGTTTGTGATATAATACCCTTATAAAATTGACGGAGGGAAGCTATGTTTAAAAAAATACTGAGCGTTTTTCTTGTATGCGTAAGCCTTATGACGTGCGTGAGTGTGCTTGCCGGGGCACGTGTATCTGTTGCCGATGTTAAGAATTTCAGGCAGGCTTCGGCAACTTCTTCATCTGTTACGCTTGAGTGGGACGAGGTGAAAAAGGCAGTCGGCTATCGCATATACAAATACGACAGCAAGAGCGGAAAATATAAGAGTAACGGATTTTTCAGCGAATGCACAGCCACTCTGAAAGGGCTCACCGCTTCAAAGAGCTATAAGCTGAGAATAAAGGCATACACAAAAGAAAACGGCAAAAAGATTTACAGCAAAAACTATACCCGTCTGAATGTTTATACCTCTCCCGCAAAGCCGTCGGGTGTTAAGGTGTCGCAGAAGAAGCAGACTTCGTTTCTTCTTTCATGGAACAAGACGAGTCACGCCACCGGATACAGAATAGAGCGTTTCAATATCGAAACCGACAAATGGTATAAATATAAAACAACCACCGACACCTCTCTGAAAATAAAAAGAGAGGGCAAATACAGAGTTTTGGCGTACAGAACACGTGGTGAGCGCAATTATTATTCCTCACCGTCAGCTTCCGTGAGCGGAAAATTCAAATATGTTCCCTCCGAAAGCGGAACATTTACATTTACCGTTTACGGCTACGGTCACGGTGTCGGAATGAGCCAGACGGGTGCGCAGTATTACGCCGAAAAGGGGTATTCATATAAAAAAATACTCACGCATTACTATAAGGGTACAAAAATACTCAAGGATGAGAATGCACCGGAAAAGGTTACATACGGCGAGAAAAAATACAGCCTCAGTCAGTATCTTTACAGAGTGACGCAGGCTGAAATAGGAAACGCCGCACCGGCGGAAACGATTAAGGCACAGGTTGTCGCCTGCTATTCTTATGCAAAGTATTATTCGTTTAAGCTTCATACATACGACCATGCTTTCAGCTCAAAAAATGCGGTCAGCAACGAGGTTAAAGCGGCGGTTGACGCAGTTATCGGCGAATATGTCAGCTATGACGGCAAGGTCTGTCTCACCCCGTATTTTGCAATAGCCGCCGGAAAAACGGCATCGTGCGAATCAACGTGGGGCGGAAAACTGCCGTATCTCACAGCCGCAAACAGCTCCTGCGACAAAAATAACAAATACTGGAAAAGCACATACACAATATCAAGTGAGGATTTCAAAAAGCGGTTTTCGGAGGACTATGAAGAAGAGCTGACGGGCGACCCGGTGAACTGGATAAAAATAGTCTCTCACGATAAAGCGGTCAGCAGCGGTATCGGCTATGTTGACTTTGTCACTGTGGGCACAAAGACATTCAGAGGCGAAAAATTCCGCTCGTCGGTTATGCATTATGCGCTGAGGTCTCACTGCTTCACGGTTTCGTATAAGGCGGACTGAAAAAATTTTCAAAAATGCTTGAAAAATGAAATTTCTTGTGATATAATACCAAAGCTATATAACCAAGATTATGTAAGCTTTTGAAAGAGGTGTATCTATTATGAAAGAAGGACTCCATCCCAATTACAAGCAGACAACAGTCAGATGTGCCTGCGGTGCGGAAATCGTAACGGGCTCAACAAAAGAGAATATGCGTGTTGATATTTGCTCGAACTGCCACCCCTACTTCACGGGCAAGCAGAAGTTTGTTGACGCCGGCGGACGTGTTGACAGATTCAACAAGCGTTTCAACCGTACAAAGTAATTTGAATATTGAGGAAAATGAGGCGGTGTCGGTTGCACCGTCTGTTTTTCTGTTACGGAGAAGTGACTTATGAATGAATACAGAACCGTGCTCAGTGAGGCGAGCGACTCTTTCACCGAGAGGCGTTCACGTTTTATAGGCTATGCAAAGCCGGTTAAAACGGTGCAGGAGGCGACGGACTTTATAAACAAAATACGCTCGGAGCATTGGGACGCAACTCACAATGTGTATGCCTACATTCTCCGTGACGGTCAGACACGCCGCTACAGCGACGACGGTGAGCCGCAGGGAACTGCCGGAGTGCCGGTGCTTGACGTTCTCATCAAAGAGGGGCTCAGTGACGTATGTGTTGTGGTGACAAGGTATTTCGGCGGAGTTTTGCTCGGTGCGGGCGGGCTTGTGAGAGCGTATTCCCACTCGGCAAAAATTGCCGTTGATGCTGCACAGCCGGTTAAAATGTCGCTTTGCACCGTAGCCGTGATAAAATGCGACTACAATTTTTACGGCAGACTTTCGTCACTTGTGCCCGAATGCGGCGGCAGTGTCGAGAGCACGGATTTTGCCGACAGCGTCGAAATAAAGGTGTGCATACCGGAAGAGAGATTTTCTTCATTCTGTTCAAAGCTCACCGATTTGAGCTTCGGGAAATATGAGGCTGTGCCGGTCGGAGAAAAATATTCCGTTTGCGGATAAAAAATAAAGGGAAAAATGAATTTCGGGAGTATATTTAATCAGAAGGATGTGTTTTTATGTCAGATATACGTCAGCAGACGCTTGAAAACGAAAAAATGCTTCTCTCTCCCAATGCGAAGCTTTGCGCCGATACGCTCGGCAGACAAAAGGAGGAGGAAGAATGTGTCATACGCACGGCTTATCAGCGTGACAGGGACAGAATTATTCACAGCAACTCTTTCAGACGTCTCAAGCGTAAAACACAGGTCTTTCTCTCACCCGAGAGTGACCATTACAGAACCCGTCTGACGCATACCCTTGAGGTTGCACAGATAGCAAGAACGATAGCACGGGCACTGCGCCTCAATGAAGACCTGACTGAAGCTGTTGCACTCGGTCACGACCTTGGGCATACCCCGTTCGGGCACGCAGGAGAAAGGGCACTCAATGAGGTTATGGACGGGGGCTTCCGCCACTATGAACAGAGCTTGCGTGTCGTTGACCGCCTTGAAAAAAAGGGCGAGGGGCTCAACCTTACTTATGAGGTCAGAGACGGCATTGTCTGTCACACTCACGGCAAGGAGGCGGACACCCTTGAGGGCAGAATTGTCAAGCTTGCCGATAAAATAGCATACATTAATCACGATATCGACGACGCCGTGAGAGGCGGCATTATGAAAGAAGAGGATATTCCTCTCGGTATAAGGCAGATTCTCGGCTTTTCAAAGGCGGAAAGGATAAATACTCTTGTTATCTCCGCTGTGAAAAATTCAAAGGATGATATTACTTTGGGCGCAGATGAGGAAAAAGCGTTTGACAGACTGCACAGACTTATGTTTGACTGCGTTTACACAAATCCGCTCTGCAAGGGCGAAGAGGTCAAGGCGGTCAATATGATTCAGACATTGTTCGAGTACTACTGCGCTCATCCCTACGAAATGCCGGCACTCTATCTGCCGATAGTTGCAAACGAGGGCATTGACAGGGCGGCATGTGACTATATTTCGGGAATGACCGATACATACGCCATTTCGGTTTTCAATGAGCTGTTCATTCCAAAGGGCTGGATAAAATAAAAAGGAGGGTGAATAATGGTCAACAAAATAAGCGACGAGTTTATTGAAGAGCTGAGAATGAAAAACGACGTACTTTCCGTTATTTCGCCCTATGTCGAACTTAAAAAAAGAGGCAGAACATACGTCGGTCTCTGTCCGTTCCACAATGAAAAAACACCGTCGTTCACTGTCTATCCCGACACGCAGTCATTTTACTGCTTCGGTTGCGGTGCCGGCGGAGAGATAGTCAATTTTACACGCAGGATAGAGAATATCGACTTTGTTGAGGCAGTCAAGCTTCTTGCCGATAAATGCGGTATGGCGATGCCGGAGGACGGCTTTGACGATTCGCTCATTCAGAAGCGAAGACGCATTTATGATATGAACAGAGAGGCGGCAAGGTTTTATCACGAATATCTGCTTTCTCCGAAAGGAAAAAGGGGACTTGACTATTATCTCGCACGAGGATATTCAATGCAGACGATAAAGCATTTCGGTCTGGGCTATGCTCCCGACAACTGGAGCGCACTTCTTGATTATCTGAGAAGCAAGGGCTACTCAAATCAGGAGGCTTATGAAGCAAATCTCGCCCGCCGCAGTGATAAAAACGGAAGAACGGGCTATTACGACAATTTCAGAGACAGGGTAATGGTGCCGATAATTGACGTCAGAGGCAGGGTAGTCGCTTTCGGCGGAAGAGTGCTTGACGACACAAAGCCGAAATATATCAACACCTCTGATACGCTTGTCTATAAAAAGAGTCTCGGTGTTTTCGCTCTGAATTTTGCCAAAAACGGCAACGAAAACAAGCTCATTATCGTCGAGGGCTACATGGACGTTATCGCCCTGCATCAGGCGGGCTTTACAAATACCGTTGCGGCTCTGGGTACCGCATTTACGCCTGAAATGGCAAAGCTTCTTTCAAGGTATGCGGGAGAGATTGTGCTGTGCTTTGACAATGACGAGGCGGGCTCGGCGGCGACGGAAAGAGCCATGAGGGTATTTTCCTCCGCCGGAATAAAGGTCAAGGTTATACGTATGAGCGGCGGCAAGGACCCCGACGAAATAATAAAGAAATACGGTGCGGAAAAATTCAGAAGCTTCATCACGGGAGCGGCGAATGATATAGAGTACAAAATACTTGAGGAAAGAAAGAAATACGACCTTGATTCCTCTGATGGAAAGCTCGGTTTTCTTAAAAGCGTTGCGCTCATTCTTGCCGACACGGACGATATTATCGCAAGAGATGTTTATGCTTCAAAGCTCAGCTCGGAGCTTTCCGTGTCAAAAGAAACGATAATGACACAGATAGGCTACCATTCAAAGCAGAGAGCAAGACACAGACAGAGAGATGTGTTCAAATCCGTTCAGAAATTCACAAGCGGCGCACAGGATAACGTCAATCCTCAGAAAAAGCAATACCTCAGAGCGGCAAATGCAGAGGAAGCATTGCTTTCATCTCTTATGCGAAATCCCGATTTTTACAGAAAAATCAGCGATAAAGTGAGCGAAGACGATTTTGTCACAGACTTTAACAGAAAGGTTTTTTCGGTTATTTCGGAGAGAATAAGCGAGGGACTGAGTATCGACCTTGCTCTATTCGGAAACTGCGGGTTTTCGGTTGAGGAAATAGACTGCATCAGTGCACTGGAAGTTAAGTCGAGAGACCTCAATCATACGGTTAAGGAGTGCCTTGACTGTATATCGGTATTAAAGGAAGAAAAAGAAAAAATGCGGCGTAATCTTACGCCTGCTTCAGAAATGTCAAATGAGGAATTTCTCAGCGCATTTGACAGCATAGGCAAAAAGAAATCAAACAGACAAGACGGCTGAAAGGAAAAGAAATGGATATTAACGAAAAGAATGAATTTGTTGTCGGACTTATTGAAAAGGCGAACAAAAACGGCGGAAAAATCTCTTCAAACGATGTTGACACCGTGCTTATGGATAACGAAGCATCGGTTGAGGATATGGAAAAGGTCTATTCGATTCTTGAAAGTAACGGAATTGAAATCAATGACGATATAGGCGATTCCCTTTTTGAGGGGCTTGACGCCGTTCTTTCAATGAACGACGGCTATGCCGAAAACGAAGAAGCGCAGGGCGATACCTCCGCAAAGCCGATGGACGACCCCGTTCGTGTCTATCTCAAGGATATAGGCAGAGTTCCGCTTCTCACGCCCGAGGAGGAAATAGAAATTGCAATTCGCATAAGCGAGGGCGACGAGGCGGCGAAAAAGAGACTTGTCGAAGCAAATCTCCGACTTGTCGTCAGCATAGCAAAAAGATATGTCGGCAGAGGTATGCAGTTTTTGGACCTCATACAGGAGGGCAATATGGGGCTTATTAAGGCGGTCGATAAATTTGACCACACAAAGGGCTTCAAGTTCTCAACCTATGCCACTTGGTGGATAAGGCAGGCAATAACAAGAGCCATTGCCGACCAGGGCAGAACAATACGCATACCTGTTCACATGGTCGAGACGATAAACAAGGTCAAAAAGGCTTCAAGCGTTCTTCTTCACAAAAACGGCCACGAGGCAACGGCGGACGAAATAGCCGAAGAAATTGAAATGCCCGTCGAAAAGGTCAGAGAAATTATGAAAATATCGCAGGAGCCCGTTTCTCTCGAAACGCCGATAGGCGAGGAGGAGGACAGCCATCTGGGTGACTTCATACCCGACGACGAGACTCTTTCACCCGATGATGAGGCTTCTGCGGCAATGCTTAAGGAGCTTATTTCACAGGTGCTTGACACCTGCCTGACACCGAGAGAAGCAAAAATAATCACACTTCGCTTCGGACTTGACGGCGGAGTGCCGATGACACTTGAGGAAGTGGGAAAGAAATTCGATATAACAAGAGAGAGAATAAGACAGATAGAGGCAAAAGCACTCAGAAAGCTCAGACGTCCCGGTGCGCTTAAATATCTGAAGGGTTTTCAGGAACAATAATAAGGCAGTGTATTTTCTTAAATGAAAGGAATATAAGATTATGGACAACGCTGAAAAAAAGAGCATTATAGACTCTCTTATAGAAAAAGGAAACAAAAGCGGCGGCAAAATCTCGGCGAATGATATTGATATGCTTCTCGTTGACCGTGACGTTGACATTGAGGATATGGAAAAGATATACGCCGAAATAGAGCAAAGTGCGATAGAAATAGTTGACGATATTTCCGACACACTGCTTGAGGGACTTTCGGTCGATATTGATTCCTCCAAGGACTATGACGATGAAGACTCCGGCACCTCCGACGCAAGAGCCGCAACCGTTGACGACCCGGTGAAAGTGTATCTGAAAGACATAGGCAGAGTTCCGCTTCTCACGCCGGAGGAGGAAATCGAGCTTGCAATGCGTATTGTTGACGATGACGCCGAGGCAAAGAAAAGGCTCACAGAGGCAAACCTGCGTCTTGTCGTCAGCATAGCGAAAAGATATGTCGGCAGAGGTATGCAGTTTCTTGACCTTATCCAGGAGGGAAATCTCGGTCTGATAAAAGCCGTTGACAAGTTTGATTATACAAAGGGCTTCAAATTCTCCACCTATGCCACATGGTGGATAAGACAGGCGATAACAAGAGCTATTGCCGACCAGGGCAGAACAATACGCATACCCGTTCACATGGTCGAGACGATAAACAAGGTCAAAAAGGCATCGAGCATTCTTCTTCACAGAAACGGTCACGAGGCGACTGCGGACGAAATAGCCGAAGAGCTTAATTATCCCGTTGAAAGAGTGCGTGAAATAATACGCATTTCGCAGGAGCCGGTCTCTCTTGAAACGCCGATAGGTGAGGAGGAGGACAGTCATCTGGGCGACTTCATACCCGATGAGGATGCTCTCTCACCCGATGAAGCGGCGGCAAAGGTGCTCAGACACGAAAAAATAGAAGAGGTACTCAAAACTCTCACACCGAGAGAAGCCAAGGTTATTACGCTTCGCTTCGGGCTTGATAACGGAAAGCCGATGACTCTTGAAGAGGTCGGCAACGAATTTGACGTTACACGGGAAAGAATAAGACAGATTGAAGCAAAGGCTCTGAGAAAAATCCGTCACCCGAGCAGAAGCAAATATCTCAAGGATTTATAATGTTTATTGTGCAGGGAGATTATCTTTCTGCACTTTGATTTTAAAGGAGGAATTTTTGATGAATTATATCACCGAGCTTAAAAATATACGGCTCAGAAATATGATTTTTATGACGGCGGCAGGCATAGTCAGCGCAATAGGCGTAACATTTTTTCTCTCGCCCGTCGGGCTGTATGACAGCGGCTTTTCGGGTACGTCAATGCTTCTTTCAAGTCTGACACCCGACCGGATGTCACTGTCGCTGTTTCTGCTTATTCTGAATTTTCCCGTTTTTCTCTACGGACTTAAAAAACAGGGCGGGCTTTTCACGTTTTATGCGCTCTACTGTGTTGCTGTTTATTCGGTTTCCGTGTGGCTGATTGAGGATATTCTGCCTTTTGACGTCAGCACTGCTTCACCGCTTGCCGGCAGGGATTTACTCCTGTGTGCCGTTTTCGGCGGAATAATATGCGGCTTTGGCAGCGGTCTGTCGGTAAGATACGGCGGCGCAATAGACGGGGTTGAGGTGCTTGCAGTTATTTTTGCTAAGAAAATAGGTGTAACCGTCGGAACATTTATTATGGTGTATAATGTTCTGCTCTATGCTGTCTGCGGTCTGATAATAAAGAGCTGGACCTTGCCGCTTTATTCGATAGTAACTTATATGGCGGCTCTCAAAACTCTCGATTTTATTGTGGATGGCTTTGACAGGGCTAAATGTGCGCTGATAGTTACCGAAAAGCCGGAGGAGGTCTGTGAAGAGCTTATGTATGCTTTCGGTATCGGAATGACAAAAATAAGTGTCAGAGGCGGTTATTCAAATTCGGATAAAACGATGATTCATTTTGTGCTTAACCGTTTTCAGGTTTCAAAAATGAGAACTATTGTTCACGAGACCGATCCGACAGCTTACATAACAATAAGCGAGGTTGCCGATGTTTTTGCGGCAAACAGTGATAATGTATGAAAACAGCCTGATGAAGATTTTTCCTCATCAGGCATTTATTATTTATAAAACTCCACGCTTTTGATTTGGGGACAGCCCCGGCTTTTAGTGAATATGATGCTTATTTTTTCCGCCGTGATATTTTTCAGGCGGATTATTCTTTTGCTGCCTATGACCGTACCGCTGAAAACTTTTGCTGATGTTTCACCTATACAGGCGTAGACCTCAAATTCTTCCACTCGCTGACTTTTCATGAGATTTTCGCTTATAACGATTGTTCTGATTTTTTGCTGAGAGTCAAAGTCGAATATAAGCTCGTCTTCTCCATCGTTCAGGGAAAGAGAACCGTTTTCCGGCACAGCGTCAAGCTTTTCTTTGAACCATTCGTCAATGTATGCTTTGAATTTCTTGAGGGTTTTCACATCTTTCGGCTCAATAATTCCCTTTCTTGAGGGAGGAACATTCATAAGTAAAGAGGCGTTTGCTCCGACGGTGTTAAAATATATCTCGGCGAGGTCTTTAGCCTTTTTCCGCTTGGGGAATCTCGAATAGAACCAGCCCCGATGTATTGAAACGTCAGCCTCGGCGGGGTACCATATAAGCTCGTCAAAGCTTTTTACAACTTCACGTGAGCCAATATCCTCGTCCGTTGAACGTATGTCTTTCGGAATTTCAGAGCTTTTGTCGGCGTGCTGTGATTTTTTCTCAATATCGGCAATACCGAACAGTGCCGTGGGAACAACATTCCATTCGCTTTTGCGGCATTTGCCTGCCTCGTTGCCAATCCATCTGACGTCGGGACCGCAGTTTGAAATAATCGCACCGGGCTGTAAGGAACGGATGACCTTGTAGTATCTTTCAAAGTCGTATGTAAACTCCGGTGCGTCCTCGCCCTTTGCACCGTCAAACCAGAAAAATGAAATTTCGCCGTAATTTGTGCAGAGTTCAGTGAGCTGATTGACAAAATAATCGTTATAAGCTTCCGTGCCGTAGGTCTTTTCGTGTCTGTCCCAGGGTGAAAGGTAGATGCCGAAAAGAAGCCCGTATTTTTTACACGAAGCCGCCATCTGTCTGACAATGTCACCTTTTCCGTTCATATAGGGGCTGTTTCTGATGCAGTGCTCGGTGTATTTTGACGGGAACAGACAGAAGCCGTCGTGGTGCTTTGCCGTGAAAATGACAGCCTTACTGCCGCTTTCGCTGAGCACCCTTGCCCACTGGTCGGTGTCAACTTTTTTCGGGCGGAACATATCGGGTGTTTCCTTGCCCGTGCCCCATTCACGGCGGGTAAAGGTGTTCATACCGTAGTGAATGAAAGAATAGTAATAAAGCTCATGAAATCTGAGCTGAAGAGGCGACGGCACGACCGAAATGAGACGTTCACACTCCCTGTCCGTTTTGCAGATTTGTTCTTCCATATTGCTCCTCCTTTGCTATGGCAGTATGATAACATAAAAAGAGGCGTGTTTCAACATAAAAATCCGATTATGTATTTATTTAGCCTGCCCGTTGTGATATAATGTCAAAAAAAGGAGGCCTCAGTTATGATTAATGTAATACCGAAACCGCTTTTCTGCAAGGAAAACAGCGGGTATCAGGAGATAAACGGAAAAAGCTCTCTCTACATAGCACCCGAGCTTTGCTCGGTCAGAGATATTCTGCTTGACGAATTCCCCATATTTGCCGTATGCGCCGAAAATGCGGAAAATCCGGATTTTGCGTTCATATATGATGAAAGTCTCGGCGACGAGGAATATTATCTTTGCACAAACGAAAACAAAACGGTTATCCGTGCATCGGGGTATGCGGGTGCGCTGTATGCGGTAGAGACGCTCAAACAGATTCTTTTCTTTGAAAAGGGCAGCAGTGAGAAAGTAGCTTTTCCGTGCGTGGAAATAAAGGATAAGCCGAGATATAAGCACAGAGGGCTCATGCTTGACGAGGCACGTCACTTTTTCGGAAAGAATGAGTGTAAGCGCATACTTTCGCTCATGGCACTCTATAAGCTCAATGTGTTCCACTGGCATCTGACGGACGACCAGGGCTGGCGCATAGAAATCAAAAAATATCCTCTTCTGACCGAAATCGGCTCAAAGAGAAAGGACTCTCAGATTAACGGCTGGCGTTCGGGAAAGCTCGAGGGCAAGCCCCACAGCGGATTTTACACGCAGGAGGATATAAAGGAGATTGTCGCATACGCAGAAAAGCTCAACATAACGGTCATACCGGAGATAGATATGCCCGCTCATTTTGCCTCTGCAATAGCCGCATATAATTTCCTTGCGTGCCGTGAGATAAAGAGCGAGGTGCACTGGTTCTTTGGCGGTCATATTCCGACTGTCAGCCGCTGGTTTGACTATAATCGCCCCGCCTGCGCCGGAAAAGAGAGCACCTACGGATTTATTTTTGACGTAATTGATGAGATTGCAGAGCTTTTCCCTGCGCCGTTCTTCCATATCGGCGGCGATGAAGCACCGAAAAACGAGTGGGGAAAATGCGACGAATGCAAGAAGCGCATAAAAGAAAACAACCTTGCAGGCACTGAGGAGCTGCAGGGCTGGTTCAATAACAGAATAGCGGAGTATCTGAAGAAAAAGGGCAAGAGGCTGATAGTCTGGAATGAGGCTCTGTCCGCCGGTAATCTTGACAGAGAGGTTATCGGTCAGTACTGGACAGAAAAGCGTGACGACAATGTCATGAAGCATATCGAAAAGGGCGGCGAAGTAATAATATGCAAGCATCAGGCTTTCTATTTCGATATGTGTTACAGTATGTACCCTCTCGGCAACACCTATAATTTTGAAGCGACCGACGGCATGGTGCCCGAAAAGTATCAGGAGCGTGTGCTCGGGCTTGAGGGCGAGATGTGGACAGAGTGGATAAAGGACGAAGAAAAAATAGACGTTCAGCTTTTCCCGAGAATGCTCGCTCTGTCTGAGTGCTGCTGGAGTGCAAAAGGGGATAAAAGCTTCAGCGATTTCCTCACGAGAAAAGACAGTCACGAAAAAATGCTCGATGCGCTCGGCGTGAACTATGCCGTTGACAAGGTCTCGATGCCGAAGGGCTTTTTAAGAAAGAAACACGAGGTACACCTCTGGTTCGGCAAGGATACGGACAGAGACGTGAGCAAAAACCGTGAATTAAAAAAGGCAACTGCTGAAAAGGAGTGTTGATTATGCTTAAAGGAATACCGAAAATTTTGTCGCCGGACTTTTTAAAGGTGCTGTGCGAAATGGGACATTCGGATACAATAGTTATAGCCGACGGCAATTTTCCCGTTGAAAGCATGGGCAAAAACGCAAAAGTAATACGCTGTGACGGACACGGAGTGCCTGAAATTTTAGAAGCGGTGCTCAGGCTGTTCCCGCTTGACACCTATGTTGAAAAGCCGGTGCGCCTCATGGAGGTCATGCCCGGCGATAATGTGGAAACGCCGATATGGAGCAAATACGCCGAGATAATAAACGGCAGCGGTTACAGTGCCCAAAAGGTTACCGGCACTGTCGAGCGTTTCGCTTTCTATGAGGAGGCAAAAAAGGCGTATGCGATTGTCGCCACCGGCGAAAGTGCTCTGTATGCAAATGTTATTTTACAAAAGGGAGTTATAACGGAATAAAACAAACAAGGGGACTGCGAAGCAGTCCCCTTATGTGCAAGATTGTGGCAGTCAGTATCAGACCGCACGTGTCACCTTACCTGAACGTAAGCAACGTGTGCATGCATAAACTCTCTTCGGTGAGCCGTTTACGATAGCTTTTACACGCTTAACATTGGGCTTCCATGTTCTGTTTGAACGTCTGTGTGAGTGGGAAACCTTTATGCCGAAAGACACATCCTTACCGCAGAATTCGCATTTTGCCATGTGTCAGCACCTCCTTTAAAACAACTGTTACAATTTTTAGCAGAGTTAGTTTATCAGAAAAAACGCAAAAATGCAAGACCTTTTTCGCATTTTTTTATTTTTTCGTAAAAAATCAATATTTTTGATATTTGCACTTGATTTTTATCCCGTCATTGGGTATAATATCAAGGCATTCACGGAGAGTTGTCCGAGCTGGTCGAAGGAGCACGATTGGAAATCGTGTAATGCGCTATCACGTATCCGTGGGTTCGAATCCCATGCTCTCCGCCATGTAAAAACCCACTTTTGTCTACTTGACAAAAGTGGGTTTTTACAATGATATCCGTTCCTGTCGGAACGGGTGATATATCTCCGATATGATATCGCACTGCGTGCGGTGATATATGCTTGCGGCATATAAGGAACAGATATTATATCATATTTGAGCAAAG
>JAZUDT010000049.1:0-5445 GCA_045639785.1 Acutalibacteraceae bacterium | reverse complement strand
TGCATAGTATAATCGTCAGTATCCTCGTAATCCTTACGGAAATTTATCCGTTTGATTGCGGGGTATTTTTCTTTTAATTGCGTAACTGTTTCATAGCAAAGGCTGTTAAAAGCAGAATTATCTCCGAAGATAAAATTGACTCTTCCGCTCTCAATTAAATTCAGCAAAATGCACCGCAACCGTTTCCGCAGTTCGCGCGTGTCATTGATTTTTCTGTGTCCGATAAAACAACAAGTCATTTTTCTACCACCTGTGATAAATTTAGTATACTTAAATCAAGTATACATAAAACATTATATCACAAAATAATCTTAAAATATACTTAAATTAAGTTTATTTTGAGGTGGTATTATGAGGAATAAAGATAATAAACATCTTGGCATTGAAATTGACCCGAATACTCATAGAAAACTTAAATCTGTTGCAGAATACGAAGGTCGTTCAATCAACGGTCAAATATTGTATTTGGTAAGACAATGTATTGAAAAGTTTGAACAGGAACACGGTGAAATATCAGAAGAACAAAAATAATGATAGATGAAACCATTTAGCGAGGTGCATTATGGAAGATAAACTTTTGAGATACACTTTACGGGTAGACCGTATTCTCTTTAAAAAATTTCGATATATTGCAGAATCAGAAGGTCGTTCCGCAAATAAAGAGATAGAGCAATTTTTGAAAAAGAGAGTTGCACAATTTGAAAAAGAAAACGGAAAAATAGAATTATAATTATAAATGCCGTCCGGAATTAATCGGGCGGCATATTTTTGTACGCAATACAAAAGCCTTTCCTGCCCGTTAGGGTAAGAAAGGCTTTGATTGTTTTTATATATTTCACTCAATCGACTTCATCGTCGGGAAGAGCAGTACGTCTCTGATTGCGGGGCTGTTCGTCAGAAGCATTACAAGTCTGTCAATGCCGTAGCCGATACCGCCTGTCGGGGGCATACCTATCTCAAGGGCGTTGAGGAAGTCCTCGTGGGTGTGGTTTGCTTCTTCATCCCCTGCCGCCGCTGCCGCATCCTGAAGCGCAAAACGCTCTCTCTGGTCAATCGGGTCATTGAGCTCGGAGTATGCGTTGCACATCTCCCAGCCGTTCATGAAAAGCTCAAAGCGTTCAACGTAATCGGGCTTGTCCGGCTTTCTCTTGGTGAGGGGTGAAATGTCAACCGGATGGTCCATAATAAACGTCGGCTGAATAAGCTTGTCCTCGCAAAACTCTTCAAAAAACAGATTGAGTATATCGCCCTTTTTGTGGCGTGCCTCAAATTCTATATTTTTCTCCTTTGCGACAGCCTTCGCCTCTTCGTCAGTCTTTATCTCATCGAAATCAACGCCCGCATACCTTTTGACTGCCTCAATCATTGTGAGCCTCTCAAACGGCTTGCCTAAATCAAGCACCTTGTCACCGTATGTTATCTCGGTCGTGCCGCATACCTCTTTTGCAAGAAAACGGAACATATTTTCAGTTAAATCCATCATTCCGTGATAATCGGTGTATGCCTGATAAAGCTCCATGAGCGTAAATTCGGGATTGTGCCTTGTGTCAACGCCCTCGTTGCGGAACACTCTGCCGATTTCATAGACCTTTTCAAGTCCGCCGACTATGAGCCTCTTGAGGTATAATTCAAGTGAAATTCTCAGCTTGACATCTTCGTCAAGTGCGTTGTAATGCGTCTCAAACGGTCTCGCCGCCGCACCGCCCGCATTGGAAACGAGCATGGGGGTTTCAACCTCCATAAAGCCCTGAGCGTCAAGATAACGGCGTATTGAGCTGATTATCTTTGAGCGTTTGACAAAAGTATCTCTGACCTCGGGGTTCATGATGAGGTCGGTGTATCTCTGGCGGTATCTTGTGTCGGTGTTCGTCAGACCGTGATATTTTTCGGGAAGAATCTGAAGCGATTTTGAAAGAAGCACAATTTCGCTTGCGTGTATCGAAATCTCTCCCGTCTTCGTCTTGAATACCTCGCCCTTGATTCCTATAATATCGCCTATATCAAACTTTTTGAAAGCCTTGTATTCCTCTTCACCGACGCTGTCTCTCGCCACGTAGCACTGAATATTGCCTTTCAAATCCTGAAGATTACAGAATGAAGCCTTGCCCATAACACGCTTTGACATCATTCTGCCCGCAAGTGAAACAGATTTGCCCTCAAGCTCTTCAAAATTATCCTTGACATCTGTGCTGTGATGAGTGCGGTCATATTTTGTTATTATGAACGGGTCGTTGCCCTCCTCCTGCAAGGCGGCGAGCTTTTCTCTTCTGACCTTGCGCAGCATATTGATATCCTGCTGAGGCTGAGCGTTCTGATTCTGAACCTTGTTTTCGTCTGCCATTTATATCACCTTTATCTGACTATTTCCTTAATTTCATACTTAATTGCGCCGCAGGGTGCTTCAACCTCAACTATATCGCCCACCGCTCTGCCGATAAGTGCCTTTGCAACAGGAGATTCGTCGCTTGCGATGAAAACATCGTCGGAATCCTTTGACGTGCTGGTTGAGTTGATTATCTGATATTTATATTCATCACCGTATTCAAGGTCTTTTATCACAACCTTTGAGCCGAACTGAACAACGTCTGTGCTGAGATTATCTTCGTCAACAACCTTGCAGTTCTGAAGGATTGCTTCGATTTCGCTTATTCTCGCTTCAAGCTTGCCCTGGTCGTTTCTCGCTTCCTCGTATTCGCTGTTTTCCGATAAGTCACCGAAAGAAAGCGCAACCTGAATTTTCTCTTTAATCTGTTTTCTGCCTTCAACCTTTAAGTATTCAAGCTCGTCCTCAAGTTCTTTTTTGCCTGCGGCGGTAAGTAATACTTCCTGTGCCATAGTGTTCAATCCTTTCGATAATTGATTTTGTAAACTGACAATTTATTATATTTAAAAACAGACGGTATGTCAATGATTTTTGCCATTATGAGCAAATCCGCCCGATTTTATCTGCTATTCTGCGCCGTTATCTCCGCTTTTCTTCACGCTGTAAAGCTTGACGAGGTGGAACGATTCAAAGATGAAATAGATAACCCCGACAAGTGTGAGAAGAAGCGAAACAGTGAGATATTTTTCATCTTTCCAGCAAAGTACGGACGATGCCGCCGTAACAAAGCCCAGAAATGTGATGGCTTTGCCGTAAAAATCACTGAAATTGTCTTTATCCTTAACCTTGTTCTTGCCTATGCAGAGAATAAGGTTATATTTTTTTCTTTTGAAAACATAAAATCCGAATGCCGCAACGGCTACTCCCGCCGCAAGCCAGACGATATTGATATAAGCGTTCATTTTTCCTCTTTTCTTCCGATAAACGGCAGTCCCTTAAACATGAATAACACCGCCAAAATGAGGCTCAGCGCAAAAATGACAAGTGACGTTATATGCGTTGAAAAGTATGCATAAAGTGCGGCGAAGGCTTCTTTCTGAAGAAGAATGGCAAGACCGACGCATACCGCAAATATTGCCCCGACAAGAACTGCTCCTGCGGCGGCGTCCTTTGCCGCTTTTGCAAGGGGCTTTTTCTCCTGCGTCACAAGGTCAACCGCTTTTTCAAGCGCAGTGTTGACAAGCTCACCCATGAGAACGATTGCGTTTGCAATGAAAATCAATGCCCAATCCTCACGTGTGAGAGTGAACCAGTCAGTCAGAAGCAGAAAGGAATACATATAAATCATGCAGACAATATGTATTCTCATATTTCTCTCGCCGAGAACAGTGTTCACTATCCCCTCAATTGCATAGCCGAAGCTGTGGATAAGCTTTTTTACCTCGTTCATTTCATTCTCCGTCCATGTAGTAGCTTTCGCTTCTCTTGAGACCGAGCTGTGTCAGTGCTGTTTCTTCCTTTTCACGCATACGCACAGCCTCAAGTCCTCCGTTTTCGTGGTCATAACCGAGCAGGTGAAGCATTGAGTGAACCGTCAGAAATCCGATTTCCCTCTCAAGCGAATGACCGTACATCTCAGCCTGAGCCACTGCGTGGTCGATTGAGATAACTATATCGCCCAGAAGCTTTGCTCCCGTGTCAATGTTTATGTCGAAATTTCCGTCCTCACCGAGCGGAAACGACAGAACATCGGTCGCTCTGTCAACATTTCTGTATTCACGGTTAAGTGAATGGATTTCTTCATCGTCAACAAATCTGACGCTGACCTCAGCCGAGCCGTCAAACCCCTCATTGACAAGAACGGCGTGACAGCATCTTCTGACAAGAAGCCTGACACCCGTAGGAACCTTAACCTCCTTACTGCTCTTTGAAATAATGACCTTAACCTTTCCCGTCATTTATGTTTGACCTCCTCATATTTTTCATACGCCTTGATTATATCCTGAACAAGTCTGTGCCTGACCACATCTTTCTCGGAAAAGCGTACTGTCTTTATATCGTCTATACCTTTGAGTATTTTTATTACCTCGACCAGACCTGATTTTTTACCGTCCGGCAGGTCAATCTGCGTCACGTCACCCGTGATAACCATTTTTGAATTGAAGCCCAGCCTTGTCAGAAACATCTTCATCTGCTCCGCCGTAGTGTTCTGCGCTTCGTCAAGGATAATGAAGCTGTCGTCAAGCGTTCTGCCTCTCATATATGCAAGAGGCGCAACCTCGATACTGCCCCTCTCCTGATAACGCTGAAAGCTGTCCGGTCCGAGCATATCAAACAGTGCATCATAAAGCGGTCTGAGATACGGGACAACCTTCTGCTGTAAATCGCCGGGTAAAAATCCGAGCTTTTCGCCCGCTTCAACGGCGGGACGGGTGAGAATGATGCGGTTGACTTCTTTTGCTCTGAAGGCTCTGACCGCCTCGGCAACGGCAAGGTAAGTCTTGCCCGTACCGGCGGGACCAATGCCGAAAACGATTGTGCTGTTTTCGATAGCGTCAATATATTTTCGCTGCCCGAGTGTTTTGGCTTTTACGGGCTTTCCCTTTGCCGTGAGGCAAACGCAGTCGGTGCTTATTTCACCGAGCTTTTCATCGTTCCCCTCTTTGACGAGAGAAACGGCATATCTGACGCTCTGTTCATTAAGCTGTTCACCTTTATTTATGAGAAGCAGAAGTCCGTCTATCGCCCGTGAAGCAAGCGACACATTTTCGGCTTCGCCCCTTATTTTAAGCTCCGAGCCGCGCGAGACAACCTCAACGGAAAACTCGTTCTCGATAAACTTAATATTTTCATCAAAATTGCCGAACAGACTGACTGCCTGCTCCATTCTCTCGATACTTATCAGTTTCTCAAACAATAAAATGCCTGCTTTCCTTTTTATTCATTGTATTATATAACAAATTTTTCATAATTTCAATATCCGCCCCTATTATTTCAGGACAGATTTCACAGTTTTTTCAGTCTCTTCAAGCGTAATGACCGATTTTTTCCCGATTTCGTCAATGACGGTGAATTTTCCGCTGTATGCGTCGGTTTTCTTTTCGCTCAGCGACAGCACGACC
>JAZUDT010000048.1:0-4744 GCA_045639785.1 Acutalibacteraceae bacterium | reverse complement strand
CGCCCCTATTATTTCAGGACAGATTTCACAGTTTTTTCAGTCTCTTCAAGCGTAATGACCGATTTTTTCCCGATTTCGTCAATGACGGTGAATTTTCCGCTGTATGCGTCGGTTTTCTTTTCGCTCAGCGACAGCACGACCGAATTTTTAAAGCTGTCTCCCACCCTTGAAAGATAGCTTTCGAGCGTTATGAGCGAGAGCATTTTTTCGTTATTTGTTTCGCACTCTTCGTACCCGGTCACGGTGTATTCTCCGAAATAAAACGGAAGCACGGTGCTGTTTATTTCAAGACTTTCCGTGCACCGTGTAATTTCGCACACGGAAGCCTTTTTCATGAATCTGAGCGGATTTATTTCAAAGCCGAAGAGCGACAGTGAATATATATGTTTATTCTTGCCGTATTTTCTCACTTTGAGACTTTTTACGGCTTTTTCTTCAATTTTTACGCTGTGCTGTGCCGTAATTTTCCCCCTTGCCTCAGTGAATGAGCTTTCGCCTGTTTCGTATTCGGTCACGCCGCTTATAAGCAGGTCGCCCTTTCTCACCGGATTTCCCCTTTTAACCGCCGCAGTACCCGAATACACACGGCATATTTTTATTATTCCGTCAAAATCGGCAATGTAGTTACAGGGCTTTCCGATTGTGTCGTCCTCGGGTATAACAGTCTCTCTGACCTCAAGCTGAGCGCACATTCCCTCTGTGTTGAGCGACACCCATATCAGCCTTCCGCCGGTTTTTTCAAGAAGCTCCGACTGAAAAGACGCAACATCTATCTTTTTCTTTCTCACACCTGTTTTAAGCCCGAGCTCAGCGCAGGCGGAAAGAAGCTCGGAGGAAAAAACCTTATCGTTTCCGATAATCTTTATGCTCCACACTCTGCCGCTCATAAAGGCCGCAAACAGCACTGTCAGTATTATTCCGGAAATGAGAAACGCTCTGTCACGGTGCTTTTTCATAAACGGAACAAGACCGAAAACTCCCCTGACCGTGATACTCATACCCGAGAGCTCGGCGCATTTTTCCGTCTGCTCAAGAAATTCGCAGGGAACGCAGAAATAAATGCGGCACTTTTCTGCATATCTGACCTTTCTTATCGGTATTTTATAATCTCTGCATCTGTTAAGAAAGCCGTCGCAGAAGCCACCCTCAGCGCATACGCCGCAGAAGCCGGTTATCAGGCTTTTGTAGTAGTACCTTTTCATGCTCACCTCACGAGGAGAACGACAGCGAAAGAACCGTGCCGCAGATTGTTACCCTTTCGCAGTCAAATGTGACGATTTCAAGGTCACTGCCCGAAAAGCAGACCGATATTTTTCCCATGACAAGCTTAATGCTCTCCGGTGTGTACTGAGCTATTTCCGTCACCGAGTCGATAACTGCCCGTGTGTTTGAGATAAGCTGTATTTCGGGCAGAATACCGACCGGCTCTTTTTCTTCATAAGAGAATATACTGTTCATTTTCATCACTCCGTTCTGTCAGATTTTATGTTTTTACAGAATGAAAAATTCGCCTCTGTTTCAGAGTTATTTTAAGAAATGACGTGATATGTTCGCTTTTTATCCGGCATATAATGTACGGGTGATTGTAATGGGAAAAATATTTATTCTTTCGGATAAAAACAGCTTATTTCATAAATTTCGTTATATATTCGTCTTTTCTCTCTGCGTTTTAATTGCGGCGGCTCTGACTGCCTACCCCGATATTGCCTCAAAAAGTATTTCATCTGCTCTCGAAATGTGCGCCGAGACGGTTATTCCGTCACTTTTTCCGTTTCTTTTTCTCTCGTCCTTTATTACCTGCGGAGGATTCTTTGAAAGCGGCGGAAAAGTGCTTTCGTTTATCGCAAAGAAGCTGTTTTCACTGCCCGAATGCTCTGCATCGGTGTTCATTATGAGTGCACTGGGAGGCTTTCCCGTCGGTGCAAAAATGACCGATTCGCTTCTCGGAAGCGAAAAAATCGGCAAGGAAAGTGCAAAACGGCTTCTCTGCGCCTCGGTTAATCCGTCACCGGCTTTTGCGCTCGGGGCAATCGGGCTGTCGCTCTTTTCCGACACAAAGCCGGGTATAATCATATATTCAAGCGTTGTCATATCAAATCTTTTTATCTTGTTCATATCCCGCTTTGTTTTCGGCGATGATGACTTTGTTTCGGTTAAGAAGAGCAGAAATGATGTCAGAATATCCGCCGCTTTTGTGTCGGCAGGAAGTGCGGCTTCTCAGGCAATGATTTCAATATGCTGTTATGTTCTTCTGTTTTCATGCCTCTGCGATTTAATGAGAATATTTATCACAAACGAGACTGTTCTCGGCGTTCTGTGCGGTATTTGTGAGGTGACGGCAGGCACCCGCCGTCTTGCCCCTCACTGCAGTATTCCGCTCATTGCCGGAGTAGTCGGCTGGGGCGGGCTTTCGGTTCACGCACAGATAATGGACTGTGTGGAAAAATCCGGGCTTGATATTAAGCTGTTTTTTGCCTCCCGTGCGGTATGCGCTTCTCTTTGCGTAATAATCAGCAATTTTCTTCTGTATCTCTTTCCGTCGGCGGTTGAAGCGGTGAAGATAAGCGGCGGCATAACCGTTACGCCCGACGAAAAGAGCTTTCCCGTCAGCGTATTGATGCTTATTACATGTTTTCTGTTTCTCATAGGAGACTGCCGCATTAAAAGAAATGTTGAAAATAAACGAAAAATATGATATTATGGCGATATAAAAACTGCGGAGATTTGATATGAACAAAAGCTTTTTAAGTAAAAATGACTACTCCAAAAAATGCGAAAACTGTTTTCACGGGAGCCTCACCTCTGACGGTGAAGCTGTGCTTTGCGTTAAAAAGGGAATAATGAAGCCCGACTACTCTTGCGGAAAGTATAAATATGACCCTCTCAAAAGAAAGCCCGAAAAAAAGGCGCAAATTGATAATTTCAGGGAAGAAGAATTTACGCTGTAAGGAGATTTAAAATGTACCTTTGCTACAATACGCCCGCCGCCTCCGACTATGCTTCATGGCAGAAAAAATCAATACCTCTCGGAAACGGCTCAATCGGTGCCCGTGTTTTCGGCGGTATTCAGTGCGAAATAATACAGTTTAACGAAAAGACGCTTTTTTCCGGCGACGTAAACAGAACGGGCTCTTACCAGAATTTCGGTGAAATGTTTTTAAGCTTCAACTCCCCTGTCCCCTGCTCGGAGAACACATATCTGCGTGACCTTGACCTCGAAACGGGCTCAGCTATGGTTGCCTGCCGAAAAGGACTTGACGGGCATACAAGGCATTATTTCATCAGTGCCGCCGACAATGTTTTTGTCGGCAAAATAGAATCCACCGGCGACACGCTTCTTGATTTCACCCTCTCGCTCCAGTCGGAGCAGAACGGAGAGATTATCTATGACGGCGCATACGCATACCTTTCGGGCACGGTGAACGCAAATAACGGTGCCGGAAGAGAAAACGGCGAGGATAAAAACAACCTGCGTTATTTTTGCTGTGTCAAGGTGCTTGCCGACGACGGAAAAATCACCTCTTCGGAAAACGGAATTTGCGTCAGCGACACTTTCACGGCAAGAATTGTGATGAGCTGTGCAACGGAATTTTTTTCAGAAGATGACCTCGATAAATGCCGTGAAAACGTGGAAAAAGCCTCTGCTATGACGTTCCCTCAGCTTTTTAAAAGGCACCTTGACGACTATAAAAAAATTAACAGCAGACTCAGACTTTCAATCGGTCAAAGCGATGTGAATATGACAGCCGACGCACTGCTTCGCTCGTATTCAAAGGGCAAAAACAGGCAAAGCCTTGAGGCTCTTATGTTTGAAATGGGAAAATATGTTCTCTATTCCTCCTCACGCAGATTGTCTCTGCCCATGACGGAGAGCGGAATATGGAACAGCCGCAACGTGCCCGAAGAAAGAGAAATCCTTATCAATATGAAAAAGGCAAGAAATGCCGCCGAAATCGCAAAAACGCTCAACATGGACGAAGCCGTCGCTTCATTTTCTGCATTTTCGCTTTCTCACGGTGAAGAAAAAAGATATAATCCGTTCGGAAAAAGCACGGAGTGCACCGAAGAAGTGCGCCGCAAGGTCTCTGTTTTTTCACGTCTTACGGGCAGCAAATCCGCTCATGCGGGAGAGTTGATTGAAAAAGCTGAAAAGGCGGCAAAATGCGGAAAAGAAAAAGACGCCGCCCGTTTTCTTTCGGATGCTGTTTTACGCGCTTATGACAATCTTCTTTTTTCCGATATTTTTGATAATATTTCTTATTCCGACTGTGTGAGAAAGATGCTGATTGATTTGACCGAGGATAATGTTATCAGCTTTCTTCCCTCTCTGCCGCAGGGCTGGGACAGCGGCTCTTTCGGTGCGGTAAAGCTTGAAAACGGATTTGAAATAAGCTTTGAGTGGTCGAACAGACGTCTCAAAGGCGGAAAAATAACCGCCCTCAATGACGGAGTATGCTGCCTTAACGCCTTTGGCAGATTTATCGGAATTTCGGATAATGACGGAAACGATGTTGACGAAAAATTTGAAAACGGCACTATATCGTTCACAGCCGAAAAAGGTAAAGCTTACATTATGTACTGAACGGTGATCTGAAATTTTCAATAAATAGCGGCTTGTTTTGTTTTAACACTTGACATATTTTTCACAGTATGTTAATATTTAACCGTGATGACTCACAAATAATTATGGGAGGGTTAAGAAATGATTATTGAGCAGCTTTTAGTGCTTGCACGTACCATTCTC